>NZ_JAVDVI010000001.1:0-626739 GCF_031456785.1 Flavobacterium arsenatis
GCTTTTACAGTGTGTGTCTAAGAACTTCGCCTTGAATGCGGGTGCAAAAGTACACAAGATTTCCACTCCCGCAAGCTTTGGATGCACTTTTTTTTTACCTTTTTTACAATCCGCTGGAAACGTGTGCCTTGGAATGGAAAGTTTTTTCGAAGGCATCAGGGTTTGCTCCACAATATCACCAAGGCAACCGTGAGGATCAGGTGGCGGTGAGGAAATTGAAGCCCTCCGCCGGAATAGAAGGATGCGTCTTTTTGCAGGAAGGCAGGGAAAAAAGGTTCCCGGGATGCCCGAAAGCCTCCACCATAGCCCCGGCCGGAGGGAAAATCCTTTTCTTTTTTCCCTTGGAAAAAGAAAAGATTTGGAGGGAGGACGGGAAAATGGACCTATTGGAAGCCCGAAGGTTCGCTCATGATAATTTTGCACATTATATATTAGGTAGAAATTATAGTACCTATATATATTGTGTGTGTTTTGAGAATCTTCTATATTTGCGGTCATAAATTTTATACGATGATAAAGATTACGTTACCCGATGGGTCAGTTAAAGAGTTTGCACAAGGTGTGACTCCGATGGATGTTGCAAAAAGCATTAGTGAGGGATTGGCTAGAAATGTTATTTTAGCTTCTTTTAATGGAACTACTGTGGAAACCGCGACGGAATTGACGACGGATGGGTCACTCGTTTTATATACATGGAATGACAAGGATGGAAAGAAAGCTTTTTGGCATTCTACTTCTCACGTTATGGCTCAGGCTCTGGAGGAATTGTTCCCAGGAATCAAACTGACATTAGGACCTGCGATTGAAAATGGATTCTACTATGATGTTGATTTCGGAGATCAAAAGATTACTGACGCTGACTTCAAGAAAGTGGAAGATCGTGTTCTTGAGATTTCGAGAGGGAAATATGAATTCAAGATGCGTTCGGTTTCTAAGGCGGAAGCTTTGGAAGTTTATAAAGACAATGAATATAAGACTGAATTGATTTCGAATCTGGAAGATGGAACGATTACTTTTTGTGATCATGCTGACTTTTTTGATTTATGCCGTGGGGGGCATATTCCAAATACTGGAATCATCAAAGCTTTTAAAATCATGAGTGTTGCCGGTGCTTATTGGAGAGGTGATGAAAAAAACAAACAGTTGACTCGTGTTTATGGAATTTCTTTTCCTAAGCAAAAAGATTTGACAGATTATCTTGAATTACTTGAAGAAGCTAAACGTCGTGACCATAGAAAACTTGGAAAGGAATTGGAATTGTTTGCTTTCTCTCAAAAAGTAGGCCAAGGTTTACCTTTGTGGCTGCCAAAAGGTGCCGCTTTGAGAGATCGTTTGGAGCAATTCCTGAAAAAGGCCCAAAAGAAAGCTGGTTACGAACAAGTTGTTACACCTCATATCGGACAGAAAGAGCTTTATGTAACTTCTGGACACTATGAAAAATATGGAGCTGACAGTTTTCAACCTATTAGCACTCCAGCTGAAGGCGAGGAATTTTTATTGAAACCAATGAACTGTCCTCATCACTGTGAAATTTACAACGTGAGACCTTGGTCGTATAAAGATTTACCGAAGCGTTATGCCGAATTCGGAACGGTATATAGATATGAGCAATCGGGAGAATTACACGGTTTGACTCGTGTTAGAGGATTTACTCAAGATGATGCACATATTTTCTGCACTCCAGAACAATTGGACGAGGAGTTCAAAAAAGTAATTGATCTTGTATTATATGTATTCGGATCTTTAGGATTTGAAAACTTTACGGCACAGATTTCTTTGAGAGATCAGGAAAACAGAGCTAAATATATAGGTAGTGACGAAAACTGGGAAAAAGCTGAAAATGCAATTATCAATGCTGCAAGAGACAAAGGCCTGAATACTGTTGTTGAATATGGCGAAGCTGCTTTCTATGGTCCAAAACTGGATTTCATGGTAAAGGATGCTCTGGGAAGACAATGGCAATTGGGAACTATACAAGTGGACTATAATTTACCCGAGCGTTTTGACTTGACATACAAAGGTTCGGATAATGAATTGCACCGTCCGGTGATGATTCACAGAGCACCCTTTGGTTCGATGGAACGTTTCATAGCGATTTTACTAGAACATACGGCAGGAAATTTCCCAATTTGGTTGATGCCTGAACAAGCTATTATATTGTCTTTGAGCGAGAAATATGAAAAATATGCTAAAAAAGTTTTAGATTTGCTAGAAAATCACGAAATTCGCGCCCTAATTGACAACCGAAACGAGACGATTGGAAGGAAAATCCGTGAAGCGGAAGTTCAAAAGTACCCGTTTATGCTGATTGTAGGCGAAGAGGAGGAGAAAAATGGTACTATTTCTGTACGTCGTCACGGACAGGAAGGAAAAGGAAATATTAGCGTTTCTATAGAAGAATTTGCTTCAATAGTGAACGAAGAGATAAAAAAGACATTAAAAACATTTACAGTTTAACTTAAATTTATAAAGCCATAGCAATAAGAAGCAACAGAGGTTACCAGCCTCGAGTAGAAAAAAAAGATGCACACAGAATAAATAATCTTATTCGTGTTCCAGAAGTACGTCTTGTAGGTGATAACGTTGAGCCAGGAGTTTACAAAATCTCAGAAGCTTTACGTATGGCCGATGAACAGGAATTCGACCTAGTTGAAATTTCTCCAAATGCTGAACCACCAGTATGTAAAATTATGGACTATAAAAAGTTCCTTTACATGCAAAAGAAAAGAGAAAAGGAGCTTAAGGCAAAATCTACTCAAATTACAGTAAAAGAAATTCGTTTCGGACCACAAACAGATGAGCACGATTATGAATTTAAAAGAAAAAATGCCGAGAAGTTCCTAAAAGAAGGTTCTAAATTAAAAGCATTTGTATTCTTTAAAGGACGTTCTATTATTTATAAAGATCAAGGGCAAATTCTTTTATTAAGACTTGCTACCGATCTTGAAGAATACGGAAAGGTTGAAGCAATGCCTGTTCTTGAAGGAAAAAGAATGATCATGTTCATTGCTCCGAAAAAGAAAAAGTAGTATTCAGTTTTCAGTCGCAGTTTTTCAGATTGAAAATTTATACCAAAAAATAAGTAAGTAAGAATAAATTAAATACACTAGGAAAAATGCCTAAAATGAAAACCAAATCTAGCGCCAAGAAACGTTTCAAAGTTACTGGTTCTGGAAAGATTAAAAGAAAGCACGCTTTTAAAAGTCACATCTTGACTAAAAAATCTAAAAAGCGTAAATTAGCTTTGACACACTCTGCACTTGTTCACAAGACAGATATGAAAAGCATCAAACAACAATTAAGAATTATCTAATAAAGGTTCAAGGTAAAAGGTTCAAGGCTCAGGGAAATCCCTAAACCAAAAACCCATAACCCTAAACCCAAAATTCTTTAGGTTAAAAATTATTCAATAACCTTGGAGTATGGCCTTAAGTTCCTTTGATTAAATTCAGGACGCCTGCTACAAAAAAACATTAAAATTATGCCAAGATCGGTAAATTCAGTTGCTAAAAGAGCAAGAAGAAAAAAAATAATGAAGCAAGCCAAAGGTTTCTTTGGTAGACGTAAAAACGTTTGGACAGTTGCTAAAAACGCGGTGGAGAAAGCTATGGTTTATGCTTACCGCGATAGAAAACAAAACAAGAGAAACTTCCGTGCATTGTGGATTCAACGTATCAACGCTGGAGCCAGATTGGAAGGAATGAGTTATTCTCAGTTTATGGGGAAAGTAAAAGCTAACGGAATCGAATTGAACAGAAAAGTTCTTGCAGATTTAGCGATGAACCACCCAGAAGCTTTCAAAGCTGTTATCAAAAAAGTAAAATAAGAACGTTTGTCAAACAATAATTTATCTACTTACTTATATCAAACCCATTCGCCACGGCGAATGGGTTTTTTATTTTACACCAAAATAATAAAACCTTTTTAATTAGTGATTGGCTCTGAATAAGCGTAATTTCACAGGATGCATCCAAAAGATACGAGTTCCGTTCCTACACCAATCATCAAATCGACAAACCTTTTTCCAGTTGTGGGAATTGGCGCTTCTGCCGGAGGACTTGAGGCGTTTAAGAAACTACTCAAAGCAATTCCAGAAAATTCAGGTATGGCTTATGTTTTGGTACAACACTTGGATCCTAACCATGATAGCATTCTAACGGAATTATTACAAAAGGTTACTCCAATTCCAGTATTGGAAATTTCTGATGATATAAAAGTAAAGCCCAATCATATCTATGTTATTCCAAGTAACAAAATGATGATTGCAAATGACGGGATCCTGCAACTCACTCCTCGTGACATCAGCAAAACAAAACTTAACTTCCCTATTGATCTTTTTTTTAATTCCTTAGCAGAAGTACACCAAGACCATGCTATTGGGGTGGTTTTATCAGGAACCGGTTCAGATGGAACTGCCGGACTAAAATCAATCAAAGAAAATGGCGGAATAACAGTTGCTCAAAACGAACAAACTTCCGCTTATTACAGCATGCCCAATAGTGCCATCAAGGCAAATGTGGTAGATTTTATCCTTTCGCCAGAAGAGATGCCGTTAAAAATAGCAAACGCCTACAAAAGTATTTATGGAAATGAAGAGGTGGAAGAAAATCAATCCAATGAAAATGATTTAATTCACAACCAAATCATTTCGCTTTTGCGAATTCGGAAAGGAACTGACTTTACCTATTACAAACAAACAACCATCAGAAGAAGAATACTTCGGAGAATGGTAATCAATAAAAATACAACCCCTTCCTCCTATCTTAAGTATTTAAAAGAAAATAAATCCGAACAAGATATTTTATATCAGGATTTGCTGATTCCTGTAACGAGTTTTTTTCGGGATGAAAAAGTTTTTGACAGCCTGTGTGATCATGTCTTTCCGCAACTTATTCGAAATAATATCGAAAATGAACCCATTAGAATTTGGATAGCCGGTTGCAGTACAGGTCAGGAGGCTTATTCTATTGCCATTTGCTTCAAAGAGTTTTTAGGAACTAATCCCGAAAAGCTCCAAATTTTTGCTTCAGATTTAAGTGAACCTGCCATTGCAAAAGCCAGAAGCGGAAAATACAGCAAAAGTGAAGTCAGTATGGTTTCTGCCGAAAGGCTTGCTACTTTTTTCAAGAAAAGCAACGATAGCTATGTTATTGATAAAAACATTAGAGACATGTGTGTTTTTGCTGTGCATAATTTCCTTAAAGATCCACCCTTTGGCAAAATGCATTTCATCAGTTGCCGAAATGTCTTGATTTATATGGAGCCCTATTTGCAGAAAAAAGCCATGACTACTTTCCATTATTCGTTGCTTCCCAAAGGAATTTTACTTTTAGGAAAAACGGAAACCACAGGTAGTGCTTCGGATTTATTTATTTCCAACGGAAAAAATGATAAACTGTTTACCCGAAAAGATGTTTCTGGAAGGTTTATGCACGTTGCAAGTAAGCGAAATGAACAAAACTTAGGCTTGTCAAATATCAATACAAAACCTGAAATCATCAACAATGACTTTCAAAAAACGGCAAACGATATCATTCTTAAAAACTATACTCCATCTGGTGTGATTGTGAATGAAGCACTCGATATTGTAGATTTTAGAGGAAGTACATCCATGTATTTGGAGCAATTACCAGGAAAGCCTACCCACAATTTATTGAAAATGGCAAAGCATGGCCTTGCATTCGAACTGAGAACAATTTTGCATAAAGCCAAAAAAGAACAAACTACTATCATTAAAAAAGATATCAGTCTAAAATTTGCTGATACCATTCATACGATTGACATCGAAGCCATTCCACTTCCTAATACAAGCGAAGTATATCACCTCATTCTATTTCATAAATCCATTAATGTTTCTGAACAAATTATGGGTTCAAAGGCAACTTCAAAAGCAAAAAAAGATGCCAAAGATTTACGAATTGAGCAATTAGAACATGAACTAAAACAAACGCATGAAGACATGCGAAGCATTACAGAAGATCAAGAAACGGCTAATGAAGAACTGCAAAGGGACAATGAGGAACTATTAAGCGGAAGCGAGGAATTACAAAGTCTTAATGAAGAATTGGAGACCAGTAAAGAAGAATTGCAAAGCACCAATGAGGAACTTATGGTTGTTAATCAAGAAATTGGAAATCTTAACGAACAGATTACAGAATCTAGAGATTATGCAGAAGCCATTGTAGCCACACTTCGAGAACCTTTGTTGATATTAGATAAAAATCTTCGAGTTCAAAAAGCCAATACTGCCTTTTATAAAACTTTTTTGGCCAAGGAAAAAAATACGGAAGGCGTATTAATTTACGATTTAGACAATAAACAATGGAATATTCCTGCCTTGAGAAAACTGTTAGAGAAGATTTTACCACAAAAGGCTACTTTTAAAGATTTCGAAATTACCAACACTTTTTCAAATATTGGGGAACGTGTGCTACTTTTAAATGCACGAGAAATCAATAAAGAGAATGATTCTCAAAAACTAATTCTTCTCGCTATTGAAGATATAACCGAAAAGAAGAAGCAAGAAGAAGAGCAAAATCAGGTGCAAAAACGTTTTCAGTTTATTGCCGATGCCATGCCTCAAAAAGTATGGACTGCCGATGCTCAAGGCAAATACAATTATTTCAACAAGAATTGGCTGGATTATACCGGACTTACATTTGAAGAATTGAGAGATTCGGGAATGAAAAAAATTATCCATCCAGATGATTTTGAAAACAACAACAAGCAATGGCAATATTCTATTGAAACGGGCAACATTTTTGAAATAGCCGATCGTTTTCTAAATAAAGAAGGTATCTACAAATGGCATTTGAGCCGTGGCCTGTCCTATAAAGACACCAATGGTAAAACAATAATGTGGGTTGGAACCAATACTGAAATAGAAGAACAGATAAAAGAGAAGGAAAAACTTGAAGAAGCTGTAGCAAAAAGAACGCTCGAATTAGAAAAAACCAATCAAAAACTAGAAGAGAAATTTATCGAACTTGAAAAAATGAATAACGAACTTCAATCGTTTACCTATGTTTCAAGTCATGATTTACAAGAACCTTTGCGTAAAATTCAGACCTTTTCATCGAGAATATTAGAAACAGAATATGCCGTATTATCAGATAAAGGAAAAGATTATTTCCAAAAAATGAATAATACAGCTCGAAAGATGCAAACGCTTATCGAGGATTTATTAGCCTTTTCGTATGCCAATTCTAATGAAAGAAAGTTTGAAAATACCAGCCTAAACAAAATTGTTGACGAAGTAAAGAACGATCTTGCCGAAAATATTAATGAAAAAAAGGCAACAATAGAAACACATGAACTCGGAAATGCTACCATAATTCGGTTCCAATTCCGACAATTGATTCAAAATCTGCTTAGTAATGCCATCAAATTTTCAGTTCCAGAAACCGCTCCACACATCATCATCAAAAGTAAGATAGCAAAAGGCAGTGTCTTGCAAAAGAAAAACCTAGAATTAGTCGTTGGGCAACTTTCTGCTTCAAAAAACTATTGCCATATTTCTATTGAAGATAACGGGATTGGGTTCAACCCTGATTATAAAAATAGAATTTTCGGTATTTTTCAGCGTTTGCACAATGACGACCAATATGCTGGAACCGGAATTGGCCTTGCCATCGTCAAAAAAATTATCGATAATCATAATGGTTTTATTACAGTATCTGCCGAAATAAATAAAGGAGCCACGTTTGATATTTATATTCCTGGCTTCTAAAAAAGTTTTTGACAGTAACCATCTTTTTATTTTTGATTGCTATATTTGTTGATGCTTTCAAATCTTATCGATCATATAAAAAAATTCATCACCATAGATGAAGCTGATGCGGAAATGATTCTCACCCATTTTCAGCATCAACTCTTTACTAAAAAATCACTTTTGCTAGAAGAAGGACAAATTTGCAACAAGCAATATTTTATCCTCAAAGGCTGTGTTCGGTTTTACATCAACAACAATAAAGGAGTAGAACAAACTTTACAATTTGGAATTGAGAACTGGTGGATTACCGATTATTTGAGCTTTCAATATCAAACCCCTTCTCATTTTAATATTCAAGCCATTGAAAAAATAGAAGTACTTTCTATCGACCGAAAGTCGTTTGATGAACTTTTGGATAGAATTCCTAAACTGGAAAAATACTTCCGACTGGTAATCCAAAAATCATTTGGAGCTTCACAAGTCAGGATCAGATACCTTTTTACAATGTCGGCCGAAGAACGGTTTCATCACATGAATAGTATGTTTCCTGAATTTATTCAGCGTGTTCCACAATATATGATTGCCTCCTACTTGGATTTTTCGCCAGAATTTATGAGTAAAATTAGAGCTGGAAAAGTCTGATTTCATTTCTTGAAGTACTTCAAGTTTTTTAAGCCACATCTTGCGCAACTTTGTAATGAATTTAAAAACATATCAAAATGGAAACAAGAGTAAACATTTTTCAGACACAACCAGAAGCCTACAAAGCAATGTTCGGATTAGAGAAGTACATCGCTTCAACTTCTTTAACTTCAACCCACAAAGAGCTGATCAAAATCAGGGCTTCACAAATTAATGGATGTGCATTTTGTATCAACATGCATACAACAGATGCAAGAAAACAAGGCGAAACCGAACAAAGAATCTATCTTCTAAACGCTTGGAAAGAAACAACACTTTTCACCGAAGAAGAACGAGTGATCCTAGAAATGACCGAAGAAATCACCTTGATTCAAAAAAATCACTTGTCGGATGCCACTTATGCTAAGGCAAAAAACTTGTTCACGGAAGAATATATCGGAAACATCATTATGATGATTACGATAATCAATGCTTGGAACAGAATTGCAATTGCAACAGAATTAGCAGTTAACTAAATAATTTGAAAATATGATTTCAGTAAAAGTAACCTATACCGTAAAGCCAGAGTTTGTAGCTCAAAACAAAGCTAACATTACGACATTTCTGGAAGACTTTAAAAAATTAAACCCTTCAGATTTTAAGTACGAAGTGTTTTTATGTGAAGATGGAATTACCTTTTTACATCTATCTTCCTATAAAAATGAAGCAATACAGAAACAAATTTTAAATGTTGCCTCTTTTAAAAACTTCCAAAAAGAACGAGATGAAAGCGGTCTCAATAATTCGCATAAGTTTGAAATGCTAGAGCATATAGGTTCTTCTTTTTAATATTTGAAAACATAAAAAGCCATCTCTTATCGGATGGCTTTTTACTTATATGTTATTTATATGTTTGAATTTTGTAATTTTGTAAAATGAAAACACAATCGCTAAAAGAGTTTTATCAAAACAAAATGGAACACATTACCGTTGATTTAAAAGACGGAATTGGTCATTTTAATGTTTTTAAATTAGAGGATTGCCTTCCGAATGAAAGTCCAAACATCAGCTATAGCCGACGGGACTTTTATAAAATATGCCTCATTCGGGGAACAAATCTCTACCATTATGCTGATAAAAGCATCGAGGTTTCGGGTCCAACATTGATATTTTTCAACCCACAAGTTCCGTATACTTGGGAACATCTCTCAGGAGAAACAACTGGCTATTTCTGTATTTTCACAGAGTCCTTTTTCACAGAAAAAATAAAAGGAAATCTGAACGACCTACCAATGTTTGCCCAAGGCGGAAAACCATCATACATTTTAAACGCCAAAGAAGATACCGAAGTTACAGCCATTTTCGAAAAGATGTTCGAGGAAATAAATTCTGATTATACTTATAAATACGACTTACTCAGAAACTATACTACCGAGCTTACCCACTACGCTTTAAAAAGACAGCCAACCGAAACAATATACCAGCATCCTGACGCAAATTCAAGAATAACAGCCGTTTTCACAGAATTACTAGAGCGTCAATTCCCCATAGAAACACCTTCTCAAAGGTTCACACTTCGCTCCGCAAAAGACTTTGCCAGCCAACTTTCAATTCACGTCAACCATTTGAACAGAGCCATCAAAGAAACCACTGGTAAGACTACTACGCATTACATAACGGAAAGAATAACTACCGAAGCCAAAGCATTATTAAAATATACAGACTGGAATATTTCAGAAATAAGTTATGCCTTAGGTTTTGAAGAAGCAGCACATTTCAATAACTTTTTCAAGAAAAAAACCAACCTGACACCCAGTTTTTATAGAAATGTTTGAATTTTGCAATCATTCGTTTGATTGAAGCAAGAAACCAAATCCATTCCTGCTGTAATTTTGCTTCATAATTTAAAAACAACTAATTATGAAAAGCGACAACAAAAAAGTTTGGTTTATTACAGGAGCATCAAAAGGTTTCGGTCTTATCCTGGTAAGGCAACTATTAGAAGCAGGACATTCTGTAACTGCAACAACAAGAAATAAAGCAGATTTAGTAAAAGAAATCCCTACTAGTTCAGATTTTCTAGCCCTTGAAATGGATTTGGTTGATGAAAAAAGCGTTCAGAATGCTATTTCAGAAACTGTAAAAACATTTGGTCGAATTGATAATGTTGTCAATAATGCAGGTTACGGATTACTTGGTGCTCTCGAAGAACTTTCAGATGCAGAAGCAAGACAGAACTTTGATGTCAATGTCTTTGGTTCTTTAAACGTAATCCGACAGGCATTACCTTATTTGCGTGAACAAAAATCGGGACACATTTTCAACTTCTCTTCTATCGGAGGTTATGTAGGCGATTTTCCTGGATTTGGAATTTATTGTTCGACAAAATTTGCCGTAATTGGTTTTACGGAAGGCTTGGCGATTGAAACAAAACCTTTCGGTATAAAAGTAACGGCTGTACTTCCGGGTTATTTCAGAACCAATTTCTTAAATCCTGATTCTTTGGCAACTCCTAAAAATCATATTGAAGATTATAACGAAGTTAGAGCATCTCAAACAATGCATCAGGATGAAATCAATCAAAATCAACCGGGTGACCCTGAAAAAGGAGTGGCAGAAATTATAAAAATTGCCGAACAGGAAAATCCACCATTGCATTTATTCTTAGGAAACGATGCTTATGAAATGGCAAAAAGTAAGATTTCAGCAATGGAAACTGAATTGGAAGAATGGAAATTAGTAACCATTTCTACAGGATTTTAATAAAAAAGAAACCCGATAAGCCAAAGCCTATCGGGTTTCTTTTAAAAATATATTTTTTCTAATTAAAAACTTCTTCGTTTTCTCCATCAAAACTGGCAAAAACCATACTCGGATGCGAATCCTGATGAAAGATGTTTCCTCCTTTATCAATGGCAATTGCACCAGCAAAACCATCAAAAGGCTTTAATTCATTGAATGTTTTCTCAAAAGCTTCCTTTAAAGAAAAACCGTCTGTTACACGGGTTACAATCTTTGCTGCAACCGCTCCACTCACAATATCTTCGCCAACTCCTGTCAAGCTCACACCACAAAATTTATTGGCATAATTTCCTGCAACAGTGGCAGAATCGGATATTCTTCCCGGAATTTCAAAACCTTTTCCTCCGGTTGAAGTAGCAACTGCAATCTTTCCGTCCTTATCCAAAGCCACACAACCAACAGTTCCGGTTCCAGCAGAAGCTAATTTTGCCTCATATTCAGAACGTCTTTGCGGAATTTCAGTAGAAAAAACTTCAAAACCGTGCTTTCTTGCAAAGTTTGTCGCTCCACTTCCTCCCAAAACTTTATCATCATAATCCAATAAAACTTGGGCAACCTGAATCGGATTTTTCACTTCTTCAATATTGATTACACCGCTCATCTTGTGCGAAAAGCCGTCCATCAAAGAAGCACTCATCCTTATTTTTCCATCACTTTGAATCTGAGAACCAATTCCTGCATTGAATAATTCGTCGTCTTCCAATTGCGAAACTGCATACACTACCGTTTCTAAAGCTGAATGCGTTTTCAAGAATTCATACGAATCTTTTACAATTCGCAATAAGGCTTCTTGTTTTGCTACTTTTGTTTCATGATTGGTAGAAGATTCAGAGAAAAAACCGCCGTGGATAATTATTTTCATAGTATTTAATCTGTAGGAAGTCCTAATTCATCGGCATATTGAGAAGACCTGATGAACATTTTGTGAGTGCTCAAATCGAAAGTATCATACATACTCATCACGTGCGTTACCAAATGCGAAATCGAAATCGGCTGACCCAATTCAACTTGCGTCAAGTTCGTGTCCTTGATTTCTCTACCATCAACCAAAATAACCAAACCAGAACCAATCGCTTCCATCTTTGTATTATTGGTAATCAGCAAGCCGGTGTCTTCACCCAAGCCTATTCCAAGCACTTTCGGATTTCCCACAACAGCTTGAAAAAGTCTGCCAATCCTACCTCTTTGCACAAAATGTGTATCGATGATAACACCGTCAATTAGTCCTAAACCACTCGTAATTTTTACTTCGCCTTTCAGCAAAGCTTCTGAACTGCTTCCTTGGTAAATCATATTATTTGATGCAGCAGCAGCACCAGCCGAAGTTCCTGCATAGATAAAGTCTTCATTATGATATTTTTCCAATATAATATCGTGAAAGGCAGTTCCGCCAAGAATCGAAGTCAATCGCAATTGGTCGCCACCAGTAAAAATCACTACATCTGCAGCTCTTAATTTTTCTAAAACTTCTTCACTTGTAGCCTGTTCGCGTTTTTCGATATGCAGTACACTCACGTTTTTTGCACCAAGATATTCAAGTGCCTTTACGTATTCCGGACCTATTTCCCTTGGAATTTTAGAAGCCGTAGTAATGACTTCAATTCTCGAATTCTCTTTGTGTTTCGACTCCAGCAAAAGCCTTTTTAAAATTCCCGTTTCAAAAAAGTTTAGATTATTCGCAACATTTTTGTCTAAATCAGTTTCTGTAAAACTTCCTTTATCTACAGCACCTCCAATAATCATTAATTTTCCTTGTATATTCATTTTAATTGGTATGTTATTTTTGTAAAAATAACCAAAAACTTAAAACGAGCAATCTTCGAGGCTTTATTTTTAAAAATATTTTCAGGAGCTTATCCTGCTTTTCGCTACTCCCGTCCCGAAACTTCGGGATCGGGACCGGGCTAGATTCAAGATCCCACTAACAATTACGCTTACTGAATTCATTATCATTTTCGTTATACAAACTATTAATCCTCAATATCAACCTCAAAAAAAATATTTTAGATGGATGATATTATAAAAATTTTAACTAATTTTCTAATTATTTTTTCGAGTTCATAAATACCATATAAACAATTAAAATAATTATCTAAAAATCAAATAATTACCTAAAACAATAACTTCAACCGAATGAAAATATTAAAAGTACAAGCCCTTCGAGGACCTAACATCTGGAGTGTTCAGAGAAAAAAATTAATTCAAATGAGATTGGATTTAGAGGAAATGGAACAATTCCCTACCAATAAAATCGAAGGTTTCAAGGAACGAATTGAAGCAATGTTCCCCACGATGTTCGAACACAGATGTTCCGAAGGCGTTCCCGGAGGCTTTTTCTCAAGAGTAGAAAGAGGCACTTGGATGGGTCACGTGATCGAGCATATTGCTTTGGAAATCCAAACCCTTGCGGGAATGGAAACTGGTTTCGGGCGAACCAGGGAAACCAAAACCCCCGGAATCTACAATGTGGTTTTTAGTTATACTGAAGAAAATGTAGGCCTTTTTGCAGCAGAATCTGCCGTGAATATTGCCGAAGCCTTAATTGCAGGAACCGAATATGATTTGGAAGGCGATATTCAGAAAATGCGTGAAATCCGCGAACGCGTTCGCCTCGGACCAAGTACGGGAAGTATTGTCGAAGAAGCCGTTGCGCGAGATATTCCGTGGATCCGTTTGGGAACAAATTCATTGGTTCAACTAGGATATGGAGTACATCAAATGCGTTTTCAGGCAACCATAACCTGTAAAACCAGTAATATAGCAGTTGATATTGCTTGCAATAAGGAAGAAACAAAACGTATGCTCGACTTAGCCTCGATTCCTGTAGCTAGTGGAAGTATCTGTGTTGACGAAGAAGATTTAGAAGCCACCATCAAAAAAATTGGCTATCCAATCGTACTTAAACCTTTGGACGGCAATCATGGAAAAGGAGCTTCCATCAATGTTACCAATTGGGAAGATGCGAAAGCAGGATTAATTTATGCTCAAAACTACAGCAGAAGAGTAATCGTTGAAAAATTCATTACAGGATTCGATTTCCGTGTCCTTGTAATTGATAATAAATTGGTTGCCGCTGCAAAACGAGTTCCAGCTCACGTTGTTGGAGATGGAAAAAACACAATCCAATACCTGATTGATGAAACTAATAAAGACCCTAGAAGAGGTTACGGTCACGAAAATGTTTTGACACAGATTGATGTCGATCGTGATACTTTGGATTTATTAGAAAAATTAGATTATACCGTTGAAAGTATTCCTAAAAATGGAGAAATCGTTTACTTGAAATCAACTGCCAATTTAAGCACAGGTGGAACTTCTGTTGATGTTACTGATATGATGCATCCAGAAAATATCTTTCTAGCCGAAAGAATTTCTAGAGTAATTGGTTTGGATATTTGCGGCGTTGATATTATGGCTGAAAATCTGACGCAGCCTTTAAAGGAAAATGGCGGTTGTATTTTGGAAGTAAATGCCGCTCCAGGATTCAGGATGCACCTTGCTCCTTCTGAAGGTTTACCAAGAAATGTTGCTTCGCCAGTAATCGATATGCTTTATCCTCCAGGAAAACCGAGTAGAATTCCGATTATAGCCGTTACAGGAACCAACGGAAAAACCACCACTACAAGACTTTTGGCTCATATTGTAAAAAATAATGGCTACAAAGTTGGCTTTACCACATCAGATGGAATATACATCCAGAACCACATGATGGAAAAAGGTGATACAACCGGGCCAATTTCTGCCGAATATATATTGAAAGATCCAACGGTGGAATTTGCAGTTTTGGAAACAGCCCGTGGTGGAATCCTACGTTCTGGTTTAGGCTTTAGCCGATGTGATATTGGCGTGATCACCAATATTCAGGAAGATCATTTGGGTTTGAGCGACATTCACACGCTTGATGATTTGGCAAGAGTAAAAAGCACAGTCGTTAAAAGCATCAAAAAAGACGGTTGGGCAATTTTGAATGGCGATGACGAACAATGTATTAAGATTGGAGAAGATTTAAGTTGCAATGTCGCCTATTTCAGTATGGATGAGGACAGTTCGTTCATCAAGAAACAATCGAAAGAAGGAAAAATCGTGGCGGTTTATGAAAATGGATTTATAACCGTTAAAAAAGGAGAATGGAAAATTCGTGTTGAAAGAGCGACTCACGTTCCTTTAACTTTAGGCGGAAAGGCCAAATTTATGATTGCAAATGCTTTGGCTGCTACTTTGGCTAGTTATTTATGGGGATTCAAGACGGAAGATATTAGCTTGTCCCTTCAGACATTTATTCCGAGTGTGGCTCAAACTCCGGGACGTATGAATATTTTTGACTTTAAAAAATTCAAGGTATTGATTGACTTTGCCCATAATGCATCAGGTTATTTGGGTGTAGAAGATTATTTGAGTTCTGTTGAAGCCAATAAAAAAATTGGAATCATTGCTGGAGTTGGCGATCGTCGTGACGAAGACATTAAAGAATGTGCCAAAATTGCCGGAAGAATGTTTGACCACATTATTATTCGGTCTGAAAAACATTTGAGAGGTCGGACTGAAGATGAAATCAATAATTTAATTCTCGAAGGAATTTCCGAATCAGGCAGGAATGTTACTTATGAAATCATTTCAAAAGAAGTGGAAGCCATCAAACATGCCATCAACATTGCAGAAGAAGGAACCTACATCACAGCTTTGAGCGATGTGGTGACAAATGCCATTGAAATCGTTCAACAATATCTAGATAAGGAAAACGAGTCAGGTATTAATTAAAAATTACGAATTAAAAATTAAAATAATGCAGTAAAAGGATAATGTTAACAGGGGTTAAAATCCTGTTGACGTTATCCTTTTTTAATATATTTGAATTCACAAGAACTTTATATGCAAAAATTATCGATTATCACATTCCTTTCCTTATCGTTTTTTAGCTTTTCGCAAACCCAAGAAGCAGAATTGGAAAAAAGAAAAAGACACGATGAACTCCAACAAAAGTTTGTTACTGATTGTGCAGAACATTACAATTACAACTATAATATGAATGAGTGGCAAGCTTGTCTTGATGCTGGTTTAAAAGTTGATAGTACTTATGCTTATTTCTGGCAACAAAAAGCGATGCCCTATTTTAAAGCACGAAAATATGAAGTTGGGATGAACTATATTGACAAAGCGGTTTTGTATGATGCCGAAAGATGGCAACCTTATCGTGCTTTTATCAAATGTATTTTTGCAAAAACCTATAAAGACGCCATTTTAGATTTTGAAGATTGCATCAAAAAATTTGGGAATGGTTATGTAATGGATCATACCTATAACTTCTACATCGCAATCAGTTGCCTTCAACTAAATGAGTTTAGCAAAGTCGAAATTTTACTTCAAGATTATGTCAACCAAATGCTTGCTAAAAATGGAGAAGATTGGCTACATCCAACAGCATTATTCTACCTTGGCATTTCGCAATATGAACAAAGTCGATTTGAAGAAGCGATTACCAATTTTGATAAAGCTTTAAAAAATTACAAGAATCTTGCTGAAGCACAATATTATAAAGCAATTTGTTTGGCTAAACTCGGAAAAACCGAAGAATATCAAACACTTTTAAAAGAAGCTTTTGAAAATGCAAAAATTGGTTATAAATTAAGTGAAGATAATACAATCTACGAAACCTATCCTTATCAACCAAGATGGTAAATCAATTCGCCTGATTCAAAACTGAATTCAATCTTTGGGAATTTTACTTAATCCTTTTTCAATATCTTTGAAAACTTAAAAAACAACACAATATGAACAAAAAATTAATTGCTGTTTTTAGTCTTTTCTTGGCCTTTACAGCTTTCGGGCAAACCAAGAAACTCACACTAGATGATGGCGTTTTGCAACAATACAGGGCTTTTAGAGCCGATAATGTTTTAGGATTTCAATGGATTCCTAATACCAATAAATACATTTTCTTTGAAAATTTCGGACAAAAGTTGATGGTGGCGAATACGGCTGACACAAAAGCGACCGAATTGGTTTCACTTTCTGATTTGAATAAAACTCTTGGAACAAGTTTAAGGGGTTTCTTTGGAATCGAATGGAAAGATGCCAACACTTTTGTTTTGAATGATGGTGCAAAATTCTACGAGTACAATGTTGCAACAAAAACTGGAAAGCAAATTGCCGAATTGCCTGAAGTTGCCGAAAATCAGACTTTTGATAATAAAAAAGAAAATATTGCTTTTACAGAAAAAAACAATTTGTATTTCATCAACAAAAACAATCAAAAAGTTGCCGTTACAAATGAAACCAATGAAGGAATTGTTTCGGGACAAACATACGCGAGAAGTGAATTTGGGATCCACAATGGAATATTTTGGTCGCCAAATGCCAACTTTTTAGCGTTCTATCAAAAAGATGAAACCGAAGTTGCCGATTATCCTCTGCTGGACATCAATGAAACTCCTGGGAAATTGCAAAACATTAAATATCCGATGATTGGTCAGAAAAGCGAAAAGCCAAAAGTTGGGATTTATAATTTGGCTACAGCCAAAACCGTATTCATCACTCCAAAAGGAAACGTTGATGATTATTTGACCAATCTATCTTGGACTCCAGACGAAAAATATGTGTTGATTGCCGAAGTAAACCGTTCTCAAAATGATATGTCTTTGCATTTGTATGATGCAAATTCGGGTGCTTTTGTGAGAACAATTCTCAATGAGAAAAACCCAAAATGGGTTGAGCCAGAACATCCAGCGTTTTTTCCAAATACGAAGTCTAATAATTTTGTTTGGATAAGCGAGAAAGATGGCTTCAATAATTTATACTACTATTCAATTGATGGAAAATTAATCAAGCAATTGACGCAGAATAAATTTGTAACCACAGGAATTATTGGTTCAAATCCAACTGGAACTGAAATTTATTTTTCAGCTACAGGAGCAAATCCAACGAATATGTTGGCTTATAAAGTAGATTTAAAAGGAAAACAAACGCTTCTTACAAAAGAGGAAGGCGTTCATAATTTTTCTGTTAGCTCTGACAGCAATTGGTTTTTTGATGAATTTTCAAATCATACGACTCCATCAAAATCTTTGCTTTTGGATAATAACCTGAAAGCAACAACATTGGTAGAAAGCAAAAACAAATATGCCGACTACCAAATGGGAACTGCTGAAATCAAGACGATCAAAGCTGGCGATGGAACGACTGATTTATATACAAGATTAATTAAGCCTAGCAATTTTGACCCGACAAAAAAATATCCGGTTATGGTTTATGTTTATGGTGGTCCTCATGCTCAAATGATTACAAATTCTTATCTGGATGGAGCAAATCTTTGGATGTATTGGATGGCGGAACAAGGTTATTTGGTGTTTACGGTTGATAATCGTGGTTCTGAAAACAGAGGATTGGCATTCGAAAATGTAATTCATGGAAAGTTAGGTGTTCATGAAATGGAAGACCAATTAAAAGGTGTTGAGTATTTGAAATCTTTACCTTATGTTGATGGAAATCGTTTAGCAGTTCATGGTTGGAGCTATGGAGGTTTTATGACGACTTCGTTAATGTTGAGAAAACCAGATACATTTAAAGTTGGAGTTGCCGGTGGTCCTGTTACCGATTGGAAATTCTACGAGGTAATGTATGGCGAACGTTATATGGATACTCCTGCCGAAAACCCTCAAGGTTTTGATGAATCGAGCACATTGAATTATGTGAAAAACTTGAAAGGAAAATTACTTTTGATTCACGGAACAAGTGATGATGTTGTGGTGATGCAACAGAATTTTGCCTTGGTAAAAAAATTCATCGAAGCCGAAAAGCAAATTGATTTCTTTCCTTATCCGATGCACAAGCATAATGTAACCGGAAAGGATAGAGTTCATTTGATGCGAAAAGTTTTGGATTATATTATTGAGAATAATAAGTAGAAACGAATAATATTATAAATTACAAACTCCCGATTACAGCTGTAGTCGGGAGTTTTTTTGCTTGAGTTTTTATTTGGCTAAAGCCAAATGGATTAATTGATGTTTGTTTTTTTTATTTAATATCCCATTGGTTAAAACCAATGGCAATTAATGTATCACTAAATTATACCCATATTATTACGACACACAATCATTCAACACTAATTGCACCAATTTACACGAATAAATTGGTGCAATTAGTGTTGAAATTTATAGTATTCGAAAATCAAAAAAGGCTGTCTCAAAATAGAGACAGCCTTTTATATTTGAAAGCTAAATTTAGAATTAAGCTACTTCTTCATTGTTTGCATTATTGTGCAACTCTTCGATACGTTTGTGTTCTGCATCCGAAATGGTATCACACAATACTGGTGTTGCGATGAAAAGAGATGAATATGTTCCAACGATAATACCAATCAACATGGCGAAGATAAATCCTCTGATCGTTTCTCCACCTAATATGAACATGATCAATAATACCAAGATCATCGTCAATGATGTATTGATGGTTCTTGACATAGTAGAATTAATAGACTTATTTACGATATCGTTAAAAGAACCTTTAGTTTTACCTCCTAAATATTCACGAACCCTGTCAAATACAATTACGGTATCATTCATAGAGTAACCGATAACTGTTAGGATTGCAGCGATAAAGTGCTGGTCGATTTCCATACCAAATGGCATATATTTCCAAAGAAGTGAATAAACTCCCAATACGAAAATAACGTCATGTGCTACTGCAGCAATCGCACCCAAGCTATATTGCCATTTACGGAAACTGATGGTCAAGTAAAGGAATACAATGGCCATTGCTCCAAGTACAGCCCAGTAAGAATTTGTCTTGATGTCTTCTGCAACTGCAGGACCAACTTTAGAAGCTTGTAAAATACCTAACGTTTTTCCATCATAAGCATTTACAAATTTTTCATAGTTCATGTCAGCTGAATAATGTTTTTTCAAACCATCAAAAAGCATTTTGTTTACTTCTTCATCCGCCTCTGTTCCGTGCACATCTACTTTATATTTAGTTGTGATTTTCAACTGGTTGCTGTTACCAAATACTTTGGCTTCAACACCTCCACCAAAAACGGCATTTAACTCTTCTTTTACTTCGTCAGTAGAAATTGTATTTTCAAATCGAACTTGGAAAGTTCTTCCTCCAACAAAATCAACTCCTTGGTTGAAACCATTAAACCAAATCGAAATAATACTACCAATTACAACGATAGACGAAATAATGTAGGTATACTTCTTGGCTCCCAAGAAATTGTAATTGAATTTTGTAAAGAAATTTTTAGAAAAATTAGTATCAAAAGTCAATTTATTATTCTTAGCTGCACTTCTTTCCAAAAGGATTCTTGAGATAAAAATAGCTGTAAACAATGAGGTAAAAATACCAATCAATAATGTCAAGGCAAAACCTTTTATCGGACCTGTACCGAAAACATACAAAACAATACCTGTTAAGATGTGAGTTACGTTTGCATCTACGATAGATCGCATTGCACCTTTCCAACCATAAGAAGCTTTGATAGAATCTTCAAGAGAGTTGCCTAAACGAAGTTCTTCTTTTGCTCTTTCGTAGATAATGATATTCGCATCGACTGCTGTACCCATCGTTAAAACGATACCTGCAATACCTGGCAATGTCAATACAAAACCAAAGCTAGCCAATACTCCGAAAAGGAATAATAAGTTTACTGCTAAAGCTAAATTTGCATACCAACCTGCTCTACCATAATATACAATCATCCAAAGTGAAACAATCAATAATCCCAATAAAGAGGAATTGATACCCGCATCGATAGCTTCCTGTCCCAAAGATGGTCCTACTACTTCTGATTGAATAATATCTGCTGAAGCTGGTAATTTACCTGCTTTTAATACGTTTGCTAAATCTTTTGTTTCCGCAACCGTGAAAGCCCCAGAAATTTGAGAGTTTCCGCCAGCAATTGGTCCCGTAGTAACACCTGGTGCAGAATAAACAACATCATCCAACACAATCGCAATAAAACCTTGTTGGCTGTAAGCTTTTCCAGTTAGTTCTTCCCAGATTTTAGCTCCAGCACCATTCATTTGCATCGAAACACAAGGTCTTCCCATTTGGTCAAACTCATCTCTAGCTTCAGTAACAACACCACCACTCATTGGAGCAACATTGTTTCTATTTCCTTTTAAGGCATAAAGCTCAAGTGTTTCAATTTCTTTTCCTTTATCGTCCTTGATTGTTGAAGGTTTTCCCCAAACGAATTTTGCAAAACGTTGTTCACCTTGCAAAAGGTTCTTGATATCTGCTCTGTTCAAATATTTATTTACAGAAGCAGTATCTTTTAAAGAGAAAACTGCCAAAACTGGACCTCCACCTTGTCCGATAATTTTATCAAACAAAGGGTTATTTCCTTTTTTAGTTGCAGTTGAATCTGCAGTATCATCTGTCAACAATGAGCTTAAAGAATCTTTCTTTACAGGAGCGGTTTCCTTAACAGCAACTTCTGTAGTCTTCAAGATTTCGTTAGCCTGAACCAAGAAGCTACCAATTTCTTCAATCTTATACGTTTCCCAAAACTCTAATTGAGCTGTGCTTGATAATAATTTTTTAATACGATCTACATCCTTAGCACCTGGAAGTTCCACAAGGATTCTTCCTGTTTCTCCTAATTTCTGTATGTTTGGTTGTGTCACACCAAATTTGTCGATACGCTTTCTTAGTACTTCAAATGCACTACTAACTGACTCGTCAACTTTTTTTCTGATTACTTTTTCTGCCTCAGCATCGGTCATCTTAAAGTTGATACCATCTTCGCCTTGCAAGTTTTTGTTAGCAAAAATTTCTGGAGAAGCCAATTTGGTTTTTCCAGCCGAATTTTCGTTGAACGCTTTAAAGAAAGCATCAATATAGGTTTGATTTCCTTCAAGATTTTTAGTAGCATCGTCCAAAGACTTGTTGAAAATTGGGTCTTTAGAATTGTTTGCCAAACCTTTCAAAACATCTTTTACCGATATTTGAAGGATAACATTTATTCCTCCTTCAAGATCCAATCCTTTGTTGATTTTTTTATCTTTTACATCATTATAGGTAAAAAGATCTAAAAATACTTTTTCTTTCCCGATTGAATCAAGGTATTTTACCTCTTGCTCTGGATTACCTTTTGCAAAAGCTTTTGCTTTGTTTTCAACGCTACTTGCTACAAATGTGAAAGTAAGTTGGTAAATACTTACCAATGCAAATAAAATTGCAAAAAATTTAACGAGTCCTCTATTCTGCATTATTACTAATAATTAATTAATTTTGATTGTATTTTGTTGTTTCTAATGTTAAAAAATAAATAATTCAAAAGCTATTGATTTAAAAGCGACTAAACTCAATTATTTCCCTTTTTTTAAAACGAGCAAATATATAATTTACAAAAAGATTAACCAATTTATTTATTGATTAATCTCAAAAAAAAGACTGCAAGTTTGCAGTCTTTTTCATATTTTGTGTAAAAGCTTATGCTAAAACCGATTTCAAAGCATCATTCATGCTTCTAACAGCATCTGCACTTTTAGAGAATAATCCTTTTTCAGCATCATTCAATGTAATGTCAACGATTTCTTCAATTCCGTTTTTACCGATGATACAAGGAACACCAATACAGATATCGCTTTGTCCGTATTCTCCCTCAAGGAAAACAGAACAAGCAATCATTTTCTTTTGATTGTTCAAGATGCTATCCACCAAATAAGCTACTGAAGCTCCTGGAGCATACCATGCAGAAGTACCCAAAAGACCAGTTAAAGTTGCACCACCAACCATTGTATCAGCAGCTACTTTATCTAACTCTTCTTGAGAAAGGAATTCTGAAACTGGGATTCCGTTATAAGAAGCCAATCTAGTCAATGGAATCATCGTTGTATCTCCGTGACCTCCGATTACCATTGCAGAAACGTCATTTGCTGGTTTATCTAAAGCTTTAGACAAATAATATTTGAAACGAGAGCTATCCAAAGCACCACCCATTCCGATGATTCTGTTTTTTGGCAAACCTGTAGATTTCAATGCCAAATAAGTCATTGTATCCATTGGATTCGAAACTACTACAATTATTGTATTTGGAGAATGAGCCAAAATATTTTCTGTAACCGATTTTACAATTCCAGCGTTAATTCCGATCAATTCCTCACGTGTCATTCCTGGTTTTCTTGGAATTCCAGAAGTGATTACAACTACATCGCTGTTGGCTGTTTTAGAATAATCGTTAGTAACTCCTGTAAGTTGTGTATTAAAACCCGTATTGGTAGCACATTGCATGATATCCATAGCTTTCCCTTCGGCAAAACCTTCTTTAATATCCAATAAAACCACTTCACTTGCAATTCCTCTGTAAGAAATTACATCTGCACACGATGCTCCAACGTTTCCAGCACCAACTATTGTAACTTTCATATTATGTTGTTTTTATATTTAATAAATTAGAATTCGTATTGTAATGCGGTATTTGAGTTTACAAATTTACCAAAAGCAAGCGTTTGTTGTATATAAAAATGATGAAATTGATACCTCCCGGAAATTTCGCCAATTCCATTGAATTTTGTTCGGGCAATTGATTTCAATTGTCCGTTTAAGATATCTTGCAAAGGCGTAATTTTTTCAATCTCTCCTTTTGGTCCGTTCACTTTATATTCAAAATCACTTGTATTCATTATAAAACCCGTAGAAAGCTCAAATCTTTTAAATTCTTTTGAAGCATTCACTTGGAATTGCCAGGTATCGATCAAACTGTTCAATGCATTCAACCCAAGGTTTCCGTAGGCAGTTTCAACATCTAAAAAATTAACTGTCAGGTCTTCTTTTGAATAGGCCGCTAAAACAGAAAAATGCAGGTTTCTTTTTTCCAAACTTGGAAAATATTGACTCAAGTTATGTTTTAATCCTAAACCATATACTTGATAATCTACGTTTTTCAGTTTGATCATTGGGGAAAATTTAGCCACAATCTCCGTTCCATACCAAAGTCCGACAGCACCTTGAAGATAAGGATAGAAAACCACTTCCCTGTCGATTCCTTCAGGCGTTCTTAATGAAACAGGACTCCCGTTAAGCTCACCTATCAATTCTATATATTGATCACTTCCTAAAGTTGAAGGCGTTAAAGCACTTTCTACACCTTCTTGATTAATCCTAAAAAAAGAAAGATCGCTATTTGAAAGCCTGAAACTACGATCCGATTGCGGAACAAAGAAAACATTTCCGTGCAAACCAACTTTAAAATCCCAAAGGTTTGCTTTTTTTGGAGTACTTACCCAACCGGATGCCGCTTGATAAACCGCGGCATCTGTGGCAGGTGTAACATATTTATCTGTAAAAAAAATCGCATCCTTAATCAAGAAATAAATTTCTTCAGCTGGTAAAGATTGAGCATTTGCATTGCTTATGCAAAAAACAAATAGTACGATTCCTTTTAAGACGGCTTTACGCATCAATATTGGCGTAAACTGCATTCTTTTCTATAAACTCTCTCCTTGGTGGCACTTCATCCCCCATTAGCATAGAGAAAATTCTATCTGCTTCAGCAAGACTATCGATAGTTACTTGACGTAGCGTTCTGAAATTTGGATCCATTGTAGTTTCCCACAACTGTTCAGCATTCATCTCTCCAAGACCTTTATAACGTTGGATTGCTGCACTTCCACCCATTCTTTCATTTGCCTGATCACGCTGAACATCGTTCCAAGCATATTCTTTTTTGTTTCCTTTTTTAACCAAATATAAAGGAGGAGCTGCAATATAAACGTGCCCTTCTTCAATCAATTCACGCATAAAACGGAAAAAGAACGTCAGAATCAAAGTAGAAATATGACTTCCATCGACATCGGCATCACACATGATGATTACTTTGTGGTATCTTAATTTTTCGAGATTCAAAGCTTTAGTATCTTCAGCAGTACCAATAGTTA
Source organism: Flavobacterium arsenatis (assembly GCF_031456785.1). Lineage (NCBI taxonomy): Bacteria > Pseudomonadati > Bacteroidota > Flavobacteriia > Flavobacteriales > Flavobacteriaceae > Flavobacterium > Flavobacterium arsenatis. Next base: position 25,015 of record NZ_JAVDVI010000001.1, read on the forward strand.
CTCCTAAAGCAGTGAATATGTTTCGAATCTCTTCGTTTTCGAAAACCTTATGCTGCATCGCTTTTTCAACGTTCAAAATCTTACCTCTCAAAGGTAAAATAGCTTGAAAGTTTCGGTCACGACCTTGTTTTGCCGTTCCACCAGCCGAATCTCCCTCGACAAGGTATACTTCGCATTTTGCAGGATCTTGTTCTGAACAATCAGACAATTTCCCTGGCAATCCGCCACCACCCATTACAGTTTTTCGTTGCACCATTTCACGTGCTTTTTTAGCTGCATGACGTGCTTGAGCTGCAAGGATTACTTTTTGGATGATGATTCGAGCATCATTTGGATTTTCTTCCAAATAATTTTCCAACATTTCAGAAACTGCCTGACTTACTGGCGAAACAACTTCTCTGTTTCCTAATTTGGTTTTGGTTTGTCCTTCAAATTGAGGTTCGGCTACTTTAACCGAAATAATTGCTGTCAATCCTTCACGGAAGTCATCTCCAGCAATTTCAAATTTCAATTTGTCCAACATTCCAGAAGCATCGGCATATTTTTTAAGCGTCCTTGTCAAACCGCTTCTAAAACCTTGCAAATGCGTTCCACCTTCGTGGGTATTAATATTGTTTACGTAAGAAAAAATATTCTCTGTGTAGCTTGTATTGTAAATCAAGGCAACCTCAACCGGGATTTCTCCTTTTTCGTGGTCCATTGAAATTACATGAGAAATGATTGGCTCACGGTTTCCATCTAAATAACGGATGTATTCTTTCAGACCTTCATCTGAATGGAATACTTCTGAAACGAAATTTCCGTCCTTATCAAGTTCTCTCTTATCTGTAAAAGTAATTGTAATTCCTTTGTTCAAGAACGAAAGTTCACGCATACGAGCTGATAAAGTATCATATGAAAACTCGATTGTTTGCGTAAAGATAGTATCATCTGGATAAAAAGTCTGTCTGGTTCCTCTTTTTTCCGTTTCCCCAATTTGCTTTACCGGATATAACGCTTTTCCTTTTTCGTATTCTTGTTCGTAGATTTTTCCATCTCTAAAAACCGTAGATCGCATGTGGTTGGAAAGTGCATTTACTACAGAAACCCCCACACCGTGCAAACCTCCAGAAACTTTATACGAATCCTTATCAAACTTACCTCCTGCTCCAATTTTGGTCATTACAACCTCAAGTGCCGAAACGCCTTCTTTTTTATGTAAATCAACTGGAATACCACGACCATTGTCTTCAACAGTAATCGATCCATCTTCGTTAATCCAAACGCCAATGGTATCGCAATGACCTCCCATTGCCTCATCGATAGAGTTATCTACCACCTCATAAACCAAGTGGTGCAAACCTCTAACACCTACATCTCCAATATACATCGACGGACGCATTCTAACGTGCTCCATCCCTTCTAATGCCTGAATACTATCTGCTGAATAATTGTGTTTATTTACTTCTTCGCTCATATTTATCTATTATTCTGAATGATTTTTTGTTTAACGAACAAATATATGAAAACGCAAGGGATAATCGCTTAAAAATGCCTGTTTTAGTCCGTAAGTTATTAACATTTTCATCTTAAAAACTTCGATTTTAAATTATCATTTTTGCCCTTTTTATGAAACAAAAAAATCCGCTTTTCAGCGGATTTCATATTGTCAATAAAACTTGAATTTCTTACAAGTGAATCACTTCTCCATAAGCATCAGCGGCAGCTTCCATAATAGCCTCGCTCATTGTTGGATGCGGGTGGATTGATTTGATGATTTCGTGACCTGTAGTTTCCAGTTTACGGGCTACAACTGCTTCAGCAATCATATCCGTAACTCCGGCACCAATCATATGACAACCTAGCCATTCGCCATATTTAGCATCAAAAATTACTTTTACAAAACCATCTTTTGTTCCAGCAGCACTCGCTTTTCCTGAAGCCGAGAAAGGGAATTTTCCAATTTTCAACTCATATCCTTTTTCCTTAGCTGCTTTTTCGGTTAAACCAACAGAAGCGATCTCTGGAGTTGCATACGTACAACCAGGAATATTTCCGTAATCGATTGGATCAACGTGAAGACCTGCGATTTTTTCCACACAAGTAATTCCTTCTGCAGAAGCCACGTGAGCCAAAGCCGGACCTGGAACTACGTCTCCAATAGCATAATATCCTGGAACATTAGTTTGGTAGAAAGCATTCACCAAGATTTTATCTCTATCGGTTGCAATACCAACTTCTTCCAAACCGATATTTTCAATGTTAGATTTGATTCCAACAGCCGAAAGCAGGATATCAGCTTCTAGAATTTCTTCTCCTTTTGCTGTTTTTACAGTTGCTTTTACGCCATTTCCAGAAGTATCAATTTTCTCAACAGAAGAATTCGTCATGATTTTCACACCCGCTTTCTTCATTGAACGCTCCATTTGTTTTGAGATATCCTCATCTTCAACCGGAACAATATTTGGCATAAATTCCACAATCGTAACATCAGTTCCCATAGAATTATAGAAATGAGCAAACTCAACTCCAATCGCTCCAGAACCAACCACAATCATCGATTTTGGCTGTTCTGGCAACGTCATAGCTTGACGGTAACCAATTACTTTCTTACCATCCTGTGGCAAGTTTGGCAATTCGCGCGAACGAGCTCCAGTGGCAATAATGATATGATCAGCTGAATATTCAGTCGTTTTTCCGTCTTTATCCGTAACGTCGATTTTCTTTCCAGGCTTAGCCTTTCCTGTACCTTCTAGAACATCAATCTTGTTTTTCTTCATCAAAAACTGAATTCCTTTGCTCATTCCGTCGGCAACACCTCTGGAACGTTGGATTACAGCACTAAAATCTTTATCAAATTCCGAAATAGTCAAACCATAATCAGAAGCATGTTTTAGGTAATCAAAAACCTGAGCCGATTTCAACAAAGCTTTCGTTGGGATACAACCCCAGTTCAAACAAATTCCACCAAGGCTTTCTTTTTCAATAATGGCCGTTTTAAATCCCAATTGCGATGCACGAATAGCTGTTACATAACCACCAGGACCACTTCCTAAAACAATAATATCGTATTTCATTTTTTGTGTTTTATTTGATTTTTGTAAAAATAAAATTCGCCGAAGCTCATTTCATCCTATAATTTCTAAATGAATTTTCAGTTGCGAAAATAAGCATTTATTCTCTTTTAAGAAAACTTCAAAGTTGTTATTTTTCATTCAGGAGCGAATCTTGGTTTTGTGCTGGGAAACCATTTTCCAGCTGCAGCAACTCGCTTTATCTCGTTTTTAAGAACGAGATAAGAGCTCAAACAATTGCAGCATCTGGGCTATTGAGAAAACCCTGTCTGCCGACAGGCAGGCATTTTTCCTTTGGAATCATTCTCAAATAAAACCTATAACTACTCCGCCTTTTCCACCGCAAACTGCGAATCATACAAACGCTTGTAGAAACCATTCTCGTTTCGCAAAAGCTCAAAATGACTTCCTTGCTCAACAATCAGACCTTTGTCCATCACAATAATCTTATCGGCATTCACGATTGTTGCAAGTCTATGAGCAATTACAATCGAAGTTCTTCCTTTTGTAATCGTTTCGGTTGCTCTTTGAATCAACTCTTCAGAATAGGTATCGATTGACGAAGTGGCTTCATCCAAAATCAGGATACTCGGATTGCTGACATAAGCTCGTAAAAAAGCAATCAACTGGCGTTGTCCCGAAGAAAGCATAACACCACGTTCCTTTACGTTATAATCATAGCCATTTGGCAAACTCATGATAAAATTGTGAACGCCGATTTTCTTGGAAGCCGTTATCACATGTTCCCTTGTAATATTTGGATTGTTAAGTGTGATGTTGTTGTAAATCGTATCGGCAAAAAGAAAAACATCCTGCAATACAACTGCAATCTGTTCCCTCAAGGATTCCAAAGTATAACTGTTAATATTTTCGCCATCAATGCAAATCACACCGCTGTTGATTTCATAAAAACGATTCAACAAATTAATGATGGTAGATTTTCCGGCTCCCGTAGCTCCGACAATTGCAATCGTTTCACTTTCTTTTACCTTTAAATTGATTCCTTTGATTACCTCTTCATTTTCGATGTAACCAAAATGAACGTCCTTGAATTCTATTTCACCCTTAAAATTTGGAGCAATCAGATTCCCTTTGTCCTGAATTTGATCTTGTGTATCCAGGATATCAAAAACACGATTTGCAGCAATCATCCCCATTTGCATCTCATTGAATTTATCTGCAATCTGACGAAGCGGATTGAACAGCATCCCGATAAACATCGTATACGAAAAAAGGTCACCAAAAGTAGTGTTCGTATTACCTCCTAAAATCTGGCTTCCACCGTACCAAACCACCATTGCCAATGTCAATGATGAAATAATATCGGCAATCGGAAAGAAAATCGAGTTGTACCAAACCGTCTTGATCCAAGCCTTGTTGTGTTTTGCATTTATTTCACTGAACTTTTGAGCCTCAATTTCCTCGCGGTTGAAAAGTTGCACAATCTTCATCCCGGTAACACGTTCCTGAACAAAAGTATTCAGATTGGAAATTTGCGTTCGAACTTCTTCAAAAGCCACTTGCATTTTTTTCTGGAAAACCCTTGTCGCAATTACCAAAATAGGCATTGCTACAATTACAATCCACGTTAAAGTCCAATTCATATAGAACATAAACACCAATACGGCAACCATTTTCATCAAGTCACTTATAATCATAAACAACCCTTGACTGAAAATTCTGGCGATTGCTTCGATGTCCGAAACAGAACGCGTAACCAACTGACCAACTGGGGCATTGTCAAAATATTTCATCCTGAAACTCAGCATGTGTTTGAAAAGCTTTGTTCGGATGTCGCGAACAATGTCCTGACCGAGCCAATTGGCCCAATAAACGAAATAAAATTGCGAGATAACCTCCAAAAGAAGTACAACCCCCATCAGGATAATGTAGTACAACAAACCTTGCTGGTCTTCGGTTTGAATGTAGCCATCAACGGTTTGCTTTAACAAATATGGACGAAGTGCGGCAAATATCGAAAGTGAAATTGCCCAAATAATTACACCATTGAACCTCCATTTGTAAGGCTTGGTGTACACCATTATTCGTTTGAATACTTTTGTATCGAATGCTTTTGCTTTCATTTATTATTTTAGATTTTAGAGTTCAGATTTTAGATTTTGACTAAAAAAGGATAACTCATAACTTATAACCTATTTTATATAATCGTATTTTATTTCCGTCAGATACAATCCATGAGCTGGAACTGAAAAACCTGCTTTCCCCCTGTCTTTGCTTTCAATGATGGCGTTAAAATCTTGTAACGTAATCTTTCCTAAACCAACATAAACCAACGTTCCTACGATTGCTCGAACCATATTACGCAAAAATCGGTCGGCCGAAATGGTGAAAATTAATTGTTTTTTTTCTTCCTTCCAAAATGCTTCGGTAATTTTACAGTTGAAGGTGTTTACATCTGTGTTTACTTTTGAGAAACATTGAAAATCGGTATGTTTCAGTAAAATTTTTCCGGCTTCGTTCATCAAATTGATATCCAGTTTCTGATGATAATACCAACTTAATTCTTCCAAGAAAACATTTTTGGTCGTATTAATATGATATTCATACGTTCTTTTAGTTGCATCAAAACGGGCATGAGCGTCATCGTGAACCGGAATTATATCGTGAACGGCAATGTCTTTTGGCAAAAAAGAATTGAGCTTGTGGATTAGCGTTGGAGTTTCAATTTCATTTTTGAAGTCAAAATGTCCGAACATTTCCTTGGCATGAACTCCTGTATCGGTTCGTCCTGCACCCATAATTTCAAGTTCAGAATTGAGTACAACCGATAATGCTTTTGTCAAGGTTTCCTGTACAGAGGTAGCATTGGGTTGGTATTGCCAACCGTGATAATTTGTTCCTTTGTATGAGAATTTGATGAAATAACGCATTTTTAGAATTTAGAAATCTGAATTTAGAAGTTGTTCGACAATCTAGTTTTTCTGACTTCTGGATTTTTCCCGACAAAGATACTTTATTAATGTAGACATTTTTATCTTTTGAATTGTAACGAAATGTTAATTTGATTTTGAACTGGAATGTTTAATTTTACCACCGAACCCTAGCCCTGATTGAAGAGGAAATCCTTTTTATTTTTTTTCTTTAAAAAAATAAAAAGATTGGAACGGAAAGCAGGAAATAGCTCCTTAAAAAAAATATCTTGAAAAAAATACTGCTTCTTTCCGATACTCATAGTCATATTGACGACACGATTTTGAAATATGTACATCAGGCCGACGAGGTTTGGCACGCTGGTGATATTGGCGATTTGGTTGTGACGGACACTATAAAGAAACTAAAACCGCTTCGTGCTGTTTATGGCAATATTGACGATGATAAAGCGAGAATGGAGTTTCCGCTGAACAACCGTTTTATGTGTGAAGGTGTTGATGTCTGGATCACCCACATTGGCGGTTATCCCGGAAAATACAATCAGGCGATTCGAAGCGAGATTACTCTGAATCCGCCAAAACTCTTTATTTGTGGACATTCACATATCTTGAAAGTGATGTTCGACAAGAAACTAAATTTACTGCACATGAATCCCGGTGCGGTTGGAAAAAGTGGTTTTCACGATGTGAGAACGATGTTGCGTTTTGTGATTGACGGCGATGCAATCAAGGGTTTGGAAATCATCGAAATCGAAAAAAGAGTCTAGTTTTTAATGACTTTCTGACTGGAAGTTCTTCCGTTTGATATTACTTTTAGGATGTAAATCCCGCTTTGCAAATTGGACGTATCAATTTTAATTTTATCTGAAAAAGAATTCTGAAGGACGATTCTTCCTTGTATATCATAAATGGAGAAGTTGTTTTTTCCTGCATTTTTTAGGTTTATTTCTTGTTGAAATGGAACTGGAGCAACTGAGAATTTTTCGGATTCAAAATCACTAACATTAAGATTACAGGCGTTTGCCATTCCTGCTACAGATGAAAATGTTCCGCTGTTTACCGACCAATCTTCCCAAATTCCGCCACTTCCTGTTTGCCAATCACCTAGATTAAAATAATTGGTTCCGTTCATTGTTCCGGGAACTTTATAGACTTTTACGGCTTTACCGTTATGGTTCCAAGTTAAAGGTGTTGCGTTTTGCATGGTTTCTGGAAAAACTTCGTCACAATTGGTTTGTAGAAAATAAGCAAACTCGTCGTATGCAGGATAATCTCCGAAAACTATTGCTTTTCCGTCATCTCCAAAACATACTGCAACATATTCATTCGAGGCAATTCCGAAGCTTCTTCCGTTGATGGTTTGGGTCATTCTGGCTAAAAATGCGGTATGTCTTCCACGTCGATCAGGACTGTCATAATGCGAATCGGTCATGGTATTTTCCAAAAATGGAACTTGCAGAAAATCATTTTCACCAATTGTCAGATTATTATGAAAAGGATTTGACAAGGCTTGAGCAGAAGTTATAGAACCATTTTGTGCCGAAAAATAATGGCTTCCTAGAATGGCCATTCCTGCACTTGTTCCTCCAATTGGAGCATTTTTCACATTAATATGGTCATTCAACAAATCTTCGAGTGCATTGTTTTTGAAATAGGAAACATAATTCCATTGATCGCCACCGGCAAACCAAATCATTTCGGCATTTGCCACTTTATCTAAAACATAAGGATTTGTAGCACCTGCAACAGAAGTAATGACAAGCGTTTCGACCGAATTTACATTCACTCCCAAATCGGAATACAAATAATTATTGTAGCCATTGCTTCCGGAACTTCTCAAAACAACAACATCTCCTCCATTGGCTTTTTGCAGCAACCAAATCATGGCATTGTCGTGTTCGGTAGCACCACCCATAAGGCAAACTCCAAATTCTGGCGTTGTGGTAATATTATTCGTGTTTCCTGTGAAATAACTGGTGTAGCCTTGCGAAAAGGAAAATAGTGGAAATAATAAAAGGAGTAATTTTATCTTCATAGGTTTTTGATATTCAGTAAATATAACAAAAACCTATTAGGGTTTAATTTTTATTTTCCAATAAAGGCACAAATCGAAACTCTCCAAACTCATGCTTTTCGAATTGAGTATCATTTTTCCGGATTAGCATGGTCATAATTTGATGGTCTTCACCAAGCGGAATCACGAGCCTTCCTCCTATTTTTAATTGGGCCATCAAAGGTTTTGGAATGATTGGAGCTCCAGCCGTTACAATAATACTATCAAAAGGAGCATAATTTGGAAGACCTTTATAACCATCTCCAAAAGACAAATGTTTTGGTCTGATATTTAATTTTGGAAGAAGCAAAGACGTTGTTTTAAACAATTCATTTTGTCGTTCCACACTGTAAACTTTGGCTCCCATGGTGCATAAAACCGCCGTTTGATAACCTGAACCTGTACCAATTTCTAGAATTTTATGGTCTTTTTGAACTTCCAATAATTGTGATTGGAAGGCAACAGTATAAGGTTGCGAAATGGTTTGTCCCGCACCAATCGGAAAGGCCTTGTCCTGATAGGCATAATCTTCAAAACTGGAGTTCAAAAACAAGTGTCTCGGAATTTTTTTAATGGCTTCCAATACATTCTTATCCGTAATTCCCTTCTGTTCTAAAACGGCTATTAATTGATTTCGAAGTCCTTGATGTTTGGCTGTATCTTTCAAAATTTGGAGGTTTTAATTTCGGTAAAAATAAGAAAGTAAAAGGTATTTAAAGATTGAATTTTAAATTTTAAATCGATAAAACTTTAATGATTCAAACTTTAATCTTTAAACAATTAATGTTATTTTTGTGGAAAATACATTTTTATGCTAAAAGTTGGAGTATTAGGTGCTGGCCACTTGGGAAAAATTCATTTGCGTTTGTTACAGCAATCTGAAAAATATGAACTAGTAGGCTTCTATGACCCAAATCAGGAAAATGCCGAGAAAGTAGCCAAGGAATTTGGTTATACAAAGTTCGATACCATCGCCAAATTGATTCACGCTGTTGATGTGGTGGATATCGTAACTCCAACACTTTCGCACTACAAATGTGCAAAAGTTGCCATTAAATCAGGCAAGCATGTTTTTCTTGAAAAACCCATTTCAAACACAGTTGAAGAAGCCGAAGAAATTATTGCTTTAGCAAAAGAATACAACGTAAAAGGTCAAGTTGGTCATGTTGAAAGATTCAATCCAGCCTTTAAATCTGTAAAGAATGACATCATAAATCCGATGTTTATTGAAACGCACCGTTTGGCAGAATTCAACCCTCGTGGCACTGATGTTCCTGTAGTTTTAGACCTGATGATTCACGATATTGATGCAATTTTGAGTGTTGTAAAATCGAAAGTAAAAAACATTCACGCAAGTGGCGTTTCGGTAATTTCTGACACTCCAGATATTGCAAATGCCCGAATTGAATTCGAAAATGGTTGTGTGGCCAACTTGACTTCAAGCCGAATTTCCTTAAAAAACATGCGAAAATCACGCTTCTTCCAAAAAGACGCCTACATCTCTGTAGATTTCCTCGAAAAGAAATGCGAAGTCGTGAAGATGAAAGATGCACCAGAAGTTCCAGGCGATTTTGATATGATTCTTCAAAATGCCGAAGGTGTGAAAAAACAAATCTATTTTGATAATCCAGATGTTGAAAACAACAATGCCATTTTGGATGAATTAGAAACTTTTGCTGATGCCATCAACAATAACACAACACCAATCGTGACTTTAGAAGATGGAACAGATGCTTTGAGAGTTGCTTATCAAATCATTGATTGTTTCAAGAAATAAATTAAACCATTAAGAAATTAAGAGACTTAAGTCTTAATCTTTCTTAATTTCTTAATGGTTCAAAAATCTTTCAATCCTTAAATTTTTAAATCTTTTAATTCTATAGATGCTAACCAATAACAACCTTCTTCTCGAAATCAAGAATCTCATTGCAAATGCAAGAGAAACTGCCGTTCGTTCGGTTGATTTCCAGAGAACTTTATTGTATTGGTATATTGGCGAACGCATTTTCAATGAAGAACAGCAAGGAAAAGACCGTGCTGAATACGGAAATTATCTGATTAAATATCTTTCTGAACAACTAACTCCTGAATTTGGAAGTGGATTTTCTTACAGAAATTTAAATTGGTACCGCCAGTTTTATAGAACTTTTCCAATTGTGAACTCACTGCGTTCACAATTGAGTTGGACACATTATCGATTATTGTTACGCATTGAAAATGAAGACAAAAGAGAATATTACATAGCCGAAACCGTAAAAAACAATTGGTCGGTTCGGCAAATGGAACGCCAAATAAACAGTCAATTATTTGAACGATTGTTGTTAAGCAACGACACAGAAAGCGTTTTGGCAGTTGCTCGAAATGAAAAACTTCCAACCAATCCATCCGAAATTATCAAAGACCCAATGGTTTTAGAATTTCTCGGTTTGAGACGTGAATCTGCCTATTATGAAAAAGATTTAGAACAGGCAATCATCACGCATCTGCAAGATTTTCTTCTGGAATTAGGCAACGGATTTTCATTTGTTTCGCGACAAAAAAGAATCCATCTTGATGGCGATGATTTTTTTATCGATTTGGTTTTTTACAATAGAATCCTACAATGTTCTATCATTTTCGAAATAAAAACGCATAAGTTAACACACGAAGATTTGGGTCAACTCCAGATGTATGTCAATTATTATGACCGAATTGAAAAACTTGAACACGAAAAACCAACCATCGGAATTTTACTTTGTGCAGACAAAAACAATGCAGTCGTAAAATTCTCATTACCCGAAACCAACAAGACTATTTTAGCCAGCCAATACGAATTAATTCTGCCTTCAGAAGAACAATTGCTTCAAGAAATCAGAAAAGAAATAGAAAGACAATAAATCTTTCAATCCTAAAATTTTTAAATCTTTTAATAAATAAAAATGAAAAACATAGCCGTAATCGGAGCCGGAACAATGGGCAACGGAATCGCCCACACTTTTGCACAAAGCGGATTTACCGTAAAACTAATCGATGTTTCAGAAAAATCTCTTGACAAAGGAATGGCGACAATCGCAGGAAACTTGGACAGAATGGTTGCTAAAGGAACCATTTCTGAAGACGATAAAATGAAAACAATCAGCAATATCATCACCTATACTGATATTAAAGACGGTGTTGTTGGTGTTGATTTAGTAGTTGAAGCCGCAACTGAAAATGTAGAATTAAAACTGAATATTTTTAAGCAATTAAACGAAGCTTGTTCACACAATACAATTTTGGCAACCAACACTTCGTCGATTTCCATCACGCAAATCGGAGCCGTTGTCGCTCATCCTGAACGTGTTATCGGGATGCACTTTATGAATCCGGTGCCAATTATGAAGCTCGTTGAAATCATTCGCGGTTACAATACCTCTGATGAAGTGACTAAAATCATCATGGAATTATCCGAAAAATTAGGAAAAACTCCAGTTGAAGTAAACGATTATCCAGGTTTTGTGGCCAACAGAATTTTAATGCCGATGATCAACGAATCCATCGAAACTCTATACAACGGAGTTGCAGGCGTTTACGAAATCGATACGGTAATGAAATTAGGAATGGCTCACCCGATGGGACCATTGCAATTGGCTGATTTTATTGGACTTGACGTTTGCCTTGCGATTCTGAATGTAATGTACGAAGGTTTCAAAAACCCAAAATATGCACCTTGTCCGCTTTTAGTGAATATGGTTCGTGCCGGAAAATTAGGCGTGAAATCAGGCGAAGGATTCTATGATTATTACGAAAGCAAAAAGGCCGAAAAAGTAGCGAAACAGTTTTCTTAAAATAACTCCTGCAAGGTTTCCAAAACCTTGTAGGTGTTTATTTTTTTTTGGAGCAAACCATCAGGAATAAATTAAACCCTATTCCCGCTTTCCACAATATCTTTTTTGTTTTTAAAGAAAAAACAAAAAAGGATATTTGCTCCAATCGGGGCTAAATGAAAACTTTAGGCACTTTTTAAACGCTAGTTTCCCAATCTTTGTCAATACCTAACAGGTTTTCAAAACCTGTTAGGTATTAAGAACCCAAAACTAAACAGGTTTTAAAAACCCGATAGTTTAAATCAAACAAACCTAACAGGTTTTGAAAACCTGTTAGGAACCTTAAACTTTAAACAAAAAAGATTTTGGCAAAAATAATCCCTTTCAAAGCCGTCCGACCAACTCGCGACAAAGTCAGCTTGGTAACTTCGCGTTCCTATGATGAATATTCTCCAGCAGAATTAGCTTCGCAGTTGGATTTCAATCCGTTTTCATTTCTTCACGTCTTGAATCCGGCCTATGTCAACCAGCAAAAAATCGGATTGGAAAAAAGATTTAAACTCGTTGCCCAGAAATACAATGACTTTAAGGAAGAAGTTGTTTTAATCAAGGAAGAAAAACCGGTCTTTTTCATCTACGAAATCCAAACCAAAATCCAAACTTTTACTGGAATAATTGCCGGAACTTCCATCGAAGATTATCAAAATAATGTCATCAAACGACACGAAGACACGTTGCAATATCGTGTAGAATTGTTCAAAGATTATCTTCACAGAACAGGTTTCAATACCGAGCCCGTTTTGATAACCTATCCCGACAATTCTGAATTAACCACTTGGATTTCAGATAAAAAGCAAACTGACTCATTATACGAATTCTCCACAACCAAAAGAGAAAAACACATCCTTTGGAAAATTGAAGACATAAACGAAATCGCCTGGCTTCAGGAAAAATTCGTTGAAATTGGCGATTTATATATTGCCGATGGACACCACCGTTCGGCTTCGGCAGAATTATTATATGAAGAAGATAAAGCTTCCGGAAACGAAAACCTGAATTATTTTATGAGCTTTCTAATTGCAGAAAGCAACGTCAAAATATACGAATACAACAGAATCATCAGAGATTTGAACGGACACTCAAAAGAAGAATTTCTGAATAAATTATCTGAAAGTTTTTGGCTTAAAAATAAAGAACAAGAACTTTGGAAACCCACAAAAAAATTCGAATTCGGAATGTATCTCGATGGCGAATTTTATTCTTTAACTTTGAAAGACGAACACAGTTTCACTTCGGTTTTGGAACGGCTTGATGCTCAAATATTATACGAAAAAGTATTAAATCCAATACTCGGAATTGAGGATTTAAGAAATGATGAAAGAATCGATTATATTCCCGGAAAACAATCAATTATTACAATCAAAGAAGTTGTGGATGAAGGCGAATTTGAACTAGGATTTATGCTTTTTCCAACCGATATTGCAGAAATAAAAGAATTGGCCGATAACAATTTGATTATGCCTCCAAAAAGCACCTACATCGACCCGAAGTTTAGAAGTGGTTTGGTTGTGTATGAGATTTGATTGAAAGATTTAAGGATTGAAAGATTAAAAGATTTTGATACCACAATAGTGTCATTCCGACGAAGGAGGAATCTTCACAAGAAACTCAACTAATGGAGATTCCTCCTTCGTCGGAATGACAAAGTTTATAAATAAATTTATGTCAATAAAAAACAACCTACTCGAAATAAAATCCACACTGCCAGAAAACGTAACTCTTGTTGCAGTTTCAAAAACAAAACCCGTTTCCGATTTGATGGAAGCCTACGAAGCCGGACAACGAATCTTTGGAGAGAATAAAATCCAAGAAATGGCAGAGAAGTTTGAGCAAATGCCAAAAGACATCGAATGGCACATGATTGGACACGTTCAAACCAACAAAGTCAAATTTATGGCTCCATTTGTGAGTTTGATTCACGGTGTAGACTCCTTGAAATTATTGGAAGAAATAAACAAACAAGCTTTAAAATACAATAGAATTATCGATTGTCTTTTGCAAATACATATTGCAGAAGAAGAAACAAAATTTGGATTAAATGAAGAAGAGCTAAATGAGATTCTGAAACAAGTTGAGCAAGACAAACTAAAAAACATACAAATAAAAGGCTTGATGGGAATGGCAACCTTCACCGAAAACCAAGACCAAATCAAGAAAGAATTTTTACATTTAAAGTCAATTTTCGACAAACTAAAAACTAATACCCCCCAACTAACAACTCTTTCGATGGGAATGTCCGGCGATTATCAACTAGCAATTGAATGCGGTAGTACAATGGTTCGGATTGGAAGTAGTATATTTGGAACGAGATAAAATTATCGACAAACGAAGAAACTGACAACTCACAACTGATAACTGACAACTTTTTTGTACACAATACTCGACATAGAAACCACCGGAGGCCAATTCAACGAAGAAGGAATTACGGAAATTGCCATCTATAAATTCGACGGACACGAAATTGTCGATCAATTTATTAGTTTGGTCAATCCTGAAAAGCCGATTCAACCTTTTGTGGTGAAATTGACCGGCATAAATAATGCCATGTTACAGAGTGCTCCAAAATTTTATGAAGTTGCAAAACGCATCATCGAAATTACACAAGACACTATTCTTGTCGCACACAATGCCCAATTTGATTATCGAATCCTTCGAACTGAATTTGCTCGTTTGGGATACGATTTTGAATGCCATAACATTTGTACGGTAGAATTAGCGAAAAAATTAATCCCCGAACAGCCTTCCTACAGTTTAGGAAAATTAGTTCGAGCACTCGGAATTCCAATGGCCGACAGACATCGCGCTTCGGGAGATGCTTTGGCAACCGTGAAATTATTCAAAATGCTTCTGGACAAAGATTTGGAGAAAGAAGTCGTGAAAACCTTCATCAAAACCGAAGTCGAGAAAAAATTGGCTCCGAAACTTTTAGATATCGTTTCAAAATTGCCTTCAACAACCGGAATTTATTACATCCATAACGAAAATGGCGACATCATTTACATCGGCAAAAGCCGAAATATCAAAAAACGAGTGAACCAGCATTTTACAGGTTCGGCACGAAAAGAAAAAAAAATTCAAGCCGAAGTTTTTGATGTTTCCTACGAAGAAACCGGAACCGAACTAATCGCTTTGTTAAAAGAATCCGAAGAAATAAAAGTCAACAAACCCAATTATAATAGGGCTTTACGCAAAACCATTTTCCCTTGGTCGCTCTATTCAAAAGTGAACGACAATGGTTATCTCGCAATTGTTTTGGAAAAATCGGATATGCGAAAAAAAGAAATTGCCTCTTTTGCAACGCATCAGGAAGCACAAAATAAATTGTTTCAATTTACTGAAAAATACAATCTGTGCCAAAAAATAAACGGACTCGACAATCCAAAAACCAATTGTTTCCCCTATCAACTCAATCAATGCAATGGAGCTTGTATCCAAAAAGAAACTCCAGAAGAATACAACCTTCGTGCTGAAGATTTTTTGGCCAACAATGAATACCAAAATCAGAACATGATTATCATTGAAAGGGGTCGAAATATCCAAGAAAAAAGTGCCGTCGTGCTCGAAAACGGGATACTTTTAGGCTATGCTTTCTATGATTTGAACTATCAAATCAGCAACATCGAAGTCCTCAAAAACGTCATCACGCCATTGCCAAACAACCGCGATTCAAAAAATATCATACTTGGCTACCTCAAAAAAAGCAAATACCACAAAATTGTTCGTTTTTAAAATAGTTTCCGTATTTTAGACCGTATGAAAAACAAAGACTGCAAGACACCTTACGACATCTTTCGTCAAAGAGTAAACATCATCATACATGGCGTAAACACTCCCGCAGGAAGGCTATTTGACATCATTCTTTTGTTTGTCATTCTCTTGAGCGTCTTTTTGGTAATGCTCGAAAGTGTCGAAAGTTTAGACATAATTTACCACGATTTCTTTATCATTTCCGAATGGATTATCACCATTTTCTTCTCCATCGAGTACATTTTACGAATCATTTCCAGCAGAAAACCATTAAAATACATTTTTAGTTTCTACGGAATCATCGACTTGATTTCGATTTTACCAATGTATCTCTCTTTTTTCATTCCAAGTACAAAAATCCTAACCGTTGTCCGAGCCTTGCGACTTTTAAGACTCTTTAGAATCTTAAATTTGGTTCAATTTTCAGGTCAAGCCTCACAACTCAAACTGGCCATCAACGCCAGTAAAACCAAAATCATCGTTTTCATCTATTTCGTTTTCATCATTTCCATCCTTTTAGGAGCCGTTATGTTTGTAGTCGAAAGTCCCGAAAGCGGTTTCACAAGCATACCAACCAGCATCTATTGGTGTATCGTGACACTAACAACCGTAGGCTATGGCGACATCGCACCCATAACACCACTCGGCAAAATCATCGCCTCGTTTATCATGATTTTGGGTTACGGAATCATCGCCGTTCCAACTGGAATCGTAACCGCCGAATTGGCAAGCGGTAGAAAAACAAGGACCCTTTTGCCTGGAGCCTGCAAAAAATGTGGCACAAACGACCATCGAAATACAGCCGAATTCTGCTACAAATGCGGAGCTTTTTTAGAAGAATAGTTTTTTCAGTAGCACAAACTTTTTTTTTAGAATCCATTCTTACCTGTCGCCAGACAGTTAGCACTTTCCTTGTAAATTTTCATTTTTAAAGAAAAATATAAAGAGGATTTTCCTTCCAGTTGGGGATTTAATTAAAAAGACAATTTATCTTTAAAATGTAACATCTTGCCTTTATATTAGACTTATACTTTATTAATTAAAAACAAACGAACAATGAAATTGAAATTCACACTTTTTTCGTTCTTATTTATCGGCTTTTTTGGAATCGCACAGGAAAACCTCACCTATCAAAAACCATCCAAGGAAATCCTTGATTTAGTAGATTATGAAAGAGCTCCATCCGTATCAATGGATACCAAAAAGGAATACATGTTGCTTTCCTACCGCAATACCTATAAAACCCTTGACGATTTAAATCAGGATGAAATGAAGTTGGGAGGTTTGAGAATCAACCCGGTTACCAATATTTCGAGTACGGTAACCTACATCAACAATTTAAAAGTTAGAAAAGTTTCTGGAAAAGAGGAAATTCAGGTGACAGGTTTGCCTTCAAATCCTAAAATTGCAAACGTTTCGTGGTCGCCAAACGAGAAGAAAATTTCTTTTTCGCACACAACGGCAACAGGAGTCGAACTTTGGGTACTCGATGTAGCTTCGGCGAAAGCCACAAAATTAACAGAAGCAACAGTAAATGCAAATCTTGGAAATCCGTTCAGTTGGTTCAAAGACAACGAAACGATTTTGGTGAAAATGCTTCCAAAAAACCGCCCTGCTTTAATCAATGCCGCAAAAGACATTCCGACTGGACCAATCGTTTCTACAGCCGATGGATCAAAATCGCAAAACAGAACCTATCAGGATTTATTGAAAAATAAAACGGATGAAACTAATTTTGAGTCGCTTGTGAATGCTGAATTATACAAAGTCAACCTCAACGGAACTTCCACTTTGTTTATGCAAGCTGATATGTATGCTGGAGAAACTTTTTCGCCTGACGGAAACTATTTGATGGTTACAACGATTCAAAAACCATTTTCTTATATTGTTCCTTTGAGCCGTTTTCCCTCTAAAACTGTAGTTTATGATAAAGCTGGAAAAGCAGTAAAAACCGTAAACGAAGTTCCTTTAAACGAAATTATCCCAAAAGGTTTTATGGCCGTTAGAAAAGGGAAAAGAAGCATGGGCTGGAGAGCCGACACGCCTGCAACATTATCGTTTGTGGAAGCTTTGGATGAAGGAGATCCTGCCAATAAAGTAGAATTTAGAGACGAAGTATTTTTATGGGAAGCTCCATTTGCAGGAAATCCAACTTCTTTGGTGAAAACAGGACAACGTTACGGCGGAATCACTTGGGGAAATGACAATACAGCTGTTTTATTCGACCAATGGTATGACACACGAAATGAAAGAACTTTCTTTATCAATCCATCAAAACCAAATGAAAAGCCACAATTGGTTTGGGACAGGAATTCGCAGGATATCTATTCTGATCCGGGGAGTTTTGAAACCGTGAAAAACCAATACGGAAGATATGTTTTGGCACTTGAAGGCGACAATGCCTATTTGCTTGGTCAAGGTCACACAAAAGACGGACAATTTCCGTTTGTGGATGAATTCAACATCAAGAGTTTGAAAACAAAAAGATTGTATCAATCCAATTATAAAGACAAAATTGAGAACATTTTCTCTATCGAAGATTTCAAGAAAGGTGATGTTTTGGTTCAGATTCAATCGAAAACAGAGTATCCAAATTATTACTTCAGAAACATCAAGAAGAAAAATAGCTTGACCCAAATTACCAATTTCAAAAATCCTTTCGAAAGCATCAAGAACGTTCATAAAGAAGTGATCAAATACAAAAGAAAAGACGGTGTTGAACTTTCCGGAACTTTATATTTGCCAGCGGGTTATGATAAAACTAAAAAAGAAAAATTGCCTTTACTGATTTGGGCTTACCCAGAAGAATTTAAGGATAAAAATAGTGCTGGACAAAGTGCTCAAAATCCAAATGAATTTACGTTTCCCTACTATGGTTCGTTTGTGTATTGGGTTACAAAAGGATATGCAGTGCTAGACGATGCTTCGTTCCCGATTGTAGGAGAGGGAACAACAGAACCAAACGACAATTTTATCTCACAGTTGGTTGATAATGCAGAAGCTGCCATCAATGCTGTGGATAAATTGGGTTACATCAATCCGAAGAAAGTGGCTGTTGGCGGGCATTCTTATGGAGCTTTTATGACGGCAAATCTATTGACACACTCTAACCTATTTGCTTGTGGAATTGCAAGAAGTGGAGCTTATAACAGAACGTTGACGCCATTTGGTTTCCAAAGTGAACAACGAAATTACTGGGAATCGCCAGAGGTTTACAACACCATGTCGCCTTTCATGAATGCCGACAAAATGAAAACACCATTATTGTTGACGCATGGTGAAGCCGATAACAATCCAGGAACTTTCACGCTTCAAACTGAACGTTATTTTCAGGCATTGAAAGGTTTGGGAGCTCCAGTGAGAATGGTGATTCTTCCAAAAGAAAGTCATGGATATGTTGCTAAAGAAAATATTTTGCACTTGCTTTGGGAACAAGATCAGTTCTTGGAGAAGCATTTGAAGAACTAGTCCAACTTGAGGGATAGAGAAAAGAAAAAAGAGGAAAGATATGTTGCTTTCCTCTTTTTTTATTTATTTATTTCTATTTTCAATTCTCTACTTTCTATTTTCTCATCTCTACAATTTCCTCATCTGCCGAAAGGCAAACCACCTCATTTTCAGAAATACTAAAAGGATTTTCGAAGAAGATGACTTTTCGTTCGAAAACTGCTTTTATCAAATAATTATTTCCTTTGAAATAGCATTGTTTTACAGTAACAATCAGATCTGAAATATCAGTTAAATATAATTCGCTGGCATACAGCAAGATTGTTTTTTCCTTGTCTTCGGTTTCCACCAGGTTGTGCAATTTTATCTCGTTTACTTCTCCAAAAAGCGAAGCTACATATTTATCTTTTGGTTTCAGATAGACATTTTTCGAGAAATCATGGCTGACAATTGCACCATTTTTCATCACAATCGTTTCGTCAGAAAAAGACAACGCATCGATGCTGTCATGAGTGGCAATGATACAGGTAATTTCCTTGTGCTTCAAATAGGCAAATAAATTTCTGCGTAAAGCACCTTTTCTAAAACTGTCGATGTTGCTAAAAGGTTCGTCGAGCAACAAAACTTCGGGTTCCAAAGCCAAAACCCTTGCCAAAGCCACACGTTGCTGTTGACCTCCACTCAAGTACTTCACTTTTGTGTTGGCGAAAGAAGTCATCTCGACCATCTCCAAAAGTTCATTTATTCTAGCCTTTTTTTCATCTGGATAAATGTTCGACAGAAATTTCCCGACATTTTCCTCAACGGTAATATAGGGCATCAAATCGAAATCTTGGGCGAGGTATTTCATTTCATCAGCACCTGGAACTAAGTGGAATTTTGGCCCAAGTATTTGATTATCTTTCCAAAAAATTTCGCCTTCATTCAAGTCATACAAACCATAAATGAGTTTGAGCAGTGTGCTTTTTCCGCATCCGCTTTCGCCTATAATGGAAAGATTTTGTCCTTTTTGAAGTTTAAAAGTAACGGAATTGATGACCGTTTGTGTATCGTATGAAAATGAAATGTTATTGACTTGAAGCATTGCTAGGTTTATGAGCTGCAAACTTACAAAGAATGCAGCGTAGATAAAAGTGATGGAGGTAATTTGAAGATGATGAGAAGCCGAATTTGATATTTAGTAATTGCAAAAATGACTCTTACTTTTAACAAAAAACCATCAAAATTGCTTTTGATGGTTTTCGGTAATGAATTTATAGGTTGGAAACCTTAAAAGACGATCTTCTTGGTTGTTTTGAAACCATCTACTGATACTACTTCAACAATCAATACTTGATGGGTTTCGGGCAGATTTCTGATTAATGTATTCGCCCTATTTATGTTTTTTTCTTGAGAAAGAAGTCTGCCGGATATGTCATATACCTTTATTTCTTCAATTAGAATCTGTCCAGAATTAACTGCTATTGTTGAGTTACTATCCTTATAAATGAAGATGCTATCTGGATTGCTTTCTGGGTTATCGGTGCTTAGTGCTTCACTTTGATATACAATTTCGAATCGGTTATCAAATGTTCCGATGGCAGAGGTAAAAGTATAGTTTCCGTCTTTCAAATTATGAATTGTATTTAATAGATTATCTTTCAGGAAAACGTCTTGACCTTCAAATAATCCGTCGAAACCGCCCAGACTAATATTGAATGTTCCTGCAATTGTTGCTTTATATCCTAAAGGAACAACATCTGAAGTATTAAAAGGAAGTGCTTTCCCTTGAATAGTCAGTTTGTTTTGATTGAACAAAGAATAGATGGTTACATAATTTCCACCCCAGAGTTCCGCATCATACAAACGGTCAATATCATCGGTTGCTCCTTCTATATAACCAACTAATGCTTGATTGAAGGCTCCTTGATTGTTTCGAAGGTTGATCCAAAATCGATGTTTACCCGTGGTTTGCCAATTTTCTGCAGGATCTGTTGCTACAGGTTTGTAGAAGTTGGAATTGTTTCCTGCAATACGCATTGTGTTTTTGAACTTAACAGTTCCCGAAGCAAGTCCTCTTATAAAAAACGATTGACCTGCAGCAACGTGACCATTTATTGGTGTACTATTATTATCATCGTCATCAGTAGTGTCATTTGGATCGTTTGGAGCAGCAGTTGCTATACCACCGGAACTGTTGTAAACGGCATAATCGTTACTTGTATAACTGAATGTTCCCGATCCGTTGTCTAGAGCTGGAGTATTGTGTGTCCAAAGATAAATAGCTCCCCCTACTTCTGTATTGTCTGGATCGCCAATAAATAAATCTATATCTATTGCCGATGGATAAGGATTTCCTATTAGGTTCCATACTTGAGTAGTTCCGCTGCCTTGAAATTCAGTGTAAGAGATTTCGCCATTGTTTGGGGTTCCGATGAAATTTGCCGTGAAATTTGCAGGGGTAGTTGTTGAGAAATATTGTGGAGCACGGATGATGTAGCCTCTTCCAACTTTCATGGTAACCGTATCAGATGAATGCGTGATCCAAGCTCCTGTGGTTGGGTTCCAACTGAAATATTTATCAAACAAGGTCATTGGAGAAACAGCATCGAGATTTTGTGCCGCTACTGGAGATGACCAATAAGTAAAGTCATACCGTTTCATTGGTTTTGCGTTACGAATAAATGTAATATTTCCCGTATTCGTCGTGTTATTTTCTTGAACCAAACTACCACTGTCTTGAATGGTGAAAGCAGCATTGACACCAATATTGATTTCATCAACAACCGTCAAGGTGTTATTTGAAGGAATTGTCAGTGCTGTTGTGTTGGTAAGGGTTACTTTTTTTGCATTTCCATTCGCATTTACAGTAATATTTCCTGATGTTCCAACCACACACTGATCGCTTGTTGGAACTCCAGAAGGCGACCAATTTGCTGCAACATTCCAATCTCCTGTTCCTCCAATCCATGTTTTATTGACATAAATTTGAGTTGTTGAACACGCACTAAGCGTTCCGCAAGAGGATTCTGCAACCTTTAAAACAGTATAGCTGGTTGGACTAACCGTTGGACTAACGATTATGCTGGAATCATCTGTTGCTGTATTCTCCATTACGGGAAGTGAAGCCAGAACGATATAATCTATTTCCATAGTTACATTAGCACCGGTTGTATAATCGAAACGCCAGCCTGTGATGTTGCCACCTGTATTATTCCAATTCGAATTAGCACCCATATCAATAGAAAGTACGTGCCAGCTTCCATCGCTGATCAAATTACCTCTCACAACTTTATCTTCGGCTAAAGCTAAAGCCCCTTTCTTAAAATAAACTTCTGTCATTATTGCTGTTCCTGCAACAACTCGGTAACGCATCGAAATATAACGTTGAACAGTAGGGTTTATGGCTGATAAAAGTACATCTTCCATATAAATCATAGGATCAGCAGGTGTCGCATTTGCGGAAGTCAGATTGAGAATACCTGAAGCCAAACTATTAACCGTTGTTTGAGTGGCAACATAAGGCATTGTTTCAAACTCCTGAACAAAACCAATTGTCGGGCAAGATGCACCTTGGAACCAAAGCGTTGACGCAGCCGTTGCAACATTGCTTCCTGTAGCATTTAGCGTAGCAGTAGTTCCCGAACAGATGATATTAGAAGCAGGTCCTGTTAAAGTTGGTGCTGTTGGAGAAACTACTGTAAAAGTTATATGCCCGTCTGCCCCACCTGCACCTTCACTTATCCGGAGTTCGACCCTATCATTTGGACCCAGAGTGCCAGTCCAAACATTTAAATTTGAAGCAGGAGTTGCACCATCCCCACTCCAATCGACCCTGCTCCATACTAAAATATCGTTTATGTAAAGTTGAGCTATATCATCATTTCTCAGCACATCGATGCGGTAAAGCCCACAAGGAAAACCTTGTCTTTTGGCTGCAAAGGAAAAATTATCGATATCCACTGTGCATCCAGTCCAACCTGTTGCACTGGAAGGAGAAGCATTGATTCCCCAGTGAGCCACTGTATTAAAATCTAAATTTGAATTCACATAAAAACCTCTGTAATCTGTACTCCACGCTCCAGAGCCACCCGAAATATCGCCACCGTTCCATGCGTGAACATTCCACACATTGTTACCATAAGGAAGTGAGGATGAAGGAACAGCTCCAACGGTATAAGTTATTCGGATTTGACCAGCTCCTCCGTTGCCTCCAAGCCTATCAGTTGCGGTGTTCGCTCTTCCGCCAGAACCTCCGGCTCCTACACCTCCGGTAATTCCGTTGTCATTGCTATTTCTTCCATTTGCACCTGCATACCCATTAGTTGGAGCTGTCCCTCCTGTTATACCAGTTGTATTTCCAGGAGCAGTTGTACCAGCACTAGAACCACCACCACCACTGGTATCTGTTCCTGCATCTATTCCATTTCCACCTCTACCTCCGTAAGAACTTGCAAGTGTTCCTCCTATGTTTCCTGTTGTAGGTGCTAATGCACCAGCTCCAAAGTTAGTATTGGTAGTTAGGTTTGCAGCACCATTACCACCAATTGCAAGTAAGGTTGTGTTGCTTATGAACCAAGATGAGCCTCCGTTTTTATTAACTGTTCCATTGCTTCCGTTTCCTCCTGCTCCAACTGAATAAGCTATCGAAGCATTTGGCGTTACTGTAAAGGTGGAACTAACATAACCACCTCCAGAACCACCACCTCCAGCAGATGGGTTCCCTGTGACACCACCACCGGCACCACCGGCACCCCACACTTCGACAGTAATAGAAGTAACACCACATGGCACGGTCCAATTTGTAGAACCACTCGGCAAAATAACGGTAGTTTGAGAATAGAGATTTGCACTGCAAATCATAAATAGAAAGAAATAAATCTTTGAAAAATTGAAAGAATTTACTTTTTGAAGAAGAATAGAACTGTCTTCTTGCCGAAAGATTTTGTCTAACGCTATTTTAGTTTTTTTCATAATTTAGGGACGATTTAGTCTCAAACTTATGATAAACAAATCAAAAAAAATCAATGTTTAAAGGCTTTTAAAAGGTTTTTCGATGAAGTGTACGAAAAAACCGACCAACGACAATAAATGAACATTTCACAAAATAAAATTCTCAATTAAAGTCAATAATACTTAATATATATTCCACAAGTTGCACATAAAACAACACATTTAATAACGTTATTCAAATTATTATACAAATATGTCAATACAATAATAATATTCTTATAATCAACACTTTATAAGAAAAAGAGCACGCTTTTTGCAAAACGTGCTCTTCTCAATCAAAAACCAAAACTATGATCTATCTATATTGTTCAAAGGATTTTGTATCAATCCTAGCTTTCAAATCGTGCAGTAAATTATACAAACCAAAAAACGTTCGGTTGATGTATAAAAAATGTTTAGAACCGCGATTACCATTCATTTTCCTGAGTTGTGTATCTTTAGAGAACTCCTCTCCCATTTTGGCAATGTTTCCAAAGAATTCTTCATTAGAAAAATCAAAACTTTCTCCATGAAAAGGCAATGTAAACAAACTCAACAATTGATGAAATAAACCTGTAAAATACTCGACTTCTTCTTTTGTATCATCCATTCTTAAAATTTCGAGCTCATATAATTTTGCATTAAAAAGCTTCAGATTATCAATGATAGCTGGATTTGCCAATTCAAAATACGGAACATAAAAATCTTCTGGAACTTGCTTAATACATCCAAAATCAATTGCAATTAAATTCGCTTCCTTATCAATCAAAAAATTCCCCGGATGCGGATCAGCATGAACCTGTCGCAATTTATGAATCTGGAACATATAAAAATCCCATAAGGCCTGACCGAGTTTGTCGCCTTTTGCTCTATCCGTATTATGAGCTGTGAATTCAGATAAATGTTCGCCTTCCATCCAATCCATCGTCAGGATTTTCTTGGACGACAATTCTGGATAATACTTTGGAAATTTCAAATTCGGAATCTTTCCGCAAGCCACTGCAATTTCAGTTCCCTGCTTCAATTCTAAATCATAATCGGTTTCTTCGAGCAATTTATTTTCGACTTCCTTAAAATATTTTTCAGAATCTTTGCCTTGCAGATTGAACATTTTAATAGCAAAAGGCTTTACAATTGCCAAGTCAGAACTAATACTTTCCGCCACTCCAGGATATTGGATTTTCACAGCAAGTTTCTTCCCATCTTTTTCAGCCATGTGTACCTGACCGATACTGGCTGCATTTACAGAATCTGGAGTGAACGAATCGTATATGGCTTCTGGAAATTCTCCCAGATATTTCTTGAACGTTTTTCGAACCAAAGGAGCCGACAGAGGCGGAACCGAAAATTGTGACAACGAGAACTTCTCAACATAAGCTCTCGGCATAATATTCTTGTCCATACTCAACATCTGTGCCACTTTCAAGGCACTTCCCTTCAAATTCTTCAAACCATCATAAATATCCTCGGCATTATTCTCGTTCAGTTTATCCTTCGAAAGCGAAGGATTCACTATTTTTTCGCCATAATATGCCATATAATTTCCACCAATCTTGAAACCCGTTTTCACCAGTTGCCCAGCACGTTCAATCTTTGTAGTCGGAATTCTATCTAAAGTTTTCATCTTATTTATATTTTGGGCGTGCCACCAAAAAAAAAGCTGTCGCATTTTTTTGCTGTCGGGCTTTCCGCTCCCAATCTTTTATTTTTTAAAGAAAAAAATAAAAGGATTTCCGCTTCAATCCCTCACGCAGTCTGTGCTACTAATTAAATTTTTCTTTCCAAATGAACTTTCCTAAGTCCAACAAGCTTTCCAATGGTTTGGTATCCATCAAGTCTGCAGAAGTGTTGACTGATTTTTCAATCAAGATATCCGTCTTTTCAAAACCTTTCGAAGTATCGTCCAGCCAGAATTTCAAAATAAATAGAAACTGAATCCATGCTCCTTCAGCAAAAACAGGTTTCGTAATTTTCTTTACCCTGTTTTCTTTTTCTTCACTATTCGAATTCATTATTCCTCCAACAAAATCCTTGAACTGTTTTCTAAACGCTTTCAAAGCTTGCAAATTTTTCAAACCTTCTTTATTTTCCTTTAATGAATAAACAATGTAACTTCTATTTAAAGTAAAAATTTCAAACAAGGTAAAATACAACGTCAGCAATTTATTCTTCTCGGAATAGCCTGCATAGGCTTCTTCTATATTTATCGTAACAATTGCATTCTCAAAAAACTTTACCCAAATTTCCTGCTTGATGGCATCGAGCGAACCAAAAAAAGTATAAAACTCCGATTCTTCAATTCCGTGTTCCTTACAAAAAAGATAGACATTTTCTGGAGCTTTATTTTTCTCCAAAACATAGTCCATATATAAAGTAATTATCTGATTTTCATCCAGTAATTTCTTCTTAGCATTCGGTCTTTTTGTTGTTGCCATAATGAGTCGTTTTAAATCTTATGTAAATTTACTTTCAAATATTTCTGAAACATAAAAACATTTGTTAAAAGTCTTTCAAAAAAAATGTAGGTTTCTTGAGGTCAATTCTTTAATCAAAACACAGATTCTTCTTTCATCTATTTTCAATAGCTCTTCTAGTTAAAAAGTTATGAATCATTCTATCCAAGCACTAGCTTACTAAAATTTTGTAACTTGCAACCAATTATATAGAGAAATTTAGAATGGAAGAATTAATACAAAGTATAAAGAATTTAGCAGAGGTTTATTCAACAAACTTGAAAGGTAAAATTGAAGCGAGAACAGAAGAAATGAAAGCTGATGACAATGCTCACTATCTTATTTATCGTGTATTGGGAATTTCACTTGAACAAGGGCAACTTATAGACAGTTATCAAAATACGGGACGTTTTTTATATAAATACGCAGGTTCTTTTCTTGAAGCATCTGCGACTTTATGCCTGAATTATAAGTTTCCAGAAGGCATAAAGACAAAAGTAGAAAATACTATAGGGCAAAGACCTAAAACATTTGAAATTGACTTCTTAAATAATAATGACGCTATTGAAGTAAAGTGGAAAGATGCCACCACTGATGGAGACCATATTACGAAAGAGCATACAAGAGTTCAAGTCATCAAAAATCACGGATACAAGCCAATTAGAATTATGTTCTTTTATCCACAAAGACTACAAGCAATTAGAATTCAACAAACCCTAAAAACACTTTACGCTGGTGTTGATGGGGAATATTATGGTGGAGATGAAGCTTGGGATTTTTTAAAAGCATATTCTGGAGTTGACCTAAAAGCCATTTTAACTGAAATTGCTAACGAAAGAACACCTCAAGATGGAAATTAATAAAATAATTCACGGGAATTGTGTTGAAAAACTCAAAGAAATTGAAGCCAATAAAGTTGACTTGATTTATTTTGACCCACCATTTTTCACACAAAAAAAACACTCTTTGACAAATAAAGACAATTCTAAAACTTATGAATTTGACGATAAATATAATTCAATTGAAGAGTATTTGTCGGTAATAGAAAATGTTTTAGAGCAATCAAAAAGAGTTTTAAAAGACACTGGAAGCGTGTTCCTACATTGCGACAAAACAGCTTCACACAATATAAGAATTGTTATGGACAAAGTTTTTGGACGGGATAATTTTCAAAGTGAGATTATTTGGTCTTATAAGCGTTGGTCCAATGCAAAAAAAGGACTTTTAAATTCACATCAAGTAATATTCTTTTACTCCAAAACACAGGATTTTAAATTCAACACTCTTTATACTGACTATTCTGCTACAACAAATCTTGACCAAATTTTACAAGACAGAGAAAAAAATGAAAATGGAAAATCGGTTTACAAAAGAGATGACAGTGGAAATCCAATTTTAGGGAAAGAAAAAAAAGGTGTGCCACTTTCTGACGTTTGGGAAATTCCGTATCTAAATCCCAAAGCAAAAGAACGAACAGGTTATCCTACTCAAAAACCTGTTCTCCTACTAAATCAAATCTTAAATATTGCAACTGATGAAGGAGATTTAGTTCTTGACCCGTTTTGTGGAAGTGGAACAACTTGTGTTTCTGCAAAATCATTAAAAAGAAATTTTATCGGAATAGACGTTTCTGCTGATGCGGTTGAGTTGGCTAATTCACGTTTAGAAGAAATGATAATTTCTACATCTAATTTATTGAACAAGGGGACAAATGAATATTTTGAAAAAACAGAAAAAGAACTTGCAATACTTCAAAACATAAATGCCTTTCCTGTTCAACGTAATTCCGGAATTGATGGCTTTTTAAAAGAATATTGTGATGGGATGCCAGTACCCGTAAAAATTCAAACTGAAAACGAAAGCATTGAAGATGCGATTGAAAAATTGGAAAAAGCTACTTACGGAAAAAACTATAAAATGAAAATTTTAGTCCAGACTAGAGAAACTGGGATAAGTAGACTTTTTGGATTTGAAACAGATGTAACAATATTGAAATCTCTTGAGCTACAGACAAGAGAACTTATAAACAAAAATAACGAACATTTAAAAAGGGTTTGCAAAACAGCAGATTGAATTACCTGATTGAACAAACTATTAATCCCATTTAACGAAGTGCAGAACCTAGCTTGATTCTTCGATTTCAAACAATTTTAAAATTTGTTTTAACAAAAAAAGCTGTTTCTCTCGAAACAGCTTTCAATATAATTACGAGCTAAAATTATTGTTTAGCTTCTCTTTCAGCATCCTGAATCATTTTTTGATTTGCCGTAATTGCAAATTCAACTCTTCTGTTCTGGCTTCTTCCTTCAACAGTTTCGTTGCTTGCTATCGGATCAGCAATTCCCATACCCTTTGTAGTAAAACGGGTCCCAGAAATCCCTTTAGAAACCAAATAAGATTTTACTGAAGCAGCTCTTTGCTCAGATAAAGTTTGGTTGAACTCTACTTTACCAGTACTATCAGTATATCCAAAAATTACGATATCAGTATCTGGATATTGGTTGAAAACCGTTACCAATTTATCCAAATTTCCTTTTGCAGTAGCAGTCAAAGTAGATTTGCTAGTATCAAAACGCACTGCATTTTCATTCAATACCAATTTGATACCTTCTCCAACTCTTTCAACTTCAGCACCTGGAATAGCCTGATCGATCTCTCTAGCTTGTTTGTCCATCTTGTTCCCGATAACTCCACCGGCAACTCCACCAACAACTCCACCAATTACAGCCCCAAGAGCCGTGTTTCCACCTTTTCCAAGGTTATTTCCTAAAACACCTCCAATTACAGCTCCAGCTGCAGCACCAATTCCGGCACCTCTTTGTGTTTTGTTTGTATTTTTCGCAGCCTCACAACCTGTAAGAACTGAACCTATCATCATTAATGCAGCTAATGCTACTATAGAAAATTTTTTCATCTTGCTATTTTATTAGTTTACTTTTTGAAATTGATATACAACATCTGTCATTTTTCCTCCAACGTCGATTCTATCAACCAATTGGAAAGATGTTTCTGTTTGATTGGCTACATTCAAAACATAACCATCTCTAACTTTTTTTGCTTTGTCGCCAGCACTTAAAACCTTCAATACAAATTGTCCTTCTTTGTTCACAAACCAAGTAATTGGTGAACTAAATCCAGCACATGTAGGATTCGTCAAGGCCATGTCGCCTTTGTTGTTGTTGGAAACGAATTTCCATGTACTTCCTTCGAAGCATTTAGAATCTGCCAATTGGAACGAAGAAACTTTAATGTACTCTGAACCCGGATAAGAAACAGAACTGATTACCCAGTTTCCTTTCATCAAACGCTCGGTCTTGTTGTCAACCTTGGTGTTTGTAGCTGATGTAGACTTGCACGACGCGAACGTAACGGCAAGAACAGCTAATAAAAATAATTTTTTCATAGTTTGGTATTTTTAATTTCATACAAATATACAATCATTCGTATTTAAATGTTAAAATTTTATTTTAGAATTATCTTAAAATTAACAATTCCGCCATTTTGTCATTTTGCCCATTTTGGTACTCTATTTGAATAATCGACATCGTACTATTTTAACATAAATAAACACACTAATTATGACAACAGGAAAAATCAATGTTTCGGTAGAAAACATCTTTCCCTTAATTAAGAAATTTTTATACAGCGATCACGAGATTTTCTTGCGCGAATTGGTTTCGAATGGGACTGATGCAACTCTAAAATTAAAACACCTAATCAGTATCGGCGAAGCCAAAACAGAATATGGCAACCCTATTATTGAAGTAAAGATTGACAAAGAAGGCAAAAAACTGCACATCATCGACCAAGGTTTGGGTATGACGGCCGATGAAGTTGAAAAATACATCAACCAGGTTGCTTTTTCTGGTGCCGAAGAATTTCTTGAAAAATATAAGGATTCTGCTAAAGATTCAGGAATTATTGGTCACTTCGGTTTAGGATTCTACTCTGCATTTATGGTTGCCGAAAAAGTAGAAATCATCACAAAATCATACAAAGACGAACCTGCAGCTCATTGGACCTGTGATGGAAGCCCAGAATTTACATTGGAGCCATCTGACAAAACAACAAGAGGAACGGAAATCATCTTGCACATTGCTGAAGATTCTTTGGAATTCTTGGAAGACAGCAAAATTTCTGGATTGCTTCAAAAATACAACAAGTTCATGCCTATTCCGATTAAATTTGGAACTAGAACAGAAAAAATCGAACAGAAAAAAGGCGAAGAAGTTGCTCCAGAAAATGTAGACAAAACGTTTACAGAAGTTGAGGTAGACAACATCATCAATAATCCAAATCCAGCTTGGACAAAGGCTCCAACTGAATTAAAGGACGAAGATTATAAGTCATTCTACAGAGAATTGTATCCGATGCAATTTGAAGAACCGCTTTTCAACATCCATTTGAATGTGGATTATCCTTTCAATTTGACTGGAATTTTATACTTCCCGAAATTAGGTGCTGATTTGCAGATTCAAAAGGATAAGATCCAATTGTATCAAAATCAAGTATATGTAACAGATAATGTGGAAGGAATTGTACCTGAATTCTTGACGATGCTAAAAGGTGTTATCGATTCTCCAGATATTCCGTTGAACGTTTCGCGTTCGTATTTGCAAGCGGATGGAGCCGTGAAAAAGATTTCAAACTACATCACTCGTAAAGTAGCTGATAAATTGAAAGCCTTGTTTACAGAAAACCGTGAAGATTTTGAACAAAAATGGAACGATATTAAAATTGTTTTGGAATACGGAATGCTTTCTGAACCAAAATTCTACGAAAAAGCAGGAGCTTTCGTTTTGTATCCAACAGTTGATGGAAAATATTTCACACTTGAGGAATTAAAAGAAAACACTAAGGAAACGCAAACAGATAAGGACGGAAAACATGTTATTTTATATGCTGGAAATAAAGATGCTCAGCATTCATATATCCAAACGGCAAAAGATAAAGGTTACGAAGTTTTGCTTTTAGATTCGCCAATCATCTCGCATTTGATCCAAAAATTAGAAGCTGATAATGAAAATTTGACTTTCGTCAGAGTCGATTCAGATCATATCGATAATTTAATCAAGAAAGACGAAAACACGATTTCTAAATTATCAGACGAAGAAAAAGAAAGCTTGAAAACGGTTTTGGAAGGTTTTGTTCCGAAGCAAACGTATTCGGTTCAATTGGAAGCGATGGACAGTAATGCTTCGCCATTCATCATCACACAACCAGAATTCATGAGAAGAATGAAAGAAATGAGTCAATCTGGTGGTGGCGGAATGTTCGGAATGGGGAATATGCCAGAAATGTACAATTTGGTTGTAAATACAAATTCTGAATTAGCAACAAACATTTTGAATACTTCCGACAAAACCCACCAAGAACATTTGGTAAAACAAGCGTTGGATTTGGCAAAATTGTCTCAAAACCTATTAAAAGGAGAAGACTTGACGGCTTTTGTAAAACGAAGCTTTGAGTTGATTAAATAAGTATTAAGATTGAAGTATTAAGTATTAAGACATTTGACCTTAGTATTAAGACTAAAACCTGTGAGTTTACTTGCAGGTTTTTTTTATGCAAAAAACTGAAAATCAAAATAGATTAACGAACTTTGGGTGAATGAAAAAAATCAATTTCAATATCAATAGAAATACCAAGTCTAAAATCCTAAATCTTAAATCAGTCTTAATACTTAAATCTTAATACTCCCTGAATGACGCTAAACATAGAAACTCCAGCATTACTTTTCTCCGCAACTTCTTTAATTTTACTGGCCTACACTAATAGATTCCTAACAATCGCCCAAATTGTTCGAGGCTTGAAAAAGAATTATGAGGAACATAACAGCAAATCCATCCTATTGCAGATTAAAAACCTCAATTTACGTATCATCCTTATTCGATACATGCAACTTTTTGGTGTTTTGAGTTTGTTCCTGTCAGTTTTTGCCATGCTTTTATTGTTTGTCGAGCAGGAACTCGTTGGCATCTATCTGTTTGGGTTGAGTTTGCTTTCCTTATTGATTTCATTGGGAATTTCGTTCTGGGAAATCAGTATTTCGGTAAAGGCTCTTCAAATGCATTTGAGCGATTTGTCTGAAAGTTAAAACATTGATGATCAAAATCCCAACTTAACGGTTGGGATTTTTGCATAATAAATTTTCAGCTGGATTATTCCAAAGAAGCCAGGTATCTTTCAGCATCCAAAGCGGCCATACATCCTGTTCCCGCAGCAGTAATTGCCTGACGATAAACATGATCGGCAGCATCTCCACCAACAAAAACCCCGGCAACATTTGTTTTAGAACTTCCAGGTATATTTTTGATATATCCCGTTTCGTCTAAATCCAAGAAATCTTTAAAAATATCAGTATTTGGTTTGTGACCAATTGCCACAAAGAATCCAGTTGCCTGAATTGTTTTTTCTTCTTTGGTTGTTTTATCCAAAACTTTAACGGCAGTAACAACCTGTCCGTCACCAATAACTTCAAGCGTTTCGGTATTCAAAAGAATTTCGATGTTCTCGGTTTTTCTAACTCTTTCTGCCATGATTTTTGAAGCTCTGAAATTTTCACTTCTCACAAGCATTGTTACTTTCTTGCAAAGCTTAGAAAGATAATGTGCTTCCTCACAAGCAGAATCTCCAGCTCCAACGATTACAACTTCTTGATTTCTGTAGAAAAATCCGTCGCAAACCGCACAAGCCGAAACACCACCACCCATTTGAAGATAGTGCTGTTCAGAAGGCAATCCTAAATATTTGGCAGAAGCTCCTGTAGAAATAATTACGGTTTCGCAATGGATTTCTTTTGAATCGTTTACCCAAACCTTATGGATTGGCCCCGTAAAGTCAACTTTAGTAACCCATCCGTCGCGAACATCCGTTCCGAAACGTTGTGCTTGTTCTTGCAAATTAACCATCATTTCAGGCCCAGTAATTCCTTCTGGATTTCCTGGCCAGTTTTCAACTTCGTTTGTAGTTGTTAATTGTCCACCCGGTTGAGTTCCTTGGTATAAAACCGGAAACATATTAGCTCTAGATGCATAAATTGCTGCAGTATAACCTGCAGGACCCGAACCAATAATGAGGCATTTTATTTTTTCAATCGTATCTGACATAGTAGTATTGTTTTTGTTCTTTTGAGAATGCAAATGTATGTTTTTAATAAAAAATAATTCCTATTTGTTGATTAGTTTTGATAATTCTCAAATAGCTTATTTTTATTTTGCTTTTGGTTTGGTAAAACTAATTTTAGTTCTATATTTGCATCCGCTTTCGGGGTGTAGCGTAGCCCGGTTATCGCGCCTGCTTTGGGAGCAGGAGGCCGCAGGTTCGAATCCTGCCACCCCGACAAAAAGCCGAACATTTCTGTTCGGCTTTTTTTGTTTTTATCCCAAATCTCATCCAAAAATAAATTGGCACAAGATCTACTATCTTACAGTAAGACAGTTATCGCGTCTCGTAAAGGCGGGAAAGCCGCAAGTTCGAATCCTGCCAGCCCGAGAGTGGGATAAATAAGGCCAGAGTAAGTGCATAGGTTACAACAACGGAATGCATCTCTGTTGGTGAATAGTTCAGTCGCAGGCTATGGAGGGCAACGACGTATTAAGGATTGTCACGTCCAATGACTGTATGGACATTGCTACAGCGGTAACCCAAGGTAAAAGGTTCGTGGCAATACGTTGCTTCTTTTGTTTCTGTTGTTTTTTTTCTACTTTAGTTGATGAAGTTCCCTCTTCCATATTGCCCTAATGTTTTTTTAAATGACAAAGTATGTCTATGTCGCAATCCTTACTTTCGTTCTTTAATCTGTTTTCCTAATGCTTTTATAGTACCAGAACAGTATTGACGTGGTCATGGTCCGACCTTTTTATTTTTTATCTATTGTCGCCCATAAAAATTATCAAGTTTACCACTAAATTAGCCTAAATTGAGGCTAGAATATCTCTCTTTAACGTAATCTTGACGTAAAGTCAAGCACAAAGGGCTTCTTTATTTCGATGTCAAGTCAGTACGATGGTTTATTGCAAAGGTTATCCCATATAAGGGGTTTCTCTTATCTACCAATCAAATTGAACTTGCGAATTACAAAGAAAATCAAACTACAGCAAGACAATTGACTAAACTGGAATTCAAACTGTCGGGCATAGGATTAAGAAAAGGGTGATCTTGGTGAATTATTGAAAGACATATTGCTCAAAAGCTGCTAAAGTTGCGAACTATAAATGCAAATGTAGATCTTACCGATTGATTGGCTCGATTGTGAATCTCAATACTCTACAAAGGTTCAAATGGGATCATCTGAAAAACAGATAGCGCCATTTTTACTTAAAAAATCCTGTGCCTATAAACTTCAGTATGTCATTAAATTACACGACTTACTTAAGAATGAAATCAAAAGCACTATTTATCAATGGGTCAATCTTGTGCTGAAGATCTGAAATTGTTGGCTTTACCAAAATGTCTGGAACGATCCCAATTCTTTGCGTTTCTGTTTTATCAGTGTAAAAAATTCCGACTCCAGAAAAAATCATCGATTCTCCACCAACTAATGGAATCGGAGTTTCATTTCCATCAGCACCCGCAGTTTGGCTTCCAATAACCGTAACATCCGGCGCCATTTTAAAAATCATTGCCCACATTTCTGAAAGACTTTGTGTATTTTGATTCACAAGAATCACCACTTTTCCTTTATAGTAATCAGGATTTTCTTTCCCTATAAATTTATAATCCTCCGTAATAATATAATCTTGCCAACAAAACCTACCTGGTTTGTCAAAATCTGGCTTTGTCAAAATCCCAAACCATTTTGGCTCTGGAAAAAGATAATCAAATGTTTTCAAAACACCGCCATTCGAACTATAGCCTCTTAAATCAAACACGATCCCTTTTGAATTTTTCATCGATTTCATTACGCTGTCAATTTCTGAATTTTCAAATAATGAAAAATCTATGAATCCAATGTTGTCCTTATTTAGGACTGAATATATTGTTTTTTTCGAAATCTCATCGTAGCGTACCAATTCATTGTCAGGAGTTCCATCTGCGAACCAAACGTCATTTTTTTTATCCATTCTCTCTATTTCTTTGTGGAAAGGCTTTCCGGTTCGGTCGAATCCTTTGATGATAAAACTTCCTTTTTCTCCAGAAAACATATAATGGTAAGAATCTCTATATTTTACAGAGGCATTCGAAGCAGAAATATATTTTGATTTTTTTGCAATTATTTTTTCAACCGATTCACCGTCTACAGTTTCAATCACATCTCCGTATTTTATTCCTAATTTTTCACATATTCCTGCATCAATTGGCTTTGTGACCACAATTTTGTTTTCTGCAATTTGAAAAGTAAATGGTGCTCCATAGCTTCCAAAAATTTCCTTGTGAGTAATTCCTTCTATGCGGGAATGGGTATCTTCAATAGCACCAGAAAATTCGGACAAAGTCTTCTTATAGGAAAGTTCATCCTGTTGTTTTTTAATTTTTGGAATGAATTCGACAAGGACGTCATCCCATTTTTTTGAAATTCCGTATTTATAAGGGTAGAAATATTCGATCACATTCCAAGCCCTAAATAAATTTAAAAGTCGGTAATTTTCTTCTAAAGCCTTGTCTTTGTAACTCTTTTCATTATTTCCTGAATACCGTATTGCCTCTTTTTTTTGCGAATAAAATCCACCCGGAATTTGTCCTGATTTGACTAAATCTGAAAGATATTTCTTTTGGCTTTTCGTAAGGTTTTTATCTTTATTAATCCATTCAAAGGATAAATTTCGATCGTCTTTTTCTGTACAAGAGGTTGCTTCCGAAGTTTTTATATGCCTTTTAGTCTTTAAGAAATCAATCCAAATTGAAATTGTTTTTTCTACCGGAAGTTTTTGTTCCAAAGCGGAAAGCAACAAGGAATCTGCATCAATTTTTCCGTTTGAAACAATTGGATCATAATATTTAAGCAATCCCCAAGTTTTACAGATACTGATCAAATGCTTGTCTGATAATTTTTTTTTAGTTTGACTAAAACTTATTGTTGAAATAAAAAAAACGCCTAGGATTATGTAAAAAGGTTGTCTCATTTTTTATATTTTTCTATAGATTATTTGGTAAAACTTGTTTCAGCTAGAATAAAACAACCTATTCCGATGATAGCATTTGAATACAGCATTTCTTCATTTTACAAATAAATTTTTCAAATATACAATATTAATAAAATACTCATAGTCGTTCACGCACAATAGCATGAACGATGAAATTTTATTGTTTTTACACGAAATACCGTTCATACTCGATACTATCAATCCTGCACGCTCTAGCCTAGAATGGGTTATTATACTCTCTTGTAATCCGAAGGCCTTTTTAGTTAAAATAATTGACCTTCTTCGTTGTTCTTTTATATTATTTTTGACGTACTTAATAATGTGTTGTAAGTAAGTGTTTACTTATTTCATAAGCACATAAACACATTATCCTAATTATAGTTTTAAACCGTTCCTAGCCTTATTGAACTGAAATCTTCTTAACTATCGTTTTTCCTTCTGATGAAATTTTTGCAATATAAATTCCCGTTGGAAAATCTATTGAAAAACGTGTTTCGCCATTGAAAGATTTACTCAAAAGTTTTTGTCCAGAAATTGAATAGACTTCAATAGTTCCTTCGTTTTGAATTCCTGAAACAGTTATGAAGTTTTTAGCCGGATTTGGATAAACAAAAACATTCAAACCAATATTTTCATCAACAGATAATGTTGAAAACCAAGTTTCTCCAGCATTTGCTCCCCAAATATAATCGGCAAGATTCGGATAGTCAATGAATGGATTTCGGTTATATTGCCATGTGTAGATATAATTATTGCGGTTCATCTCAAAATCATCTGATGGGTCGGTTGTATTCCAAGTCAACAAAGTTGCCAAATCACCCAATTGACCAACGGTTGTGTCAGCAGGATTGCCATTCACGACCTCCAAACCATTGTAACGGATTGCCATATAGAAAACCGCTCTGGCCACATCACCTTTCCAGCTTCCCTGATTTCCAGAAAAGCCATTGTAATCCGTAAGTCCGTAATCTTTATTGTTTCTGGAACTGTTTTCTGGACCATCTTCGGCTCTAATATGATGTGCATCTGAATGACCGTGCAATAAAATTGTAGCATTTGAAGGTTCCCAGACATTCATTCCGTCAGGAGTATCGGCCGTTGCATTTGAAAAACCACCACGCGATTGAGGGTAAATATGTTCGCGATTCCATTTCCCTGTTCCACTTCCGGTGGTTTGTATTAATAATTTTGAACGTGGTTGTTCCTTATACATCATCCAAATTTCATTGCTGTTCAATGGATTTTGGTCGGAAATTCTAAGAATTGTATTCACATCGCCATAATTATGAGCCCGAACAACAGCCGGATTTGCAATTATATCTTGAATGGCTTGTTTTAAAACTGCTCCTGATTTTCCTTCCAAACTATCATAATAACCTTCTGGTGCTGTGCTAGATACAACGCCATAAGTTGGGTTTAAAGGTGTTCCCCAAGGTGCAATCTGATAATCATCGTCGATAATTTCAACTTCTACATTATCGTTCAAACGATTGTAGCCGAAAGGCAATGCTCCAAATTTAATTTTTGCCACTTCATCGCCTTCATCGTTTTCATCATTGATAATTTGAATATTGGTGGTAAATGTTGTCGAACCTGTTGGAATCAAAACCGAAGTTGTTCCCGTAAAATCTGATGCATTAAAAGAACCATTGTTCAAAGTGAAATTAAAAGTCAAATCGCTGGTGACAGCCGTTTGGGTCGTAAATGTAATATTGAAATTATCGCCTTCATTGTATTGCAAATTTGGCCCACTGATTGTAATTCCATTAAAAATAAAACCACTTCCATCATTATGAACACCAGGAGTTGGAGCTTTGGTTTCAAATGTTCCATCGGCTTTTCTTTGGATGGATTGTGTAGCTCCTTGTCCATTTGCATCTTCATTATATTGAACCGTAATACCCAGAAGTGCCATCAAAGCAGTGGCATCGGCATCACTAGTATCATATCCAACGGCATCAATTAAATTGGTAGAAGTGGCCAAAGTTCCATCAGGAAAATCTTCGAAACTTCCGGTATAAATCGCAATGGCATCGGCTCCATTTTCGATTAAATTATCTCCAAAAATTCTTTCTGGAACAGGAGATACCAACTTACTTCCTATTAGAATCAAGCCATTGATATCGGTTGATAATCCATCTAAATCTAAAGTATAGTAACTTCTATTTGCCGTACTTGAGGAAGGATTGCCATTAAAACAAACCAAGACATATCCGTCGAGCGGAAAATTAGGGACATCGGATTTTAGTTCGATAAACTCCTTGTCGTCGATGCTTGGCGTATCGGAATCTATCTCGTTGATGACAATTTGGGCATTCGAAATAAGGCAAAATGCCATCAATATTAAGGAATAATAATATTTTTTCATCAGGTTTAATTTTATGTAAAAATAAGAAATTTAAATTATTGCATCCTAGCATTCTGAAAATGAAGATAATTCGTTAACCTCCTCAAGAATTTAATGTTTAAAAGTTCACCAAAACATTTCATACCAAAACAAAAACCACTCCCAATTAAATTGCTATTTTTGTCCTTTGACAAAACAAAACAACTATTTATGCTGATTATTGGAATTGCCGGAGGAACTGGAAGTGGAAAAACCACCGTTGTGCAACAAATTATGAATGAATTGCCACAAACCGAAGTGGGTATTATTTCGCAAGACTCCTATTATAAGGAAAACCATAATCTTTCTTATGACGAACGGGCACTCATAAACTTTGATCATCCAAGAGCAATTGATTTTGAATTATTGGTGAAACATCTCAAGGAATTAAAAGCCGGAAACACCATCGATCAGCCTGTTTATTCATTCGTTACACACAACAGAACGGAGGACACCATTACAACTCATCCTCGAAAAGTAATGATTATCGAAGGAATTCTTATCCTTGCCAATCCTGAACTTCGCGATATGTTTGACATCAAGATTTATGTTCATGCAGACTCTGACGAACGCTTGATTAGAAGATTGAAACGTGATATTGCAGAAAGAGGCCGTGATATGGAGGAAGTTTTGAACCGCTATCAAAACACATTAAAACCAATGCACGAGCAATTTATCGAACCGACAAAAGCTTTCGCAGATATCATCATCCCGAACGACAAATACAATACGGTTGCCATTGATGTGGTTCGAGCCGTAATCAACCAGCGAATTTTATAATAACTTTTGCTTACTTTTATAAAATGAAGAATCCTATAAAAAAGCTTACCGACAAACATCCCTTGCTCCGATTTTTGAGCAACAAGTATGTTATTGTTTCGGCTTTTTTTATAGTTTGGATGCTATTCCTGGACAACTATTCCTATCTTGACCATCGTTTGCTGGATAAGGAAATCAATGAGTTGGAGGACAATAAGGAATATTATCTGGAAGAAATAAAGCAAGATAAAAAGAACATCAAAACGCTCAAGAATCCGCATCAGGTAGAGAAATTTGCCCGAGAAAAATACTATATGAAAAAGGACAGTGAGGATATTTACATCATCGAATACGAAGGTGATTCTTTAAAGTAATTAGTATTCAGTAACAGTTTACAGTAGCCATAAATACACAAATAAATGTCAAACGATTTATTCAGCGATTTTCAGCCCGTTTCATCCAAACAGTGGAAACAGCAAATTCAGTATGAACTAAAAGGTGCTGACTATAATGAAACTCTCATTTGGGAAAGTACAGAAGGCATCAAGGTAAAACCTTTTTACCATAAGGATGAAGACCAGAAAAATTTTGCAAACACAAATAGTTCCCAATCTTTTAAAATCTGTCAGAATATTTTTGTGTATGATTTAGAAAAATCAGCCGATAGGGCATTGGAAACCTTAAATCGTGGTGCCGAAAGCATCCGTTTTACCATTGAAAATGAAACGATTGATGTAGAAAAATTAGTTGCAAAACTTCCTTTGGCAAACACTACCGTTTACTTCAATTTACTTTTTCTTTCAATCGATTTCGTAAAGAAAATTGATACTATTGCAAAAGACAGAAACGCTACCATTTTTGTTCAAATTGACCCTGCTGGACGTTTGGCAAAAGAAGGAAATTGGTTTACCAATCTTGAAACTGATTTTGATGTTTTAAACACACTTTCAATTGCTTGCCAAAACATCCATTTCATAAGTGTTGACGGAGCTTTATACCAAAATGCTGGAGCAAATGCAGTTCAGCAAATCGCTTATATTTTAGCACATGCAAATGAATATTTCAATCGAGTTGCAACCATTTCAAAACCCATTTTAATTCAGGTTTCCGTTGGAACCAATTACTTTTTTGAGATTGCAAAAATAAGAGCCATCCGATTGTTGTTTAATCTTTTAGCAAAAGAATACGACCATAATTTTGATTGCCATATTTTAGCAATTCCTTCAAAACGAAACAAGACTTTATACGATTATAATGTCAACATGCTTCGAACAACAACCGAATGCATGAGTGCCATTTTAGGTGGAGCCGATGCAGTTGCGAATTTGCCTTACGACAGTTTATACCACAAAGACAACGAATTTGGCGATAGAATCGCACGAAATCAATTGTTGGTTTTGAAGCACGAAAGTTATTTTGACAAGGTTAGTAATCCTTCCGACGGGGCTTATTATATAGAGAATCTAACGAGTCAATTGACCGAAAAAGCACTTACTTTATTTAAAGACATTGAAGCAAATGGTGGTTTCATCACTCAATTGGTCGAAGGAACCATCCAACGAAAAATTCAAGAAAGTGCCACCAAAGAGCAGGAATTATTTGATTCGGGTAAAGAAATTTTACTCGGAACGAATAAGTATCCAAACAAAAACGACCGAATGAGCCATGATTTGGAATTGTTTCCTTTTGTAAAAACAAAACCAAGAAAGACATTGGTTTCGCCGATTATCGAAAAACGATTGGCTGAAAAGATGGAGCAGGAACGTTTGGAAACTGAGAAAGAAGTTCAGTAATTTAGTATATTTGAAAGAAACAAAATTATGGAAGCAATCAGACAATTTATTAAAGTTAAAAACCATCAGATCAACATTATACTTCCAGACGATTTTAATGCAGAAGAAGTAGAAGTGATTATTTTGCCGAAACAAGATAATTTTGAATTGACCGATGAGATGAAAGAGATTCTTGATTATCGAGCGAATGAGCCTACAGAAGATTATCTGACAGCCGAAGAATCATTATTGAGGCTTAAGAAAAAACATGGATTATAAGATCATTGTTTCGCCAAGAGCTCAGATAGAAATAGAAGATATTGCAGAATATTATTCTCAAATAAGCTCCTCTGTATTGAATAAATTTTATGCCGAATTAGAAAATGCTTATGCTTTTCTAAAAATAAATCCATACTTTCAAACTCGATACAAAGACTTCAAAGCCATTCCAATTAGAAAATTTCCTTATCTTATATTTTTTACAATAGATGAAAAAGCTAAAATAGTAAAGATTCTTTCCTGCTTTAACACTTCAAGAAGTACAACAAAATATCCAAAATAGATTTTCTATTTAAAATGAAAAGAAAAAACATCCAACATATCACCCTCGAAAATATAAAAAAGGAAACTCCTAAAAGCGGACAACCTTTTCTAACTGCAGAAGGAATCGAACTTAAATCAACTTATTCCAAAGAAGACATTGAAAATTTTGAACATCTTGAATTTGGAGCTGGTTTTGCACCAAATCTTCGTGGTCCGTATTCCACCATGTATGTTCGTCGTCCTTGGACGGTTCGTCAATATGCAGGATTTTCAACCGCAGAAGAAAGTAATGCTTTTTACAGAAGAAATCTCGCTGCCGGACAAAAAGGACTTTCAATAGCGTTCGATTTGCCAACACACCGTGGTTATGATTCCGATCATGAACGTGTGGTTGGAGATGTTGGAAAAGCAGGTGTTGCAATTGATTCAGTCGAAGATATGAAAGTGTTATTCGACCAAATTCCGCTTGATGAAATGTCGGTGTCAATGACCATGAACGGTGCGGTTTTGCCAATTATGGCTTTCTATATTGTTGCTGCAGAAGAGCAAGGCGTGAAACCTGAATTGCTTTCCGGAACCATCCAAAACGACATCTTG
The DNA here is from genome assembly GCF_031456785.1 of Flavobacterium arsenatis. Classification (NCBI taxonomy): domain Bacteria; kingdom Pseudomonadati; phylum Bacteroidota; class Flavobacteriia; order Flavobacteriales; family Flavobacteriaceae; genus Flavobacterium; species Flavobacterium arsenatis. Next base: position 67,617 of record NZ_JAVDVI010000001.1, read on the forward strand.
AAGGAATTTATGGTTCGGAATACCTACATCTATCCTCCTACTCCTTCGATGAAAATTATTGCTGATATTTTTGATTTTACCAGCAAGAAAATGCCGAAATTCAACTCAATTTCCATTTCGGGTTACCACATGCAGGAAGCTGGAGCTACAGCCGATATTGAGTTGGCTTACACTTTAGCCGATGGTTTGGAATACATCCGAACAGGACTTGCCGCTGGAATGAAAATTGATGAGTTCGCTCCTCGCCTTTCGTTCTTTTGGGCCATAGGGATGAACCATTTTATGGAAATCGCCAAGATGAGAGCCGGACGAATGATTTGGGCAAAACTGGTCAAACAATTCAATCCAAAAGACGATAAATCTTTAGCTTTAAGAACCCATTGCCAGACTTCTGGATGGAGTTTGACCGAGCAGGATCCATTCAATAACGTAGCCCGAACAACCATTGAAGCTTTGGCTGCCGCTTTTGGAGGAACACAATCTCTACATACAAATGCCCTAGACGAAGCAATCGCCTTACCAACCGATTTCTCCGCCAGAATTGCCCGAAACACCCAGATTTTCCTTCAGGAAGAAACCAAAATCACCAAAACCGTCGATCCTTGGGCAGGAAGTTTTTACATTGAAAGCCTTACGGCAGAAATAGCCGAAAAAGCTTGGGAATTGATTCTCGAAGTAGAAGAATTAGGCGGTATGACAAAAGCCATCGAAGCTGGAATTCCGAAGATGAGAATCGAAGAAGCTGCCGCAAGAAAGCAAGCTCGAATCGACAGCAGTCAGGATATTATTGTCGGGGTCAACAAATACCGTTTGGAAAAAGAAGATCCATTGCATATTTTGGATGTCGACAATCAGATGGTTCGTCGTCAGCAAATTGAACGACTAGAAGAAATAAAAGCTTCGCGTGACAACGAAAAAGTAAAAATGAACTTGAATGAATTGACCGAAGCCGCCAAAAGCGGACAAGGTAATTTATTAGAAATAGCAGTGAATGCAGCCCGAAATCGTGCTACTCTAGGCGAAATAAGTGATGCATTGGAACTGGTTTTTGGAAGATATAAAGCACAAATTAAATCTTTTAGTGGCGTGTACAGCAAGGAAATTAAAGACGATAAGAGTTTTGAATTGGCCAAGCAAAAAGCCGATCAATTCGCCAAGCAAGAAGGTAGAAGACCAAGAATCATGATTGCCAAAATGGGTCAGGATGGTCATGACCGTGGAGCAAAAGTTGTTGCCACAGGCTATGCCGATGTAGGTTTTGATGTGGATATAGGTCCGTTGTTTCAAACGCCTGCCGAGGCCGCCAAGCAAGCCGTGGAAAACGACGTGCATATTCTGGGCGTTTCCTCTCTTGCCGCCGGACATAAAACCTTGGTACCTCAGGTTATTGAAGAACTAAAAAAATACGGTCGCGAAGATATCATGGTAATTGTTGGGGGTGTTATTCCTGCTCAAGATTATCAGTACTTATTTGATGCTGGAGCTGTTGCTGTTTTTGGTCCTGGTACCAAAATTAGTGAGGCGGCGATTACGATTTTGGATGTACTTTTGGATTAAAAAACACTTATTCATAATGTAAAAAGGCTGTCTGAACTAAATCAAACAGCCTTTTTTTTCACAAAAACTTGAAACAAAAATTAAACCTATTTTTAATACCTACTCTTTTTTCATTTCAATTCAAATTCGCTTTCCAAAACTTCTGTAGAACTCGTTCCTACGAATATTTTGAACTTCCCTGCTTCTACTAAATACTCTCCGTTGTTGTTGTAGAAGCCTAGTTCAGCATCTGTCAAATTGAAAGTGATGGTTTTCGTTTCCCCTTTTTTCAAGGAAACCAATTCGAAGCCTTTTAGTTCTTTTACTGGTCTAGAAAGGCTTGCTGTTACATCTCTAATATAAAGTTGAACTACTTCTTTTCCATCCACATTTCCTGTATTTGTTACATCAACCGAAACTTTTACCGTTTCTCCTTTAGATGGATTTAGTTTGTCTATTTGCAGATTCTTATAACCAAAAGTCGTGTAGCTTAATCCGTGTCCGAAAGCGAATAATGGTGTTTTTTCAACATCTGAATAGTGTGACCAAAATACATTTTTATCACTATCAATAGGTCTTCCCGTACTGAAATGATTGTAATAGATTGGACACTGACCAACATTTCTAGGAAACGACATTGGTAATTTTCCACTCGGATTATAATCGCCATATAGAACTTGGGCAACGGCATTTCCTGTTTGAGTTCCCAACTGCCAAGCTTCAACTATTGCTGGAACATGTTCAGCAGCCCAAGGCAAAGCCAAAGGTCGTCCGTTATTCAAAACCAAAACAATATTCTTGTTTACCTTATAGATTTCTTCCAATAATTGTTGTTGATTTCCAGGTAAATCAAGATTGGTTCTGCTTCGTCCTTCCCCACTTTGAAAACCGTGTTCTCCCAAAACCATTATTACAACATCTGCCGTTGAAGCTGCTTTTTTAGCTGATTCAAAACCGGATGTATCGGTGGTATTGAAAACCACTTCGTCCAAGAATGTTGTTTTTCCTATCGTAAGTTCAGTACCTTTTTCATATTGAAGCTGATTGCCTTTGTATTGTTGCATTCCTTCCAAAACCGAAACGGCTGTATTGTCATCCGAAGCAATTCTCCAGCTTCCCAATGGACTTGTCTTGTCGTTTGCCAAAGAACCAATGAGAACGATCTTCTGTCCTGTTTTCTTCAACGGAAGTAAATTGCCTTCATTCTTCAACAAAACGATTGATTTTTTGGCCATATCCAGAACACCGTCATTGTTGGCTTTGTTTCCGATAGTAGCTTTTTCACGTTTTTCATCGCAATATTTGTAAGGATCATCAAAAAGACCCAACTCAAATTTTACGCGAAGGATTCTTTTAACAGCATCATCAACCAATGCAACTTCTACTTTTTTATCGTTGACTAATTTTACCAATTCTGCCACATAGATATGGGATTCCATATCCATATCCGAACCTGCTTGAATGGCTTTTAAGGCTGCTTCAGCTTCGTCTTTCGCAAAACCGTGGGTAATCATTTCTCGGACCGAAGCCCAATCGGAAATCACAAATCCGTTGAAGTTCCATTTGCCTTTTAGGATGTCTCTTTGCAGGAAACTATTTCCCGTTGCAGGAACGCCATTCAATGTATTGAAAGAATTCATCATTGTTCTAACGCCTGCTTCCGATGCTGCCTTGAACGGAGGCAAAACGGTGTTGTAAAGTGTAGAATTGCTGATGTCGACCGTATTATAGTCTAATCCTGCTTCGGCAAAACCATAAGCTGCGAAATGTTTGGCACAAGCTGCAATCGTATTGTTATCGGCTAAATTGCCTTGAAAACCTTTCACTCTCGCAACAGCAACCTTGCTTCCCAGATATGGATCTTCTCCGGCACCTTCCATTACTCTTCCCCATCTTGCATCTCTGGAAATATCCATATTTGGACCAAAAGTCCAGTTGATTCCCGAAGCCGAAGCTTCATCGGCGGCAATCTGTGCTGATTTTTTGATGGCTTCCAGGTCCCAACTTGCCGCTTCTGCCAATGGAATTGGACTCAAAGTTTTGTAACCATGGATTACATCAAAACCAATAATAAGCGGAATTCCCAAACGGGTTTCCTCAACGGCAATTTTTTGGACGGCACGGACTTCCTTTACGCCACGAACTGTTAGCATCGAACCCACCCATCCTTTACGTAGGTGTTCGTATTTCAGTTCGGCATTTCCTCCTTTTGGAGCGGGTCCGGTTACGTCCCAAAAACCGTTGTATTGGTTCATTTGACCTACTTTTTCTTCAAGGGTCATTTCCTTCATCAAAAGGGAAATTCGTTCTTCGATTGGTTTTTTCTTGTCGAGATGGGCTTTGTTTTGTGCATTCATTGAGGTGAGGGTAAAGAGGGTAAAAATCCCTGTTATGATGGTTGTATTTTTTTTCATAAATATGTTTTTGAAATGAATTTCATTATTGTTTTTTTTCGGTTTGTATGGCACACAATAGTCGGAATGATTGCAAAAATTCACTGACCATTCTCCCTAGCCCCGGTTGGAGAAAGTAGCTTTTTGCCTCGGGGTTCGAGGCAAAAACTACTTCGGAAAACGGGACTGTTGTTTATTGATCATCACTTCCGAATTCTGCTTCAAATTAAAAAACTATTCGCTTATGAAAGCAGAAGCGGGAATATTGGCGCTGTTGAAAACATCTGACTGGGCTGTGTTTTTCCAAGCAAAACGTACTTTTTTTGGTTCTTTAACGGCTTTTGATGTGACTTCAATTTTATTGTTCTTGATTTTGGCTTCGGCTGTATGGAAAATATTGTCGGCTCCTGCAACTTCAAAAAGTGCCGTTTTTTTGTTCTTGAAATACAATTCTTCTGCATGATCAAAAGTGATGGAAATGGTATTTTTTTTGATTTCAATATTCTTAAAAAGTGGTCCTTCAGCAATCGTATTTCGGGTTTTATAATGTTTTTTTAGGGCGATTTCGGCCAAGCGATTTCCTACCGATTTTTTATCTTTTGGATGAATGTCATCCGTTGTAGAAATATCGGAAGTCATTGCCATTCCTGTGTTTTCGACCAATTGCAAGGTTTTTCGTTGTGCGTTTTGAATTTTAACTCCTTCGAAATGGTCATCGCCATATTGATATGGAGCGATTTGCACAAAATAGAACGGAAAGTCCTGTTGCCATTTTTCACGCCACGAATTTATAAGCAAAGAAAGGGTTTTCTCATAATTTTTAGCACCAACATTGCTTTCGCCTTGGTACCAAATTGCCCCTGCAATTTTGAACCCTGTCAAAGGATTTATCATCGCATTGAACGCTCGTCCAGGTAAATTCGGACCGTATTCGGTTGTGCTCAATTTATTGGCAGATGCAGTCAGTTCGCTGTTGTTTTTGATGGTTGCTTCGGGAATCCAGATTTCAGCCGGTGTTCCTCCCCAAGACGAATTGATGAGTCCGATGGGAACATTTTTTAAATCATCTTGCAGGTGAAGGGCAAAAAAATAGGCCACGGCACTGAAATATTTCATTGTTTCTGGCATACAGATTTCCCAATTTGCTGGAAGATTGTCCTGTGGTGTTGTTGATGTTAATTTTGGAACGCTGAAAAAACGGATGTTGGGATGATCCGCCAATTTTATTTCCTCTTCTCCATTCTTGATTCCCCAAAAAGCGTTCATTTCCATATTGGATTGACCTGAGCAAAGCCAGACTTCGCCAATTAATATGTTCTTTAAGATGATTTGGTTGTAGCCTTTTATAGTGATTTCGAATGGTCCGCCAGCTTCGGGAGTTTTTAGGATTAAATTCCAATTGGCTTCATTATTAGGTACGGTTTTATATTCCTGATTGTTCCAACTTGTAGTGATAACGATTTCTTCCTTTGGACTTCCCCAACCCCAAATTTCCACTTCGGAATTTCGTTGCAGTACCATATTATCCGAAAAGATAGTGGGAAGCACAACATTTGCCGATGCGAGATTGGTGAAAACTAAAAATAGTAAAATGTATTTTTTCATCTTTAGAATTAGAATTTTACTTCAAGAGCTTTTTCAGGAAGGGTTCATATTGGCTTGCCATAATCTTGTGGTCTTCGGCATCAGGATGCGAAGTGCAACCATGTGGTGTTACTGCCTTAAATTTGAAGATTTGAATCGGCTTAAAGCTTTCATTTTTAAATGAATCCTTGATTTTTTCCAGACAGTCAGTGAAAACCTTGTCCTTTTCCCCATTGATCATCGGGCTGTTTACCACAACGATTTGCACATTTGGGTTGTGCTTGTAAAGCATCCTGACAAAACTTACATAATTGGAAACAAACTTATCGGCACTGAAAGGCTGTCTCATTTTTGCCCCATCTCCTTCAGAAAAATCATTCGTGCCTAAGGCAATGCTAATGATGTCTGGCTTGAAATTGAAATCATAAGGTTTTGATGCATCATTGTTTAAATGCAAATTTCCATAGACATTTGGCATCACGGGTTCTGTCTCGTCGTTCCAATTTCGATACATACCCATTCCTGACACGGAACTCAATTGAAAATCTACATCCAGATTTCTTGAAAGCACTGGTCCATAAGCCATGTAAGCATTATGCTGATCGAACCATTCGCCTTGGCCACAAGGAATTTCAATTACATCGGCACCCATTCCGCAGGTGATGGAATTTCCGATGAATTCTATTCTTTTCTTTTCTTTTATGGAGGTTGGAATCAGCTTCGCGGTTGCTCCATTGAACAGGATACCACCTGTAGAAGCTTCCGTTGCCTTGAAAATTTTGAGTGTATGTCTTTTTCCCGAAGCAACTTTTATTGGATACTTTTTTAGTTGGTTTTCCACTCGAAGCCTTCCTATATATTTCCCATCCAATTCAAGGGAAACATAGGCGTGATGACCATTTTCGTTTACTGATTGCAATGCAATTTCGCATGAATTTCCAGTAAAACTGAAGGTGATTGACGATGCAGAACTGATTAAAACAATTCCATTATCGGCTATTTTCTCTGTTCTTCCTTGTGGAATATAAAACAGAACATCAGTATCCTTTATTTGTGAAAATGAAATACTTGATGCTATCAAAAACAAAAATAAGAGGGCTTTTTTTATGAATTGCATAATTTATAAAATACATTTTTGTAAAGTTATCAAATATGCAGTTTCATTGTTGTACTAAAATATCATTTTAATGTAGAATCTTGGCAACATCAACTTTTAAATTTTGTAATCAGAATGGTTTCTCTTTTAGACTTAATTATTCTTTTTCCGAAGAAATAATTTCTTGAAAACCACGACAAGCCCAACTGTCAAGAGCCCAATCACTAATCCGAAACCAAACTCCTTGATCTTTGAAGGAACTGTTGGAAACAAGTGATGGAAAAACTCAATGTTGTGCACGAATATGCCTCCTGAAACCAATATCAGGGCAATCGTTCCCACTACCGCAAGAATCTTTATGATAATAGGCAATGCTTTCACTAGAATCTGTCCGACAACAGATAGAAATCCCTTGTCTCCTGATTTCTTTATAAGAAAAAAACCAGCGTCGTCCATTCTTACAATTAGTGCCACAATACCATAAACTCCTACAGTTGCTATGATTGCAACAAAAGTTACAGAAAGAATTTGGGTCAGTAAAGGATGTTCTTGCTCGATGACCGTTGCCAGAGCTATGATCACAATCTCCAAAGAGAGAATAAAATCGGTTTTTATAGCTGAATTTATTTTTGACTTTTCAGAATTTTCATCCGATTCAGGCAGCACACTTTCATGAAGCACTTCGTGTCCTTTTTTGGCACGGTGGAAAAGAAATTCTACAATCTTTTCGGCACCTTCATAGGCTAAATAGACTCCTCCCAAAACCAAAATAATGGTAATAACAACTGGAAAGAAATAATTCAGCAAGAAAACGGTTGGCAAAATAATCACCTTATTGATAAAAGAACCTTTGGTAATCGCCCACAAAACAGGTATTTCTCTTGATGCCAGAAAACCAGTAGCTTTTTCAGCATTCACCGCCAAATCATCTCCTAAAATTCCTGCCGTTTTTTTAGTGGCCAACTTGCTTGTAACGGCGATATCGTCCATCAAGGCGGCGATATCATCTAAAATTGCAAAAAATCCTGATGCCATATTTTGTTTTTCGTTATGGGTTAAAAATAGAAAATTAAATCTGATTTGATGTTATGAAAATAAGGGCTTTCGAGATTTAACAAGCAATTGGGAAACTTTAAAACTGGTTTTATTTAACTTAATCTACTGAAGCGAATACATTTAAATGATTTTTTTTACTCTTTTTTCTTGTTCCAGTTCAATGCACAAACTTTAAATAGAAGCTAATTTTGTCTTATCAATAAAGCATAACTAAACAAATTAAAGATATGGAAACCATAAAATTAGAATTAGACCAAAAAAAACACGGTGCTTTTAACCTTTATGAAGATGGAAAAAAGCTGGGCGAAATGACCGTTAGCATCAAAGATGATTTACTGACGGTTTATCATACAGGAGTTGAGCCCGAAGCCGAAGGAAGAGGTTTTGCGAAAAAACTCTTGGAGGAAATGACACGTTATGCACGTGAAAACAAGATGATGGTTTTGCCTCTTTGTCCTTATGTTCATGCCCAATTCAAAAAACGTCCGGATGAATTTGCCGATATCTGGAAAAAATAATTTAAAATCAATACTTATGAATTTAGAAAATATAACAGCCGGAATTCCTTTAAAAGAAGCAAAAAAAGCCCTCGTCATGATTCACGGTCGCGGTGCAAGTTCACACGACATCCTTTCGCTTTCAAGACATCTTGACGTGGCCGATTTTGCATTGATCGCTCCTCAGGCCGACAACCATACTTGGTATCCTTATTCGTTCTTGGCTCCAATTCCGCAAAACGAACCTTCGCTTTCAAAATCGCTCGACACTATTGCCGAAATTGTAGAAACAATTCAAGAAAACGGAATCAAAAGCGAAGATATTTATTTTCTGGGATTCTCTCAAGGTGCTTGTCTTTCGCTTGAATTTGTGGCTCGAAATGCATCAAAGTATGGAGGTGTTGTAGCTTTTACTGGCGGATTAATTGGTGATTCTTTATCTGAAGAAAATTATGCTGGAAACTTTGAAAACACACCAATATTTATCGGAACGAGTAACCCTGACATGCACGTTCCTGTTGAAAGAGTCAATGAAACGGAAATTATCTTGAAGAAAATGGGTGCTTCGGTTACCAAGAAAATCTATGACAATATGGGACATACCATCAATCAGGAGGAAATTGACCTTGCCAACCAACTTGTCTTTAACCTCAAATAACACTATTGAATTTTAATCGAAAACATATGTTCACAATCACTAAAATTTATAGCGATGTCAATAGCCAAAGTCACTTCGAAGATTTTGAAGTTCCCTTAAACGACAAAGGCGAAATTGGTTTTCTGTCGGATGACGAACCTGCAACATCCATTGTGTTCAGGGAAGTTTCCCCTTCTTATGATTATGATTTTCATAATGCTCCAGACCGTCAATATATCGTTTTGCTTGAAGGTGGAGTGGAAATTGAAACTTCGCTGGGAGAAAAAAGAAGCTTTCCGACAGGCTCGATTTTACTGATGGAAGACTTGACAGGAAAAGGACACAAAACCCGAAATCTGGAGGAAAAAGTTCGAAAATCGATCTTTATAAAATTATAAGGAAGCGATTCATTTACCAAACAAAAAAAACAGTATTAACTTTTCAAATTTAGATGTCGCTCTTTCTTGTCCCAGTTCAATGCACACGATTTCAGACCGATGTAAATTTGTATAAGAAATTAATAACAACAAAAAATTAAAAATATCATGGAAAACACATTATTAGGCTTGCATCACATTACTGCAATTGCAGGTGATGCCAAACGCAATTTTGACTTCTATTCTAACGTATTGGGATTACGTTTTATCAAGAAAACGGTGAACTTTGACGATCCGGGAACCTATCATTTCTATTTTGGAGATGAAGTAGGAAGTGCTGGAACGATTCTGACTTTTTTCCCTTGGGGAGAAGGCATTCAGCAAGGCCGAAAAGGCTCTGGAATGGCAACTGAAATCGGCTATTCTGTTCCGAAAGGAAGCCTTGGATTCTGGCAGGAACGCTTTGAAAAATACAATGTGATTTACAACAAACCGGCTGAAAAGTTCGGAGAAAAGTACCTTACGTTTTTAGACCCAGATGGTTTAAAACTGGAATTGATTGAGTCTAAAAGTGAGGATAACAGGAAAGCTTGGGAAACAGATGAAGTAACAGCAAACGTTGCCACAAAAGGCTTCCACAACATTACTTTAACGCTGAACAACATCAAGCCAACGGCAGCAATCCTCACCGAAATATTTGGTTATAAATTGATCGATCAGGACGTAAACCGCTACCGTTATGCCACTGATACGGTTGAAAATGCCGCTATTGTTGACCTGGTAGAATTGCCTCAAGAACACAGAGGCCACGTTGCCAACGGATCTGTTCATCACGTAGCTTTCCGAGTAAAAGATGATGCTTCACTGATGTATTTCCGTGAAAAAATAGAGCAATATGGCTTGTCTATCACGCCACAAATCGACAGGCAATATTTTCATTCTCTTTATTTTAGAGAACCAGGAGGGGTACTTTTTGAATTGGCAACCGAAAACCCAGGCTTTACAGTTGATGAAACCTTGGAAGAGTTAGGCAAGAACTTGAAACTGCCTGCACAATACGAATCTAGCAGGGATAAGATTGAAGCCCATTTGGTGAAAATCAATTAATCGTCACCATAAGAAAAGACACAAATTTCACTAATTTTCACAAATTCATTCTTGAAAATTAGTGAAATTCGTGTTTAAAATCTCTAAAAAATCTTTGTGTCCAAACGTTGTTTTTTTTTTATGAATTATTAGGGCCTTTTATCCAAAAAAGTAATAGGTTTTCGGCTCATAGGTGGAAAAATAATTTTGGCTAATTCATCTTGAGCAACGAATTCAACTTTTGGTGTAACCCTCAGTTTTGCCCTAAAATGGTCCTTGATTTGATTCATCAATTCTTCCGATGGCTGGTCAGAAGCAATCTTGATGAGGATTTCATCTGTTCCAAGATCATTGGTAGAAATTTCAATCAGATGGCTTTGTATGCCTTCGAAAAAACGCAACAAATCGTGCATGGCTGGCGGATACAAGGTAGTTCCTTTGTATTTTATCATGTGCTGTTTTCGTCCTAAAACGGGTCCGACACGAACCGTATTTCTTCCGCAAGGACATGGTTCAGAATGCAACTTTACGATATCACCTGTTTTGAAACGCAATAAGGGAAGTGCTTCAACGCCAAGTGTGGTGATGGTTAACTCTCCACTTTCACCTTGTTTTACCGGCTGATTTCCTTCGTCTAGAATTTCAGTGATAATTAATTCTGGATGTTGGTGGCCTCCCTGGAAATGTTCGCATTCATTGAAAGCCGTACTCATTTCGGTAGAAGCATAGGTTGAAAACAACTTGACGTTCCATTTATCAGCAATTCTTTTTGCCAAAATAGAAGGCGAAAAATCCTGATTCCGCAGGGATTCTCCGATGCAAATGACGCTTTCAACACTTGAGGCATTGTAATCAATGTTGTTGCTTTCGGCATATTCTATCATTTTCAATAAAAAGGAAGGAACGGCAATCAAGTATTTTGGTTTGTATTTTAAAATCGAATCCCATTGCAATTCTGGTATTCCGGCACCAACACGAATTGCACCAGCACCAAGTTTTCGAAGTCCGAGAAAATAGGCCAATCCTGCCATAAACCTCCTGTCCATGGTAGTCATCAGTTGCACCACATCGCCTTCTTGGATACCGGAACAAACAAATGAAATGGCTTCATTGTAGGCCAGACGATCCAAATCTTTATCGGTCAAGCCGAATGTTACCGGATCACCCAATGTTCCTGAAGTGGTTGCATAATCGATGATCTTATGCATCGGAACACAGAAGAAGGCATCGTTATTTTCTTGGATATCAGTCTTGGTGGTAACTGGAATCTTACGTAAATCTTCCAGTGTTTTTATAGTTTCAATATCAATTTTCTTATTTTCAAACATCGCCTTGTAATAAGGAGAATGCTCGGATAAATAAACCAGCAATTCTTTCAGTTTTTCTTCCTGAAATTGTTTAATTTCCTGTACGGATGCTTTCTCTATAGCTGGTATCATTTTCTTCTTCGTTTTATTTTTTTCAGGTATTTTTCTATTTGAATCCTATCCGAAACTGTTGTAATTTCTTTGGTCAGTGCTTTTTGAAACGCCAGTTCCGCTGCTTTATACCAACCTTTATTATAGTAATATTTTCCTGTTTTATAATATACAATCCAGTGGTTGGGATTGAGATTTTGGTATTCAGATATAAAATCAGCCGTTAAATCTTGATCTTTAGAAATAGCATCATCTATCATTCGAGTACTGATTCGGTACTGTTCATATTCTTTAAATGCTTTCGTCTTCAGAAATTCATCCTTTGGAATATTCATCGAATCTGAACCTTGAACTTTAAAATCTTTTTCGTTCTTATTGAAAATTTTATTCAGATCATACGCCAAAAATTCACCCAATTGATACGGATTCGACGAAACCCAAACCATCCTGCTTTCGGGTTTAAAGATAACGCCGTGATGTGCCAATAACTGATTCAAGGCCTTCTCGTTTCCGTATCCGATTTGCTTATCGTCTAAACCTTCCTTGTTTCGAAGAATTGCTGCCATTTTCAACGGATTCATTTTTTCCTTTTCGGCTAAAAGCTCCTTTATCCTATCGTGACGGTATTTGGAATGGCTTTCTTCAATATGGGCACTATTCCGTTGATCTGACTGATAGGCTTCACTTTGAAAATGATTCGTACACACCAACTGATTACTGTTTTGAACTTCAAAAACTCCAAAATTTTCTGGAGAAACTTCTATCAGAATAGCTTTCTTGTCCTTGGCACTTCCCACCATAATGGATTCGGAAACAAATACTTCTCGTTTTTCAGCAATAGCAACAGCTTCATCAATCGTCGAAGCATATTGTAAAATTTCTCTAGCCAAGATAGAAATAGGCGTTTTGGCAACCAAAGGGATTTTTGACTTTCCGGCATTTATTGTAACCGTCAATCCTTCCTTGTTCATTCCCGAAACAGTTCCTATCATTCCGCCCCAGGTTATCGTCATAAAAGGATGTCCTTTATCTGGAGTTATAAAAGCGACAACCTTGTCTTCTGCAAATTCATCACCTGCATAAAAATCGAAATTTCTACCGATCAACAATTCCCCATCCTCTGTTTTATCTCCCCAAACTGCTAAAGATGAACATCCCACCAAGGCCAAATCTTGAAGAGCGTGTCCGATATCGTGAGCTCCGTGAAGGTATAAAGTTCGTAAATATTTTGGAGCCAAATTATTATAATCGTCCGAAACATATTGGGAAACGCCATACGTTTCAGTTTTATATTCTTCTGGAATGTGAAGATACATCTTTCGATTGTACCATTTCAGGAATTCCCGAAGCAGTTTCTGTTTGAATCTCGAAGGAACAATTTCCTTCACTTTCGAAAAGAAAACACGTTCTTGTTTTTGAACCAGATGTTCAGAAAGGCTTCCTGCCAACAGTCCCCTCTGCAAGGCATCTCCCGAAATATACAATTCCCAAAGCTGTTGCTTGTTCTTGATGAAATAATTAGAACCCGAAGAAAAAAGTGTGTCAGAATGTTTGACAACAACAGGCTTTTCCTGATTGTACCCCTCTAGTTCTGGCTGATGATGAATGGATTTGGAAGTTCCGCAGGAGAACATCAAAAATAAGATCCCTAAAGAAAATAGTATTTTGATATCCCCTTTCATTCTTATTCAGCTAATTGACGGTTGATTTTATTGATAAGATAGTCCTTTCCTAGAATTTCCGAACACGTTACTACAGCTCCAATAGTTACACCTAAAACACCGTGCATGTTGATGCTTTGTCCCGTGAGAAATAGATTTTCAACCTTTGTTTTTGGCGAAATAAAGGTCTTCATCGGATTGTTGGAATCTTTTATATATCCATACAGATTTCCCTCGTGTCCTCCAATATAATCACGGTAGGACAATGGTGTCGATGAATGAATAGATCGGATACAATCCCGAATTCCTGGAAATTTTTTCTCAATTTCCTTCAAGAACAGCTCCGCCTTTTCTGCCTTGTATATTTCATACGAATCTCCTCTTTCATTTTTGTCGGCAACAGTATTGTGTGTGGTTTCCCATTCTTTAAATTCTTCGAACTTCAAATACGTGATGGCGGTCAAACTTTCGGCCCAAACCTGATTTTCTTCGGAAATATTCATGGATGCCATGTAGGCTTCCGGCCACGATTTTTCGGTATATTCATTGGCATTCCAAACCCTCGTACTGTCCCTGAAATGATAATAATTATGGTTCAGATATTTGAAGGTTTTAGGTTTAAAAACCACATAGAGACTGAATGCCGATGGTAACACTTCCAAACTCTGAATTCTGCTGAAATAGGACTTTCGGAATTTATCCTCACCTATCATTTTTAATGTGCTCTTCGGTTCAATATTCGAAATAAAAATATCTCCGAAATATTCTTCTCCATTCTTTATTTTCACTGAAATCAGCTTATCATCATCATTGAATCCGAAACCTGTAACTTCACGATGCTTGTAAACTTCTCCCCCATATTTTCGGAGTTCCTTTATTAGCAATTTTGTAATCTGGCTTCCTCCTTTTAAACAACGCCAAGAGCTTTGAATATAGGAGTTAACAGATAACGCATGAACATAAAAAGGTGTCTTATCGGCAATTCCAGCATATAAAAAATTAGAACCTGCCAAAACAGCTTTCAATTTTTCATTATCGGTCAATTCGTCAAGGTATTGCTTTGCATTTATTGAGAGGACATCACTATGATAGCCATCCCCTTGCTTGAGATTATAAAGCGGAAACGAATCGCAGGTGTAAATCAATTGCTTGCAATATTTTCGGATTGTTTCTTCTTCTTCCGGAAAATAAACAGCCAATTGCTTGATGAAATTTTCATATCCCTGGGCATGTGGATACTGTGTTTTGTCATCATCAAAAGTAATGATATCAAAGGCATCCTCGTCCAGCTTTTTTAATTTCAAGTCGTCCATGATGCCGATGTAGGTGAAATATTTATGAAGATTTTGTCCTTCAGCCAATCCGCCAATATAGTGGATTCCGGTATCAAAAATAGTCTTGTCCCGTACGAACGTTTGCAGGTTTCCTCCGTATTGATTGTTTTTTTCCAAAACACAAACACTCTTTCCTTCTTTTGCAAGAAGGATAGCCGAAACCAAACCGCCCAAACCACTGCCAATAATTACTATATCGTATCTCTTTTTCACATTTTTTTCTTTAAAACCAATAAGCCTTCCTCTACTCTATGCTCCTCAAAACCAAGACCTATAAAATGGCTTTTCAATTCAAATTGACTTATCAAAATGACTTGCTGTATGCTATCCCCTAATTCTAAACTTTTTATTATTGCTGGATTATCATTTGAAATCAAAAGGGTTTCATATTGATTATTTTCTATACGATCATCCAAATAAACAATTTTACGCTTTTTCAGCAAATAATTCGCTGTTGCAATGTTTCTTTTTTCTTCATTTTCAATGTATGAAAAAACCTTTCGTTTGGGCTGTTGCAAAGCCAACAAAATATTCAACTGACCGAAATCATTGGCTATATGCAAAATTATTGCATCTTCCTTGATATAATCATTCAGCTTGAAATATAATGATTTTCTTTGTTGGAAATCCGTTTTCACCTCATTAATCACTTCGTACTCTTTGTATAAAAAACTTAAAAAGAGCTTGTTCCTGAAATAATTTTCATCTTCAAACGTTTTTCGCAACTGGCTGAATTGTTGTCTGAAATAATGGTTAATCTTTTTGCTCCGTTCAGAATATTTTGTTCCGAAAGACAAATCATCGGCTTCGATTCTTTTACCAATAATAACGGTAATATTTTCATCATAAATGATATGATCGCCTTTGGGCAAAGTATCCGAATTTCCGTGGATGTAAACCGGCACGACATCCAAATTAAAATGTTCGGCCAGATAAAAAGCTCCTTTATGAAAACGCTGAATGGTTCCATCATCCGATCGTGAACCTTCTGGAAAAACCATCAATGAAAAGCCTTGCTCCACTTTTTCCCGCAAATGTTCGACACTTCCTTCTACACCTTGGGAAACGGGATAGAAACCTGCAAGTTTTACGGCTCTTCCGAAAAAAGGCGAATTATAAACCCAGTCGTTCACCAAGAAAATAATTTTCGGACTCAGCATTCCAACTGCAAGCGTATCCAAAAACGAAGTATGATTGGAAATAATTACGGATGGTTTTTCGAAAGTTTCTCCATTATCGTTGACCACTTTTTTGGCTACAAATGGATTAGAATATAGAACCGACTTCATGAATTTAGACATCGTTCGTCTGAACCACATCATTTTCACTTCTTTTTTTAAGGGAATAATTTTCATGACCAATTCACCTATCAAAGAAAGCAGAAATCCTCCCAAACCATAATAAATAAACGAAAGTGTGGAATGAACCAGCAATCGAAGCGTAATGGGTGATTTTCCTTTCTTTACCCTATTGAAAATGCAAATCCTAAAGAGGATTGGATAGAAAATAAACGTGATCAGTAAAGCGGCGAAAACCCCTATCAATGAAACAGATGAAATAGATTTTAGAGCGGGATGTTCGGCAAAAATTAAGGCTCCGATTGCCAAAATTGTAGTCAAGGCAGCCAAAATTATGGATGCTCGGTACGTTGGCATTTCATCTTTTCCTGTGGTATATTCTTTTTGCAAGGCACTCGTCATGAAAATACTGAAATCTACACCGTGACCAAAAATCAAGGTGCAAACGATCGTGCTGAAAATATTCAGTTGGATGTCAAAAATGCCCATTATTCCGGCAGTTACAAGTCCGGTAATGATGATTGGAATTGTACTTATGATGACCAATTCAATTCTTCGGAAGAAAACGAATAAAACAAGAATCACAGCCAATAATGAATAATTCACCAAGTCATTAAAATCGTCACGAAGTTTTCCTAAAAACGTTTCGTTCATCTGTTGACGATCAATGGAAATCACTTTTTCCTCTGCACTTATTTTGCTGACAAATGCATCGCGTTGATCGTTGGAAACTTTCACAATCGATGAAACGGTGTAGAAACCATCCTTTGCCGAAACAAATTCATCCAAGAAAAAGGCCTTTACTTTGGCATATTCTTCAAAACTAATTGGAGTAAATTTTGATTGAAGCAAATCATAAAAACGTTGGTGCGATTGTGGTTTAAAACCAGCGGTATTGCCACTTGCAACGAGATTATTTTGTACAAATATTTTCTTTTCTGTTGTCCAAAATATGTTCCATTTCTCAATTTTACGTTGCTGCATTTCTTTTGGCTGGACAATACCTCCTAAAGAACTGAAATTCAATATTTCCTTCTCTCTTTTCTTTGCTGAAAGATTTTCAAAGAGCTTATTGTTTTGTTGTAATGCTTCTTCCATGGAATCGCCATAAGAAGCCAAGTAAATAGACTTCGAAGTCAGATTTGTAATTCCTTCAAGCTTTGCTTCGGCATCTTTTATTTCGGCAGGAATAAAATTAAGTTCCGAAAGGTTGTTGTTGAATTTTACATTTCCAAAAGTAAAAAAGCTCACTACAATCAGTACTACGCTTGAAACGATAAGGAATTTATTCCGTTCAAAAGAAAAACCGGCAACCTTGTCTAAAATTGTTTTCTTATTCACATCACTCGCTTTAGGCTTATACAAATGAGGAACAATCAACAGTGAAAACAGTGCACTAACCACAACGCTAATTGCTGCAAAAATCCCTAAATCTTTCAAGGCTTCAGAATTTACGAACAGCAAACAGAGGAAAGCCAAAGCGGTTGTCGTGCTGCTCATTATCAACGGCATTGTAATGTCTTTGTAAAAAGTTTTCAGCTCGGTATTGTTCTTGTAATGTGTGAGAATATGCAGGGAATAATCGATGGTAACTCCCAAAAGTACGGCACCAACACTCAAAGAAATGGCGGAAATAGTTGTTTTTATAAAATACAAACAGGCAATGGCAACAGCCACTCCAAAAATGGTCGGGATAAATATAATGACTGGTATGAGTAACTTTCGATAAAACAGAATTAAAATCAGCATCAGCAATCCCAACGATACGATTATGGTCGTGAGGATGTCGTGCTTGATTTGTTTTGCATTGGCAACTGCAATCAGGGAAGCTCCAAAATAATCGACAGTTGCTTTTCCTTTGAATTGAGCATTCAAATTGCTTTTTACAGCGTTTAATTTCTCAACAAAAAGGGTGTTTTTCTCGGTTTCTGTTCCGCTTAATTTGGTATTGATGAAAAGCAATAATTTGGATTCATCTTTAGTGACCAAAAATCCGTTTTTAAGTTGAAATTCATCTCCAACACTCAACTGCTGGAGTTTTCTCAATGCAATAAAAGAAATACCCAACGGATCATTCAAAATGAAATCCTTGGCAACAATTCCGGTAGGCGAAATCAACGTCCTGTAATTTTGTTGTACTTGAACGGAGATACTGTCCCTATTGAGTTTTTTATCGATTTGGGCATAATCTGCATCGTCTAGAAATAAGGGAAGATTATTGTAAACAAAATCAAACGTTTCTTGAATGTTTTCGTCTTCAACTTTGCCTTGAATGTCTTTTATATAATCCTTACAAGAAGCAATGCTGTCTAGAAAAACAGTCGTCGTTTCTGCCAAATCATCTACGGTTCCATTCTTATCTTTTTCAATGATGACGGTTATCTTATCAGAAAAATTAAGTTGTTTGAGTACTTTTGCCGTAAGGTCCGACTGATCGTTTTTCGGGATAATCCTGGTGATGTCTTCTTCAAATTTAATCTTCGAGGCAAAAAAACCAAAAACCAGCAAAAATGCAAACGCAACTCCTGTCGCCAGAAGCTTGTTTCGCTGGACAAAATGATGGATTTGAAGGAAATAATGGTGCATTTATCTTCGTGATGATTTCGACAGCGAAAGTACTAAATAACTTCCAACCCCGAAAAGAATTGCCATAACAGTTGCTAACACAAAACTCCCAACAAGGTATTGAAAGAGATGAATTTTGACCTCTTGAAAATTTATCGAAGTATCCCAATTGAATACAATTGGATTTGAAACAAAAAGACTGCCTATTTCCAACGAACCCCAGACAATAAAGGGAATCATCGGTGGAATACTAATGTTGGAAAAGGCAAAAGCCAGTGCTTTATTTAATCGAAGTACCACTGCCAAAGAAATAACAGCCAAAGTCTGGAATCCCCAAACGGGTGCAATTCCCACAAAAACACCCAATGCAATCGAAAGTGCTTTTTTTAAATTAGAATCGGAACTGGCTAAAACATCTTCACGGATAAAATCCCTAAAACTTTTTTTTTTGAGACTCCTGAAAAAGTCTCTCGGCTTTATGTATAAAAGGGTGATAATAACCAAAATGGTGTTGAGAATACTGATTCTCGTGAAATCCTTAAACGGACGAAAATGGCTGACGCGTTCGTTTGGATCGTATAAAATATTGATTGGAATGTTCTTCACTTCTACTCCATTCCAAACAGTTCGAACAATCACTTCTATCTCGAATTCAAATTTATTGGTGTAGAGTCGTTTCGGGATAAATCTCAATGGATACAACCTGTAACCGGATTGTGTGTCTTCTAAAGTGATTCCCGTTTCAAACCAAAACCAGAAATTAGAAAACTTGTTTCCAAAACTGCTTTTTTTAGGAATGCCTTCCTGATCCATGTTTCGGTTTCCAATCAATAAAACCTCTTTTTCAGCCTTTTCAAGATGGTCTATAAAAACAGGAATATCATCAGGATAATGCTGTCCGTCTGAATCAATCGTGATTGCATATTGATATTTTAAATCCTTCGCTTTCTTAAAACCTTCACGAAGTGCATTTCCTTTTCCTTTGTTTTTTGGAAGATTGAGTATTGCAATTTGAGGATAAAAACTTAAAATTTCTTTTGTAGAATCAGTCGAACCGTCGTTTACAACAATACAATTTTGGGTATGGTTTAAAACGCCATCAATAACACGACGTAACGTTTTATGGTTATTATAAGTGGGAATAATAACACACAGCTGCAACTTTTCAATTCGCTCACTGATGGATTGATTTGGATTCATACCGTGCTATTTAAGTAGCTGTTGTTTTTCTTTTTCGGTAAAAACTTTAGACTGCTTTACGTAATCTCTTATGTAGGCTTTTAAATCCTGAGGAAGCTTGTCAAAAGTATCGACAATGACTTTCTTGTCCTCCTCAATATTTGCCTTATACTTTAAAATTTTAGGTGCATTTTCCTGAATACTCAAGCGAACCAATCTGATTTCGGTATTCTCTGGACTATTTTTTACGGCATTTTCAACCAATGTGGCACCTTCTATAAACAATTGTTTTTTTTGTTTTACGCCAGATGCAAATTTTGATTGTAATGTAATGGAAGCTCCTTTATAGGCCAAAATCACGCTGTTGCTTTTGGAATAATTGGAAAGTAATTTGTGGAATTGTTCCGCACTTTCCTTTGTTTTTGAAGCATCATAATATTGTTCTCTAACATCAGGTAATTCCTGGGCTGTTAGAAAAAGAAGACAAAACAATATGGAAAACAATGTTTTCAAATTATGCTTTTTTATACGTATTGGTCAATTTCAACGCTACAGTTTCATCAAAAAAAGTAGTGTTTTTTACTTTTATTTCAGTATCAAAATCTCCAGAAATTTCCAACTCCAATTTTAGAACAGGATGAACGTCCGGATTAATGAGTGCCATAAATTTCACATTGGAAGAACTTATCATAAACAAAGAACTTCCAACAATTTCCTGCGAAAGTTCTTTGATTATTTGCATCATGCAAACACCGGGTGTTACTGGATTTCCTGGAAAATGTCCTTTAAAGATGTCGTGCTGATTGTTTAGATGCACAACCGCATTGTATTTTCCTTCAGAAACATTTTCTAGTTTTTCAACCTTGTAAAAATCCTTTAGCAACATGGTGTTTATTTAAATTTATTTAGTATCAAAAGTATAAGCAAGTCCAAGTTGAAAAACCATGTTTTCGCTATCCCAACCATCATTAACAGGGATAATTCCTTTTTTAACTCTGGCTTCAAATTCTAAATTATTGGTGATGCTATAACCTGCTCCAATAAAAATTGCCATGTCTATACCATTGCTGTAATCGTCGTCATAATAATTGTAATTATCATAACTATTAAGTTCCTTTTTTGTGTCATTTATTTTTATATCGAACGTAGGACCAACATGAATATTTAATTTATCGAATGTGAATTTATTGGCAAGCATTAATGACAAATAGGAAATATTGATTTTATCATCATGCTTGATGTTGTTAGAATCAATATACTCAATTCCAGAACCTTGTCTTGAATACTGGATTTCTGGTTGCATTGTATAAACCCTAGACAACTTTAAAGCACCAAAAATACCTGCATAAAAATCTGTTTTTCCGTAGAATCGTTCATTCGGATTGTCGCTTTGCGTAAAACGTGCAAAATTGACACCTGCCTTAACTCCTGGTTTGAAAGTAACTTGTGCATTACCTTCTGAAACTCCAAAGGCATAAAAAAATGCCAGAACAATTAATTTTTTCATCATTAATTTGATTAATTAGTAATTTGATTCAATGTGATTTTAAGCTTGATGTTTTTATGTTGGATGGTGATGCTTTGGGCAAAAATAGTACTTTTTGATTCAAAACCTAATATAATCTTTTCCTTACTTTTAGATGCATTAATGATCTTCGTCAATTTTTTATCAACTTTACTTTCAAAAAAATAATTAAATCCTTTTTTATCGGCCGATTTATAAATGATATTTTCATCATTTTCAAAAATTTCTTGGACAGTATGGTTTTCTTTCAAAAGCAAACGAAAGTCATCTCGCAAAGTATTGATGATAATCTTCCTGTTTAAATCTTCCTGAATATAATTCACTTTAAAATCATTTTCCGAAAGCTCAAAATCCAGCAAAGTATTACCAAAATCGGTAGTAAAAACAACCCTATGTGTAATGTCGCTAATTCTTTTGGCGATGAAAATACCACTCAATTGGTTCCCATAGACTTCAATTGTTGCCTTATAAACATAATCTGTTTTGGAATCAGAAAAGTAAAGATTCTTATATTCTTTAACGAAAAGTTCTTTTGCAACTGCGTTTTCAACCTGATAGGATTTGCACGATACCAGAAAGAATGAAAGCAAACTAATTTGTAAAAATCGAATCATCTATTTTTGCATTAAGTTGTTTGTTCTTGAATACGATTCGTGTAAAATCACCTGAAGGTTCCGTTAATTTCACTTCCGAAACCGTGGTATCACTCATCGGGAAATGCAAATCGATTTGATTGATGTATTTTTTGATGGATGCCGTCTTTGGGGTTAATTTCACAATATTAAAATCCTTGTTCTTGAAATAAGTAATCGTAAATTCCTTGTCGTCAAACATGTTTCCACTCACGCTTCCAACAATCATCTTGTTGATTTTTTCAAACATCTTGCTATTGGCATCGACTGTGCTTTTATTACCTTGATCGTTAATATAAACTTTATTATTTTTAAAAACGATGCTGTACTGATACGGCTTTGTGTATTGCCAATTCAACATATTGGGTTGCTTGAAATACATTTTTCCAGAGGTTTCAATGTCTTTCGACAAAAAATCAAGGTGTTTATATTGAATAAAATCGGTTTTTAGTGATTTGATGTTTTTAGCTTCTTTCTCAACAATGGCCTTAAAAGAAGTAATCTCCGAAGCTGACATTTTCTCTTGCGAAAAAATATTCAGATTCATTAAACAAAACAATAGCAAAAAAATTCTAGTTTTCATAAGCTGGTAGGTTTAGCAATTCATCAACGGGGACGATTGTATAATTTTCAGATTTCAGAAATAGCAATATCTGTTCCAAAACGTTGGCCGATTTTAAAGAAGTGTCGTGCAACAAAATGATTCCTCCCGGCTTGACTTTACTTTTTACCCTTTCGAGAATTTTTGCTTCTTCTTTGATAACAGTGTCAAGCGAACGATTGTTCCATCCAATTACATAATGTTTTGTATCCAAAATTGCTTTGGCTATCCTTGGATTTGTAACTCCAAATGGTGGTCGGAAAAACAATACTTTGCTACCTGAAAGCTGTTCTATTATTGTATTGGTGTGTAGAATTTCCTCGGTTACTTTTTCCGTAGAAAAGATTCCGAATGAATTGGAATGCGAATAACTATGGTTGCCGATGGTATGGCCTTCTTCAATAATCCGCTTAAAAATATCGGGATATTTTTCAATTTGGGTTCCTATGCAAAAAAAAGTTGCTTTTGCATTGTGTTTTCGAAGTATTTCCAAGACTTTTTCCGTCATCGGATGAGGACCATCATCAAACGTTAGGGCAATTCTTCGCTTTTTTTCGTCCTGATTATTGCAATAGGTTTTTATAAAATACCCTAAACGAATGTCTGAAGAACCCCAAACGGTCATTACCAGCCAGAATAAAAAAAGCAATAAGAAATACCACCATTTCACTTCCGATAAAAAACTTAAAACAAGCATCATAACCAAGATGGAAACACAAAAAAAGGTTATGGTTTTATGTTTTAGCATCTCTTCATCAGGATTAAACTATGGTCTTTACCTCGGTATTGATTGTACAGTAAAATAGTTTCGTATTCCTCTCTAAAGATATGATTCTTACTGACAATTTCAGATAATTTTTGAGTTTTCATTATATTTGAAGCAACCCAGAAACCAAATGCCGAAGCGGTATTGTATTCGCCACTCAAATGCTTATAAAAAATTTGAGGCGTTTCATTAAAAATCGTATTCGAAACATCATAATATCCATCAAACTCTGCATCGCCATTATTGCCTAAAACAACAGCATCGATATCCGAAACTTTTAAATTATTGGCACTCAAAAAAGATGCTATATGGCTTTCAACTTCCTCTTTTTCCAATGTATTTATCATCGAAACAGCTTCTACATAAGCATAACTGCTTTCTTTCTTTTCATTTTCTAAAACAAAAAAACTGGCACCTTCACTAAAAACAACGCCTTTTGAAGTTGAGTTTAAAACCGAATAAGGTTGGTCTGTTTCTTTTTTTATCAAACCAGCAAGTTTGAATAATTCAATAGTGTGTGACCCCGTTTCATCAATTCCACCAATCAAGATAGAGTTGGCTTCTTCGTTTTCAATTTGCATTTTTGCATCAAGCAGAGAAGTTTCAAAAGAGACAGCTCCATTTACATACGTAAAATTATAGGCTTTGCATTGCAATCCCAAAGCAATCTGTCCTCCAACGGTATTGTGGGTTGATTGGATGAAAGAAGTTGGCGTTAAAAATTCCTCATTGTTGTCAATAATTGCCTTCAGGAATTTTTCTGAATCTTCCACACAGCCCATTCCTGTTCCTGTAATGATGGCATCCGGCATCGTAACATTCGCTTCTTTTAACGCTTTCGCGGATGCTGCAATTCCCATTTTAACGCCTTTTGCCATTCGGCGGATTGCCACTGGAGCGATAAATTCTTTGTATGAAGGCTGATTGGCAAACAAGACATTTTCGGTTTCATTGATTGTCACTTCCGACAAAAAATCGGCATCAAAAGTATTTTGGGTCGAAATACAGCCTACTCCATTGATATAACAATTCTTCATTAGCTTTTTGAAAATAAGACAGTTGAACAATTTCCTCCAAATCCAAATGAATTGGACAAGACATGGCTGATTGGTTTTTCCTTTAAGGTAGTTTGCGGCACCAAATCAAATTCCTCCATCGGGGTTTCAAAATTCAGATTCGGAAAAACAATATTGTGTTGCAGTGCCAAAACGCTGTACACCGCTTCAATCGCAGCGGCAGCTGCCAAAGTATGACCTGTAAAAGCTTTTGTCGAACTAAAATCGGGCACGTTTTCTTGAAACACCCTCAAAATAGCACGACCTTCAGACAAATCATTATTGGGAGTCGCCGTTCCATGGGCATTGATATAATCGATATCCGATGGTTTCAAATTGGCAACTTTCAAGGCTTTTTGCATGGCCAGAAAAGCTCCTTCTCCATTTTCAGAAGAAGCAGTCTGGTGAAAAGCATCATTCGCGTTTCCGAAACCGGAAACATACGCCAAAACTTTTCTGTTTTCCTTTTGCACAATTTCTTCAGATTCTAAAACTAGAAAAGCGGCGGCTTCTCCCAAATTCAGACCTTTACGGTTGTTGTCAAAAGGTTGATTATAAGTATCCGATAAAATCATCAAGGTTTTAAAGCCATTGATGGTAAATTTGGCCAAGGCATCTGTTCCTCCCACAACAACACGATCCAGTTGTCCTGATTGAATCATTCGAGCTCCCATCATAATAGCATTTGCAGCAGATGAACAGGCGGTACTTACCGTAGTTACAAATCCTTTCAGACCAATATGTGTTGCGATTTTATGAGTCGTATCTCCAGCATCATGGCTAGTAATGTATTTTTGATAGGCTTCATTTTCAAAATATTTGTAATAATATTTCTCTGTCATGTCCATTCCGCCTACGCTTGTAGCTGAAATCAATCCCGATCTGTAATCATTTATATCTTGAATTCCGGCATTTTCAACTGCTTGTTGTGCCGCAATGGCTCCCAAAAGCGAAGTCCTGGAAAAATTATTATCTGATGAAATGCCAAGTTGTTCCGATAACTGCTGGTTTGTTAGTTTGATTTCTCCAACCTTGATGACTTCCTTATGGATCGTCTCAAAATTTTCAATGGAAGAAATTCCCTTTTTTCCCAATACCAAGGCATTATAATTTTCTTCGACAGTATTTCCTATCGAAGAAATTATTCCCATTCCTGTTATCGCAACTTTTTTTCTCATAAAATTATTTCGTTCTGTTTGCCGCGATGAAATTGGCCATTGTTTCAATTGACACAAAAATCGATTTTCCTTTTTTAGGATCGGTCAATTTGATACCGTATTCTTTGTCCAATAAAACGATTAATTCCAAAGCGTCAATAGAATCCAATCCTAATCCATCTCCAAATAGCGTGTCATCGTCGTTGATGTCTTCAACAGTAATATCTTCCAAGTTCAGAACTTCAATGATTTTTGCTTTTAATTCTTGTTTTAATGCTTCCATAATTAATTGTATAATGTAGTAATTGTTTGTTCGTTATGTATTAATTCGCCTTGCTTTTCTACAAGATAAACAAAGGCTTTAAAATTTTCATTGTAATATTCAACCCAGCCACAAAGTACTTTTTCGGTCTTGTTGGTATCCAAAAGCAAATTGGCATAATCACTCATAAAACCTGCATTGAAATCCTCAAAAACAAAAAAAGCATTTTCAGATTGCAGTTTGTGCTTGATGCTGATCTCGCCAATACAAATGTTTGGCAATGTATAGACAAATACCGACGGACTCGGAAAATAAGCTTCCTTATCGGCAATTGAATCCTGGTATTTTACATCGGTATCCAAACTTGAAGACCTGTTGGCGAATACCAATGCAATATCATTTTCATCTTCCTTATTTACAATTTCAGTCAGAATAATTTCCGATGCAAGAAAGGCCAATTTACTCAAACTGTCCATCTTGAAAAACTTTGGATATTCCATTCCAAAATGCTTATAAGCCATCTTTGCAAATTCAGAAAAGGAAGTATTTTCCCATTCGAACTGCTTTTCACCATTTACAGTAACCGAATTATTTTCGATTACACAATAGTTTGATATATAGGTATTTGACTTCAAATTAATGTACTTTTTCAAATAAAACGGCCGTATTGCAACCGCCAAAACCGGAAGCTGTCTTTAGGAAATAATCAATCTCTTGTTCGGCATTTCCTTTTATGATGTTGATTGGATGGGTTGTTCCCATTTCGGTAAAACCTTTTGAATCCACTAACTGATTTTTCCGAGCACTTTCAATGGCAATCACCGTTTCCAATAGTCCGGAAGCTCCCAAAGTATGCCCATAAAAACCTTTCAAACTGTTCACGGGAACATTTTGCAAACCCAATCTATTGAAAGCCACAGCTTCCATCTCATCATTATACAAGGTTGCCGTTCCGTGGGCCGAAATATAAGACAATTTTTCAGGTTCTAAACCCGATTCTTTAAAAGCGCTTTCGATACTCCTGAACAAGCCTTCACCCGTTCTGGAAGGGCCGGAAATATGGTTGGCATCGTTTATAGCACCATCTCCTATAATTTTCACAGCAACTTTTTGAACTTTATTTTCATTTGAGGTAATATAAACCGCTGCCGTAGCTTCGCCTAATGTTACACCATTCCTGTCTTTATCATAAGGCTTGCAAGGTGAATCGCTCATTGCCTGAAAAGAATTGAACCCTGACAGAACAAATTCTGAAACTTCGTCTCCAGCAACCACAAAAGCATCATCATAGACTCCCGATTGTATCATTCTTTTTGCAACTGCTATTGCCAAAACACCCGAAACACAAGCATTTGAAACCACTATCGGTTCGGTTGTAAATCCAAAAAAGCGACTTATTTTTTTGGCTAAAGCCGATAAATGAGCGGTTTCAATTGAACTATTTTCATTTTCCAAAAGACTAATATTTCCTTTGGTTGTCGAAAAAATAAAAGCAGTTCTATCCGTAATTTTTTGTTTCTCGATTAAGGGCTTTAAAACCAGAAGCAACATCTTTTCTAGTTTTGTAAAATGCGTTTCCCCTGAAATTGTGGAGAAGGCATCATCTAATTTTTCCGAATCTATGATGGAGGCATAAAACGATTCGAGCATCTCGAGTTTTTTGTGCAACTGTATTCCGGAATTGCCTTTCATCAAGGTTTCCCAATTAGAAGCAATGTCAAAACCTAAAGGCGTGACGCAATTTGTATCAGTTATGTAAACGTTTCTTACCATTATTTAGACAAGCCAACTTTTTTTCTCCATTCCTCAAAAAAAGGTGGAAAATTCAACGATAATGTTCCCGAAGCATCAACAAATACTTGAACGGTTTCACCTGTACAGGCAATTTCATTTTTGGCATCATAAATTTTATACCTGAAAATCATCTTAGCAGCCGGAGAATCTACAATTGTGGTTTCTATCCGAGCCACATCGCCATAGCGTAACGACAATTTGTGTTCACAGGTTGACTTTACAATTGGCGTCGTATAGCCAAATTGATGTACATCTAAATAGGAAATTCCATGTTCGCGGCCAAAAGCTTCACGTCCGTCTTCAAAATACGTTATATAATAGCCGTGCCAAACAATCCCCAA
This sequence comes from Flavobacterium arsenatis, assembly GCF_031456785.1. Taxonomy (NCBI): domain Bacteria; kingdom Pseudomonadati; phylum Bacteroidota; class Flavobacteriia; order Flavobacteriales; family Flavobacteriaceae; genus Flavobacterium; species Flavobacterium arsenatis. The sequence goes on from NZ_JAVDVI010000001.1 coordinate 95,467, forward strand.
AGGATCTGTTTCATTAAACCGAACACGGATTTCTTGACTTACCGTAAGTGCTTCCACTTCGTTATACTGCTCTTTTCTTTTTATCATAGCCGATTGCAAGGGTTATTGTACCTATAAAAAACAAAAGTAATAAATTAATTTCGGGAAGGATTTCAAGCAGATTGCCGTTGCGTAGAAGCACATCATAAAAAGCATTCAATCCCCAGTTCATTGGCGAAATCTGCGAAATATGCTGCATGATTTTCGGCATGGCAAAAACAGGCACCCAGACACCTCCAACGGCTGCCAAAATTACAACAGAAGTTGCTCCAAACGGTGCTGACTGTTCCTGTGTTTTGGCAATTGTTCCTAGCAAAATTCCAAATCCTATTGCCGCCAATCCTGAAAACAAGGCTACGACACTCATCAAGAATAATTTTCCTTCAACATCCAAAACCGGAAGTCCTAAATACGGAAAAAGATAAACTCCGACGGCAACCATAAGGAAAAATTGTATCATGCAAATTATAAGATAAGTCGCTGTTTTTCCAGCTATAATTACTGCATACGGAACCGGATTTGTAATCAATCGGATTTGTGTTCCCTGTCCCTTTTCCTTTACAATATTGATGGAAAGTGGCACAACTATAAAAAATATGGCAAACAAGGCCCAAGCCGGAACATTGTGCTGTACTGAATTTGGCAGTACTTCCTTGTCGTTTACTTTTGGCATCATTTCCTTGAAGACAATAAAACTTTCCTGCTCAAAGATGGCTTCATCCCCCTCTCCCAATTGATCTTGGAATGCGGTGTAGATGGACTTGGTTTCTATTTGGGAAATCATTTTATCGATGGCACTTTTCACTGCATTCTTAAACGCAAGCTGTGTGGCAGGATCAAAATACAATCTGACTTCTTTTGAGGCTATTTTTGCAGTCTTTTCAGGTACAGTTGTAGCTTCACCCATTCCTAAATTACCAACTATTCTTTCTACATTCTGATTTACTTTTAATTGCAAGTCGGAACTTAATTTTGCAGGAATAACAATCGCCAATTGGTATTTTCCTTTAAAAACTGCTTCTTTTGCAACAGCTTCATTAATGAGGATACCATCAATTTTAGTGACGATTTCAAAAGAACCACTTTCTTCCAAATTCTCTTTGACGGTTTTTGAAATGGCTCCGTTATCATTATCAACCAAAAGAATCGGAATACGGCTTTCCGTTACAGATTTGAAGGTGCTGTCCTGTATCAAGGTTATCGTAACAATAAGTACCAACGGCATCACGAACAAGATGACTAGTCCGCCGAAATCTCTTTTAAGCAGGAGCATTTCCTTATAAACCGACATTAGAAATTTATACATCATCGCGAAGCTCCTTTCCTGTTAGTGAGATGAATACGTCTTCTAAATTATAAGCATTTGGTGTATTTGAAATCAATGCTTTTGGAGTTCCCTCTGCATATATCTTCCCTTGATCTATGATGGCAATCTTAGTACAGAAATCCTGAGCTTCCGAAAGATGGTGCGAAGTATAGATGATTGTTGTTCCCTTCGCATTCAATGATTTCAGATAATCTATGATCACGTTTTTGGACTGTACATCTACCCCAACAGTTGGTTCATCCAAAAATAATACAGCCGGCTCGTGCAATATTCCCGCAATGAGATTTATTCGGCGTTTCATACCACCGGAAAATGTTTCAATTCTTTTATCGGCAAATTTCAAAAGTCCCAGATGCTCCAAGGCTTCATCTACTTTTTGATGCAATTCTTTGCCTTTCAGTCCGTACATACTACCAAAATACCGAAGATTTTCTCGGGCTGTTAAGGTTGGATATAAGGCATATTCCTGAGGTACGACCCCAATTGTTTTCTTTATTTGAGTAGCATTTTTATCGTAAGACAAACCATTGATCGTGAACTTGCCAGAGGTAGGCTTTATCAAGCCGCACAAAATTGAAATCAACGTGGTTTTTCCTGCTCCATTCGGACCAAGAAGTCCAAAGATTTCGTTTTTATCAATCAACAAACTTAAGTTGTTCACTGAAAAAAAGTCGGCATCTTTATATTTTTTATAAAGTTCGTTGATTTGAATTATTGGTGCACTCATAATTTAGATTGCCTTTTTAAGTTTTTTAAAGAAAGCTTCTTCTAAATCAGCCAGTTTCAAGAGTTCATTGGCCAGACTGTTGTAAACGTCCGCCTGATTGCTTCTATTTTTATAAACTCGTGCAGCATTTACAGCAAAATCCCTCCATAAATCACCAATGTTGGTCATTTCTAAAGAAAGTTCTTTTAGCTTTTCGTTCTTTAAAATAACAGATGCTTCTTGAAGAAAGGCGGCATATATAAAACGAAATCCACCACCACCAGTTCCTATTTCTTCCTGCATCCGAACCATTTGTGCCAGATAATGATTCGCCACTTTTACCCCTTTCTTAACCGGCCATTTTCGGATACTCCTAGACAAATAACGCATTCCGGCAACACCGATAATCGGCAATGGAGCCAACATATCGTTGCAGGTATTTTTAATTCCTTTTTTTATGGCAGTTTCCCAATCAATATTCGATGGAATTTCAATTGGGTAATACATTTGGCCTTTTGGTGCAAGTGCCCCTTTTGCAAAACGTACTTTTTCTAATTCCTTATCCGTCAGAACCGTAACCGTTTCCATTACAGGATCGCTTACTAAAAAATTATTTTCTTTTTTCCCATATACAACCAAATTATGTGCATTGAAATGAAAACGATATTCATCTGGGAAATACGTCAGGTTGTAAACTCCAACCTGCAATCCTGAAGGAATATTGTTCTTTAAATTTTCTTCCAATGCTTTCTGGGCGGCTTCTGGATTGGAAAACTTTACACGCTTGATCTTAATGCCTAATCGTTTCGCTGCCTTATTAAAAATGGAGCCAGGCATTGGTCGGTAGCTGATGGCTGGAGCGTGATTTACTTTCAATAATGGCAAATAGAAAAAGAAAAGTCCAGAGCCAATTCCAAAAACCATTGGTTCGCTAATGTTTATTCCGTGGTGCTTCAACAAGTTCGAAGCAACACCGTTCTCGCAATGTGCAGACTGATGGTGAATAAAATTAGTTTCCATTAATTGCCTTTAAAGTTTTTTAATTCTTCGACCGAAATTTCAAAAGCCTCGGCATATTTTGATAAAATCTTGTTAGTTAATGTATTGAAAACTGATGGTTTCGCATGTCTTTTTACACGCCATTTCCACATGTTTACATAACTTGAAAGTGTCAACCAATCCATTTTATGTACTTCCATAAAATAGACGATTGGACTTGCTTTTCCGTTTTTTACATTTTGATTCGCTTCCTCAATCCTTTCATTCACCTCTTGGATGGAATTTTCCAATGCAATTGTCTTGGGTTCCCAACCTGTACTTAAGGCTGTTGTGTAATTTCCTTTTTCATCGGTAGCATAGCACAATTCCTTCATCTTTATGGATGAAAGGCTGCTTTTGTCCTGTGGTACTTCCTCCTTCTTCATTATCTTTTCTCTTGAATGAATAAATTTATTTCTGCCTCAAAAAGTTTCTTCTCCTCACAAAAGGTAGTGCAAGTCATTGTGCAAACGATATACTCATCGGTATCAAAACGAGAAGACAAAACAGCATTTGTATGAATAGAACTGCCAACTTGGGGCAACTCGAGTACTGTTACTCTTTTTATGCCACTTATGAACCCAATCACTTCAACATCGCTTCTTTCCTGATAATCGCCTTCTAGAAAAAAAGACTGCCCGACAATTGATGAACAGGTTTGTGCCGCGTTTTCGATAAGTCCTACTTCTGCAAAGAAATTATTTTTTACAAAAATATTATCAGGCTTTATTTTAAAAACGGTCTTTACTTCTTCATTATTTATTTCCAATATCCAATCGACCATGAGCATCGGCTTCCGATGCGGCAGATAATTCTGGATTTCGATATTGTTTTCGGCAGACTGCATATCCTAACTTGCAAGAACGGTTTTCATTTGTCCTCGTGCAATTTCTATATTATTTAATTTTGAAACTATGTCCACTAGCGTTACACCCATAAATTCATGAAGTACATTTACGGTTGTTTCCACTTTATCATCTAATTTTGGTAATGTCGTAATGGCAATTGACTTGATCGAACCGATATATCCTGTTGGAGCTGGCTCATTCTTCAAATAAAATTGATAGCCTGTAAACAATGCTACAGATTGTGCCATGTGTTCAATTAATCCTGACTCCTGGAATGTTCCATTATCACAAAAAATATTGTCTTCGGATACGGTCAGACCTGCTACGACTTCATTTTCGGAGAAAGAAAGTAGCTTGTCAACCATAACAAAGGGAGCTTTTTGAGGGATAAGATTTCCAACAAAATTTTCATCTAATATGGGTAAATTGTTTTCCATTAGCAAACCGTTAAAAAGGCATAAGAATAGGAGAATCTTCCACTTTCTGGAACCGAAAGCATAACTTTATCTCCTTTTTTTAATTTTCCTGAATTCATCAATTCTTCCAGCATGAGATAAATTGAAGCTGAACCAACATTTCCGACTCTGTCTAAATTCATAAACCATCTTTCCATCGGAATTTCAACACCTAATGCTGACAATTCCTTGTTTAATCCCGCTACAAAATAATGAGACGAAACGTGTGGCAGGAAATAGGTAATATCTTCAGCTTTGACATTGTTTTTATCCATTGCCTTTTTCATACTTTCAGCACCTTTGACAAGGATATATTGATCTAATATTTTCACATCTTGTTTGATTGAAAACACCGATTGCGTGAGCCATTCATTTGATTTATAATCGCTCCACGGCTTAATTTCACCATTTTCTAATTTATCGCCTCCGGCATACATACACGCTTCGAGCTCAAAAGCATAGGAAAATGCCTCCATCCAATCCATCTTGAGAGGGTTTTCGCCTTTTGGCTTATTCTCTAATAAAAAAGCAGCGGCACCATCGGATAACATCCAACGAAGAAAATCTTTCTTGAAAGCGATGATGGGTTGTTCCTCCAGCGTTTTAAGATTGTCGATTTCATTTTCGTATTTATCGGCAAGCATCCAGGTTGAAACCCTTTCTGAGCCTGTGCAAACTGCATTGTTCGTACTTCCTGATTTTACAGAAAGATAGCCAAATTTCAAGGCATTCATTCCAGCATTACAAACTCCTGAAGAGGAATTCAATTCTACCGACTGGTTTTTCATCAATCCGTGAACCATTGCGGCATGTGAAGGCAATAAATGATCAGGAGTTGAAGTGCCACACGAAAGCAATTCAATATCTTTTGAAGTGAAACTTTCGTCAAAAAGTTCTTTAATTGCATTATTTGTTAGTTCTGCATTGGTATGAGTTGGATTTCCGTCCTTGTCTAAAGCATAATACCGCGACTTAATTCCATTATTCCGAAGGATAATTCGACGTGCTTTTGAGGCAGCATCGTTTATCAAGCCAAGAAATGATTCCATTTCGTCATTAGAAACAGGCTCGTTTGGCAAATATTTTCCAGATCTCGTGATGTAAACTTCAGGCATGCTTTTTTAATCTTTAAACTCCTTTATAGTATTTTTTTTCTTTTTTTATTTTAGGGTATTTCAGAGGAAATGTAAAAAGGTGCAATATATATACTATTGGCGACATTATCCATATTGCTACCAACAAATAAATATAAAATCCTTTGAGCCAAACGGGACGCGAATTGGTCTTTTTTATGATGGTATTGGCCCAAATCTTAAACATTTTATTGGCTTTTTTATCCATTTCTATCAAAAAAGGACGGATTTCTACAGCATCATTTGCCACTAATTCTTCTTGCAAGTTTATATAAGAATCTGATTTCAAATATTTAAGAATAATGGTTCCGAATTTGGTTGATCCTGAAATTTCCTTATCCGAAACTCCAGGTTTAGGAAATAGGCCCAAATATTTTTCTTTTTTTCCAGTAAACATCCATTCGACAATGGTAATAACACTGATGTGATTGATGTGTCTATCGACCAAAGCAATATTACCCACCAGTTTTGCATTTACATTTTTAAGAAGCGTCTTTACTTTTTCCTGTGCCAAAGCCCACATGTTTCTACAACCAATAACGGTCACAACCGGTGTATCATCAAGTAATTGCTTTGCAAATTCACTTTTAAGGAAAGATGTAATTGGGATGGATGGCGAAAGATACCAAACCTGATAGGCTAGAATTATCAGATCGTATTTTTGAGAAAGAATGTCCTGTGAGGGAGTATGAATTTCTGTTGGAATCTGAAGAAATGATTCTGGAAAAACATCAAAAAACTGTGCTGGTTTCCAAGGAAAAGGAAATGGTTTTACCATCTCTATATTAAAAAAAGTAACCGAAGTTTCGGCATCCTCAAGAAGTGGCTTTGCAATATTCCTTGCAATTTCTTCCAGTTGTCCGGATTGTGTATAATAAACTACTAGTACGTTTTTCATTTCCCGATGTTATAATCCAACAAATATAAAATTATCACCACTCTTTAAAAAGAAGTTGGTGTTAATTCTCTTACAGCTGTTTAAAAGTACGTTTCTTATCTTCCCTCTTTTTATGGATGAAATCACTCCAGGAAGAAGGATCTTCGGCATCAAAAATATTTATTTTTTGAGTAGGATCATCAATCAACAAATCATCCGACTTGCAGTTTAAGATTGTCGCAGCGGTAGCCAATCCAGAATAGGTTGCTCCAGTTACACCATGCGACAACGTGCTGGCTCCACAAAGAAATAAATTTTCGAATTCTGTTTTGTTCTTATAGGAAAAAGGTCCCACCTGACTTAAGGTTTTCTCCGTTCCGTAAACATTTCCTCTTGTAGAATTGATGTAAAACTGATTTGTTTTTGGTGTTCCTAATTCGGCCTGAATGATATGTTTTCTGGCATTTGGTATGATTTTCTCGACACTGTTGAGGAATTTTTCGATGATCTTGTTCTTGAAAGCTTCATATTTTGGACAATGATAATCATCGCCGTCAAATTCATTGAAACTTTCATAATCAACATACGTCACCACTTCAAAATTATGGTACCGTCCGTTAAAACTTACGGGATCTTTTATAGTGGTACAACTCATGAAAAAAGCTGGAAATTCTTCGCCTTGCGTTACATCGCCACTCATAAGGGTTTCGAAATGATCATCGACATTTTCGTCCTTAAAATTCCAAATGTTTCCTGAATCAATGCCGTATTGTGTTACATCCAGATCCAATGTGAGGAATAAAATCAGGGAAGTAACCGAATATTTTGTCTTTTCTAGTTTCTGGGTGAGTTTTTTGCTGATGTTTTCCTTGCCAATCAGTTTAAGATAAGTTGTGGATGGATCGGCGTTTGAAATGATATTCTTGGCAAATATTTTTTCTCCAGAAGTCAATTCCACACCAAAGGCTTTTTTATTTTCGATGAGAATCTTTGCCACAGATTGTTGTGTCCGAACAACGCCACCATAGCTTTTTATCTTGGTGGTCATGGCTTTGACAATTCCACCACCACCACCCATCGGATAAAAACCACCCTCAAAATAATGATTCATCACCGAACAATGTACTGGAAAGCTGGCTCTATTTGGAGGTAAGCCATGATCACCACACTGTGCATTCAAAACTGCTTTTAACATCGGATCTTTCACGTGCCAGTTCACTACTCTTTTAAGGCTGAAAAGTGCAAATTTTCCAAAATGCTTCGTCCTGAACGGAACAGTTATATTTTGCCAGAAACCTTTTAACTTTGGAATCAGTTGCAGTTCGTCACTGACTTTTTTTACCAGGTTCAGGTATTCTATTATATTTTTTTCTTCTTTGGGAAAATGCTGGATCAGGCTTTTTTCGAGATTTTCAATTCCGGCCGGAAAGTCAAATTTCTTTCCGTTGATGATACAATGATCATATCCTTTTGTGTTCATCCGAAAAAAAACAATGTCGTTTGCAACACCCAAACCTTTATATAAATCATTTGTAGATTGACCTTCATCAAGAAGACCAATGTAATGGACTCCGGGACTAAATCGCTGACCGTTTAAGGTAAAACTATGACACCAACCTCCTGGAACGGAATGCTGTTCGAGGACTAAAACTTTTTGTCCCGCCCTTGACAGGCAAAGTGCCGTAGCCAATCCGCCAGCTCCCGAACCAATTATAATTGAATCAAACTCTTCCATACATTATCATTTTTAGCTAAAATTGGAATGAATCTGATATCAATTTTCGCATTAGAACTATCTATTTTTCTGATTTATGCCAAAACATAAAATAATTGAACCATTGCAACGGATATTTTTCCAGCATTGCTTCAACACTTTGAGTATAGGCTTTCAAAAGGCCTTTTTCGTCACGTTGCTTTATCTCGGCTACCCTTGCATACAAATGATAATGCAATTTAGGTTCTTTCATCACATAGACAAAAACCACTGGGACTTTCAACCTTGAAGCAATTAAAAAAGGACCTGCCGGAAAATTGGCTTCTTCTCCAAGAAGGGTTTCCGTCATGCTTTTTGTTCCTTCAAAATAGCGATCTCCTGTAAAACATATCAATTCATTATTGGATAATGCGTTATTGATCTCAAAAATATGAGACAGATCATCTCGTACAATAATAAATTTTATGGACGACTTTTGGGTAACGCTTTCCAGATATTCCTTTATTACGGAATGCTCCAAATCAGTAGTTACCAAATTGATCTGGCATTCGAGATCGATATCTGCAAAAAAATGTTCGGCTATTTCAAAATTCCCGATATGTGCACTAATCAAAACACCTCCCTTTTTTTCGGCTAAAAGTTGTTTGAGTACCTCAATTCCGTCAAATTCGTAAGTGAATTTACTTCTTAAACCAGCCGATATAGCCGTCTTGTCGAGGATTATCTGCCCAAAAGTAAAATAACTTTTATAGAGCATGAGAATCGACTTGAAATAGGAATATTTAAGTCGTTCACGCAAGTAATACAAGGTAGCCTTATTGGATTTCCTTGCAAACAAAAAATAATAAAAAGCTACAAAAACCAAGACAGTATAGGCTGTTTTGATTCCTAGCTTTTTTATACAGAATACAAATATTTTATACCCTAAAAGAGTCCCTTTAGACTTACCATCCCATTGACTCATATTGTTTTAATTCTTGTTCTCTATTTTTCGCTCGATTAAATTATAGAAATCTTGGAAAGTAGCAATTCCAACAAAATCAGGTTCACTCAATTTCACACCGAAGTTGGCTTCAATTGTTACCACCAAATCTACATAATCCAAGCTGTCCAATCCTAATGTATCCTTAAGATTAGATTCAGGAGAGATAACCTCTGCATCGACTTCAAATTCGTCTACTAAAATCTCATTAATCTTCTCTAAAATCTCTTCTGTATTCATTATTTAAATTTTAAATTTCTTCACTACCACTGCTGAATTTGTTCCTCCAAACCCGAATGAATTCGACAAATATATATCAAATTTTTTATTTACTGTAGTCGTAGCAATATTTAACTTCTTAGAATCCTCATCGGGGTTTTCTAAATTAATATTTGGTGCAATAAAATCATTTTGCATCATAATGGTCGAGTAGATGATCTCACTTGCACCAGCCATCCAGCATTCGTGTCCAGTCATTGATTTTGTTGAACTTACATGAGGATTGCTTTCGCCAAAAACTTCAAAAATTGCTTTAGCTTCATTAGAATCTCCAACTGGTGTTGATGTTGCATGTGCATTGATATAATCCACCTCGCTAGGGTCGATTCCAGCTTGCTCTAAAGCACGTCTCATGGCCGTTGCCGGACCTTCAACATTTGGCGTTGAAATATGACCTCCATTAGAAGAAAAGCCATAACCTATTATTTCAGCAAGAATAGGTGCTCCTCTTTTTACTGCCGATTCATAACTTTCAATAATCAATGTTGCACCTCCACCACTTGGCACCAAACCATCTCGGTTGGCATCAAAAGGCCGTGATGCTTTGGCAGGATTTTTTTCATTTGGTGAAAAAACCCCCAAACCATCAAAACTGGCCATTGCATATTTATTGATTTCTTGGGCTCCTCCACAAATAATCATGTCCTGCATGCCACTTTTAATCAATAAAAACCCTAAACCTATGGCATGAGAACCACTTGCACAAGCCGCACTTATGGTCATGTTCACACCACGCAATCTGAAAATGGTAGAAAGATTCATCGTTACGGTTGAGTTCATGGATTTGAAAATGGCTCCAGAACCAATCAAAGCGGTGTCTTTTTTTTCACGAATAATATCGGTAGCATCAATGATTGCTTTGGAAACGCTGTCATTCCCATACAGAATTCCTACTTCGTTTTCATCAAAATAGCTGTCGTCAATCTTGGCATTTTTCAAGGCTTCGATGGTTGCCATGTATGCATATTCCGTTTCTTCACCGATACTGATTCGCTGACGACGGCTCAACAGGTTTTTCAAGTCTGGCCTTGGAACCCTACCTGTTATTGCGGATTGAAATCCGAATTCTTTTCGTTCTTCGTCATACACTATTCCTGATTTTCCTTCATAAAGTGACTCCTTCACTTCTTCGATTGAAGTTCCTATGCAGGAATAAATTCCCATTCCGGTAATTACTACCCTTTTGTCCATTGTTTAAAAAGTACTTTTATGAATAAATTCCTCCATTTATATTAACCACCTCACCGGTAATATATCCTGCTTTTCTTGATGCCAAGAATCCGACCAATTCCGCAACCTCTTCGGCTTCTCCAAATCGATTGGCCGGTACCATCTTGATCAATTCTTTTTCATCCAAATCACTTGTCATATCAGTTCTGATAAATCCTGGGGCAACAGCATTCACTGTGATATTTCGTTTTGCAACTTCCTGTGCCAATGCTTTGGTTGCTGCAACAACAGCTCCTTTTGCAGCAGAATAGTTGGTTTGTCCAGCAGTTCCTTTTACTCCAGAAAGCGAAACCATATTGACGATTCGTCCGTATTTGTTTCGAAGCATTTTCTGCATAAAGAAATTCGTTACATTGAAAAAACCGTTTAAGCTGGTATTGATGACATTGCTCCAATCTTCATGCGTCATCCACATAAAAAGACCATCGCGTGTAATTCCTGCATTATTGACGATAACTTCGACCAATGCTTCCGGATTGGCTTCTTGCCAAGCTGTTAAAACTGACTTGACTTCTTCGGCATTGGCAACATCAAATTTAATTATTTCTCCAGTTGCACCTTTTTTGATGACTTCTTCCAAAGTCTTTTCGGCGGCTTCCTTGTTGGATTGATAATTAATCAATATATGATAAATCTTATCTTCGGCTAATCTCTGACAGATGGCACTTCCGATTCCTCGGGAACCTCCTGTTACTAAGGCACATTTCATATATGTAAATTTTTATTTTCATCGGTCATATATGGTATCGCCTTTTATTTTTTTGTGTTTATTTACAATAAACTCTTTTTAATGGCGATTTCATATATTTTATTTCTTAAATAATTCGGCATTTTTAAACCATTTCCCACCTAATACCTCTCCATTAGTTTTGATGAAACCCCATTGGTCACCAGATTTAACACGAGCCAAACCATTGATGAAGCCTTTGTCGGTTTTCTTAAACATAGAAGTCAGACTTGCAGCCGTAATATCATATTTCGTCGGAATTACGAGCTTTCCAGCAACATCTATAAATCCCCACTTTTTTTCCTTTACAGGAGCCAATCCATCTGGACCAAAAACTTCTGCATCATCATAAGTTGGTTGGATTACATATTCTCCTTTAACATTGACATAGCCCCATTTTCCATTTTCATCAACTGGTGCAAGGTTTTTATAAAATGCCTTTACTTTTTTAAATTTAGGTTCGATGATCCAGTTTCCTTTCAAATCGATGAATCCGATCTTGCCACCTTTTCTTGCAAATGTATTATCTTCGGTATTGAAATCCCAGATTTTATCTACCCCTTCAATAGCTGTAAAGTTATTTGCCGTAACCAAGCCAAAATTTTCGCCTTTTCTTGCCCAAGTTGTATTCTTGAAAAAATCGCCAATCTCATCATATTCGGTATTGACCACAAGTTTTCCTTTTTTATCGATAATACCCCACTTGTCGTTGTTTTTCACTCTTGCAAAATCGCCGTCAAATGGCTTGATGATGTCATAAGTTGGCTGAAGGACAATCTCACCTTTTGGGTTGATCAGACCTACTTTATTGTTTTGTCTTATGAATGCAACGCCTCCTTCGAAATCAAATAATTTATCTGAACTTGGTACTTTTAAAACTTCACCTTTCTTGTTAATGTAAACCCACTGTTTGTCTTTTTCAACAATACAAACACCACTGTCGAAAAATTTAACCTTGGAGAAACTTGGTTCAATTATCCATTTTCCGCTTGGGTCTATAAAACCCCATTTTCCATTTTCTTGAACTCCTGCCAAACCATCTGAAAAGCTTTCGGCTTCCTTGAATGTAGGCTTGATTGCAAATTCACCAGATTTAGCTAAATAGCCAAATTTCCCATCTTGTTTTACCAATGCCAATTCTTGTGCTCCAACAAATTGAAAAAACAATACTAATAAAAAAGCTGCATTTTTCATAATTTAAAAAGATAAAAATTAGTAGATTATTATTTTGTCATTAAATAGTCTTTCACTTTTTGAACAAACGGATACATTACCTGATCTTGCTGGAATGTAGGGATGATGTTTCTCACCTCATCATACATTTTTCTGGTTACAGATGAAACGGCATCTTTTTGCTCCAAGGCATCAATTGCCTGAACAATGGTGATCAATTCTATCGCCAAAACTTCAAAGGCATTTTCAATTACCTTTCCTGTGATAACTGCCGCATTTGTTCCCATACTCACGATATCCTGATTATCGTTATTGTTTGGAATACTGTGGATGTACATTGAAGTTGATAGGGTCTGACATTCAGCTGTTGTTGATGTTGCCGTAAATTGAACACCTTGCATACCAAAGTTGAAACCCAAGGTTCCCAAATTAACAAACGGTGGCAACAATTCATTAATCTTAGAATTCAATAAATAATTCAGTTGACGTTCGGCCAACATTGCCAATTTTGTTACAACCAATTTCAATTTATCCATTTCCAACGAGATGTAATCGCCATGAAAATTTCCTCCGTGATAGACGTGCTGGTTTTTCACATCTACAATTGGATTATCATTTGCCGAATTGATTTCGTTTTCCAAAACCAATGCCGTATTTTTTATAGTGTCCAATACAGGTCCTAAAATTTGGGGCACACATCGTAAGGAGTAATATTCTTGGACTTTTTCCTTGAAGACATCTTCCTTGTTTTCACCTGTGTAAAGATGGTCTTCGCGTTTTCGGACCAACTTGCTGTCATCAAGATTTTCACGCATTTTTCTTGCAACTTCTTGTTGCCCAAAATGGTGTTTTGTATTGTTTAATGCTGCCGAAAAATGGTCGTCATAAGCTTGTACGATTTCATTGATGGCACACGAGCATTTTACAGCCCAATCCAAAAGTTTCTCAGCATTATGAACATTTACAATCCCAATACCAGTCATCACGGAAGTACCATTCATCAAAGCCAATCCTTCGCGGATTGCCACAGTTATCGGTTGCAGGTTTTCAATTTCAAAAACCTCTTTCGTAGTTCTTCTTTCACCTTTATAAAAAACTTCGCCTTCACCAATTAAAGTTAGAGCCAAATGTGCCAATTGAACCAAATCACCACTTGCTCCAACGCCACCATGTTCAAAAATAAGTGGTGTAATATCTCTATTGATAAATTCCTTCATTAAATGGATGACTGATGGATGAACCCCTGAATTTCCTAATGAAAGTGTATTCAATCTGGCCAACATAGCCGATTTTACACAAACAGCACTCAATGGTTTTCCTGTTCCAGAGGAATGACTTCTGATTAAATTGTATTGCAATTGCAACCTGTCTTCGTCTTTTATACGGTATTGAGCCATTGGTCCAAAACCTGTATTTACGCCATAGATTACTTTATTTTTGGAAAATTTCTCTAAAAAATCAAAGCTTTCCTCTACCCTATTCAAAACGCCCTCGCTAAGCTCAACATTGTTTTTATGGAATACGATTGCCGTAAATTCGGCCAAGCTTAAATATTCGTTTATGGTACTCATCAAATTTGTTTTTTCTTTAAAATATATAAGCTATTTTATGTAAATTTAGATTTTATGTCTTTACATTTACCGCCACAAAGTTAAGACATTATTAATAAGAAAAAAGAAAAATATGACTATGGAATTTGTTGATGTGTTAGTGATTGGAGCGGGTCCTTCGGGCTGTGTTTCTTCTTCATATTTACATAATAATGGAATCAAAGTCAAGGTAGTTGAAAAAACAAAATTTCCCCGTTTGGTAGTTGGCGAAAGCCTGATTCCTCGTGTAATGGATCACTTTGCCGAAGCTGGACTTTTTGAAGCACTTGACGCCATGAATTTTGAGAAGAAACTGGGTGCTCGGTTTATCAGAGGCGAAGAAATATGTCTGTTTGATTTTAGTAATAAATTCTCTGAAGGTTGGGATTGGACCTGGCAGGTTCCAAGGGCCGATTTTGACAATACTTTGGCCCAAGAAGTGATTCGAAAAGGAATCGATTTGGAATTTGAAAGCGAAGTTACGGCTGTAGAATTCAATGGAAGCGACTCCATTACCACACTAAAAGACAAGGACGGAAATACCAAACAAATACATGCAAAATTTATTATAGATTCTAGTGGATATGGTCGTGTTTTGCCTAGATTGTTGGATTTGGATACGCCTTCCAAATTAGACCCACATTCATCGATTTTCACCCATGTAAAAGATGTCAACCGTCCAGAAGGTCAAGAAGGAACATTGATTTCGTTTGATATTTTAGAAACCGAAGTTTGGCTTTGGGTGATTCCTTTCTCAAACGGAAATACAAGCCTTGGTGTTGTTGGACCAACTGCATTCATCAATTCGCTTTCAGAAAATAAAGACAATGCCGAAGCGTTGAAAAACGCAATCCAATTATCGGATTATTATATAAAGCGTTTTGGTGGGGTTGAATTTTTATTCGAGCCGGTTAAATTGGAAAACTATTCAAGAGCGGTTAAAAAGATGTATGGCGAAGGATTTGCCCTTACTGGAAACAGTTCTGAATTTTTAGACCCCGTTTTTTCTTCGGGAGTGGCTTTTGCAACTGAATCGGGAATGCTTTCCGCCAAATTAATTCACCGACAATTGAATGGAGAAAAAGTAGATTGGGAAGTGGAATTCACAGAATATATGAAAAGTGGCATCGGAGTTTTCACGACTTATGTAAAAGAATGGTACACAGGGAATCTGCAAACCTTATTCTTCCATCGACCAGAAAACCCAGATGTTAAAAGAAAAATCTGTGCCGTTTTGGCTGGTTATGTTTGGGATCAGGAAAATCCATTTGTAAAAAAACACGACAACGTGATCAAGAATATGGCCCATCTTTTGAATCTTGAAAAAAGCAAGTAATAAAAAAACCGGAATTAATTAAAATTCCGGTTTTTTTTATGCAATAATTTATAGTGAATTAGAAAACTTCCTTCAAAATCATTTTGCTCATCGTTTTAGCTGTTTTTGCAAAACCTTCGCCAATTCTTGATTCATTACTGAAATTGTTTCCCCATTGGTCGCCAGGAGCTTTATCCGTAGAAAGTTCAAGAACCACATTGTTTCTGTTTGCGGTTTCAACAAATCTCAAAACAGTGCTTACTTTTGCCGCTTGCTTCATAACTGCAGCATCCCAACCTGGATAGATCCAAACTGCATCTACAATAAGCGTATATTTTGCGTTAGTTGCCCCTTCTTGAAAAACAAGGTCTTTCTTCTCTTTTGAAAGTACAATATTTGCAAGCTCTAAAAATTTTAGATTCCAAATTAATTCTTTACTTCCTTCCCATTTTTTCTTCCAGATGTCACCCTTGCCTTTCGATTTTTCATTCAATTCAGCGGCTCTTTCTTTTACATATTGTTCTTCTGTAATTTCTTCCTTCATTAATTTCAAATTGCTGTAAACAAATTCGATGTTTACTTCTTTTTGACCTTTTAGGAATTTGAAATCGCCTTTTTCAACTTTTACTTTTTGAGCCATAGCTATTCCAGAAAAGAACAATAGGGCAATAATTGCGGTTTTTTTCATTTTGTTTATGTTTTTAATATTTAGGATAGGTAGTAAAAATAGTATTTAATTTTGAAAAAATACAATAAAATTAAATCTTCCAAATTAGGATGAATAAAATATATTCTCGTAATTCTAATTTAGTACAGCATTTGCGTTAGGGATTACTTCACTTAACTTTTATTTTAATCGAAGTTCAGTGAACTTCGTTTGAAGTGGAAATCCCTTTTTGTCTCGTTTCTTTAACGAGACAAAAAAAATTGGAACGGAAAGCCCGACCCTTGTGGTAACGCCCGAATACTTAAAATTTAAACGCTGCTAATTTTAATTTAAAGCGATATATTCAAACCATATCCTCAATTAAAATAAAAAACACCAACTAATACTAAGTTGGTGTTGGATTTGACCGAAAAAAGTCTAAAGTTCTTTTTTGATGATATTTAACTCCTTGTTTATTACATCATACAGTTTTTCTCCTGGCGGTTTTTTATTAAAGTTGAGTACGATTTTTAATTTAGTTTCATCATCCAAAAGTGAATGCCTCACTGAAAGTGACGAATTTAATACGGGTACCTGCTTCAATTCCAGTATAACATCGGTGAAATCAGGATTTCTTCTCAACAAATCCTCCTCACATCTTTTCAAGATATTATACAAGGCTGTCTTTTCTTCAACAGGAAGCACAGTAGTAAAAGGTTGAATAGTAATTTTCATGATCTTTAAATATATAGCGTTTTGGGGTTTAACTATAACTTTTATACATTGTGAATTTTAAATGAAATTACTGAAACTAAAATTATCCACTCTTATAAGATTACAAATCAGGATTATATAATTCAAATTAAAAACAGCTTTTATTTTTTTGAGGCATAGGACAAAAAAAAACCGCTTGAAATTAATCCAAGCGGTTTGCTATTCTATTTTCGGCGAAAGCCAGAGAGTGAATTATTGCTTTACAACTTTTAAGGATTTGGTTGTAGTGACAAAAGTTACTTTTACCAAGTAAGAACCGCTTGACAATCCTGATAAATCTACTTGTGTTTGTGTGGCATCCACTGATTTTGCTAGCATTTTTTGTCCCAAAAGATTGAATACTTCTACGTTTGAAATATTTTCTGTGTAAGATAGATTCAACACATCTTTTACAGGGTTTGGATAGGCTGTGAAGTTTTGAAATTCCTTATCGTTAGTTCCTAATCCTCCAGAGCTTGTTAAATTGATGGTGAAATTACCTTCGGGTGCATCATCAAAAGAATCATAATATCCTACATTGATGTAATAAACCGTTCCCATCACTGAATTGGCAATTAGTATGGTTTCGTCTCCCGAAACAGTGTCATCAACAGTTTCAACACATTCAAGATTTTCACAAGTTCCTGTGAAGACTCCAAGAGAAATATCATATTCCTCACCCGTAGTTACAGTTATTTCAATACTACTTCCATCACCTGTAAAGGTGTACCAAAGTCCATCATTCATTTCCCAATTTTCGCAAGCCATCACAAAACCATCCGTAGAAGCTGCAGTTCCATCGGTTTGCTCATTTGTATAAGGAAATGAAACAATTTCGATAGCACCAGCACAGTTGTCGTTAACAGGGGTTGGAACACTGGTTACATTGATCGTAAAATTCCCTTCGGGCTGATCAATAACAGGATGGTAGTGGCCAACGTTAATATAATAGGTTGTGCCAATTTCGGAAGTTCCTATCACATAGGTTTCTGATTCTCCCGAAAAGCCTACGTCCATGACCCCCACACATGACAATGCACCACAGCTTCCATTGAAAATACCGAGCTGAATATCATAATTGTCACTTTCGGGAGTGACAGTGATTGCTATACTGTTTCCGTTTCCTTCAACAGTAAACCAAAGACCATCATTCATAGCATTCAAGCAAGTAGTCGAAATACCATCGTTTGCAGCATCGGCTCCATCTGATTGGAAAAAATTAAAAGGGAATTCAGTAATTGCCATTGCAGTTGCACAATTGTCATTTGAAGTTGCAAAAGTTGCTGTTGCTTTTTTCAGAGGCTTTGTTGGATCGATATTCGAAGCACTTGCAAAGCCTGATGTTGCTAGAAAACCAAATCCAAATAACATTCCTAGAGTAGTTTTTTTCATTTTTAAATTGATTAATGATTCAATTTGCTAACTTACAATTTTCTTTTGTTGTAGGATTTTACTCAAAAGTTAAGAGAACGTTAAAAATAAAGTTGATTTTCTTTTAGCGAAGTCAGATGTCTGATTTAAAGAATGAAAAAAGCCAATCTTGATAGTTGCAAGATCGGCTTTTTAGCTTAATTCATTAATATTCTAAATACCAAATATTTACAAAGGAATATTCCCATGCTTCCTCTTCGGCAACTCGCTCACTTTGTTTTCCAGCATGCTGAACGCCTTGATTAATTTTCGTCTGGTATCTTGTGGCAAAATCACTTCATCGATGAAACCACGTTCGGCGGCACGGTATGGCGTTGCAAATTTCTCAGCGTATTCTGCTTCTTTTTCCAATAGTTTTGCTGCCGGATCTGCTGCAGATGAAATTTCTTTCTTGAAGATGATTTCACTTGCACCTTTGGCTCCCATAACTGCAATTTCTGCCGATGGCCAGGCAAAATTCATATCGGCACCGATGTGTTTGGAGTTCATAACATCATAGGCTCCACCATAGGCTTTTCGGGTGATAACCGTTACTCTGGGAACTGTGGCTTCGCTTAAAGCGTATAACAATTTGGCTCCGTGAACAATGATTCCGTTCCATTCCTGATCGGTTCCTGGCAAGAAACCAGGCACATCTACCAAAACCAAAAGCGGAATATTAAAACAATCGCAGAATCTTGTGAAACGTGCGGCTTTTACTGAACTGTTTACATCCAAAACACCTGCCAAAAACATCGGCTGATTGGCAACTATTCCGATGCTTCTTCCTCCTATTCGTGCAAAACCTACCAAAATGTTTTCGGCAAAATTCTTATGCACTTCGTAGAAAGAATCTTCGTCGATGATTCCTTTGATGACATCGTGCATATCATAAGGTTTGTTGGCATTTTCTGGAATGATTCCGTTGAGTTGTTCCCTGATTTCATCTCCGAATTCAAACGGAACTTTTGGTGTAGTTTCTAAATTACTTTGTGGCAAATAGCTCAACAGTTTTTTAATATCCTCCAGACATTCCACATCATTTGCAGATGTGATATGTGCCACTCCAGATTTTGTCGAATGTGTACTTGCTCCACCCAATTCCTCGGAAGTTACGGTTTCGTTCGTCACAGTTTTCACGACATTTGGCCCCGTTACAAACATATAACTCGTATTTTCGACCATCATTGTAAAATCGGTCATGGCTGGAGAATAAACGGCTCCACCAGCACAAGGCCCCATGATGGCAGAAATTTGTGGAATTATTCCCGAAGCTTTTACATTTCTATAAAATATATCAGCATAACCTCCCAAAGACCTCACTCCTTCCTGGATTCTCGCTCCACCGGAATCGTTCAAACCAATCATTGGCGTTCCGGTTTTCAAGGCCATGTCCATCACCTTGCAGATTTTTTCCGCATGGGTTTCTGACAAAGCACCTCCAAAAACAGTAAAATCTTGTGCAAAGACATAGACCATTCTTCCGTTGATTGTTCCGTAGCCTGTGATGACTCCATCACCCAGATAGACTTCCTTTTCCATTCCGAAATCTGTCGTTCTGTGGGTTACCAGCATTCCGATTTCCTCAAAGGAACCTTCGTCCATAAGGTATTCTATCCTTTCCCTGGCTGTCAGTTTCTTTTTTTCGTGCTGTTTTTCTATTCTAGCTTTGCCTCCGCCTAAATGTGCCAAGGCAATTTTATCTTCTAATACTTTTATCTTGTCTTTCATGTCTTACTGTATTGGTAAACGAAGCATATTCTGGTCTTTTAAGTACTGTTGAAGTGCAACCATTGCCGCAACTTCTGCTTCCTTGTCTTGTTGGGCTTTCAAATGTTCCGCATCGTAATAATTCTTTACGAAATGTGTATCGAAATCGCCCGAACGGAAGGCTTCGTGCTCCATCACAAACTTCCCGAAAGGCAAAGTCGTACTCACACCTTCTACTTGATAACTTTCAATTGCTTTTATCATCAATTGAATAGACTCTTCCCTTGTTTTTCCGTAGGTAATCAATTTGGCCAACATCGGGTCATAATAAATCGGAACGTCCATGCCTTGTTCAAAGCCATTGTCAACGCGGATGCCTTCGCCGAAAGGCAAACTATATACTTCTAAATTTCCGACACTTGGCAAGAAATCATTCAACGGGTCTTCGGCATAAACACGTAGTTCCATTGCGTGACCTTTGATTTGCAAATCTTCTTGTTTTATAGAAAGTGCTTCGCCTTTTGCCACTCGAATTTGCATCTCCACCAAATCCAAACCTGTAATCATTTCCGTTACCGGATGTTCTACTTGAAGTCGCGTGTTCATCTCAAGGAAATAGAAATTCAGATTTTCATCCAATAGAAATTCTACCGTTCCGGCTCCTAAATAATCACAGGCTTTGGCCACTTTCACAGCCGCTTCTCCCATTTGCTTTCTTAATTCTGGTGTCAAAACAGAGGATGGTGCTTCTTCGACAACCTTTTGATGACGACGTTGGATACTGCATTCTCTTTCAAATAAATATAAAATATTTCCGTGACTGTCGGCCATAACTTGGATTTCGATATGCCTTGGTGATGCCACATATTTTTCGATAAAAACCGAACCGTCTCCAAAAGCAGAAGTCGCTTCGCTGATGGCACGTGTCATTTGGGATTCTAAATCTTCCTCCTTTTCAACAACACGCATTCCTTTTCCTCCTCCTCCGGCAGAAGCTTTGATTAGGATTGGGAAACCTATTTCTGTTGCAATTTTCTTTGCTTTTTCAATATCGGTGATGGCTTCATCAATTCCTGGAACCATCGGAATATCGTAAGCTTTCACGGCTTCCTTGGCCGCCAATTTGCTTCCCATCATGTGGATGGCTTTTGATTCCGGACCTATGAATGTGATGCCGTTTGCAATGGCCTCTTCCGCGAAAGCGGCATTCTCACTCAAGAATCCGTAACCGGGATGTATGGCATCAACACCTAATTCCTTGGCTACTTCTATGATTTTGCTTCCCAATAGATACGACTGGCTGGAAGGTGATTCTCCAATCCAAACGGCTTCGTCGGCAAATTTTACGTGTGGTGCATTTCGGTCAACAGTTGAATAAACGGCAACGGTTTTGATGCCCATCTTTTGGGCAGTTTTCATTACCCTGATGGCAATTTCGCCTCTGTTGGCTACTAATATCTTCTTCATAATCTATTCGAATTCAATTAACAACTGTCCTTTTTCTACGGCATCGCCTTTGCTGGCTGAAATGGATTTGATGATTCCCGCTCTTGGCGACAGGAAACTGTTTTCCATTTTCATGGCTTCTAAAATTAAAAGGCAGTCGTTTTCCTTTACTTCTTGTCCGACAGTGACACTCATTTCCAGTATCAATCCTGGCATTGGAGCCTTGATGACGTTGATTTGTTTGGAAGCTCCAACCTCAAACCCCATGTCCTTGATCAATTTGTCCAACGGACTTGAAATGGCAACCGTGTAAAGATTTCCATTGACTTTTACGGTATAGATTTTGGCTAAAAAATTAGCATTGACAATTTCGGCCGTATAAGGCTGACTGTCTTTTAAGATGTGAAACTGGATTGGGGTAATTTCTACGGCATCAAGTGCTGTGTTTTCTGATGCTGAACGTTCATAGACCGTGGTATTGTTTACGGTAAGCTGGTAACTTTTATCCATAGTATAATTTTCAAGACTGTAAAAGTAAGGAAAATGAAAACGTTTGCGAAAGGAAAAAGTAATTTTAGAGGTAGTTTGAAAACCATTTGAAAGTTTACGAAACCCATCCCAAAAACCATCTCCGAAAAATCACTATTTTTGGAAGCTCAAAAACAAATCCCTAACCGAAAGATGAAAGCCTATTCTACCCTTTTCTTGATAGTAACACTTCTACAATTTAGCGAAAGCACTAAACTGCAAGCTCAAAATAGAACAAAAGAACACAACAACATTGGGTGGCTGGCCTATAGTGGCACGTTCAAAATCAATGAAAAAATGGACATCCATACCGAATACCAATGGCGTCGTGACGACTATGTCGAAAATTGGCAACAAGGATTGTTGAGGGTGGGATTGAATTATAACTTCCGACCGGAGGTACAAGTGAGAGTTGGATATGCCTGGGCCGAAACCTATCCCTATGGAGAAACACCGCTAAACGGAATGGGCAGGGATTTTACAGAACACCGAATGTATGAAATGCTGACACTTCAGGACAAGATTGGAAGCCTGAACCTATCGCACCGTTTTATGCTCGAACAACGTTGGGTGGGTCGGTACAGTGATGCCAGTTTGGACAAGGAAGATGAGTTTCCGTTCCTGAACCGTGTCCGTTATATGCTACGGATGCAAATTCCATTGAAAGGCAAAACCATGCAGGACAAAACGCCTTATGCCGTGCTTTACGACGAAGTGTTCATCGGCTTTGGGAAAAATGTAGGCGAAAATATATTCGACCAGAACCGCTTTGGGGCCTTACTCGGTTATCGTTTTAATAAATACCTCCAAATCGAAGGTGGCTATTTGAGCCAGATTGTACAGCTTGGAAGGGAAGTTGACAACAAGAATGTGTTTCAATACAACAACGGTTTTATCATCAGTACTATCATTAATGTTGATCTTCAAAAAAAAGAAGAATAAATTCCAATACTCTCGCTTCGGAGCCAAATTCCAAATTAAAGCTCAAGGATTAAAATAGGATTTAGAAAAGTACCGTACAACTAGGCAATGCTTTCTTAATTCTTTCTTTTTCCGAACTGCTGATGGGATTTCCCAAAAGGATTAGGGTCTTGAGGTTTTTTAATTCCTTGATTGTTTCTGGCATTTTTTCTATTGAATTCTTGGCCAACGAAAGCAATTCCAAATCTTGCAATTGTGTAATCTCATCGGGAAGCTGTTTAATCTTATTGCCATTGAGCATCAAAATTTTCAATTTTTTTAAGGCTCCAACTTCTTTTGGAAATTCCTGCAATTGATTGTATTCCAAATTCAAATCTTCTAAAGAATACAGCTTGGTCAATTGTTGGTCGAAGATGTTGAACTGATTATACCCCAGATGCAGGGTTTTAAGTTTTTTCAAATGAGAAACCGATGACGGAAGATGGCTCAACTGATTATGGTTCATCTCCAGAACTTCCAATTCCTTGCATTTTCCTATGTTTTCAGGAATAGAAGCAACTGCATTCATAGATAAATCTAAAAACCTGATTTTCTTGAGCTTTGTGATGGCATCCGGAAGCTGTGAAATGCTATTATTTGAAAGATCCAATCGGATAAGTTTATCCAGTTTACCTATTGAATTGGGTACATATTTTATAGAGTTGAGCTTTAATATGAGTATTTCGAGCTTTTTTAGGTCGAAGAGGGCATCGTCCCATTTCTCCAAATTGTTCCGCATTAAATTTAGGAAACGGAGGTTTTTGAGTTGGTTGATGCTGTCGCTTACATAAAAGATATGCTGGTCACGAAGATTGAGCTGTGTGGCATCTTTATCCTTTTTTAAGGCTTCGGCAACACTGTAATATACTTGTTCCTTCAAAGGATTTGCATTTTGGCAATAGCCTAAAAATCCAACTAAAAGGAATGATAAGAGTATAATTTTTTTCATAGGTTAAATTAAATTAAAAAAAGGACCGGCAAATGAATGCCGGCCCTTATTAAAAATCTGGCTTATATTAGTTTACTTTCAACATTTTGAAAGTTGATGATTTCCCATCCACTTGAACTTGGATAAGGAAAACTTGTTCACCTACAATTTGCGAAAGGTCTAGTGCAATTTTTTGATTAGGTCCAGTAGTCTGGCTTCCTGTTTGAGAAATTATTCTTCCTAGGATGTCATATACTTGGATCGACACTTTTTTGCCAGCTTCTTCTTCCAATTGGACGGTTACAAGACCCGTAGTTGGATTTGGATAAACACTAACTTTGTCGCCTAATTCATTAGGGTTGTTTACTCCTAACTCTTCTTCCACTAAAATGTATTGTGCTTTTGTAACTGTTTCACTACTTCCTGCAATGTTTTTAGCTACAAGGCTTACATCATATATTCCAGCAGTTGAGTAGGTAATGGTTGGAGAAGCCTCTGTTGAAGTTGCTGGTGTTCCACCTTCAAAAGTCCATTCCCAACCGTTTGGCGTGTTGGTACTCAAATCGGTAAAGGTTACCGTTTCGCCTTCGGTTACTACCACTTCGTCTGCTACGAAATCAGCCAAAGGTACTTGTATTCCAAGATCTTTACCCAAAGAGAATACTACAACAGCCGAACCGTTAAAGGTTACGTCAGTGAAAGTAGCATCCAATTGTGGTGCATTGTTTCCGTTTGGATGCTGTACGGAGAAGAAACCATACTTGTAATCCGGTGTAAAGGTCAAACCTGTTGGCTCTGAACCGGCTGGCATCGAAGCAAAGATTTTTACTTTTGGATTGTTTTGAGTATGATTTGGATCAATCACCCAGATGTAGTTTCTTCCTCCATCCTGACACACCCAAAGATTTCCTTTGTCGTCAAAAACTAGGTTGTCGTTTCCGTCGGACCAAGCCTCATTTACAATTCCGTTTGCTGTTTCAATAGGATAGGTAACTCCTCCAGCAAAAACTTCAAATTCTGAAACTCCTGTTCCTTCTTCCTTGAATCTGTAGATTCTGTTCTTACCTTTAGACGTGAAATAGATTTTTCCGTCAAGAGGACTGATTTCGCAGTCTTCTACCCCATTGAAATTGGTTCCACCAAGAGCTCCGGCTAAAGTATTCAGATTATTTCTATCTGATTTTGTTGCATTTGGAACTTCAATCCATGTTGCAGTACTTGAACTTGCTTCGTCACCTGATAACGGTAAATCTAATTTCAATACATATACTTTTCCTGAATAAAGATTTCCAGGTGTGTCGGCTACAAATTTATAAACACAATTTGTTCCTCCATCTTCACCATAATAAGCGGTTATATTGTCATTCGCAACTACCACATTTTCGTGGTTCATTCTTCCCATAGCCCACAATTTTTCTTGTTTGCCATTTCCGTATTCTTTGACCAAGCCAGTAGCTGCATCGATTTCTACCAACCAACCCACATCTTCATATCCATCACCGTTAGCATCACCTCCATTGGTTGCTTCTTCTGCAGTAATTACCGTACCCCAAGGTGTTATCCCTCCAGAACAATTTCTGCTAGTGGTTGCCAAATCGGTATTGTAAAAATCTACTGGTTTACTTGCATCGATGTTCCATAAATTATTGTTAGAAGCATCTAAATGAAGATCGATTACTGAAACTCCACCTGGTGTGTTTTCGTGATTCACATACACTTGTCCTACTGTACTGCTTCCAGAAAGTGACAAATAGGCTGTATAATCATGGTTTCCTGGAACACTTCCTGATCCGTCAGTATAAGGAATTCCTTGTTTGAACATCTGTTGGAAACGGTGTTCCTCTGGAATGATCATCTTGTTGGTTTGTCCTGTAGGTGCGATCGATGTAAAACACGAAATATGTGGTGCATCACAATCTACAGGAATGGTAGCTGGCTTGTTTTTGATGTATAAATCAAACTTCAAGTCAGAACTTTGTCCGTCACGGTTGTGCACCTCAACAGCAATCCTGTTGATTCCTTCTTGGAAAACTGTTTTAGGAAGATCTTGAGTGAAATACCTGTTTTCATTTAATCCATCAACTATAGAAGCTGCATGTGTAGTATAGGTAATTTCGCCTTCCGGCATATTCTGTCTGAATACTTCCACTCCGTTTACATAAACCAAGGCTCCATCATCACGTTTTACTCCAAATTCAACCAAGTCTGAAATGTTGTTCAAATCAACTTGGATGTCTTTGTAGAAATAGGTCGTGATGTATTTGTTGGCCGAATTTGGACCGTAAGAAACCGTAGTAGCTACAGGATCTCCATACCCGAAAGGACCAAAACCTCTTGACCAATTATCGTTTTCAGCTGTTGTAGAGTTCCAATCAACAGCATCTAAACTAGAACCATTATCAAGGAAATACCATTCTGAATCTTGAACTAAAGGGAAATTAGTTATAGCAATTGGAGGCAATCCAGCCGAAACTTCCATTTCAAATCCGATGTCCGAACTGGTGGCACTAACTTGATGAAGCTCTACTGCAATCACGTTGTTACCGTTTTGCAACAAATTTTCGGTTTCAATCAATTCAAAAGCAATTTCGTTGTCTCCATCAATGGCAGTTAAGGCAAAAGTGTTGTATGTGATTGGTCCTTCTGGCATATTTCTTCTGAAAGCTTCCACTCCGTTCACATAGACCACAACACCATCGTCTTTCATCATATTAAAACGCAAATTACCATATTGAGAAGCATCTTCTACATTAAAAGTATGTCTCAAATAATAGGTAGGACGCTTGTTTTGGGCATCTCCACCAAAATCCAATAAAGTATTTTCGCGGTTATCACCATAACCTAATATGGCGTTTCCGAAAGCCCAAGCTGAATCGTCATAGGCATTTGTTTGCCAATCTATTCCTAAATCTACACCTGTGTCGTTGTATTTCCACAAACTTTGCAAGGCAATTGGGAACGTTCCTTCAGGATAGGTCGCTACGTTTTTCCAAGCCAAATATACCGGCATTTCTTCCAATGCGATTTCGCTGAACGAAACGATGTTGTTCGATTTTGTTCCTGTTGCAATAATCTCAAGAGCTTGTGCAGGATTTCCTTTCAATAGGAAATATTCGCTTGCAAGCAATTGAACATCGTTCAGGTTAGTAAATACTTTTGAAAGGTTAACGTTTAATTTTCCGTTATCCAAAAATAATGGATTCAGCAAGAAACGGCTGTTCAAGTAAAGCGTATCGGTTTCGGTTGAACCCAAAATCCCTAAAATTTCTTCTCCCACTTCTCTTCCAACAACAAGATTGCTGTTTTTATTTCCAATGGCATCTTCAAGATAAACTCCATTTTTTGGATCATTTTTCACGCTCCAGTTTCCAGATACGTTGTTGCTATAGGAAGCTTCCATTTCTCTTACCGGAGTAGTGGCTGGAATAATAGAAGCATTTGTATAAGAAACTTCAACGTTTTGAGAACCACTGTTGATCAGGAATCCGTTATCGTCGTGGTTAAAGGTATAATTGTAAACCAAGTTTGGAGTTGCTTCCGTAATGGTCAAGTACATATCCTTTCGGATTTCCTCGATTGATTTTGCCTTGCTCCAAATCCTGAATTCATCGATATTGTTCTGTGTTGGAGCATTGTTTGCCAAGTTTTTACCCAAAGCTAAATTATAGGTATTCGGAATAAAAGCTTGTGCTTGTGAACTGCTCACCAATTCTCCGTTGATGTAGAACTTGAATTCTCCGTTTGGCGTAAAGGTTACGGCAGTGTGGTTCCACTCGTTTAATTTCCAAACATAATTGGAGTTCAAGGAATTCCATCCTGCATTGTTGTCACCTTTACCCGTGATGGTTTGTAAGGTTTGATTGCTCAAAAACTCCATTTCCCATCCTCTGAAGGTACCACCACCATAACTGCTGAAACCAACTAGCTTGGTGTTGTTTCCGGCAGTCTGTGTCAAACGTGCCCAAAGCTCGATCGTGAAAGGTCCTGCCAAGGCTTCATTCACTCCTTCTTTTGGAATCTCAACCGAATGTCCGCTTGCCATATCCAAGGCACCTCCTTGCAATCCGATTGCGGCATTGACATCTTTTTTATAGGCAAGATAATAATTCCCTTGGGATAAGGCTAGGTTTTCAAAATCTACCTTCTTTTCATTTACAGTACCTGTCGAAACAATTTGATAATCGCTTGCTGGATCTCCTTTTAGAAGGAAATAGTTTTCAACCAAAGCGTTTACGGCATCGGTATCAATTCCGAAGATTTTCTCCAAGTCAATTTGAACGGTAGCCGTTGCAATATTCAAGGCATTCAAATGCCATCCTCCTGCTACATAAGTAGAATCTGTACTTGTACCTAATTGAAGACGCTCGTTGTTCAATTTACGGCTTATGACTACGTTTTCTGTAAAACTTGTAATTGGATTTTTTACATAGAAACCGTTTTCAGGATCGTTTTTAACGCTCCAGCTTGCCGTTACCGTATCAGGAAATTCCAAAATGGTTTGATTTACTGGTGCTGTTGTAGCAATAATGGTAGCATTTTGATACGGAATGGTGTTAGCCAAAGTTCCCGTATTGAGCAACGTTCCATTATCTTCTTGATTGAAAGTATAATTGAAAATCAGGTTCTCATCTGCAGTATTTACAATTGTATGCATCTGCGCCTTGATTTCCTCTTGGGTTTTCACTTTATTCCAAATACGGAATTCGTCCATCAAGGTTTTGGATTCTGCTCCGTAGTTGATGCTTTTACCTAAAGATAGGTTCCAAACTTCATTAAGGGCAAAAGTTGTAAAAGGGTTCGAAGCTTTCAATTCTCCGTTTACATAGAGTTTCACCGTTTGATTAGGCTGAACCGTCAAGGCGATGTGGTTCCACTCTCCAATTTGCAAAGGTTCTCCAGAGTTGATGGCATTCCATCCAGAACCATTGGTTCCAAAAGTAGCCGTTACCGATCCGTTTGAAGGGATTTCTAGTGCAAAACCTCTTGTGTTGTTGTTTACTCGACCGTTATTGGCAATTAATTTCGGATTTTCTCCTGTTGCTTCAATAATGTTGGTCCAGAACTCTAAAGTAAAAGCTCCAGCAAGAGTTGGATTAACAGTAGCAAACGGTATTGCAACATTATGTCCTCCGACAAGCGAAAGCAATCCGCCTCTACCTGCTTCGGTGCTCGTTTCTGACCAGGCAAGAAAATAGCTAGCATCTTGCAGGTTGGTGTTGAAGAACGTTACATTCTGTCCGTCGAAACTTCCATCTGCAATAGTCGTAAATTCAGTGTCCGATTCTTTTTTAAGCAAATGATATTCTCTTGAAGAACTTGTGATAGAATCAAATTGAACTGCTGTAAAACCCTGTTGCAAGTTGATTTTTACTGTTGCAAACGGACTGTTCACAGGGTCAATTCTCCAACCTCCTTTTAAGTAAAATAATTCTGGATGGTTGGGAACAACTGCCATTGTACTATCGGCACTTTTCCCAATAATTACATTGGTGTTAAATGCGGTTATAGGTTCTGGCAAAGTTAATCCTGCTACAATTGCAGCATTGTTTTTGCTCCATTTTCCTTTTACAATGCTTTGAAATTCAGGCTCAATAGCTCCAACTGGCGAAGTGGCTGCTGCCAAAACACCTCCATTATTCAAGGTTATTTGGTGCTGAAACATTCCTTTGCTTGTGAATCCTGTCTCGGTTTCGTTTGGACTAAAATCATAATAAACGGCCAAATCAGCTTCGGTACCCAACAACGGATAGTGCATCTGTTGCTTGATTTCTTCTTCTGTCAATGCTTTTTGCCAAAGGCGGAATTCATCCAACTCTGCAGCAATTAGTCCGGCTCCGTAGTTAGGGCTATTTCCAATTCCCAGTCCGAAATTATTGGTAATATATTGTCCAAATGGTGCTTGGGCAATCAGGCTTCCGTTTACATAATACTTGATGGTTCCGTTTTTTGTTGCCGTAACCGTTACGTGGTTCCATTCGCCAACATTCCAAGCCTCTCCTTGATTGGAAAGTGAGGTGTTCCATCCGCTGGTATTGTTTCCTAAAACCACATTCAATTTATTGGAATCAGGATATTCAAAAGAAATTCCGGTCGTGTTGTTGTTAATTCTTCCGTGGCTTCCTACTATTTGATAGTTGGTTCCAGGATCGGCATTCAATTTTGTCCAGAATTGGATGGAGAAATCATCACTGAAAACGTCGTTTATTATAGTTGCAGGAATAACCAATTGTTGTCCTCCGCTTACTTTTAATACTTCTCCACGACTGCTTTCAAAATCAGATTCATTGGCAATAGCTTGATCCGAAAGTAATCGGCCATAAAGCGTAAGCCCATCCAAAAGACCTGTGAACTTCTTACCTTCAAAATTATTTCCAATTTTTACATCGCCAGTTGATAGTGTTGGCGAAGCGATGTTCGACCAGCTTTGAATCAAGAAGCCATTATAATAAAGAGACAATTTTTTTCTTACGTTGTTGTATTTCCAAACTACATACGACCAAGTGTTAGGCAAAAGGCTGTATTGGCTGGTTTGTGTAATTCCTGTAGCGTGATCTTTGTAATTCAGTTTTCCGTTTCCGTCAATCCCGAAAGAAACGCCGCTTCCTTCTACTCCATTTGAAAGTATCGTTGCTCCATTTGTCGCAATTGCATCTGGATTCAACCAAAACGAAAGCGTATAGGAACGATCGTGTAACTGCAAAGAGGTATGATTTGAAATTTGTATCGAGCTACTTGTTGTTAGTTTCAAAGCTCCGTTTGCAACGTTATCTCTATCAACATCATAAGTAATATTTGATGACTGAACTGCATTTTGAAAAGGCGAAGCATCCGTCAAGGCATTGTCCATATTCAGGTCAAGCTTCTTGGCTTCGGTATCCAAACTGGTCAATAAATCTTGGTGGATGATCGATTGGAAATAAGCTTCTCCATTTAGTCCAACATATTCCACTTTCATCCTTCTGTCGTCTTCCTCTCCAAAAACATTAATCCTCAGATAGGTTTGCTTCATTCCGTTAAGAATACTGTTATTGTTATAATCAACCGTATAATTTCCATTACCAATATCAGAATTCAAATTACCTGATAAAAGATCAAATAAAGGATATTTGGTATCGCCATCTCGCATCATAAAACGCTGTTCATGGATATCGGCACATATAGAAAGCACACCA
Organism: Flavobacterium arsenatis; assembly: GCF_031456785.1. Classification (NCBI taxonomy): domain Bacteria; kingdom Pseudomonadati; phylum Bacteroidota; class Flavobacteriia; order Flavobacteriales; family Flavobacteriaceae; genus Flavobacterium; species Flavobacterium arsenatis. Next base: position 126,452 of record NZ_JAVDVI010000001.1, read on the forward strand.
TTGATGTTGTTGTCTTGGATGAACTTCAAAAAGCCAGCAGCTTGATTGCTTACACTAAAGTTTCTTCCTCCATAAGGTGTAAATGTAGGCGTTCCGTTAACAATCACTTTAAAAGTAGCTGTCGAATTTAAAAGTCCTTGCTTTAGCCATTCTAATTGCTCTGCACCAAAATGATCGGCTGTTCCGTCTCTGAAACTGCGATTATCGGTTAGGAAATATTCTACGTCTTTATATTTATAGGAAGAAAAAAGTCCTGGTCCTTCGGCTGTGCTCTTATATTCAGGATTAGGCCACCAATCCTTAAATATTTCACGCATCTCCCCGATAGTCGGCATATTCTTGTTGAACTCATTAGGTCCTAAATCATGATTGTCCGGAATAGACAATTGTGGCATTGCCATTGTCAGCTTATCATGATAACCTCTATAAAATCTATAACGGTCAAAAGCCATATCCTTGTTGGCCCAGTCGTCAACACCATCAGGACATTGCCCCATGGCATGTTGCAATCCTAATAAATAGGTGGCATCTCCCAGCCAAACCATCAAGTCACTGCCTTCATTTGCCATGACATTGAACATATCTGGATCCCCATTGATGTGGGTTGCTGATTCAGGAAGGTCAATACAACGGGTCAAATCATAGATTCTTCCACAACCTCCTGATAGGAATTCGAAATCGTCCACCACATTCTGACCGTTTTTGATGGTTGACATACGGGTGGAAGGTGTTCCATTAACGAGCACTTTTGCCGTATAGGTAACATTCGGCTGTAGGTTGGTGTATTCAAACGACCTCAGGCTGTAGCCCAGACGGTCATCAGAATTATACACTGTTCCTGTTAGTGGCGTGGCATCATTGCCAGTTAACGAAATGGAAAGGGTGTTTCCTGTTCCTGTTCCGTGTTTTGTAAGCACCCAAACCCGTACAGAATTTTCGTAAACGGGGCTGAACATAGGGCCATACACAATCGAATCTCCCGGAATGGCCTGACCGCGAACGGAAAAGCTCCAACAGAGAGAAAAAAGCAGTGCTAAAAATAGTAGGCTTTTTTTCATGATAAAAAATAATTAATAAATGGGTTATGAATGAGGCAAAAGTACGTCTGCAAGGTTGCCTCAGCATGAATGGTTTCTTATGATAAGTTCACTAAAATGTAACCATCGTTAACTAATGTTTAAGGAGCTAAAAACCTTTTAACTATTGGGATGATAGCATTTGCAAAAAGTACAACAAGGGAATATTGTTTTGTGAATAAACGTAAAAAAGAAGGACTATTTCCGGAATTTTTCAGGATTGTCTGTTAAGGATTCCATAAAAGCAATTAAGGAGGCAATTTCTCTTTTGGTGAGGTTGAGCGGTTCACTTGACAAGGTTTGATTTGGAAGTTCATACGACAATCCCATTCCACCTGCTCCACCTTTGTTGTAAAAATCAAGTACCTCTTCCAACGTTGGATAAGCTCCGTTGTGAAAATAAGGAGCAGTCAATTTTATATTCCTAACAGTTGGCGTTTTAAAAGAGTGACGGTAGATTTCTTCCCGGTCTTCCAATTTATTATTGGCAATCCTCCCCAAGTCGGCATCGATCTTTAATATATTCGGAGACTCAAAAACACCTAGGACTTCGCTTTCACTTTCATGGTACAAAGGCGGAACCAATCCTGAAAAAGTGGGTGCGAAATGGCACGTGGCACAATTGGCTTTTCCCATAAATAAATTAAATCCTCTTCTAACTTCAGCCGACACCTTATTGGTTTTCCCTTGAACAAATTGATCAAACGGACTATTTTGAGACCGAAGGGAAACTATGTAGGAAGACAACGCCAATGAAAAATAATAGCGTGTTATGATTTCTTTTTTACCGAAAGCAGTCTGAAAAAGTTGGGTGTAATGTGTATTGCCATTCAATTTTTGAACCAATTCCGAAAAGCTGGTGTCAAATTCCAGATGGCTTTCAATCACGTGTTCGCCCTGTTCCTCTAGGTCAAAAGCCCTCAGGTCATAGAAATATTTATCCGAAAAGACGGCGTTGATCAAAGTTGGGGAATTTCTCAAAACATGTTGTCCTTCTATGCTTGCCAATGATTTTTTTTCACCGTCAGTAAAAGCAAGTTCAGGTTTGTGGCAACTTGCACAACTCATCGTTTGGCTTTTGCTCAAATTCTGATCATAAAAAAGAAGCTTGCCCAACTCACGAAGATGCTCGTTATCATCTTCTTCTTTCAACAACGTATAATAATAAGGATTGATGAAATCTTCGTCAAAGATATTATCGCTGTAAGCATTCCAGCTTGCCAGCCTGTTGGTGGTTTCGGCTACTGATTTAATGTTCAATTCCTTTTGAAGCTCCAAGGTTTTCTTATACAACGGATTGATGAACTCCGTCAAGAATTCCAAGCGGTCGAAGGCATCGAAATTCTTATTCTTATTTAGATAGGCAACCGTTTTCTTGAAAAGTATATCAAGTTCCACCCTTTGCTTTTCGGATGCTTTCACTACTATCGGATGCAGTATTTTCTGTAGGCTTTTTAGGGAAACATTGGCTTCTTCTAGTGCATTCAGCGAACCTGGAGTATCAAACCCCGTGATTCCGAGTGTGAAAATCCTAACCAACTCTATCCTGGAAGCTTCCATCATTTCATAGTCATAAAAGAAAGTCCGCCTTTGCATCCCCTTTTCCAAAACCCTGAACCACTCTTGCAATTCAAAGGTATGTTTCTGGATAGCCTCCCCACTGGAAATTGCTTCATCGGAAAAGATCAATTCATCCAAAACCTGAAGCCCTACTGGTTCCACAACACGTTGTTCATCCTTGTAATGATCCGTATTCAAGTGGTCCAGAGGTAGGCTTTTGCTGTATTCTTTCGGACTTAATCCAGAATAATTTGGAGTATTTTCGTTTATTGGAAAAGGATCCAGATGGTTTAAAGGTGCTCCGTTGATGTAATATTTGATGTGCTTCGGAAAATAATATTCCAAAACAAATTCTATCTTTTTATAGGAATTTCGGGTGTTTTTTAATTGCTGCTGAAGTTGCTTCAAGCTTGCCTGATTCCTATTAAAATCATAAGCGGTTTGATGAAGCAGATCAATTTCCTTGCTCAATTCCTTTACATCTTTGAAAATTATCCTACGGAAATCATCTTCAAGATAAACCTCTTTTGTACTAAATTGTAAATGAAGAAACAGTACAGCAGGTGCCAAAAACAACAATCGGAAGGCTTTTTTAAATTTCATCTTAATAGCGATTCTGGTCGATTGCCTTCAAATCATCGAGTGATTTCATAAAAGCAATCAGGTCCTTTATTTCTTTTTCATTCAAATCAAGCGGATCAGGAGAAAGCGTTTGGTTGTAAACCGATAATCCTACACCTTCGCCACCTCCTTTATTGTAAAAATCTACCACTTCGTCCAAGGTTTTATAAGCTCCATTATGAAAATAGGGTGCCGTAAAACCTACATTTCTTACTGTCGTAGTCTTGAAAGAATGTTCATATATTGGAGCTTTCTCACTAAAAATCTGGTTGTCAAATCGACCTTTGTCAGCATCAAGTTTTACTACTGCATCTTTCGGATGGTTTAGGACGCCAAGAATTTCGCTTTCATTTTCATTATAAAACGGCGGAACCAATCCTGAAAAAGTGGGTGCGAAATGGCAAGTACCACAATTGGCCTTACCCATAAAAAGATTAAATCCGTTTCGTACCTCTTCAGGAAGAGTATTGATTTCATTTCGTATAAATTGATCAAACGTACTGTTGAAGGAATTCAACGAAAGGACATAGGAAGCCAAGGCTTTCGAAAATTGATCACGGTTGATTTTCTTTTCACCAAAGAGCTTCTTGAATTGGTTGCTATACTCTGGAATCCCATTCAATTTCTGAAGGATTTCAGCATAAGCAGTATTGAACTCACTCGTATTAAAGATAACGTGTTCGGCTTGTTGTTCTAGTGTAAAGGCTCGTAAATCATAAAAAAACCTATCGGCATAAACGGCATTGAGCAAAGTTGGGGCATTCCGTAAAACCGTTTTCCCTTGGAGGTTGCTCAACGATCGGGCATTCCCATCGGTAAAGGCTTTTTTGGGATCATGGCAAGTGGCACAGCTCATTTTTTGATCGCCACTTATAATCGGGTCATAAAAAAGCTGTTTTCCCAAGGCTCTTAACGCATCGCTATCTTCTTCTCTTTTTAAATCGGTAAAGAAATAAGGATCCAAAAAATCATCCGAGAAGATGGAAGTACTTTTGGAATTCCAGGCACTCGTACTGGTCAAGAATTCAGGACTCGCCTCACCATCCAAAGCACCCAATTTTGCATAAAGCGGATCGATATAGGATTTCAAGAAAGCCAGACGGTCGAATGCTTCAAATGAATTGGCTTTTTTCAAGACATCTATCGCTTGAGTAAAAAGCAGTTCACAATCCTTGATAGCAGTAGAATTGGTTTCACTTTGATTTAGAAATTCCAGCATTCCCTGCATCGAAGCAGTGGCTTCCGGCAAGGCATTCAACGAACCCGGAGTATCAAAACCTGTTATTCCTAACGTAAAGATTCTGACCAGCTCCAAACGCATCGCCTTTATTTGCCAATTTCCCGTTGGTTTTTTTTTGTGGATACTTTCACAAAGGAGACCATAATTCGAGGTAAGCCTTTTGGCCAATGCCGAAATTTGAACTTTTGATGCTTTTGCTTCATCCGAAAAAACCAATTCATCGAGTACTTGGAGTCCTTCAGGTTCCAGTACCATAGGACTGGTTCCTTTTTTTATAAAAAGCAAAGGTGCTCCGTTGAGATGTTCCTTGACATATTCTGGATAATAGAAGGCAAGTATAAATTCAATTTTCTTATAGTGGAGTCGTGTAGATGAAAGTGCGTTTTGCAGGGAATCTAACGGAATCTTTCCTAGTTGGAAGGCATCGGCAACATTATCGAAATGTTTCACAGAAGTATTTAGCTCGTCTGCATATTTTTCAAGTAATTGCTGGTTGACTTTCAGAGGAATGTCGCGGTAGGAAGATTCAGATGCAAAAGAGAAAAAAGCTAAAGTAACCAAAGAGCCTATTAATCCAAAGCTTAACGACTTGATTTTTAGATAAGGGGTAAACATTTATTGGGGCAGGAATTAATTTTATTCAATCCTACAAACTTACTTATCAACTGTCTCCGGCAGGTTATCGAAGTATTAAGAAATCATATAATGTTGGAGAAATAACAAAAAAAAACAAATCCCAAATAACCGACAACCGACAACTGATAACTGATAACTGATAACAAAAAAAAAGCCCCAAAAGGAGCTTTAAATTTTAAACGGCACTTCCCGGACTGGTTGGTGCTTCTCCACCTGCAGGATCCACATCTCCCCAGTCGCGTCTTTCATCTGCTTCTGCTTCATCAATGTCATCTTCTTCGTGCTCTAGATCGTCCTTTCGGTCGTCTGGACGTGTGTTATACGGCTGTTGGGTGTTGAAATCATGCGTTTCGCGTTCGCGATCTTCGTTGTGTTGTTCAGAAGTGTTCATAGCTTTATTTTTTTTGTGGAAGAAAAACCTCCTTGGTTATTATGATAAAGGTACGGTCGTTTACAACGATTTTTTTATAGGATTCACGCTAAAAGTTGCAGGATTGATAGATAAAGTCTTTATGTTTTAAATTAATATTTTTTTAACTTTTGCTGATGCTGCCTTTCTTCTTTTATTGCATCTAATAACCGTTAAATCATAATCATCAATCAAAACAAATGAAAAAATCAATTCTTACAGCCTTATTCCTAGGCTTGCTTTCTTATGCAAATGCACAAGAAATACTTTATTCACAGGATTTCGAAGGAAATAATGACGACATTTTTGCCGACGGCTGGGATGTCATCGACCTTTACGGGCAATCTCCTGATGGTGGCATCTTCAATCCAAGTCCGTCCATTCAAGCTATTGGATTTACAGGAAAAACAATTGGCGTACTTACTTTTACCACAGTCGTGGGGTCTGTTCTCACCCATATCACAGGAACAGATGTTGCCATTAAATCTGCAGATTATGATCTTCCTGATGGCCCGAGCTATGCCACTCTCAGAGTCGGCAGTGTGGCGGTTGGAGCCATTGGTAGTGCCCATTATTCTATTTACATCATGGCAAGTACTGAATTTAACGGCATTGCTACACCCGAAGCCCTCAAAAATTATCTAAACACCAAGACGCCAGTGCGATCTGAAACTGTTTTTGCCTCCTCCTCTATGATTTCAATAGACCTTACTGCCTATGCAGGACAAAATGTGTCCCTGATTTTCAGACTTCACGATTATCCTACACACAGCAATACTATTCTACTTTTCGATGACATCACAATAAAAGCAGGAACGTTAGACACTCCTGTTTTTAATGCCAACCAATTTGTCGTGTATCCAAATCCTACAAGCAACCTAGTGAGCATCCGTGCATCAAACACCTTGAGCATCAACAGCATTACGATTTCTGATTTAAATGGCAGGATTCTAAAAACACATGCATTCAACAGTCTTGCCAGTGTGGAGCTAGATCTTAGCGAAATGGCTACAGGAACCTATTTTCTGGGTATTTCTTCAGAGGAAGGAACAACTACCAAGAAAATAATAAAATCATAAGCAAATTATCTATAGTCCTAAAATAAGTTGACACAAAAGTTGACATATATGAAAAACAAAGATGTTGAGAGTGCTTCAAAACGGTCTCAAAAAGATTACAGCCTGACCTTTAAATTACAAGTTGTAGACGAAATAGAAAAAGGCTACCTCACTTATAAAGAATCACAAAAGAAGTATGGCATCCAAGGCAGAAGCACTGTTTTGGTTTGGTTAAGAAAACATGGTAACTTAGATTGGAAACCTAAATCTACCAAGAAATCAAAACAGTCGCCTAAGACCGTAATCTCTCAATTAGAAGCAAAAATAAAGAGGCTCGAAGCGGAGAAAGAAATACTCAACCATGTGATAGATATAGCTGACAGCACAATGAATGCGGAAATCAGAAAAAAGTATTTACCCCTGTTGCAAAAAGCTTACAAAGCACAGAGGAAAAATCCCGACACTCCATTAATTTAGTGGCTTCTACACTTGGTTACAGCCGTCAGTAGTTTCACAAACAGCAGAAAGATTTTGTTGCAAAAACAATACTAAAAACCAAGCTAATCTACTTGTTGATAAGCAACGGAAGCTATTGACCCGATTAGGAACACGAAAGTTACATCATGTGATTTGCAAAGAATTGGAACTGCTAAATATAAAATTGGAGAGGGATAAATTGTTTGCCTTACCTATAACTGAAAAGCCCCGACTTAAAATCGGGGCTTTCTCTTTATAAACAATTAATCTTCAGCGTCTTTAATGCTTTATACACATTATCCAAACTATCCGATAACAGACAAGCAACTAGCTGTTTTCCACTTCATGCTGCTGGAGAATTTCTTCAACCTCAACTTCGTCATCATTGTTAGTGGCTAACTTTGAGGCTTTTGCTGCGTTAAACCGTTCTATGCTTTCGATTTCTCCCTCATCACCACTAAAATAAGGAAACACATCCATGATTGGTGATTCAGAAACAGCCGTAATCGTATAGTCACCCATTGTATTCTTCATCGCTGTTACCGTATTGTCAAAGGCATCCCTCACATCATTGGCCTGTATCAGAAGGTTCATGCCCGTCTTTCGTTCCTTGCCGCTTTCTTCATCATAGGCTATCAAGGAAACCCTTGACTTGAACCAGCGGTCGGCATTTTCAAACGGATGGATCTCGGCAAAGTTGCCGTGCTTGATGCCTGTCACCTTGAACTCCTCACTCACATAGGCCGACATCTCCTCGTTGATCCTTCGCTCTGCCTCCGTATAGGAAAGGGCATCAACCAAATAAGGTTCGGTGGTTACTTTTTGAAGACCTGTGGCTTCATCTACTTTTCTGTATCGTACTTTGCATTCGTACCAAATTGCACTCATATTATATTTTTTAGGAGGTCAAAGATAGATTTTAATGGAAATGAAATAGGTGGTCTGGAAAAATAGATATTCACAATTTGTGTAGTGGGTCAGTGGTCAGTCGCAGTTTTCAGTCGCAGTTTTCAGTCGCAGTATTCAGTTGCAGTTGGTAGTCAGTTTTTAATCTTTTAATCTTTTCAATCTTTCAATCTTTTAACTATGGGAGAATTTATCCCCTTTCCATTTTGCAGGATTGCTTGCTATATAATTTGAAATATGTTCGTATGCCTCCTCATTTCGGATGATGATTTCATAATAATTCCGTTGCCATACTTTACCATTGAAGGGCTTCCATCCTAGTGATTTTACACCGCGGATATATTCATTTGTAGACATTGTTTTGAACCATTGCACCACCCGATATAAGGGAGAAGCCGCGTGCTCGCCTAAAATAGCTTTGCTATTATTATTCTCGGCATTGCTTAATTTATGGGAATCTCGCAGCGGCAGCGGCGGTAGTACGGGCGAACCTGCGTGTTCGCCCTTATTGCAATCGCCTTGGGGATTGCCTTCTTGGGGATTGCCTTGGCAATCTTCAAAATCGGGACCGACACGTAGGTCGGCCCCTACCGATGACGCAAAAACACCCGTATTTTCAATAATACAATGAAAATGATTCGGCATCACCACCATCGAATGGCATTTTATATCTGGAAATTTATGTTCCAATTCATAATACCACCGTTGCACCATTTCCCCTGCTTCATTCAATATCATTTTGCCTTCTCGAATTACTCCAAACAAATGGGCTCTGTCCTGACAACAAATCGTAATGAAATACAAACCTTCTTGGCTGTAATCATATCCTTTTAACCGGATGGAACGGCGGTGGTGTTTGTTTGGGTTGTAGTTGTTCATTTTGGATTCTGTCTTACTACCTCCCTATATTCTGCACTAAATTTATATGCAGAAGGTTCAGCGTTAGATTGTCATTAATGCTGTAAGATATAAATGCTTTCATAAAATTACTTTTTTAATTATTTCTTTATTATTTATCTTCATCAATAAATTCTCAAAGATTTCTTCAGCAGTTTCCTTTGCCCCAACACAATTACTAAAATGAATCTCATTTTGAAACCTAGGCCATTCATTAGTTTCACTTCTAATCAAATACACTAATTCTCCTTCAACAGCCTCTATAAAATCACGTTTCAAATCATAGCTTTCATCAAAAACTACCACCAATACATCTAATGTTCGAGCTTTATTTAGTTCCTTGTTGAGCCATTTATAACCTTGATACCCTCTCCTCGCTTGACTATTTTTAACTTTATAATTAAAAGCTGTACAACCCCTTTGAAATCGCTTTAAAACAGAACTTCCAGCTTCTCCAACATATAAAATTTCTTGATTACTATGCACTATGTAAACCTTTCTTCTCTCTCTTTTCAATGCCTCGCCTATAATAGGACTTAAACGTATAAAAGCTGTATTTTCCAATTGATCTAAAATAGTAAGCTGGTAATTTTCAAATAGTAAATCTTGAGAATTCATTAATTAATTGTTTTTAATTTTTATTTTATCATCTCCTACTATTTCAAATAAATAAGAATAGCTATTATCAGCCTTTGTACTTCTGAGCATAACTTGCGTAGATAAATCAATACCACCTTTCCGATCAGGATAAAGATTTCGCTTTTCTATAAAATCAGCTATTTCTTTAAAACTTGCCGTAAAGTTTTCTTTATTAATATTGATTAAAGCGATTACAATTGCTTCATGAAGTGATAATTGGTTTTTCATGTTTTTTCCAAATTTCAAAAACTTACACTAGTCTATATCTTGAAAAGATAATTAATTTAGTAAATTAGTAATCTCGGCTAACCAAGTATTTCTATGAACAATTCTCGCAATTTGCATATCTTGTCTCAATATCTCTGCTTTTGATAATTGACTGACTAATTCCCAATTGTTACCTAAAATATAAGTTGCATTATTTGGATAGACACTTTCCAAAATAAAAATATTTTTATTAGGAAAACCAAAAATCCAATAACCAGTAAATCCAGATGTACCAACAGCAATAAAATTAGGAGTAAAGTTATTTACCTCTTGAATTCTATACTTAATCACTCTACTATTCCTATTTCTTACTACTGATAAACTTTGATTTATATGTTCTTCTATTTCTTCAAAAGGATACTCTCCCGGAGGTAAAACAGACCAATTTTTTCTAATGACCTCTGGAAGCTGAATTGCATCAAGATCTTCTGTAAGCATCATACATTCTCCAAACAATTCAAAAAAAAGATTAAAAAGATGCTTGGCCTTAATCGAATTTTCTTCTGTTTTTAATATTCGAGAGGAAAGAATCATTTTTTGACCGTCAACTTCTACTATCGAAAGTTCTTCGCTTGGTGGTGCAATAAACTCTACTTGATACCTTTGATAGGGTACATCTCTCACTTCTTCAATTTCTTCAAATTGTCCCCCACCAATAAACTGCTTCCATTTCCACATCACCTGGCGATATGCAGTTTCTTTTTCCAAATGTTTTTGCTTATCGTTTCTTCCTTCTGCATTAAATCTTGATACAGGACCAATAACTCTTGGAAGAATAGTTTCTCCAAGTTCTAAATTCTGTGAAAAACCAATTCTAGTAAGAGTTTTAGCAAATCTATTGATTTCCGAAACACCTATATAAAATTCGGTTTCATCTTCTATAAGATGCCAATACAATTCTACATTCCTAATTCTTTTCTTTGTGATTATCATATTTAAAGCATTAAATTAAACTTTGAGTCTTTGAGTGAAGGCTAATTATAAAAAGTTTCTTAAAGTAAGTGTTTTAATTGAATAGCATTCCAAAAATTTATATTTTCAATATTTTCTTTAATAATTCTTTTCAAAAATGAGTCGGTTATATCATTGTCTCTTATATTTAAATTATCAAATAATGTTTTGCTTAAAATTAATGCCACCTCTCGGGGAATGTTTAAGCTAATTAGCTGTAAGGTTAAAGATTTATATGCTCCCATCTCCATACAACTTAAAATATTGGAATCAGGATTTTTAATTGAGTAGAAGGGTTTCAGCATTGATGTTAAATCAAAACATATGCTCTTTTGAATATCGTCTATTTTTTTATCTATATTATCAGCATTGTTGAAATAATCTCCACTTAATATGTTTGTAAGTGGCTTTTCCTTCATCCAATTAATTACAGTATAGAAAAATGTTACTGGTAATTCATTTTGGATATTAAAATATTTACTGTAATAAATGGGATATTCTATTCGGATCTTGTTCACTAAATTGTATAAGTCATTGCTTAAGCTATTACTATTAATATCTGTGGGAATTTTATAGATGTCAATGTTGATGTAAATATTGTTTATCATTAAAGGATCCACATATCTGTTTTTTAGACATATTTTAATTGGAACCCTTAATTCTTTATCGAGCTCATTTTTTATAGAAATTATATCTATCTTGTTCAAATTAATGCCAACTGAATTTAACCTTTCTAGACAATTTATACCATGTTTTAAGATATTATAGCGGATATATGTTATTATAAATTTTCCTTCATTTCCTATATCTTCCTTTAAATCTTCATTGCTTCTGTTGTTGAAAACAGCATCAGTTATTACGGATTTATTTTCATTAAAAATTTTTCCATATCCTGTTTTTAAGTCTTTATTTTCATCTTGGAATAATTCGCCTTGTTTTTTTATTTCATCATCAAATGCATTTTCATCCAACACGAATGTTCTGCCAATAAAATCTTTTAACAATCTTCCTGCTCGTCCTCTCAAATTAGAAATCTCATAGTTAGTTAACTTCTGCATTATACCTTTGTACTTCTTTGTTGAAAGATATCCATTTCTCATAATAACATTTTGTGCAGGTAAGTTAACTCCTTGCATTAATGTGGTTGTACAAACAATATTTTTAATCATTTTTTCCTTAATTGCATATTCCAAAACATTTCTTATATGGGAGGGTACTTTTCCATGGTGGTAAGCGATACTATATTCTAATGTCGTACATAAGTCATAATTTGGATGAACGGTATCAGATACATAGTTTATTAAACTTTTTAATTTAATGCTATTATTAATGCTCAACTGCTTTTTAGTAAGATCAATGGCTATTTTTCTTGCAGTCCCTGAGGTTGGTGAGAAAATAATATTTTTACTATCAGAACCTATTTGAGTTAAAAAATTACTTAAATATGACAAATATTTATCATCATATTGTGAGCCTCCTATTTTTAAATAATTTGTATTAATAATCTCAATAATTGAATAATCTTTTTTTATTTGAGAATATTGCTTTAAATAATATTTGCTCCCTTTTTTAGAAATACTGTATGTGAAATTTGTAACCGGAGATGAAACTGCACTAATTTCATTTGAATTTTTTTCATTAAAAATATCAAATCCCATATTCTTCAGTCCAGACACTCTTGGCCCACTAAAAATAATTAAATCGGGATTATAGCTAAAACTAAGCTCTACTAAACTATCAAATAATATTTTAGATCTCTCATCTTCTTTATTTTCTATCCGTTCTATATTTTGGATTTCATCTACAATGAAAGAATTGACATTTCCGAAAGGTTTATCATTTTCATTATAAGCTGAAATTGCTCTTTCAGGAGTTAAGACATAAATAATTTTATTATTTTTATCCTTTTTAAAGTTCGTAAGTATCTCATAGTCATTAAGACCATATTTATTTAGATTAATATGAAAATCATTGACAACCTGATTAATCAAACTTAAGGTTGGAACTATATAAACAATATTCCCACCTACTGCAATTATATTATCAATACATCTTAAAAGAATTATAAACGACTTTCCCGCAGAAGTAGGTGCCGATATACCTAAAAATTTAGATTCTTTACTTTTATTCCAAACCTCTCTTTGGAAGTCAGTTAGCAAATAAACTCTATTTTTTATTACAATTTCGTTATTTAATTGGTTTATAGTAGTGTTTATTTGACTAATAAAACTATTTAATGGAGTAAATGTATTTGATTCGTTATCAAAATTTTCATCAACCATAATTGCGGAAGGAGCAAAACCAATTCGAGATAAGACAATAACCAAAAAATCGTTCAATCCAGTCCAATGTTTTTCCTTATAAGTATACAAGATAGAGGACAACACTATAACTAATTGCTTTGATTCATCATCTTTATTTCTTGAATAGTAATCAATCATTCCAATAGCTTTATATAATCGTTCGTCTGTGATTGCTATCGTAGTCTGTTTAACCAATTGTAATTTAATGGCTATTGATTTATGTTCGATATCCAATAGATAATTAATCAGCTCTCTATGTTTTTCCAATATCATACGGATCCAACTTTAGATTGAAATGTGTCTAATAAAATGTCTAATTCCCAAATTGGAAATACTATATAATTTATTCTAGTTAATAAAGCCTCGTTTATTACCTTGAATTTATCCTTATCAAAATCTTTACATCGATTTTTTATAATTACTTTTATTGCTTCTTTGATACTCTTTTCATCACTTCCTGAAATTTTATTAGTTTCGCTATACGCGACCATACATACTAATTCAAATTTTACATTTTTTAATTCGTTATTTTTGTAAGCTTTTACAATAGCTTCTAACTCTTCTTCTAAAAAGTCGTCATATAAATATAAATCCAATTCTTTATCTAGAACATTAAATGTATTTACAATGCTATTCAATGATGTTTCAAATGCTTTATTGAAAGAATAATCAGTCTTATAGCATTTTGACTCACCTAATATAAAAATATTATTATCTCCATCTTTTTTATAATGTATAGCATCAGCACCAAATCTCTCATGCCCTGTTGAAGTTGTTATCCTCTGTTTTCTTAAAACAGGAACAGCTTTATAATAATGCTGAATCAGATTAAACAATAAAAGCTCACCAAACTGACCCTGGGGATGTCCTTTTCTGAATTTTTTATAAGCTTGACTGGTGACAAAATTTATTGCATTTCCTAAATCCTTTGTTTCTTCAAACCTCTTATCAAGCAAATCTTTAGATTTAGTATTGTTATATACCCAACTAACTACTGTATTGATTAACTCTGATAAAAAGTCATCTTTTCTTTCCTTTAAATCAGTATAATTAATTGACAGACCGTAATGATCTTTTGTGGGAAGTGTTTCCAAATCTTCATAGAACCAATAAATGTGATTTACTAATTTTTCAGTGTTAGTCAAATATTTTTCCATAATTGTAATTTAATTTTAATTATTGGATTTGTGATTTATAAAGTTATCCCATCAATCTCCCCCATAATCCTCCCAGTCTCACTCAAAGCCACAATCATCTTCTGATAATGTAAAATATCCTCATAGCTTAATTCACGACCTTTTCGATCCTTCAACCACTTTTGAGCAGGCTGATAACCTCCAATATAAAAGTTCCAAACGTTCTCTGGTACACCTTTAAAATATTGAGTGTCGTTGATGTAAACGTTTAAAAGTACCGACTCAATATCTGTGATTGCTTCATTCTTCGCAATGACTTTGCCTACAACATTATCCCCATCCTCCGGATATTGAGTAATATACTGTTCCACAATGTCACTTTCAAGCAAGTGAATTTGACGTAACTGACTACCCAAACCTACCAAGTCAATAAACTCCCTCTTATTTTTAGGGTAAGGAACACGCGGAAAATCAATCTTTAAAAACTCTTTGTATTTTTCTCTGTAGCTTGGCGAGTGCAATACAGCATAAATATAATCCAGAATATCAATTGGTGTCAGCTGGTTAGTTTCTTCTGTTTGTATGGAGTAATCCGCCTTTTCAGGTGCAAACTCCATCCCTAAATCAGTAGCTATTTTGTTGACAATTTCCATGTTTAAATTTGGGGTGCGAATTACTTCATTTAGTAAACTTTGTTGTGTTGTGGTTTCTGGATAAATGTAAAGAGGGAATACATAGCCACCACCTCTATAAAATACATTGTAATCTGACAAGGTATTTGTACAAAAAATTAGATTCCATTGCATGTGTCCAATAACTTGACCTTGTCTTCCTAAAATCAATCCATTATTATCTTTTTCGTTTAAATGAATCATTGCTTTTTGAGCAGGACGACTTATAATTATTGGATCATAATATGTCCATTGTGAATCAAATGGCCGATAAATAGTTTTTTTAATAAATTTTGAATCAAATAATTTATTCTTAATTACCGATGTTATTTTGTAACTGCCAGAATCATAAATATTGTACTGATCAGTAAATGATTTATTAAAATCATTAGATAGTAAAGTATTAAACCTATTTTGTAAATTGTCTTTATTAGAATCATAAAACAAACTATCTCTGTCAGTTTTAATGCCTGAATTAGAATTAATAAATAAATCATTAACTTCAAATCCATATCTATAATTCTCTTCTTCAGAAAAGTCTTTTTTTACAAAAAAGAAGTATGGTTTAATTGGGTCTAAAGTAATCCAATCAATTTTATTAATATGGTTTTCGTTTAAAAAATTGTACTTTTCTATTCTTTTACCATATTGCTCAAAGTATTTAATAGTAGCTAATTCTTTATTAGTTTTTTTTCCTGTTTTTACAAAAATGTTAATACTAACACCTTGTTGAATGTCAAACACATTTTCATCATTTGTAGCTACTAAATTTATTTCTTTAAGTTTTGAGAATCCGTGTAAGTCTAAAATGTAAATTTTGTCAAAACTTTCTAATAGATTTTTTCTCATCTGACGATGTGTAACACCATCAATAAAACTATTATTAGAAATGTAGGCCAAAATTCCACTTCCATTTTTATCAATAAAATGCTGTCCAAAACGAGTGAATTTTATGTAATCATCATCAAGATTTATTTTTCTTTCGTTTAAATCTTTTTTATAATCCTTAATTAAATTTTGAATCCATTCACTTTTATTAGAACTACTCACACTATAAGGCGGATTCCCCATTACCACCATAACAGGAGCATCACGCTTTATAGCATTAGCCTGATCCGCTTCATCCGAAAGCCAAGAACTAAAAAGTGTCTGTGTGTCAGGGTGTGCTTCCTCTAAACTATTCGTCAGGAATATTCTAAATCGTTGGTCGTCGGTAGGTTTATAGCCTGTTTCGGTCAACAGCATATCCATCTTTAAGTGTGCCATGGCATAACTCGCCATCAGCAACTCAAAACCATTCAATCTCGGTATCAAGTCGTTGGTGACATATTTGCTCCAAATGCCTTGCTGTCCTTCAAATTTTTTATGAATGTGTCGCACCACTTCTGCCAAGAATGTTCCTGTCCCAGTAGCAGGGTCTAGTATTTGTACTTTATGTACTTCCACTTCTGTCTCCACTTCCTTAATCTTGGCATTCTTGCCCAAGGTTTGTGTCACCGCCTTTTTCTTAATCTTAATCTTGCTGGTGTTGGCTAAACCGTCTTTTAAGTCAAACTCTGTTTTCAAGATATCATCAACTGCTCGAACTATAAAATTAACCACAGGTTGTGGCGTGTACCAAACTCCTCGTGCTTTCCTTAAAGCAGGATTGTACTCGCCCAAAAAGGTTTCATAGAAATGCACCACAGGGTCTTCCTGCTTGGTGCTCTTTCCAAAGTTTTTCATAATCTTGGCAACATCACTGGCCAAGAATATCGAAACCAATTCCTCTACAATCCACACCAAACGGCTGTCCAAATCATAGCCTGCAATGTCTTGAAAAAGCTTTCGCAAGAAAGGATTACTCTTCGGAATCAATTCTGCAGCTTCTTGTCTGGAAAAAGTTGGCAAAGTAGGGTCATGATAACGTGCGGCAAACATACCATAAGCAATAGTTTGAGCATAGATATCAGCAAATGATTTATTGTCTATATCATGAATCAGCATTTGCTGAAACGATAACATTTGGCTCTTTATGCTCGAACGTATTTGGTTTGCATCGTCATTGTTCAAAGATTTCTCTATTACATCCGCCATTAATTTGGCTTTTCCCGCCATCATTTGTGCCAACTTGGTAGGCGACTTGATGGTTTGTGTAACTTGAACCGTGAAGTTTTTAATAAGTTCAGTAAACGTATTGAAATTATCGGGTAGTGCAACTATTTGATTGTTTTCTAATTTTGCAACGGCAACTTTAGTAACAAGATTTCCATCTTTATAGAAATGAAAATCCATATAATCTGTAAAAATCAAATTACTTAAACCTGCTTTATAGCGGTCAAATTGTTCTTTAAATGATTTACTATTTAATTCAAAACCAATATCTTTTGCTTCCACATAACCCACAGGAACATCTTTTCTAGTAAAAACATAATCAGGTGCTCCACAAGCCACTCGTGCTGGCTCATTGGTTACCAATACGTCTGGAACAATAGCCATAAACAAGTTTTGCAAGTCTCCCCTATAACTATGTTCTCGTGCATTACCTGTTTGGTAAAGAATATTTAATTTGGATATATACTGTTGTAAGGTCATTAAAATTTTTAACATTTGATTAATAGTCAAACTTACCTAAAAAAATCCACTTAACATATTTTCTTATTTAGTAATTTTAACATCTGCTGTAGAAATAATCTATTAGTCGTTGGTAAATGTAGATAATGCTAAAACAGCATTTTTACGGTTTTCCACATTCCCAAAAACTTTTTTTTTACACTCACACAATTTCCAACATTCCCCCACACCCCACAATAGGTAAAACCCTATTTTTTGATGTAAGATGGGAGTTCGAAGTTGGGAGTTGGGAGAAGCTTCAAAAAAAAAAAACAGTTATGAAGTTATTCCGCAAATCAGCCTCTCAACCAAAAAAAGCCCCAAGTTTCCTTGAGGCTGATCCATCCGATTAAAGAACCTTAATCGTTCCCAGATAATTGCTTGTGGCATATCGCTTTTCATCAGTGG
The DNA here is from genome assembly GCF_031456785.1 of Flavobacterium arsenatis. Lineage (NCBI taxonomy): Bacteria > Pseudomonadati > Bacteroidota > Flavobacteriia > Flavobacteriales > Flavobacteriaceae > Flavobacterium > Flavobacterium arsenatis. The sequence goes on from NZ_JAVDVI010000001.1 coordinate 144,299, forward strand.
AAACAAAGGCTATCCAGCAATGTACTTCCATTCCTATCAGAGAATCGTGCACTTGCAATTCGCCCTGTTCGTCAGCACGAAGCCCCACCTTAAAGAACATCTCCGATGTTTTATTTAACGGGTCATACACCACGGCAACCAATTCATCATCGGCCTTTGCGGTTGCCTGTCCCGAATTATTTTTCCATTCCAAACGAATAATACCACCGGCTTCTGCCGTTGCAACAGGTACAGCAACGCCCAAGAGTTCGCCCTTGCTGATTTGCACCTTTGGATAAACCATCTCCCACTCCGCACCATTGTAGGTCACGGCTTCCTTCATGTGATAGGACATCGCCATATTACGCTTGGAACGATCGCCCGATTTTTGCCCAAAATAACGTCCCATCATAGGCGTTAAGGGAGTGAGAAAAGCCGTTACAAAAGCAAATTTCTGACGTTGCCTCAATTGCACTTCCGTTGGTTCCTTTTTCGATTTCTTGGGCAAGCTTCGCAACACGTCCTTACCTCGCCAATTTGCCCCCACAACGGGTCCTACCTTACCTGAAAAAGCACCTAAAATCCCTTTGTTGTATGTTCCCATAGTTTTATTTTTTTATAGGGTTACTTAATACGACCCGGCCACTACAGCCGAATTCAAAACGAAAATAGAACGCCTTTTTTAAAACACCTAGCTTGTGAAAAAATAGAACGGTATTGACTAAAAGTGAAGTACTTTGAAATAATCTGACCGATATTGACCGATGCTGACTGGTTGTGAAACCTTGTGCTTTAGAGTATGCCCAGGGTGTTGTTTTTACCCCTTTTCTTCGGGTCATGTTCGGGTGTTGTTCGTACGTTCTTCGCAAAACACACCCTTTTTGCGAAGAACATACGAACAAGTGTCGAAGAACACTCGAAGAAAACCCTATAAAAGGGTGTAAAAATGAGGTTTGAAAAAGGTGTTATTTTAGCAAAAAAAACCGCCAACTTTCGTAGGCGGTTCCGGTACTAATCATTTTCAGATTTTGACAATCGATCCAGACATTTTTGCAGGAAAGTCGTGTTGAAATACGATTTGGGGTAACAGATCTTGCCTCGAAGTTTTTGATAAGGCAATTCTTGATCTCTTCGCATTCGGTAGAGGGTGCTTTCGCTGGTGTTAAACATTCTTTTTAAATCGGAATTGTCGTAATACTCTTCGTCCTTGATACCTCTTTTTTTACTTGATGATACACTTTTAGAACGACCTTGCTGTTTTTTTCTTTCGTTTTGCATTTGGCGTTTATTATTAATTAAAATACAACATTATAACTTATTTTAACAAAATTTAGTATGTATTAGTGAAAATTTATTAAATTACACAAACAACGCCATTCTATTAACTTTTGCACTCTATTAAACATTAACCGTCACATTAAAACAAAAAAAAGACCTTAGAACCAGTTTTGGTTTAAGGTCTTTGAAAATTGCAGGATATAACTACTTATCGGAAAGGTAGCTTCTCCTGATTTATTTTTTTAATACTTACTCTACTTATTTTGTATCGTTTTTGACACTATCTCCAAAACCGATAATAAAGTTTAAGGCGGCGACAAGGTTGTCCTCTTTTATGAAAGTGTTGTCGAAATCTTTACCAAAACTAAAGGTAACTACTTGATTACTCCCAAAATCGTAGGAAGCATTGGCAACTAATCTCCAACTCGAATCCACTAGGTCACTGTCTAAAACACTTCTGTAAAGTCCTTCCGCACTTAGGGAAAGTTGTTGCTTTTTTAGTGTTTTATAAACAACCCTTACTCCGCCATCAAGAGAAGAAATATTTTCTGTGTCCAATAATCCAGTATCATCTGCCAAGATTTTATCGGGCTGGTACAAATATCGGGCAACCCCTAATATATCCAACGAATTATGGATGAAGCCACCTGTTAGCCAAGCTCCTGACTTGCTCAACTGACTTCTGTTAAAAGTCTCATCCTTAAAATCAATTACGGATCCTAAGGCAAAATCTAGGAATGGTCCGCTTCTTTTGAATTCTAAAGACTTTGCCTTTTCACTTACCTTATCCTCTAACTGTCGTTTTGTGTCTTTTTGTTCTGTAGATAAATGTATTGTCTCTTTAGATAATTCTATTTTTCGTTTTTGTTCAAGATTTACTATTTCCGAAAGTTTTGCTTTTTCCTCTGACTCTGACAAACCCTGTGATAAGATTTCTTTTTTTAGTTCTTTATACTTAATAAGCAAAGAATCTTTTTGTTCTCTTTCCTTTTGCCTTGCAAAGTCAAAATCTAAAACTTTTTCTTGGGCATTGTACAATTCTTTTAAATTAATAAGTGTAGTGTCGGTAAATGCAGGTCTAATGATGGAGAATTTTAATCCCATACCCAGCTTCGTGAGTTTTGGAACTGCTGCGATATCATCGTTTATTTCATTTGCCACCCCGAGCGAAATTAAAAAGGTCTGCTTAAAAACATTTTTAAATTCTTTATCTCCTAATTCCTTTGTGGTCATAGAGTTTTTACTAAAAAGCGTAAAGGGTAAAAATTCCATTGCATAATTATTGGGTATCGAGCTAAAGTCACTTGTTGCATTCTGAATAGAAACTGCAAAAGAGGTTATATCCGTAGGCTGATCAATAGAACTTGGAGAAATGCCAAGCAAATTAAAAGCTGGCGATGAAGGAGCTTTTAAACCATCAAACTTAATTTCTTCTTGTGCTTGAGCTGTCAGACAAACAACATTGAGAAACGCAATAAGTATTGTTTTTTTCATGGTACACGATTTTAATAAAAGAAGAGGGTTAGTTTTAGAGAGACGCTATCACCAACATTTTGTAATGTCACTTGATTCGCAATTGGAAACTTGATAGTTGATTTTCCTCCTTTGATGACCAGCGAAGCTTTGAAATCAAATGGTAACGAAGGACTGGAAAGATTTGTCGTGGTGATATAAGAAAACACAGAAAGCGTCTTACCTCGCAGGTTCGTATTCTTTTCGATGAAACAATTATCGATGGAGCCATTTTCTGCAGGAAGGATTAATTCGCTTTCTAAATAAGCTTTTGTTGTAGTTGCTACTCCTACGTTTTGGAATGACAATGAAAAAGTGACTTTCTTTTCCGAAGCGGGAACTATCTTATAAAGATCGTCAAGATAGATTTCATTCCCTTCTGTGGCAAGGGTTGTAAATGAATTTAAAGTTGATACGGCTTTTAAAAGCTTATCAACCTTCAGTTTATCGATTTTGGGGGTGTCTTTATCCATGACTTTTAGTTTTTATTTCGCCTACTCTATCTTCCCTTTTCGGCTACCTGGTCGTTATGTTCTGCTTAGATACTTCCAATTGTTATCGGACATCATCTTTAATAGATATTGCTTGAGTTCCTTTTCTCCGGTGCTGATGGCTTCCATCTCGGTGAATTCCTTCTGGATCATAAAATAGTCGGTTCCAAAGAGCATTCGTTCTGCATTTGCCTTACCCGATTGGAGGTCGTTGTAGAGGATTTTCATACTGGAACTGTCGCTCAACGAATACGAAATATCAGCGTATGTGTTGGGATAGGGTGCAAGTATGTTTTCTAGAATAAAGCCGTACCACGATTGTGCATTTTCTTCCAATTGGTGGGATTTGGTATGGATGCTTAATTGCTTGCTGTTCTTGTTGTCCTTTCCCAAGATTTCTACATCGCCACCCAGATGGGCAATGCACAGTTTGAGCGTTGGGTATTTGTCGAGAACCGGAATATAATTGGACGGATGTGAAAACAGGTTGCATACCCTTCCGTTGGATCTAAAAAACTTGTCGGTGCTCTTTTTGTAGGCTTGAATCCGCTTATTAATGGCTAGCATTTCGGGATGGTCGGGATTTAAGGAGGGTGGAACATCCGGAATCAGTTGCCAAACATCCTTGCCGATGAAATAACTTCCTCCTCTTGTGCAATGTGTCATGATGGGAATGTTATGGGCTACTGCATATTGGTACATGGCATCCAAACGAGGGTCAAACGGAAAGAATCCATTGGCAGGATACAGCTTTATGCCTGAAAAGGTGTGGTTTTCAAAAAGCGATTTGAATTCTTTCAAGGTCACGGTTTCCGGATTTCTTGGGTCGATGCCATAGAAGGGAAATATCTTGTCAGGATAGGTCTTCTTTAGCTGTACCATCTCGTGAATCTGCGATTTGAAATCCTGATTGGGCTTATTCTTGGTGTCCGTCATATAATCCATATCCAGTGTCAGGGGGATGAATTTCATGTCGGAATACTGGGTTCGTTTGTAGCCGTCCAGCAGGTATTCCAATACTTGCTCTTGGCTGGCCATGACACCTATCTTTAGAAACTGGAGCATCTTGTTGGGAATCAGGTAGCCCATCTTAACGATGATCCAGGCAACGGGCTTGGTCTGGAACAGCCATTTTAGAAAACTTGAAATTCCGTCTCCCAGGGCAACCCCGACCTGCAAGAAGTCTTTTGGCGCACACTGTCCGTTGAAAATATGTACGTGGGTGTTGAATGTATTTTTCATAGTCGTTTAATTGGGTTTAATTCCTGATCTTCTTACATTGATGGCCTTTACCATTACCTCAAACCAGAAGGGTGCTCCAAAACTCAAGGCAAGCGTTGAAATAATTATACCGCAGAGCCACCAGAAAACGGAAGAAAAGCTGCTGAAAATATTCACAAAGCTTTTAGCGCCGTAGTAGCCTATGGGGATGGCATTCTGCTCCAGTTCCCGCAAAACCAATTCGGTCTTTTTATAGGCTTCCAGTACAGATTCTACATTATTGCTGTTGGCATTTGAGGTAAAATCTTTTTGATTTTCCGTAGGATAGGCCAAGGCTTCGTATTTTACATTGTCAATTGCATTGACTTGTAGTTCTTCTTGGACAATGCGTTCTGCCATTGCCATCACTTTTTTTCGGACTTCATCGTCGCTGTTTATTTTTTTGATGATGGTGATAGAGTCCAGATTGAAACCAACAGCAACCATAAAACTGATGATGTACAAGGACGATCGGGTTTTCATCTTATACCAGCCGCTTACACGCTCCATATAATCATCGAACCATACTTTAATATTGGATTTCAACTCGCTGTAGCTTTCTGCCTTTTCATAATAAAACCTCAACTGATTTTTAAGCGGACTGTAGTTCATTGCTTTGAGGCCTTCTCCAAATCGTGCGAAAGGATCCGTGATACGGTTTTCGGTCAATTTCACCTCAAAAGGCTCTTCTGATTTCATTGCTTCAAAGGGATTGTCAAAAGAAATGCGGTCCGACTGCGATCCAATTATATCAATCAACGCATCAGCAAACATCTCGGAAGAAATGTATTGGGGATAGGAATTTTTTCCTTTCTTTAGCTTGTCAATCGTGTGATGCGAATAGAGCGTGGCTCCGTAGCTCTGGTTGACAGGATCCTCCAAAAGCTTTAGAATGGTTTCGTGAAGAAACTTTCCCCTTTTCTTGGTTTGATAGGAATACCATTCAAAAACCACTGAAACCAAGGAACTGAACAGAAAATAAAACAGCCCCATGGCTATTAGAATCTCAAGTATTTTTGATATTTCCATAAATGATAAGAATTAAAACCTACTATTGCAGTATTGGCACTAACAAAATTGGTGAAAAAAAAGCTTTAAAAAATCCCTACAAATGGTTATTTTAAGTTCCTAACAAAAACATAACATTCTGAAATTGTGACTTGTATGCCACTGATGATTAGCCAAAAAAGCGTTATATAGTGCTATTTTTTTTAGTTAGACAAGGATACAGCTGTTGTAGCCTTCCGAAAAGATCGGTATCAACAGCAAAAAAAACTACTTAATATTCTGATTATTAAAATTTTAAGCTTATATAAAATTACAAAAAAAACAAACATTATGACAACTAGTGAAACACCTATAAAAAAATAGGGTTTTCCCTACATGATGACTTATGATAAAGTACAATCCTTGTAATGAACCAAAAAAACCAGCAAAGATGAAAAAAATGATATTCCTTCTTCTGATAGCAAGCATCAGTGCTTCGTTTAGCATTCCTATTAAAAAACAACCCCTCAGGAAGAAAAGAAGCAGAACCTGAACCTGCTGCTGATTCGATATCAACTTGCTAGATAGACCGCCCCCTTTATAAACAATTGAAACAAAATTCCAAGAATGAAGAGAATAAAAATTCTTATTTTGTTGCTTTTGATCTTGATCATAAGTGCCATAATATGTTATGAATGTTGTGACCAGCAAGACCCTGAAGGCTGTGAACAACTGGAAATGCACGGATTTGTTTCGTCGTTGGAGCAAGTCTATTCGGCTTCGATAAATCGTGAGGAAAGGATGCTATATATCCTGTTTAATTTTACGACCAATTGGAAGACGTATGAGAAAGTTATTGGTTTCATCCAGCAAAAATGCAAGGGCAGGCCTTATCTGACTATTTTGTAATTTACAGAAACTGCTAGAGAAACAATTGGAGTACAGCAAATAAATCATTCAAATTATTAGATTAATTCATAAAAAAAAGTATTTTTACAAAAAATCTTACCTTTTGATGAAAAAAATACTTCTGCTATTCTTGATTGTTCCTTTTTCGTTGTGGTCCCAACTCAATGGAAACTACACAATAGGAACTAATGCCGGCAATTATGCCACCCTCGCCGAAGCAATAACAGCACTTGAAACGCAAGGTGTTTCGGGTCCTGTAGTTTTTAACTTTCAACCCGGAAGTTACAGTTCCTTTCAGTTTATGCTCGGAAATGTAGCAGGAACGTCGGCAACCAATACGATTACGTTTCAGTCGGAAAATTTGAATGCGGAGAGTGTGACCATCACTGGTGGACCATGGGTTGTAAATGCCCATCATTGCATCTTTAAATACTTAAAATTCAATCCGTATCATTTTAGCACCCCTTCCAATAGCCATGTATTTAATCTTAACGGCAACTTTATACAAGTACGTAATTGTACTTTTACAAATGCCTTTGGAGGCTATTATATGGAAGTGTTAGGTGACAATATGACCATTGCTGACAATTTGTTTTCTGGCAGTCCCGGTCGCTGCATCTACCGGGCAAATTATGCATCTCCAATTGCAAATCTGGTAATATCAGGCAATAATTTTCCTTATGCCGGGACGAATGCGATTGAAGTTAACAGGGGAAGTAATTTGACCATCACCAACAATACATTTGGAACTGCTGTCAACAGCAGTATAGCGGCATTGATCTGTGAAGGAAACCTGACTGTCAGCTTTAATAAAATTCAAAATCCACAAGCGAACAATACAGGTAGTTTCAGTACCGCTGCCGTAAGACTTAGTGCTGCACCAGGAGACCATACAGCAACGGTGTATAATAATTTCATCAACTCACAGCATCAGAACCTCTACATCTCCTATTTTAAAAACGTGAGGGTATCCCATAATAATTTTAAATCGACCCACAACTGCCTGCTGATTGACAAGGAATACAATTCGACAGCCGCGCTTTCCTATCAGGTTCGGAACAATGTATTCTGCTCCTCTGGCAAACAAGATATTGCTGTGATGGACAACATTCCTCTTTCGGTTTACAGTTCTAGCTACAATGCTTTTAAAAACGACATCAAGACCGTACGTTACATGTATGTAGACAATCCGAATCTGGAAAAATATTACACCTTTCCGCAATGGAAGAGCTTCAGCAACAAGGAAGCAAACAGCAAGGTGGTGGGCTATGTCTATAATTCGGATACTGATTTGCATACCCAAAATGCCTCTATGCTAAACAACAGCGGGGTAGCTATTGCAACCATAACGACAGATATTGACGGACAGACACGAAACGCTATTCCTGACATCGGTGCTGATGAATTTGATATGGATTTTTCAACTTACGTTGACATAGAGTTGCTTGAAATAGTAACGCCAACACTTGCAGGGTGTGAAAATGGTGACGTTATTTTAGCCATAAAGAACAATGGAGCAACTATAGTCAACACGCTCGATATCAAAACCACTATAAACGATTTTGCAGGAACTCCTGTGACCGCTACAACCCTAATCAATCCTTCGGAAACAGCACAAGTTGTGGTTCCGAATTGCATCATTGGCGACAACACCTTCTATACCAAGCTGAATTTTATTGTTTCCAATCCAAACAATACCAATGATAATAATTTTTCAAACGACAGCAAGACCGTGAGCAATATCTTAAAATTAGGGGATTTTGAGATTACGGTAGAAAAAGATAATTGTGGTGCCTATAAATCGTTGAGTGTTCCTAAAATTCAAACCGCTACAGTACTTTGGTCAACAGGTGCTACTACACAAAAGATTGCAATCACTCAAGGGGGTACCTATTCGGTTACTTTTACAAATGCACAGGGTTGCCTGCTCACAAAATCCATAACACTCAATTAAGATGAAACGTTCACTATACATCACGCTACTATCCTTTCTTCTCTGCACAGTTACGACCGAGGCCCAGACATGTGATTTTTATATGGATTCGGCCCGCTCTGGAAACAACATCCTTTTGGCAACAAGGCAGAATACAGTGGGTAATACCATTGGAAAAGTAGTACTCACCAAACTGGATGCTTCGGGTTCTGAGATTTGGGCTGTTGCCTACAACCAATCCGATGAAGTAAAAAAAGTTATCCTCCATGAGGACGGGAGTAATTTCTGCTTTCTTGAAATCCACTATTATAATGGCATGCATATTAGCAAGATTGATATGCAAACAGGAGCCTTACTCTGGCAATCACAACAATTCTTAAAATCTACCCTATACAGCGATGTAGTAAGGGTACTGGTACGTAAGTCTGAAATCATACTAATTTGTTCTAATCTTACGGAGGTGAACAACATTTCGGGTGGCCATTTGATTTATAAGATCAGCAAAGGTGCAGCACCAGTTACGGAACTCATACACCAATGGTCAGGAACTTTCTTAGGCAATCTGGTACAAGATTCAAAAGAAAATATAATATATGGATATGCCTATAATTTCAATCAGACTGTCGTACCACACATACGAAAAATCAACGGTTATAATTTTGATGCACCAATGTGGGACAAAGAATACAATACTACCATTTCGCCAAACTTAATGGAACTGGACGAGTTGCTAATGGATGCACAGGACAACCTTTATCTGGTTAGTGGTGCTGATGATATTGATGTCTTTAAGGTAGATTCCAACAACGGCAACCAAATTTGGGGATTGAATAGTGTGAACTCCAGCGTTTACGGCAGCAGGATGGCTTACGCTAAATTTTATGATGGCCATCTCTATATGAGTTTAGAGCATACTACCGTTGGGGCTTCAACAAGTTATTTTGCTGTAAAGAAAATCAATACTGAAACCGGAACACAGGCATGGACGGGAACTGCCCCTCAAATGACTATCCCACCATTGGGACCAAATTTCCCTAACTATCAAGCGGCCTCACATTTTGACATTGGCTGTGACGGTTCCATCTATGCAACAGGTTATTGTGGATCCTATGGTTATGAAAACGGTGGATGGGCAGTTATGAAGATAAACGGTACAACAGGTGCAAAAATAGCTGAAAAGATAGTGGACAACGATATGCAACTGGATGCACTTAGCAATGGATATGCGGCATTCGTGATGAATGACGAGCCATTGTTTATTGGAAACAAACAAAATGGTTCGGTAGTGGCACGGGCCATTGTAAGGACTGATACCGATTTGAACGATAATGGTATTATGCTTTCCCCTTGTGCTGTTTTATCCGTTGAAGATCTTACAAAATCAAACATTAAACTCTATCCTAATCCTGCAACAGATGTTGTCAACATCTCTTTGGAAGACAACAAGACTATAAAAAGCATCTTGTTGTATGCCGTAGATGGCAGAAAGATGGGATCATGGGAAGATCATCAAAATAATATTACCATAGCCAGTTATCCTACCGGTGTTTATATAATGAAGCTTACCGACAGCGACAACAAGGTTTTTTACAGAAAGATCATCAAGAAATAAGAGCACTTATGGGATGTAAGGTCACCTATCCCCTATTTGAAGCTATAAATTGAAGATTTTATATGCGGTGCAATTACTTTCTAATATTCTGAAAGAAAATTTAGTACAATCAAACGTATAAATTTAAGAAGAAGAAACAATGAAGTAAAAAAGAAGCCTCTTTGCAATCCAGTAAAGCGGCTTCTTTTTTAAGCTTTTATAACAATAGCAACTTAATTCTTAATCCGCTTGACAGCATACCTCTTTTTGTTGTCTGAGGTTACTTCACGATATGCATCCCATCGCTTAATCCTGCTTTTTGGCTTATATAATGTCAGCCGTAAAAACCAATCATAAGACAACTAGTGAAACACCTATAAAAAAATAGGGTTTTCCCTATATCAGAATTTATAGAAAAGCATAATCTTTGTAATGAACCAAAAAAAACAGCAAATATGAAAAAAATGATACTCCTTCTTCTGATAGCAAGCATCAGTGCTTCGTTTAGCATTCCTGTTAAAAAAGCAGAGCCTCAGGAAGAAAAGAAGCAGAATCTGAACCTGCTGCTGATTCGATATCAACTTGCTAGATAGACCGCCCCTTTTATAAACAATTGAAACAAAATTCCAAGAATGAAGAGAATAAAAATTCTTATTTTGTTGCTTTTGATCTTGATCATAAGTGCCATAATATGTTATGAATGTTGTGACCAGCAAGACCCTGAAGGCTGTGAACAACTTATTTTTGTGGCCGTGAACAGAATCCCTGAAGATACTTACAACGATTGGCAGATAGACAATCAAGAATACATGTATGATGTTCCCACTCGCGAAAAACAGATTGGCACTGGGGATGGCATCGTAGCTATTGATGCCTCCAAAATTAGAGAGGTTGATTATGCAGCCTGGCTTAGAGAAAATGGCAGTTATATTTTTTTTGAAGCTACCTATCCCTATATCGAATGTGCTCATAACATCAGCAGTGGAAGCATTAGTAATGTTAGCCCCTATATTTCTATGAATTTGTCGCAAATTAAAACCCAGATTGCTAATAATGGAGGTAATTTCACTACTACAAATTACAATAAATACACCACTATAAACATCAGCAGCAGTAACGTCTTGAGCTTCTCTATGACCAATAATTTCCTGTTTGACCAAAACTGTTTTTCTGTTCCTCTTTTTAGAAGCATCGTAGACAAATACAGCCTAAAAAACAGCAGTATTTTTGAGTTTGCAACAGCAAGTGTAAACAACCATAAGATTGTTATTTTCAGGGTAAAAGACACTTCTGGACATTATAATTATTATGATTATTCTCAGATTCCGCCCTGATTGGGAAGTATTTTTACCTTAATTAATTAATTTTTGTAATTTCACGCTTATTTTCTTAACCCCAAAAGAGAACTGCGTGGAATTATGATTCAAACCCTACTACCCTTCATGAACTTTACGCAATTATTGGTGTTTGTTTCCTTTATTGTTGTTTTGATTGCCTACAAACGCAACAACAAACTACACCACATCTTGCTGTCGATACTCTTCGTAAGCCTTACGAGTGAGGTGGCGTGCCTGATTTTTCTCTACCATAAAATCAACATCAGTTTGGTTTATTCCATTACAACCTTGTTTCATCATTCGCTTTGGCTCTTATTGCTGTTCAAGATTACCAAAAGAAAAATGCTCGGAAGGATTGTGATGACGGTATTCCTCACCTATGGCATCATCAACCTGGTGTCGTTTGAAGGGCTTCAAAAATTCAATTACAATACTTTTATCTTTGGTGCCTTCCTCTACCTGATTTTTTTTATTGTTGATAGTTTCTACCGACTCAAAAAGGAAGACTTTGGTTTCTTCCTCTCCAATAATTACATCTTGCTTTTTGCACCCGTACTGTTTTTCTTGGGATTGAGTGTTATCTTTGGGTTTAAGAACCATGAACTATCCGAAACGGTGGTTTTTGGCGATGTACAGCTCTATACCGTCATTGGCTATTTTGTGAACATCGTTTATTATGGGTTGATTAACTTCTATATGTACCGCGAAAAAACACTGCTCTATGAACACTAATTTTGCCTTTGGAATCATTATCGTTGTTTTGTTTGCGAGTCTTGTAGTGCTGTTTTGCGTGCTATTGGGCAAGCTCTACATCAACAAGATTAAAAACTACACCAAGGTGATCTATCAGAAGGATATTGATTTCCAGAAAACCCTCAACACCACTATCATTGAGACACAGGAGCAGGTACTGAACAATATTTCGCAGGATTTGCATGATGATGCCGGACAGCAATTGACCTATATCAATTTCCAAATAGAAAACCTCAAATTGGATTCGCCCCTACTAAAGGAAACACTTGAACCGCTATCACAGTCGGTCAGTAATTTATCAAAATCCATCCGAAGCATCAGCCATTCGCTCAACAACCAATTCATCACCAAACAGAACCTGCTCAAAGTAATAGAAACAGAAGTTGAACGATTGCAGAAAAACCCTTCGATCCATTTTCATTTTTTAAAGACAGATGCCATTGAAAAGACATTTACAACCAATGAAAAAATCGTTATCTACCGTATCTTTCAAGAAATCATCAACAATGCCTTTAAGCATTCTAAAGCAACTGAAATAACCATTACTATTCGAAATAAAAATGGTTTTAGTATGACTATTAGCGATAACGGCAAGGGTTTCGACTATGAATTGGTTAAAGAAAGCACCACTAGCTTGGGGCTAAAAAATATCACTGCTAGAGCCTCTATCATCGATTATGCAATTGAAGTGCAATCGGAACCAGAAAAAGGCACAACCATCATTCTTTCAGAAAACAAGAACATTTAGTATGGATAAAATTACCATCGGCATTATAGACGATCATAAGATTGTCAGACAGGGTTTAAAGGAATTATTGGAAAAAATGGAAACCTATAAAGTAACCCACGAATTTGAAAGCGGAGTTGCTTTTCTTGAAGCCTTGCCATTAGAAAACACACCCGATCTTTTTATCCTGGATTATTCGATGCCCAACATGAACGGCATTGAAGTGCTCAAAAAATTAGAAGCATCAAATAGCGATTATAAAGTACTGCTCCTTACCCAGCATTTTGACGAACAGATCATAGACGATGCCTACCATTATGGAGCCCGAGGTTTTTTGCACAAGAACTGTACGGCTCAGGATTTGAAATCAGCTATCGACAACATCGTGAAGATTGGCTATACCAACGTAACCGAAATCTTGAAACGCATCCGTAACTATGAACATCAACCTGAAAAAAACAGTGAACAATCCATTGTCTTATCCAAACGGGAACTGGAATTCCTGACCTTGGTTTGCGATGAAAGGGAATTTACCTACGATCAGATGGCCGAAATCTTATGCCTTTCTGTCAAATCAATAGAATCATACAGAACAGCCTTGTTTGATCGATTTAGCATTAAATCTAAAGTAGGATTGGTTTTATTTTCTTTTAAACACAAACTCACAGCACCATTCCTGTAATCTTCCAAGTAAAAATTCCCAAATGATTCCGCTTCTAAAAATAAAAGCGTAATTTTGCACGCTCTAAAAATATTTAGACCTTATTACTATGAGAACCAAATCGTTAAAAAAGAACAAGATCAACGTTATTACTTTAGGCTGTTCGAAAAATGTGTATGACAGTGAAGTCCTGATGGGACAACTTCGTGCCAGTGGCAAAGACGTTGAACACGAGGCTCCTGCTGAAACTGAAGGTAATATTATCGTGATCAATACTTGCGGTTTTATTGACAATGCAAAGGCAGAATCGGTAAACATGATTTTGGAATATGCAGACAAGAAAGAACGTGGTTTGGTAGATAAGGTTTTTGTAACCGGATGCTTGTCTGAACGTTACCGCCCGGATTTAGAGAAAGAAATCCCGAATGTGGACCAGTATTTTGGAACTACCGAATTGCCTGGCTTGTTGAAAGCTTTGGGAGCGGATTACAAACATGAATTGTTGGGAGAACGTTTGACGACGACTCCAAAAAACTATGCTTATTTGAAGATTGCCGAAGGTTGTGATAGACCTTGCAGTTTTTGTGCGATTCCGCTGATGAGAGGAAAACACGTTTCGCAATCTATTGAAAAATTGGTGAAGGAAGCCGAAGGTTTGGCTAGAGATGGTGTGAAGGAATTGATTTTGATTGCTCAAGATTTAACCTATTATGGTTTGGATTTATACAAGAAACGTAATCTTGGCGAGTTGCTGGAAGCTTTGGTAAAAGTGGAAGGCATCGAGTGGATCCGTTTGCACTATGCTTTCCCGTCGGGCTTTCCGATGGATGTTTTGGAGATCATGAAACGTGAGCCAAAGATTTGCAATTACATTGATATTCCGTTGCAACATATTTCGGATAACATCTTGAAATCGATGCGTCGTGGAACTACTCAAGAGAAAACTACAAAATTATTAAGAGAGTTCCGTGAAGCTGTTCCGGGAATTGCCATCAGAACCACCTTGATCGTAGGTTATCCAGGCGAAACTCAAGAAGATTTCAACATCTTGAAAGACTGGGTTCAGGAAATGAAATTCGACAGGATGGGTTGTTTTGCTTATTCTCACGAAGAAAACACACATGCCTATTTATTGGAAGATGATGTTCCTGCCGATGTAAAACAAGCTCGTGCAAACGAAATAATGGAATTGCAATCGCAGATTTCTTGGGATTTGAATCAGGAAAAAGTGGGAAAAGTTTTCAGATGCATCATCGACAGAAAAGAAGGCGGTCATTTTGTTGGAAGAACCGAATTTGACAGTCCGGATGTGGATAATGAAGTGTTGATTGATGCTTCGAAACAGTATTTAAAAACCGGTGAGTTTGTAGATATCAAAATTATAGAAGCTACGGAGTTTGACCTTTATGGGGAGGCTGTTGTAGCATAATAAATTAAAAAGAGCTTCAAATTGAAGCTCTTTTTTTGTATAAACCATTAAGGTATTAAGGCTCATTAAGCTTTGTGTTTACTTAATGAGCCTTAATACCTTAATGGTTCATTTCTTTTTTAAAAAAGTTATACGTTAAAAACTACTCCTCCACAACCTTAAACTGCTTCATTTCCTCCAACGGTTCGATGGCGGTATAATCTTTCCAGATTTTTGGGTCATAGCGTTTGAGCTTGATGTATTCAAATTCTTTTTCTTTAACCTCTTCAAGTGCACTCGTTTCGATATTTGCTTGTGTTATATTCAAGAACTCCACTTTTTCGGTCATGTTCCCTTCTACTTTTATATCAACGGCCACCACATCCTTATCTTCATTAGTAAGCTCAATGAATTTTAGCGGACGGTTTAAGTAAAAATACTGACCTGTTTCACTAGATGCATACTGCAAATGATAGCCTTCTCCCGAAGCATTTTGCTTATAAATAACCGTTCCGTTGCTGACGTTTTCTGAAGCCTTGATACCCAAAAGCCATTTTACATTCAAACCTCCCAATGTTTTTCCTTTTGCTAAATTATAATCGGCCCTTAGCACAGCGAAATCCTTTTCAGAGATGTAAAGCTTGCCGGTGTATTTTGCTTTGCTTTTCTTCGGCTTAAAGCCAACAACATACGCAAACTCATTTTGTGCAGAATAAACGGCTCCTTCATAAGTATACTCATAAAGATCGGTTTGGTTGGCAAAATTCAATCGGCTTCCCAGAACATCATTTTGAGCAAGGGTTGAATATAAATTTGATTTTGCCGAACCCAATTCAGTTCTCTTCTCTTTCTTTTTCTTCTTTTTGTTGTAATCTTTTCGCAACGAAATCGTGTCGCGGGAACCAAACCATCCACTCTTGATACGGTAATACTTTGTAGTATCAAGATGTTTCAAGAAAATATTCGCAGCCATCTTCTCCATATTGTCTATGGAAACTGCACGGTTTTCATCCTTGAGCTTGGTGGCTTTCACCACCTCTAACTTATTAGTAAAAACAGGCTTTTCTTTCCCGGTAACCGTTCCGCTATAGTAATTAGCCAAGACATCGGTAAATTCTTGTGGCGGATTGTTCATTAGTTTTGAGGTAAAGCTAGCCACATCTGCATTCGCATCCTTTAAAGCCTTTTTTGAGAATCCTGTTGATTTTGTAATTTCAATATCGAGTTTTTTAGGCTTGAACGTACCAAAATCACGCATAAAGAACGTCTTTTTCATCGCATCCGGGCTCACTCCGTGGTTCTTTTTGATGTTCTCTTTTACCTTTGCCATAATTGCATCTGCGTTTGGCTTTATTTTATTCACATCTACATCATCAAGTTCAAAAACACCGGGTTGCAACTTTACAATATTGCTTTGTTTTTTTAATGTGCCAATGGTGAGTTGCTGGCTAATATACCCCAGATAGGAAACCATCAATACCGAGGCATCATTGTTCTTCCCTGAAATACTAAAAAAACCCTCTTCATTACTGATAAGGTTTTCGGCACCCGAAATAGCGATGTTGGCATACGGAATACTTTCGCCTGTATTGACATCCACTATTTTTCCGGTAATGTTTTGAGAAAATCCTGCAAGTTGAAGCAGGAGGACAGTTAAGATTAGTAGTGATTTGTTCATTGGATTTGGTGTTTTTTGATTACTGAACTATAGTTTTTATTAGAAGACGAATTTATTTATAAAAACGTTGCATCAAGAAAAAATTTTTTGCAACCACGTCTTTACTCTTCCGAAAAAGCTTTCCAAACAAGTATCTATCGATGCTGATCAATCAAAATCATGTTTCCGTCGGGGTCGGTCAGCATCACGCTTGCAGGTCCGGCAGTCTTTTCGTCGGCTTCGGCTGTGAGCTTGATGTTCTTGCTTTTTAGCTGTTTTTGGATTTCCCTGACATCATCAAACTTCTCGATGTTTTTTGCATTCTCGTCCCACCCTGGATTGAAGGTGAGGATATTGCCTTCAAACATGCCTTGAAAAAGCCCGATGAGTGTACTTTCATTTTTCATAATGAGATAGTTTTGCTCCATTCCGCCGGCAAAAACCTTGAAACCAAGATTTTCATAAAACTCTTTTGAAACCTTGAGGTCTTTGACACTCAAGCTTACTGAAAATGCTCCTAATTTCATATCGTTGTTTGTGTTTGATTGTTTCTCGGTAGTTGCTACTCCTTTATCGGTAATTGAATTTCCATAAAAACCAAGTCCGAACGAGGTTAGAAATCCTGCCAATACTACGATGTTCTTTTTCATGTTTTAAGGTTTTAAAATTAATTCCATTATGGGTAAAAATCTATTTTTTATTGAAGTTTCGATGGCTCCAACTTTTACAAAACCAAATCTAGCATAAAAGCTTTCAGCGTTTGGTTCAGATTCGAGAATTATTTTATTAATTCCCATAGATTGCGTCCGATTCAAAAAATCGTTCATTAAAATTTGTCCGAATCCTTTTCCGATATAGTCAGGCAAAACAAATAAATTATCCAATCTTATGGTTTTTTCATTTTCATGGAAATAGGAATAATATCCCATTGTTGCAGTATCCGAAACAAGCTTGTAAACTGCATTTTTCTCGATATAGCTTTCGGAAATCGTGAGTTGGTCCGACCAAATCTCAATCTGCTCCTCCGAATAGCCCCAGTAGGCTTTTGACTTCTTTGTTATTGATGTCAATATTTCGTGGTCGTTTTTAGCCGCTAATTCAATAATCATTTTCTTAAGCCTTTCTCAATTTTATAAATCACTCCTTTGTTTTGCTCATCAAAATCAAAAGCCTTGTCGAAGGTTAGCCCTATTTTTTCGAGTACCTTAATCGAAGTCACATTTTCCAGCATTGCCCTTCCAATTATGGTTTCCAGTTGCAGTTTTTCAAACCCATAGCTTATACACGCCTTGGCACTTTCTGTAGCATAGCCCTTGTTCCAATAGTGCTCGAAAAAGCGAAACCCAATGTCGGTTTCATCAAGGTTCTTGTCGTATTTGAGTCCACACCAGCCTAGAAATGCACCATTTGATTTGTCTATTACAGCCCATCTGCCATAACCGTTTAGTTTATAATCCTGATAATTTTCCAGAAAATGGCGGGCTTCTTCCCTATTTTTAAAAGCTGTATTTCCGGTATATCTTATGACGTTTGGATTTAGGTTCAATTGATAGAACTGTTCCGCATCATTGGGGTGGAGTTCTCTCAAGACAAGCCGATTTGTTTCAAGTACAGGTTGCATTATGATTGTTTTGTGTAGCTAATATAAACAAAAAACCGCAAGGTGGGTTGCGGTTTTTGTTTGTGGTCATAAAATGCAATTCTGCCTAACTGTTGTGGATATCCGAGCGATCGAGGTGCAATTCTGTGCGAACTGTTGTGGATATCCGAGAGTTCGGGGTTTGGGTCTAATTAAAACTCTATTCTTGAATTTGCCAAATAATCCCAAATACAAAACCAACTTTCCATTAAGCCAATTGCCAAATCTGTTGTAGTGGCTGTTTGGCGTTGGCTTATTAATTTTTATTTTCATTCAAATCATATTTTTTTGACAATTTCTTCTTTTGCCCTTTTCTATGAAATTTAATTATTTGTTCTTTCAGTCCATTAAAATCATAATTTCTGCCAAATATGGATTCATCTTTCCCTGCTTTCTCAATGTGTCTGTCTTCGAGTAGAAATGTCCATATTTGGTCTATTCTATTGTGAACTAAATATTTTTTTTGAAAAAACTCAAACAAAATTAGATGATTTTTAAATCTTTCGGGGATATTTTTACCTTCGCAATCTTGAACAGCCATACATAGAACTGTGAAATAAATTGTTGCAATAATAAATTTAGCTGTAACCCAAATTTGATTTTCGGCTGGTTTTACGTCTGCAAACAAACCTTGTTCAAAGTATCCAATTTCTCCTAATCCTTGAACTTGCCCATGTGTTATTTCACTATAAAATTCATATAGATGAGTAGGTAAGGATATATTATTATTTTTTAGTTCGTTACGGATTTGACCGTCTAAAAATATTTTTTCTTTTGGATTCTTTAACCAAATATTAAATAGATCAGGATTTAAAGCACAAAGAATTAATAAATTCAATCTTGATATTAACGTTCTACAAATTACTAATGCATCTGCATAACACTTATTATTGGTTAGTAATTCGATTGATTTTGCAGATTGAGCATTTGATTTTAGCTGAAATAAAAATGCAACATCAAACTTCAAACGCCATTCATTATTTTCTGGATTTTCATTTATAGCTCCAATTAATCCAAAGTATGAATTTAACACGATGTAAAATTCATCTCTATTTGTGAGTTCTTTTGATTTCCAATATTCAGATGTTGATACACCATTTGTTTTCTCAAAAAATAAAGCACCTTTCAATATTTCATTGATACCTTCTTTTGGAATTTCGTTTTCTATTAGTATTTTAATTTTTTCTTCAATAGTCATTTTTTTTTTTGCTTGCACCTAACTCATTTATACCCGCTACAAAGTACCAACAATCCACCCAAAACAAGGTAGTTTGTCGCTACTCCCTAGCGTATTATTTTTTAAAAGTACTAAAACTTTTATCATCGCCAAAACTACTCCCAAAAAACAACCAACATTACGGTTTTCCGTAAATCTGAAAAATCAATCTTCATCATTAAATTCAGATTCGTCTTTCTTCTTGAAATCATTGTTCAAAAAGTCTGTGAGGCTCTTTTTATCCTTTCGGTTTTCCTTCACTACATAAACCACCAAGAGTACTATCAGAATACCCAAAATCCCTAAAACTATCCAATTTACTTCCATGTTTTTTATTTAAAATTACAAAAAAGGATCTGATTAAAATATCTATTAAAGTTATTAAACAAATAATTCGGCAACAATGAGCCTACCTGAATGTTGTTAACTACTTGTTAATGCAAAAATCATAGCTTATTTTTGAGTAATATTACACTTTGATTCTAAATTTATCTTTTTGAAATTCAACAAACTCAATACCATCATCCTCCTAGGACTCTTTGCCATCATTGGCATCCTGATTGCCCAATTGCTTTGGACCAAGAAGGCGTTTACACTTGAGGAAAAGAAATTCAGCCAAACGGCACACATTGCCTTGCTGGAAGTGGTGAAGAATCTCTATCAGGGAACCAGCCACGAGTTGCCCTCGAAAAACCCGATTGAGAAAATCTCGAACGACTATTATATCGTGAATGTAGAGAACGATTTTGAACCGGAGATTCTGGAGTTCTACCTCAAATCTGAGTTTGAAAAAATGGGCATCACGACCGATTTTGAATATGCGATGTACAATTGCCAGAGCGATGAAATGGTGTACGGTAATTTTGTTTCACTTTCAGACAAAGCAAAAGCAAAAGCAAAGGTTTATTTCCCAAAACACAAGAATCTGGTCTATTATTTCGCCGTTCGCTTCCCAAAGGAAAGCAGTTATATTTTGAGTTCATTGCAGTTTTGGTTTGTGCTTTCGTTTGCATTGATTGTGATTTTGGTGATTTATGTGTATTCGATTTTTACGATCTTACAACAAAAGAAATATTCGGAATTGCAACGGGATTTCATCAATAATATGACGCATGAGTTCAAGACACCGCTGTCGTCGATCTTGATTGCATCGAACTACCTCAACCGTCAGGATACCATAAAATCAGACGAAAAACTCGAAAAATACACAGAAATCATCATCAACCAAAGCAATAAACTTAACCACCATATCGAGAAGATCTTAAATATTGCCAAATCCGATAATTCGCCTTTGGATTTAGATTTAAAAGAGCTTTCGGTTGTTTCGATCATTGAAAACGTGGTAGAGAACATCCGTTTGAAATATGAAAATGCCACGGTTCACATCCATACTGAAAAGGATTATGGCATCAAGGCCGATGAATTTCATTTTACCAATATCGTCTATAATTTGATTGACAATTCTATAAAATACTGCGAGAACAAACCTGAAATACACATCACGATTTCGGAAGAAAACAGAAATTTGAAATTGGAATTTAGCGATAACGGAATTGGAATTTCGAAAAAGAATCTTTCGTTTATCTTTGATAAGTTTTACAGAATTCCGAGCAAAAAGAGTAATGAAGTGAACGGTTTTGGACTCGGATTGTATTATGTAAAGAAAATTTGCACCTTGCACCATTGGAAGATAAATGCAAAAAACAACCTTGAAAACGGAATCACCATAACCCTTTTAATACCCTTAAAATCATGAGTTCGTATAAGATCCTATATGCCGAAGACGATGAGACACTGGCCTTTTTGACTAAAGACAATTTGGAACAAAACGGCTATGAAGTGGTGCATTGCATGAATGGGGATTTGTGTATGGAGGCGTTCCGAAAAGAAAATTTCGACATTTGTATTTTGGACATCATGCTTCCCAAAAAAGATGGTTTTGAGATTGCTTCGGACATTAGAAAAATCAATAACGATGTGCCTATTATTTTCCTTTCGGCAAAAACCTTGAAGGAAGATAGGATTAAAGGATTGAAGCTTGGTGCCGATGATTATCTGGTGAAGCCTTTCAGCATTGAAGAATTGACCTTGAAGATTGAGATTTTCCTGAAACGATCGCAAAAGAATGAAATTACTGAAAAGGTTTCGTATAGTGTCGGGCGGTATAAATTTGACACGAACAATTATGTCCTGACCTTTGAGGAACAGAAAATCAACCTGACCCAGAGAGAAT
Organism: Flavobacterium arsenatis; assembly: GCF_031456785.1. Taxonomy (NCBI): domain Bacteria; kingdom Pseudomonadati; phylum Bacteroidota; class Flavobacteriia; order Flavobacteriales; family Flavobacteriaceae; genus Flavobacterium; species Flavobacterium arsenatis. The sequence continues at coordinate 165,870 of NZ_JAVDVI010000001.1, forward strand.
CGGAACTGTTGAAATTGTTTTTGGACAACAAGAACAAAGTCTTGAAAAGGGAACAAATCCTGACCTCACTTTGGGGCGACGACGATTACTTTATGGGACGAAGCCTTGATGTTTTTATTTCGAGATTACGCAAGATATTGTCAACGGAAAGCCATATCTCAATAGAAAACTTACACGGAATTGGATTTAAATTTAATATTCAAGAGTAAGGCATCGTTTTTGTTTTAGGATTATAAACCTTAAATTTGACAACCTTTTAAAAATTAATCAGATGAAAATCAAAATAGTATCCTTTATCATCCTTTTTACTTTATTTATTTCTAATGCTGCAAATGCACAATATAGAAATAATAGAAATGGATTGGATCGCTCGATGATGTCAGGACAAGGAAATCCAACTCCTAAGAAACAAAAACCAATTGATCAGGTTCAAGCAACAACCGACAAGTTGACGAGCGAGCTTGGTTTGGACGGATTTCAATCGGCGATTGTGAAAACAATTGTTGATGATTATAAGAATGCCTCAACGTCTATTATGGAAGAGCAGGTTCCCAATGAATTGAAATATGAGAAACTGACAGTTGCCAATAACAATATGGAAGCTAAGATTTTAGAAATCCTGAACGATAAGCAAAAAGTGAAATTTGCGGCGTTGAAGGACAAAGCTCAAAACAAGGACAAGAAAGACAAAAAGAAGAAAAAAGGAAAGAAAGACAAAGAGGAAGCAGCCGAACCGGTTGAAGAATAAACTACAAGACCAATAATCCGAAATCCCTTAAAATATGGATGGGTTTTGAATACCAAAACAATTCAAAATCTTCCAAACTGGTTTCAAAATCGGTTTTCAGCTCATTAAAACTATAGGTTTTTGAGTTGGAAACCGATATTTTTTTGAGCATTTCCACCAGCCATTCGCCTTCGTTTTTATTTACTTGAATCGTGAAGCTTTCCTTTTTATCGTGGAAGGTCAAACCCATCATTTGCCAAGAACTTCCTTTTTTTGATTTGATAAAGTCTTCTACAGAAGGCTTCCCTCCTAGCCAAACGATTTTGGCAGTAGGTTTTATCTTGAAATCTTCTTCGGCATTTAAGGCTTCAAAAATAAAATCTTCGGGAATCTTGGTCTTTGGAATTTTAAATTCAAACCAATCCTGCAATGGATAATCAAAACAAATTCCGTGCATGAAATTGAAGAGCGATTTCTTGAGTCCGAAACTGAATTTATCGTGGTTGATTCCTGTTGAATCAGTATAATTGATGTCGTTGTTGGCAAAAGTGCCTATGTTTTCGGTTTCTTTTAGAACGCCGAACTTCTCGGGATACATTCCTACAGGACTGTGGGCCGTCATGGCAAACTGGTGCCAGAAACCTGATTGCAACACACCTGCCTCAAACAATTGACGCACCATTTCCAGACTGTCAATAGTTTCCTGGATGGTTTGTGTCGGGTAACCATACATCAAATAGGCATGCACCATAATGCCCGATTCGGTGAAGTTACGGGTTACTTTTGCCACTTGTTCAACCGTTACTCCTTTGTCAATTAACTTTAACAATCGGTCGGAGGCTACTTCTAGTCCGCCAGAAACGGCGATGCAACCGGAAGCCTTCAAGAGAATGCATAAATCTTTAGAAAAGCTTTTCTCGAAGCGGATGTTGGTCCACCAGGTTACAGTTAGCTTTCGTCTTAAAATTTCTAAAGCCAAAGCTCTCATTAATGCTGGAGGTGCGGCTTCATCGACAAAATGAAAACCGTTCTGACCTGTTTGCAAGATGAGTTCCTCCATCCTATCGCAAAGAAGATTGGCGGCGACAGGTTCGTAGATTTTTATATAATCTAGGGAGATGTCGCAGAAGGTGCATTTTCCCCAATAGCATCCGTGGGCCATGGTGAGCTTGTTCCAACGACCGTCGCTCCACATTCGGTGCATTGGATTGACGATTTCTATTACGGAAATGTATTTGTCCAAAGGTAAATCGGAATAATCGGGGGTTCCTACTTCTGATTGCTTGTAATCACGGCAGGTGGAATTATTGATGTACTTTACCTCATCGTTTATCAAGGTAAAAGTTCGTTTCAAATCTTGAATTTCCCTTTTTCCTTCTATGTGTTCGATGAGATTTTCGATGGGCATCTCGCCATCATCCAACGTTATGAAATCGAAGAATTCGAAAACTCTTTTATCGGATAACGATCGTAATTCGGTATTCGGAAAACCGCCACCCATGGATATTTTTATATGTGGGAAATGTTTCTTTACAAATTGAGCCGACCGGAACGCGGCGTATAAATTCCCGGGAAAGGGAACTGAAATGAGGAACAATGTTGGGTTGGCCTCCTTAATTCTTTCTTCTAGTAATTGGATTAGAATCTTATCGATATAAGTGTGTTCTTGCTGAAGACTTTGGTATAATTCGTCAAATGAATTAGCCGATCTTCCGAGGCGTTCGGCATATCTGCTAAAGCCGAAGTTTTCATCGACACATTCTACGATTAAATCGGAAATATCTTCTAGGTATAAAGTAGCCAAATGCTTTGCCTTGTCTTGAGTTCCCATTGTACCGAAGGCCCAATCGAGTTCTTCGAGTTGTGCGAAACGCGAGGCTTCGGGCAGAAAATCTTCCTGACAAATTGGTAAAGCTAGAGTTGGATTTTTTCCTTGAAGGAAGAGAATCACAGCATCGATGGTATTGATGTAATAGTCCTGAAGGGCTATTATTCGTTGGATATTTGGATTATCGGATGCTGGTTGTTGGTTGACAGTTGCAAACAAATCCGTTAATCCCTGCTTTGAAAATATCTTGAGGATGACTTCAATTCCTAGATCGGCTTGTGTGGCGGAGATGTTTTTGGTGTTGAGAAAACCTTTGATGTAGGCCGTTGCCGGATAGGGCGTGTTCAGCTGGGTGAAGGGTGGCGTTATGAGGAAGAGTTTTGTCATAGAGATTTGCAACAGCAGGCAAAATTAGTTGATATTTTTGAGGATAGAGGAATTTGATTGATTTTTTGTGTTTCATAAAAAATTATATTTTATTTAACAAGAGAGGATTTATTTATATTTGTGAAACCAAAAATATTTTTATGCTTCGGAAATTACTCTTTCTGTTTACTATTTTATCTTTTAGCTTATCGGCTCAAAACAAGAGTCAATCTGTTGGCTTTAAAGAAAACAAGGGCCAAATTATTGACCAGAAGGGGAAGCCAAATACAGCAGTGAACTACTTATTGAATACGGGTGGGCTGAATGTTCAGTTGAAGAAGGATGGCTTTTCGTATGATGTTTATGAAACGGAGAAAATTCCGCTGACGGAAAAGGACAGGCAAAAAAAAGAGAACTTAGAAGGTCGGGATGGGGAGAAAAATTCGTTGCCTGATTATTCTTTAAAATACATCTTTCATCGTGTAGATGTTGTTTTTGAGGGTTCGAATCCGAATGTAGAACTTTTGGCAGAAGGAAAATCAAAGGATTATGACAATTATTATACGTTGCAACATGCTCCTGAAGGAATTTTGATGGTGCATCAGTATCAAAAAATAACCTACAAGAACCTTTATCCGAATATTGACGTGGTATTTTTTGTTCCTGAGGATGAGGCTAAAGCTGTTGAGTACAATTTTATCATCCGTCCTGAAGGAAAGGCTTCGGACATCAGGATGAAATTTGACGGTTTGAAAACGGATTTGGCGGATGGTAAAATCAGGATGGAAACGCGTTTTGGAACTATGGAAGAAACCTTGCCTTTGAGTTGGGCAGAAGACGGGAATGGGCGACAGGAGATTGCGGTTGGGTATAAGAAATTGAAGAAAAATGTTTATGGTTTTGGGGTTTCAGAAAAGATTGCATCTGACAAGGTCATTGTGATTGATCCTGTTCCTGTAAGGTTGTGGGGGACTTATTATGGGAATGAGAATCCCTCAAGTTCTGGCGCTATGAGGACAGACGCTTTGAATAATGTTTATATCTGCGGTTCGACTCAAAGTCTAAACAATGTGGCTACAGCGGGTACTCATTTATCAACATTTGATGCTGATCACACTTCCTACTATGCCAAGATTGATCAAAATGGAGTTCGTATTTGGGGAACCTATTATGCAACTTACAGCATGAGCGTAATGGCTATTGGTCCTGACTTTAGTGTTGTTTTTGGAGGTAGTGTTTTACATGCAGATTTTAATATAGTAACACCCGACTCTTACCAACCAGTGAAAAGTGTTTATAATGATATGTATATAGTGAAGTTAAATTCATTAGGAATACGTGAATGGGGAACTTATTATGGTGATGTTGAGAATGACTATTTAAGGTCTGTAGCGATAGATAGCTTTAACAATATATATATTGGAGGGTGGACTGCAAGTACGGAGAACCTAACTACAGCAGGTAGTTTTCAGCCGACGAGCAATGATTGGGCTGGACTTCTTGTAAAATTTTCACCTACAGGTCAACGTATTTGGGGTACGTATTACAACGGAAGTGTTCAGTCTGTTAATGTTTCTGCAGATAATTTTGTTTATATTAGTGGTACAGCAGGAGACGTTCCGAATATTAGTACTCCAGGTTCTTATCAGGAAAACAATGCCGGTCAAGGTGATTTGCATATCGCTAAATTCACTACTGGAGGAGAAAAAATATGGGGAACTTTTGTTGGAGGACCTGGGGGTGATGGTATGTGGCATGGACGATTAGTAGGCAATTATTTATACATGTATGGACAGGCTGGTAGTCATAGTGATTTTGCTACTGCAGGTACTTTTATAGACAACTACACGGATTTGATAACCAACTATCCCGATCCTACAGGACCATACCGCTATTACATTTTGAAATTTGATGTAGTAAATCAGGAAAAAGTATGGTGTACTTATTTTTTTGAACCCTTCACCTCAATAGATGCAAATGAAAATGGAGAAGTTTTTATTGCTGGTCAAACCACCATTGATGAACATATAGCCACTCCAGGAGCCTATATGACTGAGCGAGGGTTTTATTTGAAAGGTTATTTTCAGAAGTTTAATTCGTCTGGTCAACGAGAATGGGGATCTTATTTTGGAGGAGATAAGGCAGAGCAATTTCTTCAAGTTAGAGTAGATAATTCTAATAACATCTATTTGAATGGAACCACTTTTGGAAGTTCTACCGGTATAGCCACAACACCGGGAATGATTTCTTCTACCAATGATACTGTGAGTGCTTTTTTAGTGAAGTTTGCAGATTGTACTTCGTCTGTAACCGTGTCAAGCAACTCTCCTGTTTGTGTTAATGCTACTATATCGCTTACTGCTAATGGGGGAACTTCCTATTCTTGGACAGGTCCGAATGGCTTTACCTCTAATTTGCCAAACCCGAACATTCCGAGTGCTACAACAGCCAATGAGGGGGAATACTTTTGTGCGATTACGGGAACAGCAGGCGGCTGTGATGATACGAAATCGGTGGTTGTAACTGTTGGGAATACCCTTGCTCCTGTTCCTGATATTACAAACCTGCCTACTATTACAGGAACCTGTAATAGTTTGACAATTCCTACTCCTACTGCTACGGATACTTGCCTATTGACAATTGCCGCTACAACCACTAGCCCATTAGTTTATACTTTGGAGGGAACTTACACTATTGTTTGGAACTATACTGACGGGAATGGCAATACTGCAACTCAAAACCAAACTATTACGATTATACCACAACCTCTTCCGATAGCAAATGCAACCGTTACCCATTGCATCCAAGAAAATAAAACCCTAACCGATATCGCCATTACAGGGCAAAACATAAAATGGTATGATGAAGCAACTGGTGGAAATTTATTGCCGGATACAACCTTGCTTGAAAATGGAACTACTTATTATGCCTCACAAACCATCGGTGGATGCGAAAGTGCGAGAATTCCGGTAACGGCAACCATTCAAAATACTTTTGGGCCTACTGGTTTTGCGGTTCAATACTTTTGTGACACGCAAGCCTTGACCCTTGCTGATTTTGTGCTCACGGGAACTGATGTTGTGTTTTATGACAGCCAGTTTGGGGGTTCTATCTTGCCTATGAATACTCCGCTGGAGGATGATATGGCATATTGGGCTTCGCAAACAGTAAATGGTTGTGAGAGTAGCTTGAGGACTCCTTTTATATCCGACATCATCAGTGATTTGCCGGCGAATGATTTTACCAAGAGCGTTTGTGATGATTTGAATGATGGTAGGGAAAAGGTAGATCTTTCGGATTATAACGAAGATATCATTCCTGCTTCTAGCGGTTATTCGTTTAGCTATTATACGGATTTTGCTTCGGCTGATACTGAAATTTCTGTCAATGAGATTACGGATTTTGGGGATTATGAACTGCAATTAGGTGGGAATACAATTTATGTTAGGGTTGAAAATTCTACGCTTTGCTACAAGGTTGTAATGCTTCAATTGAACGTGATTGCTTCGCCAATTCTCAACATGCTGGACACTTATGGTATTTGTGAAGGCGGGTCGAAAACCATTTCGGCAGATGCTGGTTTTTATACCTACACCTGGTCGACCGGAGAATGGAGTCAGGCTATTACGGTTACAGAAGCAGGAACTTATAGTGTTACCGTTACAGAATATCATGGCGACGTGATTTGTGGGACAACGAAGACTATTACAGTCGTACCTTCGAACAAGGCAACGATTACTTCTATTGAAACTTCCGACTGGAATTCGAATGAAAACATGCTGACGGTTTATGTGGATGGTTTTGGGAATTATGAATATTCTTTAGACGATGTTCATTATCAATCGAGCAAACAATTTACTGGTTTGGCCAATGGAGAATATACGGTTTATGTTAGGGACATCAATGGTTGTGGAGTTGCCTTTGATGATGTTTATTTGCTGATGTATCCGAAGTTTTTTAGTCCGAATGCTGATGGATATAATGATTCATGGGGAATTAAATTCTACCAAAATGAACCGAATATGGTTGTCAAGATTTTTGACCGCTATGGCAAATTCATCAAGCAACTGACCGATACAGATCCTACTTGGGATGGTACTTTTAAGGGACAACCGCAATTGGCTACTGATTATTGGTTTACGGTTACAAGGCAAAACGGAAAAGAACACAAAGGACATTTTAGTTTAAAAAGATAAGAACGAAGAGTAATTTCAAATATTAACACCATCGTTATCAGTATTTAATTAAATTTACGCTGCTTTTGATATCATCAAAAAATTATCCCTTTGATGAAAACCGTTTGTTAATTATGAAAAGATGACCAACAATTTACGCAATTGTCTCGTGTTTTTTATACTGCTTTTTTCTGTAGCTCTCAATGCCCAAGAAAATTGCAACAACGGTATTGATGATGATGGCGATGGGTTGATTGACTTGAATGATCCGGAGTGTGTTTGTGGTGGCAACACTATAATTCCTTCGATAATCCCGAATCCTTCGTTTGAGTTTTATACCACCTGCCCTACTATGGAATCTGAAGCTGAACTTTCGCAATTGGATTATGCCATTCCTTGGATTCAGTCTACTAATGCTACATCTGATTATTTTAATAATTGTGGATGGGTAGCAGGAGCCTTGATTGACGCTGGGCTAAATGATTTTCCTGATGGTGAGGCAGCGGTTGGCGGTATTTATATGAGTGGATGGAGAGAATATATTGGTACTACGCTGTTGTCAACGATGACTGCTGGAACTAACTATCAGTTGACCTTTAATGTTACTGCGGTTTGCATGGACGATATAGGCAACTCTACTGGATATAATATCAATATCATGCAACCCGTAAACATTACTTTATATGGTTGCACCAATGGAAACAATCTTCCTCTCCCAACTTATGCTGCTCCATCGGTATTTGATCCTACTTGGATAGAAATTGGATATGTGACTTTTACCCCTGAACAATCCTGGCATCAGCTGACCATTAACTTTACTCCTACGGTAAACATCAATGCAATAATGCTAGGAGCACCTGCGGTTTTGCCTACTTCTTATCCTGTCTGGCGTAGTCCTGAACAGAATTTATGCATTCCTTACTTTGCTTATGACAATTTGCTTTTAAATGACGCTTCAATGTTTAATGTCAATATTAGCCAAACCGGAAGCTATTGTGGTAATGACCTGGTATTGCTTTCGCATATTGAGAATAATTCGATAACAGACCCCACTTATCAATGGTATAAGGATGGTGTTGCTATAGTGGGTGCTACTGATGCGAGCTATAATGTTCCGACTGAATTAGAAAATATTGGACGGTATAATGTTAAGGTCAGCACTTTAAGCAGTTGTTTTATCAGCACCGATGAGTATATAGATCTTACAGTCCTAAATACTGATATTGATGCTATCGCGACACCCACTTGCGTGAACACAGGAACGATAACCATTCAAACACCTGGAGATGCTTACAGTTTTGACAGTGGACTTACCTGGACAACAAACCCTGTGCTGGAAAACCTAACTCCAGGGAATTATTATATTAGAATAAAAAATGACAATGGATGTATGATGTATAAACGGGTTACTGTACCAGAGATTTTATCACCAGCTCCAACTTTTACAATGGTTCAACCGGATTGTGGTCCAAATGGGAGTATCACGATTACCAGTGTTGCTTATGAATATAGCTTTGATAATGGCGTGACTTGGACCACTGACCCTACCGCTACAGGGTTACTTCCTGGAAATTATCGAGTACGTACAAGGGATATCAACGGATGCCGTTCACATTTTGCAATAGCTGTTCTAAATACAAACACTTTTTATCTTCCTCCTCCAGAACGCATTGTTACACATCCTTCTTGTGGTGTTGGAGGTACAATAACCTTTACAACTCCTGCAATGGAATACAGCATAGATAATGGTCTAACATGGTCTAGTTATCCTCTATTCGAAAATCTTTCTGCGGGAATCTATTATCTAAAAATTAAAAATGAGGCGGGTTGTGTTTCAGGACTATTGGCTGTTGGATTGTACCATGTTTACCTATCAGCACCTCTTTACAGTATAGTCAAGCCAAATTGCCCTACCGAAAATGGCACTGGAATAACGATAACAATTAATACACCTGCGGCCGAATATAGCTTTGATAATGGGGTGACTTGGACCACTAATCCCGTTGCTACAAATTTGACAGCAAATACCACTTACTCTTTAAAAATTAAAAACAGTTTAGGGTGTATTTCCATTACAGCCTCGGTAAATACTGGAAATCAAAATATTCTACCAAGTGCTCCATTATATACTGCCATTCAACCCATAGATTGCACCACTCCTTTAGGAACTATAACCATATCCACCCCAGCTGTTCAATATAGTTTTGATAATGGAGTTAGCTGGGTCACTAACAACACACAAACAAATCTACCCTCTGGCATTTATAACTTAAAGATAAAGCTTTCGGCAAATGGATGCCCCTCCTATCCTGCAGTAGCGGTGATTCAATCCCCTCCAGATGCACCAAGTCCTCCTCCAATTGCAATTAGTCAGCCACCAAGTTGTACAAACCCGTTTGGTTTTATAACCGTTACAAACATAGCCGATCTATATAGCTTTGACAATGGATTGACGTATTCAACCAACCCTGTTTCGCCTCCATTATCTCCTGGCATCTATCAAGTTAGGATAAAAATCGGTCTTTGTGAATCCAGCCCTACAATTGCAGTAGTAGATTCTCTGATCAATCCAAATCCTCCGACTTTAACGCTTACCCAACCCAACTGCAACAATCCGAATGGAACAATAACCGTTGACACCCCTGCCTCAGAATACAGCTTTGATAACGGAACAACATGGACCACCGATGCTACTTTGAATAATGTTGTTCCGACAACCTATTTCATTAAGATTAAAGATGTTATTGGATGTGTTTCCGAAGCAACAATGGCAACTTTGATTCCTTTTACAACTATTATTCCTTCTCCAAATGCCACACCTCAAGCCTTCTGCATCCAACAAAATGCAACCTTGGCCGATGTAGTTGTGAATGGAATCGATTTAAAATGGTATGATGCCCAAATTGACGGAACGCTTTTACCCTCGACAACATTGCTAGGGAATTCCGTTTATTATGTTTCTCAAACCGTTGATGGTTGCGAAAGCGACAGGATTTCAGTTGCCATTTCTCTTCAAAACACTCCTGCTCCAACAGGTTTGTCGCCACAAACATTTTGTGCGAATCAGAATGCAACTTTAAACGAGCTTATTGTTAACGGAAGTTCGATTCAAATTTATGACAGTCCTATTAATGGAAACCTTCTTCCAACCACTACCCTGCTCCAAGATGGTTTTACCTATTATCTTTCGCAAACGCTAAATGGTTGCGAAAGCGTTCAACGATTGGCAATCAATGTTGTTTTGATTGATGAATTGCCTGCAAATGATTATTCGGATTTAGTGTGTGATGATTTGAATGACGGAGATGAAACTATCGATTTGAGGGTTTATGAAGAAGATATCATTGCAAATTCAACAGCTTATACTTTTAGTTATTATGATAGTTTTTCAGGTGCCGAAAATGAACTGGCATCAGCCTTGGTTGATGAACAAGATTATCTTTTGAATTTAGGTCAAAATACGGTTTATGTTCGGGTTGTCTTCAACAATCTGTGTCATACGGTTGTGGAGTTGAACCTGAACCTCATTTCTTCTCCATTCATTGACATGAAAGACACATATTATATTTGCGAAAATGGCTTTACAACCCTAACAGCCAATGCAGGTTTTGATAGTTATACTTGGTCCACTGGTGAAACAACGAGAGCCATCACAGTTACTCAAGCCAGAACTTATTCGGTTACGGTAACAAAAAACCACGGCACCGTCATTTGTTCTTCAACAAAAACAACAACAGTCGAGTTGTCCAACAAAGCTACAATTGTGGAAATTGAAACGCTCGATTGGACTTCCTATGATAATGCGATTACGGTTATTGTAGATGGTTTGGGCGATTATGAATATTCGCTTGACGGGATTCATTTTCAAAGTAGCAACCAGTTTTTTGGCTTGCCGAATGGAGAATATACCGTTTATGTGAACGACATCAAAGGTTGTGGCGTTGCCGAAGAAGACGTTTATTTGCTGATGTATCCGAAATTTTTCACTCCAAATGGCGACAGCTACAATGATGTTTGGGGAATCAAATTCCACGAAAACGAACCTAATTTGAAAGTTCATATTTTTGACCGCTACGGAAAATTCATCAAGCAACTGACCAACCGTGAAGCCTACTGGGATGGTACTTACAACGGCGAAATGCTTCCTTCAACTGATTATTGGTTTGTTGTAATCCGTGAAAACGGAAAAGAACACAGAGGCCATTTTTCCTTAAAAAGATAAAAAGCCAACCATTTGTTAAACCAAAAATTACCACCTTTTTTTTAGTTAATTTTACAAAAATTTTAGAACACTTCATTATGCCAACCGACTGTATCAGCTATCAAGATTCCGGATATTTCACTCCATTGATGAATGATTATTTAGACCAAAAAGAAAACTTACAGTCGCTTTACAATCGGTTTCCAATCTTGGAAAACTTCAAGGAACAACTTCTTGAAAAACAAGAAAATTTTGACATTGAAAACCGTAAGGTTTTGGTTTCGGTTTTAAAAGAACAGTATCAAAGCCTCACAGTTTCTAAACTTACAAATCAAAATATTGAAGCTTTAAAAGAGCAAAACACCTTTACCATCACAACCGGACATCAGCTGAATTTGTTTACTGGACCTTTGTATTTTTTGTATAAGATAATTTCAGCCATCAATCTTTCAAAGGAATTAAAAACCAAATATCCGGATTATAATTTTGTTCCCGTTTATTGGATGGCGACCGAAGACCACGATTTTGATGAAATCAATTATTTTAATTTTAAGGGTAAGAAATTTAGATGGAATAAGGAAAGTGCCGGACCAGTCGGCCGTTTGTCAACCGAAGGTCTTGCCGAAGTTCTACACGTTTTCAGCAAAGAATTAGGACAAGGTTCCAATGCGGAAACCATCAAGAAATTGTTCGAAGAAGCTTATTTGAAGCATGATAATCTTACAGATGCTACCCGATTTTTAGCCAATTCTTTATTTGGAGAATATGGTTTGGTGATTTTGGATGCTGATAACAAGGAGTTGAAGAAACTTTTCATCCCTTTTGTAAAAGAGGAATTACTGCATCAAACTTCGAGCAAGAAAGTGCTTGAAACTACTGAAAAACTAAAGAAATACAATGTTCAGGTAAATCCGAGGGACATCAATTTGTTTTATATAGAAGATCATTTGAGGGAACGGATCATCTTTCAAAATGAAACCTATTATGTAAACAAAACCGACATCAGGTTTTCTGAAAAGGAAATGCTTTCAGAACTTGAAAATCATCCTGAAAAATTCAGTCCGAATGTGATAATGAGACCATTGTATCAGGAAGTAATTTTGCCTAACCTTTGCTACATTGGTGGTGGAGGCGAATTGGCCTATTGGTTGGAATTGAAGTCATTTTTTGATGCCGTGAACATAACTTTTCCGATAATATTATTGAGAAATTCTGTTCTTTTGGCAACCGAAAAGCAAGCAAAGAAAGCCGACAAGCTCAATTTGAATTGGAACGATTTGTTTAGCAAGCAAACCGATTTGGTGAATGAAAAAATAAAAAGCTTTTCGGAATTTGCCATTGATTTTTCAGAGCAAAAAGCATTTCTAAAACAACAATTCGAAAACCTGAACGCCATAGCTTCCAAAACTGACAAATCGTTTTCGGGAGCTGTAAAAGCACAAGAAGCTAAACAGATAAAAGGGCTGGAAAATCTTGAAAAACGATTGCTGAAAGCCGAAAAAAGAAAACATTCAGAAGAGTTGGAACGGATCACCGATTTGCAAAATGAATTGTTTCCCATAAAAAGCCTTCAGGAAAGGCAAACCAATTTTTCTGAATTTTATGTCACCAATGGCGAAGCATTGATTCCGAAATTAATGACCGAGCTCCAACCGCTTGAAAACAAGTTCAACGTCATCGTTTTCTAAAATTATTCCGTATATCCTATTTTTATAACTCCCAAAAGAAAAAGTTATCAATACGAAAACGTTTTCGCTTATGGTATTTTTGGTGGTGTATTTATTTGTAAAGAATTTTGAACTAGTTTTATGCTAAACAAAATTTTAAATACACCATTATGAAAAAAACATTACTCTTATTTATTGCATTGATTGGATTGCTTTCAACTACAACTCATGCACAAACCATTTCTATTGTAGGTCAAGCCGTTGGAGGTTGGCCCGATAATGACCCGTTGACTCCTGATACCCACATCATGAGTACAACTGACAACGTAAATTATACCATTACGGGTTTAGTAGTTCTTGACGCCGCACAAAATGCTGATGGTGGTGCAAAATTCAGACAAGATGGAGCTTGGACCAACAACTGGGGTAATGCAAACTTTCCAAGTGGAGTTGCAACTCAAAACGGAAGCAACATCCTTACTGTTGCCGGAACCTATGACGTCACCTTCAACCGAACCACAGGTGCTTACAGTTTTACAAATGTTTTAAGTTTCCCTTTAATTGGTATTCTTGGAGATGCTGTTTCAGCAAATGGTTTTGACGGACCGGATGTTGACATGTTTACAAGCGACGGAATCAACTATACTCTAAACAACTACACCTTCACTACTGGAGATGCAAAATTCAGAGAAAATGACCAATGGACAAACAGCTGGGGAAGTTCGGCTTTTCCAAGCGGAACAGCACTTTTGAACGATCCAAACAGCAATATTCCAGTTGTTGCAGGCACTTATAATGTTACATTCAACAAAACAACACTTGCCTATAATTTCGGATTTCAAAGCGTAGGATTTCTAGGTTCTGTCTTGGGTGAAGGCGGTTTCGAAGGAGCTGACGTAGATTTAATGACCACCGACGGAGTAAATTATTCAATTACAAATTATGCACTTTTAGCGGGAGAAATAAAATTCAGACTTGAAAATTCTTGGGATACCAATTGGGGATCAAGCGATACTCCTGGTTTTTTAGCGGTTAATGGTCCGAATATCGTTATCGCTGCAGCCGGAAACTATGACATCAGTTTCAATAAAAACACTTTGGCATACAGCATTACTCCAAATCTAAGTACAAAAGATTTTAATTTAAAGAACGTAAAGGTATATCCAAATCCATCAAAAAATAGTTGGATTTTTTCATCTGAATCCGCAATTACATCTGTTCAAATTATTGACGTGGTAGGAAAAGTGGTTCTTACTAAAAATCTTACTGCAAATGAAATTGCAATTGATGCATCTGCTCTTCCTCAAGGAATGTATTTTGCCAGAATTGCAGCTGACAACATTAATCAGACAATAAAAGTCATCAAAAATTAATTTTTAGGCAGGTTTATTGACTTTATCCCTTGTTGTATTTTTATAGCAAGGGATTTTTATTTCCCTAAAAAATTAATAGTATCAATGCCAATTAGATTTTATTATATGGTTTTAAAAGGCTACTTTTGCCAAAAATTTAAAAAATTACAATGGCAACAAATAGAACATTTACAATGATTAAGCCAGATGCTGTCGCTAACGGACACATCGGAAACATTTTAGCAATGATTACAAACGGTGGTTTCAAAATCGTTTCTTTGAAATTAACACAATTGACTGTAGCTGATGCTCAAGCATTTTATGCAGTTCACAGTGCAAGACCTTTCTACGGAGAATTGGTAGAATTCATGTCAAGAGGACCAATCGTTGCAGCTATCTTGGAAAAAGAAAATGCAGTAGAAGATTTCAGAACTTTAATTGGAGCTACAAACCCAGCTGAAGCTGCTGAAGGAACAATCAGAAAAGCATATGCAACTTCAATCGGAGAAAATGCAGTTCACGGTTCTGATAGCGATGAAAATGCAGCTATCGAAAGTGCTTTCCACTTTGCTGGAAGAGAGCAGTTTTAGTTGACAGTCGCAGTTGACAGTAAACAAATCCAAATAAAAAAGTCCAATTTCAAAAATAGAAATTGGACTTTTTTATTTTATCTAATATTGTAAACTGAAAACTGCGACTGAAAACTATCTCAAAACAACCTCCTTCACAAGATCCCTCCTGAATTCCTCATTGATCATCTTGATAATTTTATCCTTGCCGTAGCTCAATTCCTCCCGCAAAACCGCCGAAGTCAGCTCCACATACAACGTATTGCCTTTCAACACCACATTTTTAGTATAACTGTTCACGCCATTTCCCATCAGCGAAACCCAAGCCTCCTTAACCGAAACCTGATCGATTCCGGCTTGTAGCTTGTTGTCCTGAATAATTACCTTCAACACATCGCCAATCGAGCTTTCATTATTGAGTCGTTTTGCCATTATTTTACACTAAAAGGAGTTGGCCGTTTGTATTCATATTCAATTTCTGCCTCGTTTTTCAATACCAGTTTCTCATCCGAAACTTCTAGAACTTCCTCTTTCCATTTCGAATATTCTGTAGCATATTCCAGGAAAATTTTCTCGTCTTCAATCACCACTTTCACCTTTTCATATTCGTCGTTCACCAAATATTTCCCATCAAATTGTGGCGTTACTTTTTTCCGAAAACCTGAATCATTCTTCACTTCAAAATAATCGACTGTCTCGTTAATCTTGTAGTTTTTTTCATTCCCGTCCGGCAAATTCACCTTTTCAATTTCCCAATATCCATTGATCTTCGAAATATTCTCTGGCTTCACTTTTTCCTTACAAGCCGTAAAAGAAATAAATGCGATAAATAATACAGCTGTTTTTTTCATCATAATTTTAAAACCGTAAAAATACAGCTAAAAATTGGCACCTAAAAACCAACGACGTTAATTGTTTGTAGCCAATCCAGCCATCCGTTGCAACTCCTCATTCAAAAAGCTTTTTTTGCAAGGACAAAAAAGGAGCTTCCAAGGTCGCTCTTTTTTGTCCAGCAAAAAATAGCTTTTCGAATTCCGGGGTTTCCACTTCTGTCTGGGCTAGCTCCGCCGTTGGAAACTTTAGTTTCAAAATAAAACTTTTAGACCAATCCATTAAACTATTCACTACTTTTAAAGTCTTATCCCGAAACTGAAATAGTATGAAAAGCAACTACATAATCCTCATCCTGTTCATTTCCTTTTTAGGATGCAGTTCATCCGACGAAAGTCCAAGCACCAACCCAAATCCAGAAGAAACCCTCTATTTTCCACCACTTCAAGGCTCAACTTGGGAAACCAAAACCGTTACTGATTTAGGTTGGAATGAAAATGCCGTTGCACCACTACTCAACTTTTTGGAAGAAAAACACACCAAAGGATTTATCATTTTAGTTGATGGGAAAATCGTTATTGAAAACTATTTCAACGGACATTCCGCCACCACAAATTGGTATTGGGCAAGTGCTGGAAAAACCTTAACAGCAACCATGACCGGAATTGCCGAACAGGAAAACCTACTAAACATCAACAACAAAGTTTCGGATTATTTGGGAATGGGATGGACAAGCCTAACTCCAGAAAAAGAAAACCTCATAACCAACAAACATCTTCTAACAATGACATCCGGAATTGAAGATATAGCTAACGAAGACTGCGCCACTCCAGAATGTTTGACTTATAAAGCTGATGCAGGAACCCGTTGGGCTTATCACAACGTTTATGTAAAACTTCAAGACGTAATTGCAGAAGCAAGCGGACAAACCTACAACAGCTATTTCAACTTAAAATTAAGAGACAAGATTGGAATGAATGGCAACTGGGTCAACCTAGGAAATAACAGAGTTTACACCAGTACAACAAGAAGTATGGCACGTTTTGGCTTGCTGATACTCAACAAAGGAAAATGGGAAAACGAAGTCATTTTGAATGAAAATTATTTTACGGCTTCCACCACAACTTCTCAAAACATCAATCAAGCTTATGGTTATCTCTGGTGGTTGAATGGAAAATCAAGTTATCATTTGCCACAAACACAGTTTGAATTCCAAGGAACTTTGATCCCTTCTGGACCAAACGATATGTTTATGGCATTGGGCAAAAACGACCAGAAAATTTATGTGATTCCAAGTAAAAAAATGGTCGTGATCCGAATGGGAGAAGTTGCCAATCCAGATAATCCTACCTTTGCACTTTCAGGTTTTGACGAAGAGTTATGGCAAAAAATAAATGCGTTATATCAATAACGCATTTATTTTTATTTCTTAAAGTATTTTTTTAAAGCTAAAAAGAAAAACACAAATCCTATAACTACTAAAATATAATAAAGTACAGGAAGCTTATTTTCAAAAAACCTTGCTACAATCATTACAATTATAAAAATCAAGTAAAGATGTAAAGGTTTCAATCGCTTCATTTTGGAAACTATTATTTGAAAAAAGAATCTACAAATTCATATTTATTGAAAACTTGCAAATCTTCTATTCCTTCACCTACTCCGATATATTTTACAGGAATTTTAAATTGATCTGAAATTCCGATAACAACACCACCTTTTGCGGTTCCGTCTAGTTTTGTAACCGCTAATGAAGTTACTTCGGTTGCAGCAGTAAATTGTTTCGCTTGTTCAAAAGCATTTTGACCGGTAGAACCATCCAAAACCAACATTACGTCGTGTGGAGCATCTTCTACTACTTTCTGCATCACACGCTTCACTTTCGTCAGCTCGTTCATCAAGTTTACTTTGTTGTGCAAACGTCCAGCAGTATCAATAATTACAACATCAGCATTTTGTGTAACAGCTGATTTTAGGGTATCAAAAGCCACAGAAGCCGGATCACTCCCCATTTGTTGTTTCACGATTGGAACTCCTACTCTATCCGCCCAAATCTGCAATTGGTCGATTGCAGCGGCACGGAAAGTATCGGCGGCACCAAGAACCACTTTGTATCCTGCTTTGTTGAATTGATAGGCAAGCTTACCGATAGTAGTGGTTTTTCCAACTCCGTTTACACCAACTACCATAATCACATAAGGCTTTTTATCTTTTGGAATTTCAAATTCTGAATCGTTTCCAGTGTTGGTTTCCGATAATAAAGCGGCTATTTCTTCACGAAGAATTTGGTTGAGTTCGTCGGTACCGAGGTATTTGTCTTCGGAAACGCGTTTCTCGATTCGCTTGATTATTTTTAAAGTTGTATCAACTCCAACATCTGAAGCAACGAGAATTTCCTCAAGATTATCGAGTACTTCGTCGTCTACCTTTGATTTTCCAGCTACTGCTTTGGTTAGCTTGGAAAAGAAAGTTGTTTTTGTTTTTTCAAGTCCTTTGTCGAGACTTTCCTTTTTTTCGGATGAAAATATTCTTTTAAAAAAACTCATTTTTTATTTAGGATTTAGGATTTTAAGGATTTAGGATTTTTTCTCCTAAAGTTAAAAAAATGCCTTTAGTTTTCATCTAGCCCCGATTGCAGTGGAAATCCTTTTTGTTCCGGTGTTCGGAACAAAAAGATTGTAATGGAAAGCGGGAACTACGATTAAAAAATGCCTTTTGCCTTGCTCCTTAAAATTTTAGGACAAATATAAAAATAAAAAAGCTACTTTCGAGTTGAAAGTAGCTTTTGTATAGGCTGTATTTTGAATTATTTCTTTTTTAAGAATTCATCAACAAGTTCTGGAGACATGATAGATTCTACGAATGTATATGCACCTGTTTTTGGAGATTTCACCATTTTGATGGCTTTTGATAATCTCTTAGAAGCTGTCTGTAATGTTGCTACGGTTTTCTTTGCCATGGTTACAAATGTTTTTTATATTTTAATAAAATCTGCAAATGTGAATATTTGGGATTTTATTAAAATCTCTAATTATTATTTAATTTCTTTGTGAACAGTTACACGTTTCAAGATTGGATTAAATTTTTTAATCTCTAATCTATCTGGAGTATTTTTTTTGTTCTTTGTTGTTATGTATCTTGAAGTTCCTGGAACACCAGAAGTCTTGTGCTCAGTACATTCTAAAATTACCTGGATTCTATTACCTTTCTTTGCCATCTTGCTATATATTTATTGGATAGGATTATTTAATAAATCCGTTAGCTTTAGCTTGTTTCAAAACTGCAGCGATTCCATTTTTGTTGATTGTTTTTACTGTAGATGCAGCTACTCTAAGAGTAATCCATCTATCTTCTTCAGGAAGATAAAAACGTTTTTTAACTAAGTTTACAGAAAATTTTCTCTTAGTCTTGTTCATCGCGTGAGAAACATTATTTCCTACCATCGCTCTTTTACCTGTAAGGTCACAAACTCTTGACATTATGCTTATCTTTTATCGTTATTCAAATCGAGGGTGCAAAGAAAAGAAAAATAAACCTTATATGCAAAATAATTAAAGTACATTTTTCAAAATTTCTTTCTGAAGCATTTCTAAGCTTTTATTTACAGTCCTATCTATCACTTTTTCACGTGGTTGACCGAAATTAAACTTTTCGACAATTACATTTTCTGGAGTGGCCAAAGCGATGAAAACAGTACCGACTTCCTCATCAGTATCATCTTTTGTTGGTCCGGCATTTCCAGTTACAGAAATGGCGTAATCGGTATCCATAATTTTTTGGATGGAAAGAGCCATCTCTTTTGCAACTTCTTCACTTACAACACTGTATTTTTCTATGGTTTCTTCGGAAACTTTCAGGACATTTATTTTTGCATCTTTTGCATAACTCACAATACTTCCCTTAAAATAAGCCGATGAACCAGGAATGGAAGTCAAAACCTGTGCTATCTTTCCACCTGTGCAACTTTCTGCCGTTGAAATGGTCTTTTTTTGCAGTGTTAAAATTCTTCCTACCACAACTTCAAGCGTTTCGCTATCATCAAAACCAACGATTATATCGCCAATGATTTTTGTAAGTGAAACTACATTTTCGGCAATCGCTTTTTTCAATTCTTCTTCATCCGTTCCTCTTGCTGAAAGTCGGAGGCGAACTCTTCCCGGACTTGGCAGATAAGCTAATTTGATGAATTCTGGCAAGTTATTCTCCCATTCTTCAATTCGTTCAGCTACAAGACTTTCGCCTTGACCATAGGTTAAAATAGTTTGATGAAGAATATAAGGACGTTTATATTCTTTAATGATTTTCGGAACGATTTCATTTTCAACCAAGCCTTTCATTTCGTAGGGAACGCCTGGCAAAGAAATAAAAACTGTATTTTCCTTTTTCATCCACATTCCTGGAGCGGTACCAAATTGATTGAACAAAACGGTAGATTTTGAAGGAACCAAAGCTTGATCCTTATTGATTTGAGAAATCGGACGTTTGTAAATTCCCTCGATCAATTGGGTAACGTGATCCAAAACTTCTTCATTGACAACCAATTCGTCTTCAAAATAATCGCAGAATGTTTTCTTGGTTACGTCGTCTTTTGTTGGTCCAAGACCTCCTGTAATCAGAACCAGATCTACCTTGTTTTGTAGTTTTGAAAAAGTATCTAAAATCTGATTTTTATCATCTGAAATAGAAATCATTTCGTTGATTTCGATTCCAATTTTATCCAATGCTTTTGCAATAAATCCAGAATTAGTATCTACTATTTGTCCAATTAGGATTTCGTCGCCAATGGTAACTATTGTTGCTTTCAAGATACTTACAATTATTTTATGATTATTTATTCAGATAGACTTCACAATCCTTTGGCAGTAAAACAGTTTTATGTATCTTCAAGATATCTTTCAATTTAAAAATACTGGTTTTCTCTTTTTTTACATAAGATACTAAATACATTTCTTTAGCGATACCATTAGGAACACTTTTTTCTTCGAAATAATTAACATTAATCACGCTATTTAAAAGTATCGGCAAATGAAAATCTGTATTCTTTTCTATGCAATAATAAAATGTTGGCTCTTTTTTTTTCTTTTCTTTTTTTGAATCAACCAATTTTAAAGCAAACGTTTCATAAAGAAATCCATCAATATCAACAGGTTCAACATCAATAAACTTATAGTTTTTATCAATCTTTTCTTTATTATAGTCACCTGTTGATCTTATCAAATCGCAATTTAACGTTAATACTTTCAAACTTTCAAGCTGTAACTTGGGTAATTCAAATGGCATTGACACAAAATCTTTATGATTCATGCTTACTGACCAATTCTCCTTCTTGGAAATCAGCAATATGTTATAGCTGTTATCTTTAGAATTGGTTAAAAACACCATTTCTTCACTTTCTGATGACTCGTCGGATTTAAAATCATAAATCAGCATATAATCAAACTCAAACTGCTTCTGAGAAAAAACAGAAAAAGACAATAAAAGAAAAAACAAAATACTTTTCAAATTCATAAAATCACATATTAAAATCCTTGCGAATTTCTTTAACCGCTTTTTCAATACGGCTTTCAATGCTTTTGTAAGTATCTTTTACTTCTTTTCGCTTCCCTTCATTTCTTGTCCAATTCTCTATATAGATGATTTCTTCGTGAGCTACAGTCATACCTAACAAATCAAGCGTTGGTTTCATTTTGTGTGCAAAACCATAAGCTGCTTTATATTGTTTTTCGTTGATTGCTTCTTTCATTTGCAATAGATCCTGCGGAACTTCCGAAACAAAAAGTGTCACGATATCCATCACAAAATCGGTATCGTTTTCAGAAATTGCGTAAACCTTCGCCAAATTATAGTGTAAAGCCATTTATTTTACTTGTATTCTAAATAGTTTTTTTCCTTCAATAAAACCCTCCAAAACATCTTCGGTTTTCACTTGAGCAACACCTTCTGGAGTTCCTGTGAAAATAATATCGCCAATTTTTAAGGTAAAATATTGCGAAACATACGAAATCAGCTCATCAATTTTCCACAACATGTGCGATGTGTTTCCCGACTGAACCGTTGCTCCATTATTCTTCAACTCAAAGCTAATGTTTTCAAGCGAACTAAATTCAGATTTTGGTAAAAACTCACCCATAACTGCCGAACCGTCAAAAGCTTTCGCCTTTTCCCAAGGAAGTCCTTTTTCTTTCAATTGCGATTGCACATCACGGGCCGTAAAATCAATTCCAAGACCAATCTCGTCATAATATTTATGGGCAAATTTCGGGTCGATGTGCTTTCCTACTCTGTTTATCTTCACCAAGATTTCCACTTCATGGTGAATATCACTGCTAAAATCCGGAATAAAAAACGGAAAATTCTTTGGCAAAATCGCCGTGTCCGGTTTCAGGAAAATCACAGGCTCCGTTGGTCTTTCGTTCTGCAATTCCTCAATATGCTTGGTGTAGTTTCTACCGATGCAGATTATCTTCATGTTTAGTTTTCAGTTTTCAGTCACAGTTTTCAGTGCCAACTGCGACTGAAAACTGTGACTGGTTACTAACTTATTTTGTATTTAATCTCCTCAACTTAATCGCCGTTAAAACCTTCTTCGTATATAAAGGAAAATCAGCATTCTGAATCCAGCCAAAATAACCAGGTTCTGCATCCAGCACCTTTTCTACTTTAGCACCTTTATGTTTTCCGAAGGTAAAAATCTCTTCATTATCCTTATCCAAAGCGATAAATCCAGCAAAATCAACCGATTTTTTTCTGGTTGTATATTCCGAAAGCGATTTCATGTCCTGTGGCAAATCGTCATAACGCTCCAATTGTGCCTTCAAAATCTCATAAGTTGCCATTGTATCGGCTTCTGCAGAATGGGCATTTTCAAGACTTTGCCCACAATAAAATTTATAGGCAGCACTCAAAGTACGTTCTTCCTTTTTATGAAAAATCGTCTGAATATCAACCGAAACGCTATTTTTCATATCAAAATCAACTCCCGCTCTCAACAATTCTTCTGCCAAAAGCGGAATATCAAATCGGTCGGAATTAAACCCAGCCAAATCGGAATCTTTAATCATGTTATGAATTGTAGAAGCCAGCTCTTTAAAAGTCGGTTCGTTTGCCACCTTTTCGTTCGTAATTCCGTGAACAGCAGTCGATTCCGCTGGAATCATAATCGTCGGGTTCACCAGCCAAGTCCTGCTTTCTTTATTGCCGTTCGGAAAAACTTTAAAGATTGCTATTTCAACAATCCTGTCCTTCGTAATGTCGATTCCTGTGGTTTCTAGGTCAAAAAAACAGATTGATTTCGTTAATTTAAGTTCCATTTTGTGGGTTGTTTTGGATTGCAAAGATAAAAGGTTTTAAAGTCAATTCGCCTACAAAACATCACTTTTATGCAGAAGCAAAACAAAGAAATCTTTAAATTAATAGGTGTTTTCCAGAACCAAATCAAAAGGCATTCTTTAAACGAAATTCCCGCTGCGGCAACTCGCTTTAAACCTGTTGGCCACAGGTTTAAGAGCTCAGACAATTGTCACATCGGGGGTAGAATGAAATCTTTAGGCACTCTTTAATCTTTTTGACCAAGATTGTCGAAAAAAAAATCTAAATGTTCAAACTCCGACAGAGTTTGAAACCCTGTCGGAGTTGTTAGAATTTCGTAACCACAATTTTGGCATCATGGATTAAAAGAAGCCTAAAGATTTTATTCTAGCCCCGGCCGGAGGGAAAATCCTTTTCTTTTTTTTCTTTAAAAAAAGAAAAGATTTGGAGGGAGGACGGGAAAATGGATTAAAAAATGCCAAATGTTTGGCTCCTGAAAAAACTAATTATAAAAATTTCAAATTTCGAGTTCAAACTCCGACAGAGTTTTGAATTCTGTCGGAGTTCTTATAGATAACATTTAATCAAAATAAGTCTTCACGTTGTTGCTTTCCAAACGTTTTTTGAGCCAATCGTTGATTCTTTTTCGGGAATCGTTGTTGAGACCTTTTTTGGTGGTTTCCATGACTACGATTTTCACCTTGTCAGTTTTGGTACTGTCTTGAAAAGCAATCGTTTCGGCATAGGAACACGATTTTATTTCAGGAAAAATCGTCTTGATTTCCGCTAAAAGTTGCTTTCCAATTTTGGGTTTGGCAACAATACTGTCAGTAGTTCTTTTGTTTTCCTTCAAGGCCAGATTCAGGCGGTTGACTTCGGTTTTGAGCTTGTCGATTTGGTTGACGCTTTCTTTTCCTTCATTGAACGAAAATCCTTGCTTGAAAATCAATGTTGCATCGGAAAGTGAATAAACCGTCGCTCGTTTTGTGATTTCTTTTCTGTTCTCGGCTGTCAAATCGCTTCCTCCATAAATCAGATTTATTTTTTTTTCTCTTGGTTCAATCTCGTGTTTCAGCAAATAACTGCCTTCAAAAACGCTTACTTCTGCTATAAATTTATCGGCACTTGACGTGAATCTTTCGGCCTGAACCAGAACATAACCAAAGTAAATACTTGGAATCAGGGTAATTGCTATAATAAAAGAAGTCCACCGAACGACTTTGGTTTTTTGTCCTTCCTTAACCAAATTTGTGATGGGAAATTTCAAGAATCTGGAAATCAAAACCGATGAAATGCCAATGAAAACCGTGTTGATTGTAAAAAGATAAAAAGCACCTAAAAAGAACGCCATGTCACCATTTGCCAATCCAAATCCTGCCGTGCAAAGTGGTGGCATTAAGGCAGTTGCAATTGCCACCCCTGGAATTACATTCCCTTTTTGACGACTACTGATGGCTACAATTCCGGCCAAACCTCCAAAAAGTGCAATCAAAACATCATAGATTGAAGGACTCGTTCGTGCCAAAAGCTCCGAATGTGCTGTTGATAAAGGACTTAACAGAAAATATAAAGTTGATGCAAATAAACTCGCAATTACAGCAAAAGCAAAATTTTTGAGTGCTTTTCTGAACAAGGTAAAATTGTAGGTCGCGATGCTGTAACCCATTCCATTTATCGGTCCCATCAAGGGCGAAATTAACATGGCTCCAATAATAACGGCAGTTGAGTTCATGTTCAATCCTATCGAAGCAATGAAGATGGCAAAAACCAAAATCCAAAGATTGGTTCCTTTAAAGATAATGTCCTTTTGAATATTGGCATGAATCACCTCATAATCGTCCATTTCGGATTGGAGGTTGGTATAGGTGAGGAATTTTCTAAGCAAGCTCATCTTTTTTGTTTTAAATATAGTTTAAATTTCATAGACTGAAAAGCCATAAAACAAAAAACTCCCGAAATTGCTTTCGGGAGTCTCAAAATATGATTTATTTTTAGTAATCTCTGTTTACGTCAAATGCTTCGAGGTATTCTGCAACGCGTTTCACGAAGCTTCCACCAAGTGCTCCATCTACAACTCTGTGGTCATACGAATGTGAAAGGAACATTTTCTGACGGATTCCGATGAAATCGCCTTCTGGAGTTTCGATAACAGCTGGAACTTTTCTGATGGCACCTAGAGCTAGGATTCCTACTTGTGGCTGGTTGATGATTGGAGTTCCGAAAACGCTTCCGAAAGTTCCAACGTTTGTTACGGTATAAGTTCCGCCTTGTGTATCGTCTGGTTTTAGTTTTCCGGCTTTTGCACGGTTTCCTAAATCGTTAACAGCTTTTGCCATTCCAACAATATTCAACTGGTCGGCATTTTTGATAACCGGAACAATCAGGTTTCCGTTTGGCAGAGCTGCAGCCATTCCGAGGTTGATGTTTTTTCTTTTGATGATATAATCGCCATCTACAGAAATGTTCATTCCTGGGAAATCTTTCAACGCTTTTGCAACGGCTTCCATAAAGATTGGAGTGAAAGTCAGTTTCTCGCCTTCTCTTTTTTCGAATGCTGTTTTTACTTTATCTCTCCATTTCACAATGTTTGTTACATCTACCTCGATGAACGACTGAACATGAGCCGATGTTTGAACTGAAGCGACCATGTAGCCTGAAATCAGTTTTCGCATACGGTCCATTTCTACGATTTCATCGCCACCGTTTACAGAAACTGGAGCTTTTTTGTTGTCGGTTGTCGGTTGTGTGTTCTCAATTGGTTGCGGTTTGATAACAACAGCTGGAGTTTCTACTTTTGCTGTTTTTCTGTTCTCAACAAACTTTAATATATCGTCTTTGGTAACCCTTCCGTCTTTTCCTGAACCGTTTATTGCTTCAAGTTCAGCAACTGAAACCCCTTCTTCTTTGGCAATATTTTTCACTAAAGGAGAAAAGAATTTTTCTGAGTTGGAGAAATCTTGTGGTGTTGCAACAGCTTGTTGAGCTGACTCTACCGTTTTTTCGATTGTTGCTACAGATGCCGGAGCGTCTTCTTTTGGAGCTTCCACTACTACTCCACCTGAAACTTCGATATAGGCAATTGTTTGTCCTACTTTTACAACGTCATCAACGTTGAAAAGGATTTCAGACAATACTCCCGAAACTTCTGATGGCACTTCTGAATCTACTTTGTCAGTAGCAATTTCAAGAACGGCTTCATCGGCTTCGATTGGGTCGCCTACTTTTTTTAACCAATTGGTAATGGTTGCTTCTGCAACACTCTCTCCCATCTTTGGAAGTTTCAATTCAAATTTTGCCATATTGCTAACCTAATGGTGAATTTTTATTTTCTTGATGCAAAATTAGTGATAATTTTTAGGTTATACTATGAATTATATAATTTTACAGGATTATATTTTAAATACTAAAAACACAAATTTAATGTAATTTTAAACCATTAAGAAATTAAGAATCATTAAGTTTTTGCTAAAAATCTTAAATCAAAAGTTTTCAAGTTTAAAACTGGATTACTTCTCCTCTATCGTTACTGCTGTTGCTTCCGATGATAAAATGGGATTCATTTGGCAGAAATTTAAAGGTCATATTATTATTTTTGTGTGTTTCCAAAAACCCGATGCTTTCTTTGAACGTTAGGTAATTATTATCTAAAATTACTTCAGTTCTTTCATGTTTCGAAAACGTTTGCGAAAATACTGCTTTTTGATTTTCTATTGTTGTGATTTGTATATTTTTTTTGAGTACTTGTTGTAATTTTTCTTTTGTATTCCCATTCTCCGACACTAAAATATAACTTTTTGGCTTTCTTCTAGGTTTTGGTTTCCCTTGGAACATCTTTATAAATGAAAAGAAAATAATTCCTATTTTCATGAAAAAGGAAAAGAAAAATGATACCGTAAAATGCTTTCTGTAGAAGAAATTCATTGCTTCTTGGAAACGTTTCATATAGGTTCCGTCTTTAATCGTACTTTCTCCTTTATAATGTATAACAGTGGTTTCGTGGAAATAATAATTTTCCTTTCCAGTTTTTAAAACCATATACGACAAATCGATATCATCAGAATACATGAAGCAATCTTCGTCGAAACCACCCACTTCTTCGTAGGTTTCTTTTTTCATGAGCATAAAAGCTCCTACCAAAATTTCTACTTTTCCGGTTTGATTTTCTGTAATATGTGAGGCATAATATTTCCCAAAGGCTTTGATGCCTGGAAAGATTTTGTATAGCCCGAATATTTTAGTGAAAGCTACGAAAGGGGTTGGAATTCCACGTTTTGATTCGGGTAGAAAATTTCCGGTTCCGTCAATGAGCTTACAGCCAACGATTCCGAGGTTTTCTTGTTTATTGGCAAAAGCCAGTGCTTTTTCGAAAGTGTCTTCGGCAACAACGGTATCTGGGTTTAGGATGCAAATGTATTTTCCACTTGCAATTTTTGCTCCAATGTTATTCCCTTTTGGGAAGCCAGCATTTTCCTTGTTTTCGATGAGAATAACGTCTGGAAAACGGTCTTTTATCATCTGGCAACTGTCGTCTTGTGAATTATTATCTACTACAATAATCTCGGTATTGAAATTTTCAGTGGCATTTTGGACACTCAAAACACATTGCTCTAGAAAATGGCGGACATTATAATTGAGGATAATTACAGATAATTGCATTTGACAAATATAATTGAAAATTTATTTTAGTTTCTATGCAGTGTCATTTTATCCTATTCCTATAAATATATCAACTTCCGCTTGCTCTGGGTTATGGGATTTCTCGTCATAGATTTCAAAATCGGCAACAAATGTTCTTGAAATGTCTGCTTTCCAAATTTTCATCCATTCGTTATAAACAGCAACTTCCATAAGGTTTCCCTTTGCTGTAAAGATTTCATAATTGGCTTCTGGAAATGTTTTCCCAATCAGTCCTTCGGGAATTTCGTTTAGGTTTTCAACTTGGCATCCTAATAATGTTGTATAGGGTTCTGTGTGATCTTTTTCATAATCAGTATAAATACAATAAAGATTATTACTGATTTTGTTCGGAATTTTCGCAAGAATGCCTTCTGCAAAAAACCTGTTCCAAAGTGCTGGAACATCGGTTGAAGATTGTTCGTTTTGATTGGTAGTCCTAATAGAAATTCCAATGACGTGAAAGGAGGGTTTTTGAATCATTTTTGTTTTTTTTAAAGCTGTGAATTTACAATTTTTGTTTTAATTTTTAAGCTGTTTTTTACATTTAGAGAATTTAAAACCTTACCTGAAGTTCAAACATTAGCAGTAAATTGCCGTTTATTTTTAATACTTTTGCCGAAAATTATCCCACTTTATATTTTAAAAATATGAACCCACATATTCAACGCATCCAACAAACCATTGCCCCTTTTAGACAACAAATAATCGACCATAAAGTATATTCTGTTATAAAAGACACTGAAGATTTGCAGATTTTTATGCAATACCACATTTTTGCTGTTTGGGATTTTATGTCGCTTCTAAAAGCCTTGCAAAATAACCTGACCTGTACTTCTGTGCCTTGGTTTCCTGTTGGAGATGCCGATACGCGACACCTTATCAATGAAATTGTTGTTGGAGAAGAATCAGATGTGGATGCTTTTGGCAACCGAAAAAGTCATTTCGAATTGTATATTGATGCCATGCAGCAATGTGGAGCCGACACCACCTCGATTGAAAAATTTGTAGCCGAATTGAAAAAATCAGGGAATTTTGAATCGGCTTTTGCCTTATCTGAAACTCCAACTGTTGCTAAAGATTTTGTAGATTTTACGTTTGAGATCATCAACAGCAAAAAGGATTATCTGCAATCTGCAATTTTCACCTTTGGCCGCGAAGATTTGATTCCAGATATGTTTTTGGCCATCATCAATGATATGTATAAGGAATATCCTGAAAGCATTTCGACTTTCAAATATTACTTGGAACGCCATATTGAAGTGGATGGCGACCACCACAGCCATCTTGCCCTCCAAATGACGGCTAATCTATGTGGTGATAACGAAGCTTTTTGGAAAGAAGCCGAAACCACCACCATCAATTCACTTCAGCAACGTATTAGTTTGTGGGACGGTGTTTATGATGCTATTTTGTTGAAGAAAAATGCGAGTGTAGAAGTTTAGAACTTTTAAAATATATTTTTGAACGATTAAGGGAATACGTTTATTAAGGCTATACTTAATAAACGTATTCCCTTAATCATTTTTTATTCAAAAAAGGAGACATAGAGAAATCTTATCTGTAACAATTCGAAATACGATTCGTCAAATCAATCAATCAATCAATCAATCAATCAATCAATCAATCAATCAACTGATCTATGAATCAATCCATCAAAAAAATACTTAATTTTCCCATTACAAAAATTATCTTAGGAATTAGTGCCTGCTTTTCGATTTTCGTGGGAATTCAAAATTTCATTTCAAAACCACTATTTTACAGCTTAATTCAAGATAGAGATCATGCTGATCCATTAATTCATATTATATCTCTTTTTATTTTATTGCTTAGCTACTATTTTATGTTTCGTTTATATGATAAAAGAGCCATTAAAGAACTTTCTACAAAATATTTAGCAAAGGAAATGTTTGGAGGTTTTTCAGTTGGCTTTTTAACCATTTCATTGTCCGTTTTTATTCTCTATTTATTAGGACATTATCAATTTATCGAAATATCAACAACCAATTATCCCTTAAAATTATTTACACTTTTAATGGTTGCTGCA
Source organism: Flavobacterium arsenatis (assembly GCF_031456785.1). Classification (NCBI taxonomy): domain Bacteria; kingdom Pseudomonadati; phylum Bacteroidota; class Flavobacteriia; order Flavobacteriales; family Flavobacteriaceae; genus Flavobacterium; species Flavobacterium arsenatis. The sequence continues at coordinate 195,615 of NZ_JAVDVI010000001.1, forward strand.
TTAATTGAAGATCTATTTATAAGAGGATTAATTTTACGTGAATTAGAAAATTGGCTTGGCACTCACATTGCCTTGGTAATAATTATGGTAATTGAAACATCGCACTTTTTCAACCCGAATTCAAACCTCTTTAGTCTTTTTACAGATTTGTGCTGGGGCTTTACTATGTCCATGCTCTTTATCTATACAAAAAGAATTTGGTTGCCTTTTTTCTTTCATCTTGGCTGGAATTTTGCACAGCCTTTTTATGGCTCTAACCTAACAGGATTGGACAATATGGGCACCATTATCCAATCAAAATTTCAAGGACCTATTTTATTGACAGGTGGTGCCGTTGGAATTGAAAATTCAATTATAACAGTGCTCTTTTTATTATCAATAGGTCTATTTCTATATTACCGAGCCTACAAAGAAGGTAAAATTATTAAAAGAAAAACAAGTAAATTATGAATATAAAAGATGCATTATTAAAAGTAGATCAATACTTTTCTCCAAGAATAATTGGAGAAGTAAACGACCAATATATTAAGGTGGCAAAAATAAAAGGACAAGAAATTCCTTGGCACAATCATGAAAATGAAGACGAATTATTTTATATCGTAGAGGGTTCTTTGCTAATGGAAATAGAAAATGAACCTAATTTAATTTTGCAAAAAGGAGATTTCTATGTGGTAAAAAAAGGGGTAAATCACAGGGTTTCTTCAAAAGAAGAGTGCTCAATTATGCTGATCGAATCTAAAACTACTGAACACACTGGAAAAGTCATTTCTGAAATTACAAAATCAATTGAAGAACAAAAGTATTAGTTTAAAAATCTATTTTAAATTAGTGCAAAGAGGCTTCAGATGACCAATATTTATAATAAAATTAGAGGTTTACTTTTTTTTGAAAATTATAAACTATTTTTGAAAATATAATATTTCAATCTAAAGAATGTATGGCTGAAAATTTTACTTCTTTTCGAAATTTCCTAACTTTAAATCAAGCTCAAGAGCTTGAATTTTTGTTGAATAAAAATAATATTCAAACAGAAATAGGAAATAATGTCCCTCCTGTTGATACTACTTTTTCTGGAAGCAGTTTACAGCATCAATACGAAATAAAAATAGCTCCTTCTGATTTTGAGAAAGCTGAATTGTTGCTTGAAGAATTTGCAGAAAACAACATAAATGAAATCGACAAAGGGTATTATCTATTTGATTTCACCAATGAAGATTTGTATGAAGTGCTTATAAAATCGGATGAATGGAACATTTTTGATTATAAACTTGCTCAAAAAATCCTTAAAGAAAGAGGAAAATCTATTGATTTGGAAATGCTGGAATCCTTAAAAAAGGAACGGATCAAAATTTTGTCACAGCCTGAAGAAAATCAAAAACCTTGGATTGTTGCGGGCTACATTCTTTCATTTTTGGGAGGTGCTCTTGGAATTTTGATTGGGTATTCTCTTTGGGCTTCTAAAAAGACATTGCCCAATGGCCAAAGGATTTATTCCTATAAAACCCAAGATAGGAATCACGGAAAAACAATTTTTTACATTGGTATAATTGCTGTAATTTTCTTTTTAGCTTTAAATATTTTGATAGAAATTTAAAATCGAGAAAATATATTCCAATTTCACATAAAAAAACTCCCGAATTACTTCGGGAGTTTTGTCATTTATAAAAGAAAAACACAAATTATGCGTTTCCTGCAGCAGCAATCAAGTTTAATGCTGAACCTGCAACGAACCAGCCAATCTGACCTTCATTGTAGGTGTGATTTGCAATGATAACATCTACTGAACCATCTTCGTGTGCAAACTCTAAAGTCAACGGCACACCTGGTGCGAAATCTACAAGATTAGTAAAGTTGATGGTATCGTTTTCTTGAATCTTATCATAGTCTGATTCATTGGCAAACGTAAGTGCCAACATACCTTGTTTTTTCAAGTTGGTTTCGTGGATACGAGCGAATGATTTTACCAAAACCGCTTTCACACCCAAGAAACGTGGTTCCATTGCTGCATGTTCACGAGAAGAACCTTCTCCATAGTTGTGATCGCCCACAACAATCGAAGGAACTCCAGCAGCTTTGTAAGCTCTTTGAACAGCCGGAACTGCATCATATTCTCCTGTCAATTGGTTTTTAACCGAATTTGCTTTTTGGTTGAAGGCATTGATTGCTCCAATCAACATATTGTTTGAGATATTATCCAAATGTCCACGGAAACGCAACCAAGGTCCAGCCATAGAGATATGGTCGGTCGTACATTTTCCGAAAGCTTTGATCAATAATTTAGCTCCTGTAATATTTTTCTTGTTCCAAGGTTCGAAAGGAGCCAATAATTGCAATCTTTCCGATGTTGGAGAAACGGCAACCTGAACCCCTGAACCATCTTCGGCTGGAGCTTGGAAACCTGGATCTTCTGCATCAAAACCTCTTGGAGGCAATTCATCTCCTGTTGGTTCGTCCAACATTACTTCTTCGCCATTTTCATTAATTAATTTATCAGTCAAAGGATTGAACGATAAATCTCCTGCAATTGCCAAAGCCGTTACCAATTCTGGCGAACCTACGAACGCCAAAGTGTTTGGATTTCCATCTGCACGTTTTGAGAAATTTCTGTTGAAAGAGTGAACAATTGTATTTCTTTCTTCTTTTTCAGCACCTTCTCTATCCCACATTCCAATACATGGTCCACAAGCATTTGCAAAAACAGTAGCGCCAATTTTATCGAAAGTATCAATAAATCCGTCACGTTCGATGGTATATCGTACCAATTCTGAACCTGGGGTTATCGTAAATTGAGATTTTGTTTTTAAGTTTTTATCGGCAACTTGTTTTGCCAAAGAAGCAGCACGAGCGATGTCTTCGTAAGATGAATTCGTACAAGAACCGATCAAACCAACTTCAATTTTCAAAGGCCAGTTGTTTTTGATTGCTTCTTCTTTCATTTTAGAAATTGGTGTAGCCAAATCTGGAGTGAAAGGTCCGTTCAAGTAAGGCTCTAATTCTGAAAGATTAATTTCGATTACTTGGTCGAAATATTGTTCTGGATTTGCATATACTTCAGCATCCCCTGTCAAATAAGGAGCAATTTCGTTTGCAGCATCAGCCACATCCGCTCTTCCTGTTGAACGAAGGTAACGGTCCATTGAAGCATCATATCCAAAAGTTGAAGTTGTTGCTCCAATTTCGGCACCCATATTACAAATAGTTCCTTTTCCTGTACAAGACATTGCAGTTGCACCTTCGCCAAAATATTCAACGATTGCACCCGTTCCACCTTTTACAGTAAGGATTCCGGCAACTTTAAGGATAACATCTTTTGGAGCTGTCCAACCAGATAGTTTACCTGTCAGTTTCACTCCGATAAGTTTTGGAAATTTCAATTCCCAAGCCATTCCCGACATCACGTCAACAGCATCTGCACCACCTACTCCAATGGCAACCATTCCTAAACCTCCTGCATTTACAGTATGTGAATCTGTACCAATCATCATTCCGCCAGGGAAAGCGTAATTTTCCAGCACAACTTGATGGATGATTCCAGCTCCTGGTTTCCAGAAACCGATTCCGTATTTATCTGAAACTGATGATAGGAAATCAAAAACTTCATTACTTTGCGATTTTGCACGAGCCAAATCTGTTTTTGCATCTACTTTCGCTTGGATCAAGTGATCACAGTGAACCGTTGTTGGAACCGCAACTTTTGCTTTTCCTGCATGCATAAATTGCAACAAGGCCATTTGTGCAGTTGCATCCTGACAAGCTACTCTATCCGGTGCGAAATCAACATAATCTTTTCCTCTTGTAAATGCGTGGGAAGGATTTCCCTCCCAAAGGTGGTTGTATAAAATTTTCTCCGTCAAGGTAAGCGGACGACCAACTATTTCACGTGCTTTATCCACACGAGTTGTCATATTCGCATACACTTTCTTAATCATTTCAATATCAAAAGCCATAGTAAAATTTGTTTGCTTGTTTGTGACTGCAAATTTAATAAATTCAAATCTAAATTGAACTATTTTTAATAAAAGAGAAGATTCAAAAGATTATTATTCTCAAATAATCAATTTTAATGATTATTATTAAATAAATTTTGCATTTAAATTAAAATTTTATGTAATCGTTAATTTAAAGTCATTTTATTACCAAATTCGGAATTTTAGAAAGTTTTAAGAATCATTATCAAATTAAGAACCTTTCTAAATTAGGGTTCTATCACGTTTTCGTAGTCAGATTGGGACAAAAAAACCTGACAATTTGAGTTATCAGGTTTTAGTTTAATTTTTATAAATAAGTTCTTAAAACAAAGAAGCTATAATTTTTTCAATCGTAATTCCTTCGGCATCGGCTTTGTAGTTTTTCACGACACGATGTCTTAAAATTCCGATGGCAACAGCCTTTACATCTTCGATATCTGGAGAGAATTTTCCGTTGAAGGCAGCATTTGCCTTTGCTGCCAAAATTAGGTTTTGAGAAGCTCTCGGTCCAGCACCCCAATCGATATAATTCTTAATAAAATCGTTTGACAATTCATTATCAGGACGCGTTTTGCTTACTAAAGTAACAGCATATTCTATAACATTATCGGCAACTGGAATTCTCCTGATTAGATGTTGAAAATCAATAATTTCTTGGGCTGAAAATAATGGATTTACGGTTTCCTTTGTATCCGAAGTCGTGCTTTTTACCACCTGAACTTCTTCTGCAAAGGAAGGATAATCTAATTTTATGGAAAACATAAAACGGTCCAACTGGGCTTCAGGCAACGGATAGGTTCCTTCCTGCTCAATCGGGTTTTGAGTTGCCAAAACAAAATAAGGCAAATCTAATTTATAATTGTGTCCTGCAATAGTAACGGCTCTTTCCTGCATCGCTTCCAACAAGGCGGCTTGGGTTTTAGGCGGTGTCCTGTTGATCTCATCTGCAAGGATGATGTTTGAGAAAATGGGTCCTTTAATGAATTTAAACTGACGGTTTTCATCCAAAATTTCACTTCCTAGAATATCAGAAGGCATCAAATCTGGTGTAAACTGAATACGTTTAAAATCTAAACCTAAAGCTTGAGCAATGGTATTCACCATCAATGTTTTTGCCAATCCAGGAACACCAACCAAGAGTGCGTGACCTCCAGAAAAGATACTCAACAAAATCTGGTCGACTACAACATCCTGACCAACAATAATTTTAGAAATCTCCTTTTTTAGTTCATTCCTTTTTTGAACCAAGTTTTGTATAGCAGTAACGTCAGACATGTGGTTTTTGATTTTAGAGTTTAGTCCCGAAGCTTCGGGAGTAGATTTCAGATTATAAAAAACTATCCAAAAAAATAGATTGTACTACTTTTTCAACCAGTTGTTTAGAAAATCACAATCCCTGTATTCACCATTAATTTTAATATAAGTATCTTTAATTTTTGCTTCAGTCCATTTCGCAATTTCCTTGATTTGCTTGTCTTTCAAAGCAAATTCTTTGATTTTTATATAATCAGTAGAATAATCCGCCGGGTGTGCAGCGATTCTATTGGTAACCATCATTAACTTATAGACTTTTCCTCCAGATCTTGGCTCATCTATAAACGGAAGGGAAACTTCACCTGTTTTAAGATTGGAAACCTGACCGTATAACATTGCATCTAATTTCGTCAATTCAAAACGAGAATCTAATGATTTAGGATTCAGCAAAGCACCTCCGTTGGCTTTGGTTTCTATTTCATCAGATTCACTTCTAGCTGCATCTGCAAAAGAAATTTCTCCATCAACAATCTTCTTTCTTATCAATGTAGCTTTATCTTTCGCTTGTTTCAAAGACTCTTCAGAAATTTTTGGAGCAATCAGGATGTGACGCAAATCAACATCTTGACCACGTATTTTCTCTATATAAACAATGTGAAAACCATATTCAGTTTCGAAAGGCTCAGAAATCTGCCCTTCATCCAAACTAAAGGCAACATCCTTGAATTCCTTTACCAAAGGTGTCTTGCGGTTTACTTTCATGAAACCACCGTTTGATTTTGATCCTGGATCTTGCGAATATAAAACTGCCTTACTATAGAAACTAGAACCTGCTGCAATTTCTTTTTTAAATTCGTTGAGCCTATCCCTAACTTTTTGTTTTTCAGCTTCGGTAACTTGAGGTTTGATTACAATTTGAGAAATCTCCAATTCATCTCCAAAAGTAGGCAATTCCTCTTTCTTGATTCCTTTGAAAAAAGTTCTAACTTCTTCTGGTGTAATTTCTACTTTATCGATAATTTTATTGGTCATTTCTGACGTAAGCTTGTTCATCTTCAAAATTTCAAAAAAGTAAGTCCTAAATTCCTCTTCACTATTTTTTTTGTAATATTTCACAAGATCGTCCATTGAGCCACGTGTTTGCTCCAGCATCACTCCAATCTTTTCTTCCATCATACTGTTGATTTCCGAATCCTTGACGATAATACTATCCTGAAGTGCTTGATGTGCATACAATCGTTCTTCCAAAAGCTTGCCCAACATTTGACATCTTGTAACATTTTCTAAATTATTTCCATTGGCTGCAAGCTCTAGGAAATTCTTATCGATATCCGAATCTAAAACAATATAATCTCCAACAGTTGCAATAACTCCATCAATTTTTTGACGCTTGTAGGACGATTTTGGAGCTTGCTTTTTTACTGTATCGCTAATAATTTCTTGTGCTTGTAGTTCGCCAATTGAGAAAACTGCCAATAAAAGAACCAGGAAGTTTCTACTATTTATAAATTTCATATTTGTTATTTTTAATCGCATCATCAGTAATTTCTTTTTCAAATTTTTTAATTAATTCCAATTTTCTTCTATTCAAAATTACTTGCTGTAAAGTTGGCTTTAAATACACAAAAGGACTTATCTCGTTTTTGTTTATTGTTTTTTTTATTTTAACTAAATATACATTCAATGAATCTGGCTTTTCAAAAGAGATTCCTTCGGCTATATATTTTCCTTGGTTATCCGGGTTTATAAAAGGCAGTTTTCTGTAAACTTCATTCAACTCTACCCAGACAGAATCATTCAAAGCGGAATTTTTAAACTGAATTTGATAGGTGTCCCAAAACTTCTTATCCGATTTTCTGAAATCCAGGAACTTGCTTCTTATGGTTGAAAATTTCGGATGGTCCTTTGGCAGATTAATATATCTCAATTGCACCAAAGTACCGTTTGTCCTGAAGTTTTCTTTATTATTGTCGTAATATTCTTTAAGCTCTTTTTCAGAAATGACGGTATCAACTGTTGTTTTTACAATTTCTTCGATGTAGGCTTTTGTATATAAATCGCTTTTGTATTGCCGGATTAAATTATCAAACTCTATTTTTTTTTCGTCGTTTAAATTGAGATTAGCCGCTTCAATCAACAACTTTTGTGTAGCCCAACGATCAATGAAACTTTTCACAATCAAAACACTGTCTTGCTTTGATGTTCCGGCGGCAACCAAATCTTTTATATCTTCTTTATACAAAAAGGAATCTCCTACTCTTGCTATTGATTCGGGTTTTGCTTCTGGTTTGAAATAATTACAAGAAAACAGCAGCAGAGACAATCCTATTATATAAAACCCTTTTTGCATTTAGGACTTGATTTGTTTTTTCACCTTTTCGAAAGTATCCTTGTTGACCTCGATCGTAAATTCCTTCTTCAAATCTGAAACCCAATTTTCTTCCAAATATTGTTGGTAGTCATTCACTACTTTTCCTTTGCATTCCTCAAGCGTTTTATTTCCTGCCGGAAGCACTTTGTTCACTCGGGTCACAAAATAATAATCGCCTTGTTTGACAACATCTGTAACACCTGTTTTAAACGTTACGTTTTTAGGAAGTGCTTCGTTTCCTTCTTCAAAAACACCTTCTTTTTCTAGAACTTCAACCTCTTTTCCTGTATTTAGATTTTGCTTGATGAATTCTGCCGATTTATCTTTTTTCAGCATTTTGTGTGCTTTCTTTATAAAATCAGATTTTGTTGAAGACACAATTAAAACATCGTATCTGTTTTTCCATTTATAATTGTTGCTGTTCTTTTCATAGAAATGCTGCAAACCAATAGTATCGGTTTTAGATTTTTCCCAGATTTCTTTTTCCATCAAATCAAAAAGAAGCAAACCGTCGCGGTATTCTTCCATAACGTCTGCAAACTCAGGAAATTCTTTTTCTAGGTTATCGTTGTAATACACATTCAACTGCTCGTCAAGGAATTTTTCATATAAGAAATCTACCAATTTAGATACAGGTTTGATTTCTGAAACACCCTTTTGCTGGTTGTTCAAATAATTTAAGAATGTAGTTCCAGTGATGGCTTTTTCGTTTACAGAAAACAAATTCTTGTCGAAGTTTTTTGTATCTGCAGGAACTTTCCAAGCTCCAGTATAAATGTCGTTGGTAACCGTTTTCACAAGAGCTGCATACAATTTATTATCTCTTTTTACAGCATATTTTTTACGAAGCTTTTCGTTCATTGAATTCACAATCAAACGGGAACGGTCGTCTTTTCTGATTTTACCCTCCAGTTCCGATTCCATTTCTTCGAATGATTTAACGGGATGTTTTTCTACAAACTTCACAATATGCCATCCGTATGCACTTTCAAAAGGTTCCGAGATTGGATTTTGTCTTGATAATGAAAAAGCAACATCTTCAAATTCATTTGAACTTAATTCGCCAGAGCTGAAACTGTTCAAAACACCGCCTTTTTCTGAAGATGATTTGTCTTCGGAAAATTGTTTGGCAAGTTCTTCAAATTTTTCACCTTGCTGTAATTTTTTGTAAATGTCTTGAATTTTAGCCTTGCCTTTTTCCGAATTTAATCCTTCGGCAGGCTTCATGATCATAATATGGGCCACGGTGACTTTTCCTCTGTTATCGCGAACGTCATTCACTTTTATCAAATGATAGCCAAAACGGGTTCTAATAGGTTTAGAAATTTCACCTTTTTTGGTTTTGTATGCTCCAGATTCAAAAGTATAAACCATTCTCAAAGCTGAAAAATAGCCTAAATCTCCTTGGTTTTCTTTTGCCGATGGATCTTGAGAATATTGTTGTGCCAATTTCCCGAAATCTTCTCCTGCAACTGCTTTTTTGCGAATGTCTAAGGCTTGATTATAGGCTTTTAAAGTATCGGCTGGTGCCGCATTTTCATCAACCATTATCAAAATATGGGATGCTTTTATTTCTTTTTGAGATCGGTTATAGGCTTCCTCGATGAGTTCCTTGGTGACTTTTGTATCGGTAAGATAATTTTTAGAAAGCTGACTTCTGTAGGATTTTAATTCGTTTTGATATTTAGGATTATTCTGCAATCCTAATTTATTGGCCTTATTGATTTTAAGTTTATATCCAACAAAAAGTTCTAAATATTGGTTAAGGTCTTTTTGAGATTCGTCCTTCACTAAGTCAATATTTTTTTTATAAACCCTAGAAAATTCATCAGTATAATAAGGTTTATCATCAATTGAGAACAATACTTCTTTTTTACTGTCTTGGGCATTGGCAACAAAATTTGCAGAAAGCAAAAGCCCGAACAACAATTGTTTTATTTTCATTCTTGTTTTAATTATGTATTTTTAATTAAGTAAGCTTATTGTTTTTGGTTGTTTTGGTTTATTATCAGTATTTAAAACGAATAAAATTGGTTTGTATTTCATTCGGTTTTACAATAATAACAACCAACAAAATTAACAATTCAATTACATTATGCAAGTTTGTTCATTACTATTAACAAAAAATTAAATGGCGGCTTGCTAACACAGCACAATAGCACTTCAAATTAAAAAAACATCCCGCAAAAACAGGATGCCTCTAATTTAGAGTAGGCATAAAATTATAGTGCTTCTACGATAAATTCGCTTCGTCTATTGATCTGATGTTGTTCTTCAGTGCATTCTACCCCATCTTTGCATTCATTTATGAGTTGTGTTTCGCCATAACCTTTACCAGTTAATCTTTCAGGACTAATTCCTTGCTGAACAAGCCATGCGATTGTGGCTTTTACTCTTCTGTCTGATAATTTTTGATTGTATTGATGGGTTTGCCTGCTATCGGTATGGGAACGGACATCTATTTTCAAGGTAGGATATTGGAGCATTACTTCCAAAACCTTAGCCAGTTCGACTTTTGCATCTTCCCTTATAAACGATTTATCTAGATCGAAATAAATCATTTTGATGTTGAGCATCTTGGCAATATCGTCTTTTAAGGAAATTACTTTTACATTCTTTTTTTGTGTAATCGGCAAAGTAGTTTTTCCTGATTCATTGGGAACTATGATCTTATTTTCGATGGTTTCAAAATCTTCTTTACTAGTCCGTAAGTAATATATTTTCCCGCATGCAGTCTCAAAAGAATAAAATCCTCTTGCATCGGTGTTTTGTTTGCCTACTACTTCAAATTTTTTATCTAAAAGCATCACCTCAACATTTGACAATGGCTCACCTGTTTCATCATCGGTAATTGTCCCTGATAAAATTTGTTGGCAAGTCGGTTTTTTTGTTTCTATAAAGGTATAGATGTCGTCAAAACCTTTTCCTTCCGCTCTATTTGAACTAAAGAAACCCTTCCTTTCAACGTTGATTATAAAAGCAAAATCATCGGTTGGGGAATTTATAGGAGTTCCAATATTAATTGGTTCTCGAAAAGCATTATCGCCATTTATTTTTGATACAAAAACATCCAAACCTCCCAATCCAGGATGACCGTCTGACGCAAAATAGAGTTCATTTTCTGCCGAAACAAACGGAAAAGTTTCCTTGCCTTCGGTATTGATTTGAGGTCCTAAATTTTCTGGAGTTCCAAAACTTCCATCATCGTTGATTGTTACTTTAAAAATATCCGATTGGCCTAATGTTCCGGGCATATCCGATGCAAAATACAGCGTTTTTTCATCTACACTCAAAGCCGGATGAGCATTATTATAGTTGTCGCTATTAAAAGGCAATTCTGTAACATCCTCCCAACTATTTTCCTTTAAAGTGGCGCTGTATAATTTTAAAAGTGTCGTTTTTTGGGCATCTTTTCCCTTTTTTCCGTCCTTGAAATTATTCCTTGTAAAATAAACCGTTTTACCATCTTTTGTGAAAACAGGTGTCGATTCATTGAATTTAGAATTGATTTTCTTTGAAAATTTCTCCGGCTTAGACATTATGGTGTCTGATTTTATTTCTGAAACATACAAATCTAAAAAAGCCTGATTGGTCCAAGTATGTTCTCTCTTAAACAAACCGCTGGTATCTCTCGATGATGCAAAAACAATGTTATCGCCATAGAAAGCAGTTCCAAAATCTGAATATTCAGAATTGATTCCAGCCTCTTTAATTATGTATCGACCCGAATTACTTTTTATAATTTCCAGATAATTTTTCTTTTTTGAAAACAAATCGCCACGAATATCATTGCCAGAAAGAGCTGTGAATTTTTCGAGCATTTCATTTGCCTTTTCATATTCACCAACAGACTTCAAGGTTTGGGCATAACGGTAAAAATATTCGGCTGAAATATCAGAATTATCCAAAAAAAATAATTCTCCGTACCATTTTGAAGCCTTTTCAAATTGTGAATTAAAATAGTAGGAATCGCCTAGTTTCTGGAACAATTCTGCAGATTTATATCCTTTATTTGCAACACGTTCGTAAATAGAAATGGCATCAATATAGGACAAATCGTTGAATTTTTTATTTGCTTTTTTAATTTGCTTTTCCTGGGCAAAAACATTTCCTGCAGTCAAGACGAGAATCGATAGATAGAGGAGTATTTTAATTTTCATAAGAGAAAGAATTAAAAGAATCTTGGTGAAACAATCTTGCTGTAATTTCGAAACAATTCATAGCGAAGAAAAACCTCGTGCGATCCTGAATTGTAATTGACAAGTTTGGTTGTTTCCGCATCGTAGGAATATCCAATGTGCCAAGAATCGGATACTTGAAAGCCAACCATTCCGCTCAAAGCAGCACTCCATCTGTAAGCCGCTCCAATGAAAAATTTATCATAGAATAGAAAATTAGCCGACAGATCTATTTGAAGTGGAGCTCCCTGAACCATTTTGGTCATCAATGCGGGTTTGAATTTTAGGGTTTCATTCAAATCGAAAACACTTCCTGCAATAAGATAAAAGTGCATCCTCTCCTTTGCAAGCGAACTCATATTGTCGTCATAATGCTTGGTTTCAAGAAAATTAGGCACCGATAGACCAACGTAATTTTTATCGGAATGAAAGTAGACACCCGCTCCAAAATTCGGCGAAAGCCTGTTGTCAATATTTGCCTGCTGGCTTAAAAGCACATCATCTGGATGACGAATTGTTAGTCGGGAATAATCGACACTTAGGATATTTGCAGCTGCTTTGATACCGAAAGACAGCTTATATTCTTCGGATGTTTTTACAGAATAAGAGAAATCAACTGAAATTGTATTCTCATCCGAAACACCAATCCTGTCGTTCACGAATGAAATCCCATAGCCAAGATTACTGTCATTTATTGGTTTATTGATAGATGCTGTATTGGTGACTGGAGCTCCATCCAAACCAACCCATTGAGTGCGATGCATCACAAAAATACTTGTAACACCTCTAGAACCTGCATAAGCTGGATTCACATTGATTGTGTTATACATATATTGAGTATATTGAGCATCTTGTTGTGCTTGAACAACGCAAGAAAACAACAAAAAAACCAATAAGTGAAGTGTATATTTTGTATTCATGAAATGGTTTTAAACTCAAGAAAATCCATAAAACATCAATCAAAAATAGATTAAAAATTTGGGTATAAAAAATTTATAATCATTTATCAAATTGTAGTTTAGAAGAGATGTGTTTCTTAACTATAAATAGTATTTTTGCACCCTATTTTATACATGATGAGTTTTACACAAGAAATAAACAGAAGAAGAACTTTCGGGATCATCTCGCATCCCGATGCCGGAAAAACTACCTTAACAGAGAAATTATTGCTATTTGGAGGTGCCATTCAGGAAGCGGGTGCCGTTAAAAACAATAAGATTAAAAAAGGAGCCACTTCGGATTTTATGGAAATTGAACGCCAGAGAGGAATCTCAGTTTCAACCTCTGTTTTGGCTTTTAATTATAAAGATAAAAAAATCAACATCCTGGATACTCCCGGACACAAGGATTTTGCCGAAGATACTTTTAGAACCCTGACTGCTGTTGATAGCGTTATTGTGGTCATTGACGTTGCAAAAGGGGTCGAGGAACAAACAGAGAAATTGGTTTCGGTTTGCCGTATGAGGAAAATTCCAATCATTGTTTTCATCAATAAATTGGATAGAGAAGGAAAAGATGCCTTTGATTTGATGGATGAAGTGGAGCAAAAATTAGGCTTGACCGTAACTCCCTTGAGCTTTCCTATTGGTATGGGATATGATTTTCAAGGAATTTATAACCTTTGGGAACAAAACATCAACTTATTTAGTGGCGACAGTCGAAAAAATATTGAAGAAACCATCGCTTTTTCAGATGTTCAGAATCCTGAATTGGAGAAAATCATCGGACCAAAACCTGCGGAAAAACTTCGTGAAGAATTGGAATTGATTGATGAAGTATATCCAAAATTTGATCGTCAGGATTATCTTGACGGAAAATTGCAACCTGTTTTTTTTGGATCAGCTTTGAATAATTTTGGTGTAAGGGAATTATTGGACTGCTTTATTGAGATAGCTCCGTCGCCACGACCAAAAGATTCCGAAACCAGATTGGTGGATCCCAAAGAAGAAAAAATGTCGGGATTTGTGTTTAAAATCCACGCCAATATGGATCCGAAACACCGTGACAGACTTGCCTTCTTGAAAATTGTTTCAGGAACTTTTGAAAGGAACAAACCTTATTTGCACGTTCGCCAAGGCAAGAATATGAAATTTTCTAGTCCGAATGCTTTCTTTGCAGAGAAAAAAGAAATCGTTGATATTTCCTATCCAGGCGATATTGTGGGTTTGCACGATACCGGAAATTTCAAGATTGGGGATACATTAACTGAAGGCGAAGCGATGAGTTTCAAAGGAATTCCGAGCTTTTCTCCAGAACATTTCAGATACATCAACAATGCCGATCCGATGAAGGCCAAACAGCTTGACAAAGGAATCGATCAATTGATGGATGAAGGAGTTGCACAGCTTTTTACGCTTGAAATGAACAACAGGAAGGTAATTGGAACCGTTGGTGCCTTGCAATATGAAGTTATCCAATATCGATTGGAGCATGAATATGGAGCAAAATGTACGTATGAAAATTTCCCTGTTCACAAGGCTTGCTGGGTAAAGCCAGATGATGCAAAAAGTGATGAGTTCAAGGAATTCAAAAGAATAAAACAGAAATTCTTGGCACACGACAAATACGGCCAATTGGTTTTCTTGGCCGATTCAGATTTTACAATCCAGATGACACAAAGCAAATATCCAAACGTGAAGTTGTTTTTTACTTCTGAATTTGAATAGATTTCAATTAAAAATAAGAAATTGATTATTGCTATATCTTAAAAGCATTAACCCCTAAATCAAATAAACATTGTTTTTCTTTAACCGAAACAAAACCGTTCTCAAGGATCTGATTCCTGATAACCACATCGATTTTCACTCTCATTTATTGTTTGGGATTGATGATGGTGCAAAAACTTTTGAGGATACCTTATCGCTTACAAAGTCGATGTTGGATTTTGGTGTAAAAGAGTTTATCACCACGCCACACATTATCCAGCACGTTTGGGAAAACAATACTGGAATTATAACCACTAAAAAAGATGAAGTTGTTTCGCTGCTTAAAGAAAACAATATCAATCTTCCGTTTAAAGCAGCTGCAGAATATTTAATGGACGATCACTTCGTGAAACTGTTTCAATCAGAACCTTTATTGACCTTGAAGGATAATTATGTGTTGGTTGAAATGTCCTATATCAATGCTCCAATACAGCTTTATGATATAATTTTTGATCTTCAGGTTGCAGGTTACAAACCTGTACTTGCACATCCAGAACGTTATGTTTTTTATCACAAAAACTTCTCTGAATACACGAAGCTAAAAAAAGCCGGTTGCTTGTTTCAACTCAATATGCTTTCTACTGTTGGATATTATGGCGAAAGTGTTTTTGTCACTGCAAAAAAATTGCTCGAAAGCGGCATGATTGATTATGTAGGTTCCGACGTACATCACAAGAAACACATAGAGGCTTTTAGCAACAAATTAGATATCAAGGATTTGAATCCACTGAAAGAGGTGATTTCAAACAATCAGTTTTTTACTGCCGCAAAATAAGTTATAAAAAGGCTTCCGTTAAAATTGGAAGCCTTTCTTTTTGAATTAAAACCCTTACCTTATAATCAGTCGTTCTGCGATTTTTTTGCCTTGAGCGAAAAGAACTTGAACAATATATACTCCCGATGTAAGACTGGAAGTATTTATTTTTTCAGTTGATGCGATGTTTTTCTCCAAGATGATCCTTCCAGAAATATCATAAACAGCAACTTTCGCTTGTTCATCCAACTGGATTGTAAAATAATCCGAAGCTGGATTGGGATAGATTTTGATGCTGTTTTGAGCAAAATCATCACGGCTCAAAGTTCCTTGATTGATAACGCCAACAGCCTGCAAATCGAAACCACAGGAGTTGAAAGGTGTTGGAAACGATTCGTTTACGGCATTTCCGAAACTGTCATAAGTGGCATACAAAGGATCAATTGAACCTACAACATCAATAATTTTCACATGTGTGATTTGGTTTTTATCCAACAAAATATTGTCTTCAAGCTCGCTCAAATCAAATGGTGTTCCGTATTGTCCTGCATATTTTCCTGCCAAATTATGAAGATAGGGTGCCGATGGCGTTCCGAATGAACCAATCTGAGTGGTTGTTTGGGTTTCGCTATGTGCTGGAAATCGGAAAAAATTGATGCCATCAGAGCTTACTTCTACAAAGGCAAGTTCAAGAAAACTCGGCCCTCCGTTTTCAAAAACAGCAAAATCAAAGCCTTCGCCATCATAAATAGGTTGGGCAAAAGTAGCAATGGCAAAACCTTCGTCGCCCAAGCTAACCACATTTCCATCGGGAAAACCAATAGCATCTGATGGCGACCCGAAAGTAGCCTTGTTGCTTCCGCTAACGATTAAATTCGGATTCGATTTATTAACGTATCCTCGTTCTACGATAATTCCAGTTGCCCAAGCCACATAAAGCGGACTGTCCTTGAAAATTGCAGTCGATCCTACTGTTCCAGCTTCTGGCGGATAGGATTGGGCTTTCGCCGAAAGGCAAAAAAACAAAAAAAATACAAGTTGAAAATTTTTCATTACGTCTTATTTTACGATCAATTTTTCTACGTTTCGGTTGTTTCCTATTTCGGTTTCAACCAAATAAACACCTTTTGCCAGATGGGCTACATTGATTCCGCTTGACGTATATTTTTCGGTTTTTACCAATCTTCCCGAAACATCAAAAAGTTTAATTGTTGCCGTTTCATTTGTATTGATATAGAATACTTCTGTTGTAGGATTTGGATAAATGGCAAGCTTATTTTTTTGATTTTCTTTAATGTCCAAATCAACTTCAAGTGCCTTGTAGAAACCGTTTGTGGCAATTCCGGCTTCGAAATCGTCCAATAAAGTTCCGTCTAAATCATACACATAAACATCTGATGGAGCTGAAAAAAATCCTGCATCAACCACATAAATGGAATCGTCGATAATGTCGAGTCCATAAATACCATACGGTTGTGCTGTTGGCAGTGTAAACAAGGGTTCAGCTGGCAATTCGGTTGCATTGCTAGACATCATAAAAACATCTTCAAAAACAGAATAATAAAAATTTCCGTTGGCAATTTTAAGATTTGCAGGATGAAGCAATGGAAAATCTAAAGTACTGACAACGGCATTGGTTGTAAGGTTTATTTTTGACAACGCTCCAAAAGTTTCGGTTCCAGCCCAAGATGGTTTTCCTTCGGAAAGCACATAGAGAAATCCATTATCTACAACCATTGTGTTCGGAACATCTCCTACCTGAATAGTTGTTTCAACGGTATTATTAATTGGGTCGAGGACAGAAATTTGGTTTCCATATCCGTAACCGCCTTTATGGGCTACATATAATTTTCCGTTGATTTCTAAAATCCTTTCAACCCCTTCCGCCATAGGAATTGTGGTTTCGATCGTATAGGTTTCCAGATTTAAAACCGCCACATAATCATCCGACGCTGAAATTACATCGCCCCAACACGTGATATAGCCTTTTCCGTTGGCGAAAGCCATATATCTAGGATTTGAAAGTCCGGTATTCAAGGTGTTTACCAAAGCAAAAGTAGTACTATTAACCACTCGTAAACGGTTTGAGGTATTGAGGATGATATAGGCATTTTCGCCGTGAAAAGACATACTTTGTCCTGTATTTCCAAGACCTCCCGCTGTTGGGTTTACCGTCCCGAAGATGTCGTTTTCTAGGGTTCCTCCATTCGGAAGAAACGAAACCGTAGCACTTTGTCCGTCGCCAATTTCATTGAGCATAAAAATACCGTTAACATAGCCTTGAGCATTTGCTGAAAATAGAGCAAACACAAGTAAAATACTGGAAAAAACTAATCTGTAATTTTTTTTCATTTTTGAGGTTTATTGAATTTATTCGAAATAATACTAGTCGTTGAAATAGAATCCATTTGGCCCTACACCTGCTCCAAATGTGTTAAGCAATGTTCCTGTTAGGGAATATACATATACTTCGCTATCGGAAGCAAAATCGCCACCTTCGGCAACATAAATCTTATCATCATTTACAGCAAAGCCATACATTCCGCCCCATTCAGAAGTTGATTCATACGAAAACAAGGAAGTTGTTGGTGCGGTTGTAGCATTGATATTCATCACAAAAACGCTTGTTCCAGAAGTATAATATATCTTGTCGTTCTCGATGTTCAGGTTTTTAGCTTCTGCTTGTGCTTCTGGAAAAGTGATGGTGTTTCCTGCAATTTGATTGGTAGCAAGATTAATTTTAGCTAATTTTCCGTCTCCCATAACATACAACATTCCGTCTTTTTCCTCCAATGAATTTGGACTGAAACCAAGCTCGATAGTTGTGGTAGAAGTAGTATTGGCTGGATTGAAAACCGTGATAGAAGTTCCGCTACCGTAAAATCCGTTTGCGATGTAAAGCTTACCGTTTTCCTCGATTACTTTTTCTGACCAGTTGTTCAATGGCACTTTTGAAGTTGAATAAGTAGAAAGGTCAATTACGGTCAAAAAGTCGTCCGTACCAATAGAAAAGTCGTTATAATTGGTCACATAAGCCTTACCGTTTATAACAGCACCATATCGCGGACTTGCAAAATCAGTATCAACAGTTGCTATAAATTCAAATGTATAACGGTTTACGACTGTTACCTTGTTAGAACCTCCAGAAATAATAAAAGCCCTGGTATCATCAAAGAAAATAGATTGCAATAATGTTCCATTACTTACCGCACCTGGATTTACATTCCCAAAAACATCCTGCTCAATCAAACCCGAATTGCTAATAAAAGTAACCGATGCTGAAGATAAGTTGCTATTTCCTTCGTTCAGGACAAAAAATCCATTGTCATATTCGCCTAGTGACACATCTGGATTGCCATTATCATCATTGCTACACGAAACAAATAGCGAAGTTGCTATAAGTAATAAAAAAAATCTGTTCAGCTTTTTCATAATCATTAAAATTTGAGAGTTAAGTACATATTAAAGTTTCTTCCCGGCAAAAAACGGCTCTCCACGCTTGCATACTTTTCATTGAAAAGATTCAAGACTTGAAACCCGAGCTTGTAGGAATTTGTGGTTCCAAAATCATATCCTACCGAAGCATTGCTTACAAAATAGGCATCCATGTTGTATCTTGAGTTATTATCCGAGCGTGTAAAAACTTCTCCGTTGTATAGAAATTGATAATTGGCCGAGAACTTTTTGTAGCCGTAAGCCAATGAAGAAGTGGCTTTATGATACGGCACATAAATGAGTTGCTTTTTAGTGGTTGTATTTTCAGAAACCGTGTAGGCATAGGTTCCGTTCAGCGAAAAGTGGTTCCTGCCGAAACTTTTGTTCCAATTCAAAAGCACCTCGCCTCCATAAGTCTTGACTTTATCGGTGTTTTCAGGCATCCAAACTCCACCTGAAGGAACCCATCGGAGCATATCCTCAATGTCGATAAGATATCCCGTCAGGCTAACCCTGAAATTCCTGAAATGAAAATCATTTCCAATTTCGGCCTGATAGGACGACTCGGGTTTCAAGTTCTCATTGCCTCCCGGTTGCCAATACAAATCATTGAAAGTAGGTATTCTGAAATTCCTTGAACCGTTAATTTTCAAGGTATAAAAAGAAGTGAAGGCATAATTTGTTCCGATGGAAAACAGCATCGGACTTTTATAATTATTGGTAATTTCCTTTCGAATACTGGCTTCATAGAGCAATTTATCGGTCACTTGATGCTTCAAAAGCAAACTTCCCGAACCAATGTTTCTTGTTTCATTTTTAATATCAGAGCCATCGCCACTATTTTGGGTAAAATCTACAACCGCATTCAGTTTTATAGCTTCATTTACATCAAAAGCCAAATCATATTTCCCGATATAGGTCTTAACCTCCCCGAAAGTATGTGAATCGGATGCAATATTGGAGAAGTATTTATATTTTTCTGATAGCCTTGCAAATTTCAACTTGGAAGTAAATTTCCCTATAAAACTGCTCCATTCCAGCATATTTCGGGTGTTGAAATCTTGGTATTTTGTTTTTACTTCTGATGCAAAAAGCACAGAAAAATGACGTTCTCCATCAAAAAACTGACTGTAGAATTTCAGAAAATTATTACTGTTGATTTTGTAGCCAAAAATTGTATTGAAGCTTGTATTGTAATATTGTCCGTTTAAGTTTTTCCAATCAGAATCAACAAATTCATAATCATTATCCGAAGCATTTCTAGTAATACTGGTCTGAAAACTGAATTTTTCATCCGAAACATTCAACTTATAATTAACGCCATACGTATTGAAACTACCATAATTCAAACGGAGTTCATTGGCAAACTTATCCGTAAAATCAAGTTCATTATTCAAATGAATGCTTCCGCCAATGGCACTGCTTCCGTAAATCGAACTTCCTCCTCCTGCACGAACATTGACATTATCGAAATCTCTTGTCGTGATGGTATTGAAATCCGTCTGACCGTTCAGTTGCGAATTGATGTTGATGCCGTTCCAGATTACTGCCGTTTGTTGAGCCGTTGTTCCTCTAAATGAAGGCGACGAAACCATTCCGAGTCCGTTTTCCTTGAAATAGATTACGGTGTTGTAATTCAGTAACGATGTTAACGAAGCCTGATTGTTGTTGATAATGGAATCCGATAGTTTCTGAACAGATTGTGAGTTGGAGAAATTCCTGAGTTGTGAATCAGACACTTTGACCTCATCCAAATACTGGATGCTGTCGTTTTGTGCCAAAGCAAATTGGCATACAAAGAGAAATAAAAGTAAAAACTGCTTTCTAAAAGTCATAATTCCAGAATCTTTTTTCCCGAAGATTCGATATTCGTTAAGAAAAAAGGCAGGTCTCCTGGCTTGCGTCTTGTTGTTTACCTTCCCATTTTTGATTCAGGATTTGAGATTTTGTGATTTAGGATTTAAAATCCTAATTCTAAAATTCCTAATTCCTGAATTTTAAACAGTGGTTTTTGTAGATAACAACAAACTTTGTAGCTTACAGTTGCGGGAACAGCACAGGACTTCAGATTTTAGACTTCAGATTTCAGATTTTAGATTCTTGTTGGAACCTAAAATTAAAATCTTGAATCTGCAATCTCCACCTGTTTCCCTTTTAATGTGATTTATAAAAATTAAACCACAACCTTAATTCGGATGCAAATATAGATTTTTTGAAAACAAGTTTCGTTTAAAATATTTTTTATCTTTGTAGTAAATAATTTCAGCTATGGAAAGCTTTATCGTTCACCCTAAAAATCAAGAAGAAAGAAATGTTGTAAAAGCATTTTTGGAAGCTTTGAAGATCAAGTTTGAAAAAACTACAGAACAAAATCCTGATGAAAGTCCGTATAATCCAGAATTTGTTGCTACGATGGAAAAAAGCAAGCAAGATTTTAAAGAAGGTAAAATCACTAGAATTAATTTGGATGATATTTGGAAATAAATTCCGATTCTCCTTTTTTTACCACATAGAATCATAGAATATTGTTTGTTAATAAAGACATTTTATTTAAGATAGTTTGACATAGCTATGTGAATCAAGAATTGACTAAAGCTTTCTATTTACTACAGAAATTTCTATGTATCTATGTGGTAAAAATGGAAAAAAATGATATTTGAATGACCAAAATCGCCCAGAAAAATCTCGGCGATTTTTTTATTTCTGAAAAAACCATAATAACTTTTACCTTTGTCAACCTCAACAAAAATTTTTTATGCAATCATTCTTTTCCAAAATAGTACTTTTTGCCTTATTGATTTTTGCCATCGGATGCAAGAAAAATCAAGACCAACAAGGCGTTATCACTTCTGAAATTAAAAACGAAATCAAGTATGCTTCGGGTTTGTCGATTTTTGATTATGGCGATTATAGCATCTTAAAAGTTTCCAATCCGTGGCCAAATGCAACCCAAGATTATACTTATATTCTAAAAGAAAAAGACGCTAAAGTTCCGGATAGTTTGAGTCAGTTTACCACCATTCAGGTTCCGATAAAAAGTATTGTCGTAACTTCTACCACCCATATTCCATCGTTAGAAATGCTTGGTGTGGAAAATTCACTAGTAGGTTTTCCGAATTTGGATTATATTTCTTCGGAAAAAGTGAGAGCCCGAATTGAAAGTGGAAAAGTGCGAGAATTGGGCAACAATCAAACCCTGAATACCGAGGTAATCATTGATGTCGCTCCAGACGTTTTTATCGGATATGGAATTGACAACAAAAATCCAACCTTGGATAATTTGGAAAAAAGCGGTCTAAAAGTAATGCTGAACGGCGATTGGAACGAACAAACGCCACTTGGAAAAGCCGAATGGATTAAGTTTTTTGGTTACTTATATGGTTTGGATGAAAAGGCAAACACGATTTTTTCAGACATCGAAAAAGAATACAATACGACATTGGCACTTGCTAAAAAAGCGACTTCAAAACCAACAATCCTTGCCGGAGACATGTTTGAAGGAACCTGGTATCTGCCGAAAGGCACAAGTTGGGGAAGTTTGTTGTTGGCACAAGCCGGAGGAAATTATTTATGGAACGAAACCGAAGGAACTGGAAGCTTGTCGCTTTCATTTGAAACTGTTTTGGAGAAAGCCAAAGACGCTGATTTCTGGATAACTTCGGGTCAATTTTCTTCGTTGAAAGAGATGACAGATTCCAATCCGCATTACAGTCAATTCAAGGCTTTTCAGCAAAAAAACGTCTATTCTTTCAGCAGTAAAAAAGGAAAAACAGGTGGAATTTTATATTACGAATTGGCTCCCAACCGACCGGATATTGTTTTGAAAGATATTGTGAAAACCTTGCATCCTGAATTGTTGCCTGATTATACTCCTTTTTTCTTTGAAAGGCTGAAATGATTTGCCACAAAGGCTCAAAGGCTCGAAGTTTTTAAACCAGATTATAAATGTTGAAATCTAAAAATATCTTCTTATTCTCTTCATTGACATTCCTGATGTTGATTTTATTTTTATTGGATATTGGTTTAGGACAAGTTTCAATTCCGTTGAAGGACGTTTTCAAAAGCTTGACGGGACAAGAAGCTTCAAAAGAAACGTGGCAGTATATCATTGTAAATTTCAGATTACCGAAAGCGATCACGGCAATTTTAGTGGGAATGGGATTATCGATTAGCGGGTTGTTGATGCAAACGATGTTTCGGAATCCATTGGCTGGACCGTATGTTTTAGGTTTGAGTTCAGGTTCTAGCCTTGGAGTTGCATTTGTGATTTTGGGTGCCTCACTCCTGCCTTCTGTTTTTGGTTCGCTCGTTGCCTCTTCCTACGGCATTATAATTGCTTCTTGTTTGGGAAGTTTTATGGTTTTATCGGCGGTTTTGGTCGTGTCCCAACGGCTGAAAAACACCATGTCCATATTGATTGTAGGCTTAATGTTTGGGAGTTTCACGAGTGCTTTTGTAGGCGTTTTGACGTATTTCAGTACAGCCGAACAATTGCAGAAATTCACATTCTGGTCACTCGGAAATCTTGGAAATCTTCCGTGGACTTCCATCGTAATTCTTACCGTTTGTGTTTTTATCGGATTGTTTTTGAGTTTGGTCAGCATCAAATCGCTTGACGCTTTGCTTTTGGGCGAAAATTATGCGAAAAGCTTGGGATTGAATTTCAAGAAAGCCCGTTTGACCATTATTTTTGCAACAAGTATTTTGGCAGGAAGCATCACTGCTTTTGCCGGACCGATTGCTTTTATAGGCTTGGCGGTTCCGCATATTGCGAAATTGGTTTTCCAAACAAGCAGTCATCGCATTTTATTTTGGGGAACGTTGCTTTTTGGAGCCATTATCATGCTGATTTGCGACATCGTTTCGCAAGTTCCCGGAACGGATATTATCTTACCAATTAATGCGATAACTTCTATCATTGGAGCTCCGGTTGTGATTTGGTTGTTAGTAGGAAAACGTAAAATGATAGCCTGATGGAAAATAAAATCATCTTACATACAGAAGATATTTCAATTGGCTACAGCCAAAAAAACAAGCAAAAAGTTGTTGCGAAAAACATTTCCATTTCTTTAGAAAAAGGAAAATTAATTTCGCTTATTGGTGCCAATGGTATCGGAAAATCCACACTTTTAAAAACCATCACTGGTATACAGAAACCAATTTCAGGTCCAGTAAATTTAAACCACAAAAACATTTTTGATTATAGTTCATTGGAACTGGCAAAAGAGTTGAGTATTGTTTTAACCGAAAGCCTTCCGCCAAGTAATCTTACCGTTTTTGAATTGGTAGCTTTAGGAAGACAACCTTACACGAACTGGATTGGAACACTTACTGATGAAGATATTCTGAAAATAAATTCAGCAATTGAACTGACTCAAATCAGTCATTTGGTCGATAAAAAACATTACGAAATCAGTGACGGACAATTGCAGAAAGTTTTAATAGCAAGAGCTTTGGCACAAGACACACCTCTGATTATTTTGGATGAACCTACAACTCATTTGGATTTACTGCACAAAATTTCGCTTTTTAAACTGTTGAAAAAACTAACAAGTGAAACCCAAAAATGCATTCTTTTTTCTACCCATGATATTGACTTGGCCATTCAATTAAGCGATGAAATTATCGTGATGACACCTGAAAAAGTCATTCAAGATGAACCAAAGAATTTAATTCAAAATCACATTTTTGATGATTTGTTTCAAGATGAGAACATCCGTTTTGATACAGAAAAAGCTAAATTTATCTTTAAAGACCTTTAATTTGAGCTTTGTATGGCTTATCTTTATAGGAACAAAAATTTCAAAAATGAAAAAGTTGCTACCTCTATTATGCTGTTTTTATTGCTGTTTAGCCTTTTCTCAAGAA
Organism: Flavobacterium arsenatis; assembly: GCF_031456785.1. NCBI lineage: Bacteria > Pseudomonadati > Bacteroidota > Flavobacteriia > Flavobacteriales > Flavobacteriaceae > Flavobacterium > Flavobacterium arsenatis. The sequence goes on from NZ_JAVDVI010000001.1 coordinate 220,148, forward strand.
AAAATTGAGCTTACTCCAAATGGTTTTCCCACTGTAGTAATTGCAAAGCCAAATATTCCGCTTGAAAATCTTATTGAAGCTTCCAGAAGCTGGGCTTTATTTTACAATAAAAATGGTGCCGATGTATATGAAGTCACTTCAAACTCCTTGAAAATTGATGCTTTAAGAAAAGGTGCTTTCGCTTATTATAGCTTGGGCGAACGATTCACTTTTGATGTAAAATATACTTTGGCGGTAGAATTTGGCGATGCAAATTATACGCTGAAACTTACGGTAAAGGAAATCTATACCGATGACAAGCTCATAAAATCGACCCTTCCAGACTATTTTACCCCCGAGGGAAAACTAAAACAAGGCTTCGAGGATATAAAGCCTTCAATTGAAATTACGGTAAATAAATTGATTGCTTCTTTTGCAAGCTACATCCAACGATAATTAATTCCCTTTCAACAGATTGATACTTACTGTAGCGGTATCAGCATCTGGGAATCTTCTGAAAATGGTTGGATCCGGAAACAATCCAGCTTCAGATGCAACACTATTGAAAACATCAATCTCTACGATATATTGGTCGGAAAAACCGTGTGTGGCATCATAGGCTGTTGCCGAAGTTCGACCTAGATTTTCGGATGTAAGTTTTGGGTTTATCGTATGCAATTCTATCAAAAGCAAGCCAAATTTCCGAACATAAGGCGACCATTTCTGCAAATGTTCCAGCAGATTGTCTTCCACCAAATTGTTGCTGATTCGTTTTCCCCTGAAGGCAAATGCTCCTGATGATTTGCTGATTCTGTCCTTATTGACGTGTTTCGGTTCTTCCCAAATTCGATTATGATCCAAAAAGGTCCTTACATTCAATAAATCTTTCAAATCTATATTATAATTTTCTTTCAAATCATCTGAAAGCACATCAGGTCTTCCAATATCTCCCCAAATTACCTTTGCCCAAATATCGGCTTTGATCAAATTAGCCCTTGTCACTTTTAAAGCGGTTTGATTATAATCGGCTCCGACTAAAAACAAAGGATGTTCATCAAGCATTTTTCCGCGTAAAGTTTGTCTGTCTATTACCTCAAAAATATGTTGCAGGAAGGCACCGTTGCCACAACCCATATCCAAGATTCCTTTGGGCTGTTCTTCAATTGGCAGGTTGAAAAGCTTTACGATAATTTCATCCACCACTTTAAAATAAGTATCGTGAGCACCACCGCTTCCCCAAACATTCATCTCACGATCGACGTGGATTTCGTTTTCGCCATCGGCAACCATTCTTAAAACCGCTGGATCGCCAAAAATCAATTCTTCAATTCTTGCAAATGTTGGCAAATAGGAAACCGTAACACCATAAGCACTGGCTCTTTTGGCATAAAACAAACCCATTTCTGTAAATTGATAATTGCCATTCTTTTCCAAAAACCATCCAAGATGAACGAAGAAATCCAGTATTTTTTTAAAATTTTCAGGAGATTTATGAAACTCTTCCGGCTTGAAGGAAGTCTCCATAAAATATTTGTGAAACATCCCGTTCATCGCCAAACGAACGATTGTTGGACCTATTAAATATCCTTCGATATGTTTTAAGATTTGATTTTGAATGCTACGAGTAACTTCATCTTCGGAAAATGTTATCCCGTAATTCTTCTTGTATTTCTCAAAAATAATATTGAGTTTTTCAAACGGAGCATCTTCAAAAAGACGCGGATGAAATTTGGTAGAAAACTGAAGCAAATCGACTACATCTTCATACAAATGAAATAATGAAAAGGCTGTTTCTGTTTTGTTATTTATTGAAATGGTGATTTCTTGAGTAGCATTATCTACATCATATTCCAAAAAACCCTGTGAAGCGAGGATTCTCAAACCCACATTAAGATAGCCTTCATTTGCTTTAAAAGCAGTTGTAATTTCAGCTAATTGTGCTTGTTTTTTGTTTAAAATGAACTCTAAAACCCCTTTGTTTTTTAGTGCGATTGCAACTGGAGCAACCGCCAAGCCGTCGAGATGTTTGAAAATTGAACTTCTTAATTGAGATTTATCGGTCATATTTAAAAGAATGAAGGTTCTCTCAAATATAGTATTTTTTTAAATTGAAAGTTGCCTTTTCGCTTCGCCAATTGCAAAAGCTACAGAATTTGCAAGGTTGTAACTTCGAACCAAAGCCGAAATCGGAATCATTAAATGATTTTCGAACATTTCTAAAACCTCTTGGCTCAAACCAACACTTTCTTTGCCAAAAACGAGCCAGTCTCCGTCTTGAAATGTTTCTTTCAGATAAGACTTTTCAGCATGAGAACTGAACAGGAAAACGCGAGAAGTATCTGGAATTACTGAAACCCATTCGGCAACATTTTGGTATTCTTTCCAATCGAGATGTACCCAATAATCAAGTCCTGAACGTTTCAGATTCTTATCAGTAATTTGAAATCCAAACGGATGTATAAGGTGTAATCTATTTCCAGTTCCAACACATAAACGGCCTATGTTTCCGGTGTTGTTTGGTATTTCTGGTTCTACTAGGACGATGTTTAGCATAGAAGTTGTGAGTTGTGAGTTGTGAGTTGTCGGTTGTCGGTTGTCGGTTGTGGGTTAGCTGGAATTTTTAATTTTTAATTTTTAATTTTTAATTTTTAATTTTTATACAAAAAACTCCTCCACTTCCACTACTTCTCCAGATTTTAAATCTTCCAGATGAACGTTTCCAATTCTGACTCTCACCAATCGTAAGGTTGGAAATCCTACCGAAGCCGTCATTTTTCTGACTTGACGAAATTTCCCTTCGTTAACGGTGATGGAAGCCCAGCTTGTAGGTCCGTGGCGTTCGTCGCGTATTTTTTTGGAACGTGGTGCAAAATTTGGAACTTCTATTTTTGAAGCTTCACAAGGCAAAGTGATGTATTTCTGGCCTTCGAAACCAATTTCTACTCCTTCTTTCATTTGCTGGATGGCTTCGTCAGTAATCACGCCATCAACTTGAACATAATATTCCTTGTCCACTTTTTTGCTTCTCACTTTTTCACTCACTTTTCCGTCGGTGGTGAGGAGCAACAATCCTTCTGAATCTTCATCGAGTCGGCCAATCGCCATCGTTCCCTCTGCGAAAGCATACAATTCACCCAGCAGTTTTTTCTTCCTTTTCTGTTCATAAATAAACTGGCTCAAATAACCGTAAGGCTTGTGAATGATATAATGGTGGTGCTTCATTTTTGAGAATATTGGCAAAGATAAGTTTGTTTGGCAATTAAAACAATGTTAATTGAGTGGCATCTTTGGGTTATAAATCGTACTATTATAATACAAATCAACTTCAAAAAAACCAATGCTATGGAAAATAAAGATTTAGGTGCTAAAAAAGCCAATAACGAACAACAACTCAACGAAGGATTCAGTGGTCAGAACATGCCAAAAGATACTCCCGATTTGAAAAATGAAGTCGAAAAAGACAAGGACGGAAATGCTGACGTGGTGAAAAGAGCTCGAAATGTGGATGATAATGTAGAAGATTCAAAAGATGCTGGATCTGAAACTAAAACCACCAACAATGAAAATCAGAATCAGAAAACGGTTGAAAATAAGGATAAAAATTCTGACATAACGCCAAATCGCTATCCGAATTCGCATCCAGAAAACCATGAAGATCGAGGGAATATGAAGCTTGATGAGTAAAATTCTAATTAATTTGAACCATTAAGAAATTAAGTTTTAATGAATCTTAACTTCTTAATGGTTTTAAATTTTAATACTGTATAATCAGTTCCTTTATTAAATTCCGAACATGCGGTTCTGCTTTTCTAGCCGCTTCTAAAACTTCTGCGTGAGTGATTGACTCTATACTTTCCTCATTTCCCATATCGGTAATAACGGAAATCCCGAAAGTTTCCAAATCCATGTGACGCGCTACAATCACTTCTGGAACGGTTGACATCCCGACACAATCGGCACCTAAAATTTTCACCATTTTATATTCCGCCAAGGTTTCAAAAGTTGGCCCTTGCAAACCAAGATAAATTCCGTCCTGCACTTCAATATTCAAATCTTTGGCAATTTCTTTCGCCTTTAGCATCATCTTTTTCGAAAATGGTTCGCTCATATTAACAAAACGCGGTCCGAAACGTTCGTCGTTTTTTCCTCTCAAAGGATGTTCCGGCAACATATTGATTTGGTCTTTCAAAATCACGATTGAACCTACTTCATAATTTGGATTCACTCCACCCGAAGCGTTAGAAACAATAAGTTTTTTTATACCAAGGTATTTCATCACCCGAACCGGGAATGTCACTTCCTTCATATCATAGCCTTCATAAAAATGAAAGCGACCTTGCATTGCTACAACTTTTTTATCCTGAATGGTTCCAAAAACCAAAGCACCTTTATGTCCTTGAACCGTGGAGACTGGAAAGTTTGGAATTTCATTATAGGGTAGTGTAAACTCAACCTCAATATCATCTGTAAAACTTCCTAATCCTGACCCAAGGATAACACCATATTCTGGTGTGAAATTGGTTTTTTCTTTTATATAACTAACCGTTTGCTGTACTTTTTCCCACATTATTATTGTCTTTTTTCTTTTGAATTAAATATAATCAAAAACCGAGGCTTGATAATTCAAAAGTAAAACAAATTAGTTGAGTTAATCCATTTTTTGTAAATATTATAAGAACCTCTCCTTTAAGGATCATTCTGAATTTTACAAAAGATCTGGTGTATCTTTTTAAATTTATTTTAAAGATTTGAAAATGCTGGAAAATTCGGCAAATGTTTTATAAATTAAATTTGATATATTAAAAAAGGCTGTAGCATCTTGTTTGCTACAGCCTTTGAAATCTAGTTATGGGCATTATCTCATAACCTTGAAAAACACTATCTAACTACTAATTTTTTGGTTACGGATTTACTTCCTGCATATACTTTCACAAGATAAATACCGCTTGAAAGATTTTCAATGTTGATTTTACTTTCGGTAGTTTCCAAGACTTTGCTTCCTAAAACAGAATATACTTCCACTTTTGATATTGAAGAAATTTTGGAATCCACAGTTACGATATTTGTTGCCGGGTTAGGATACATGCTGATTGAATTGTTCAATTCATTTTCGTCAATTCCCAAATCACAATCATCTCCAACGGTATAACTAAAATAATTGGTAACCGCCAAACCGCCTGCAAAGGCAAATTTCACACCATAGGAAATCGTTGCTCCAAGTGTTTGCCCTGTTATGGTTTTAGAAAATGTCAATCCGCCTTGGTTCGTCATTTGTGATTCAGAAAAAGGAGTTTGTTGCCACAAATAGGCTACAACACCCACTTTATCAGTGTCAAGAAGTTCAAATGTAATGACAACATCGGTTCCAACGGTTTGAAATGAATAACTATAACCAATAGAAAAAGAACCCTGTTGAGCTCCAGAACTCGTTCCTGAACATGCAGTATTTGAATCTGGCAAAGTAGTCGCTTCTAAAACAATCGCATTATTTTCAGCTTCATTTCCAGATGCATCACTGGCTTCAATACTAAAACTATAAAGTGTTTCTGGCGATAAATTATTAATGATAACCGATTTCTGAACTCCGGAAACTCCAGCAACCGATGTTGATGTTGTTCCATACATTACATCATAAACCACAGTTCCAGAATTATCCGTGCTGTTCAACAATAATTCAACCGATGTTGCCGTAATCGCTCCAACTGTTGCCGTAAAGTTCATTGGTGCTTCGGTATCTTCGCCACTGCTTCCGCAATTATTTCCTACTACATAGCTGATGTATTTGGTAACCGAAAGTCCACCTGCATAGGCAAATTTAACTGCATAAGTAATAGTTGAACCCATTGTCTGACCTGATAATGTTTTCGAAAATTTAAGTCCGCCAACATTGTCCATCTGCGTTTCAGAAAAAGGAGATTGTTGCCATAGATAGGCTACAACGCCAACTTTATCGGTATCGAGCATTTCAAAACTTATCGTAACAGTGTTGCCAACGGTTTCAAATATTGCTTCATATCCAATTGTAAACGAACCTTGTTGAGCTTCATTTGATATTTCAGAACACGACATTACAGCCGAAACCGTTACATTCACAACTTGGGATGTGCTTTGTGCCTCACCATTGTCGGTTGCAACTGCAGTAATTGCATGACTTCCTACAGCTGGATTATTCCATTCAAAAGTGTAAGGTGCTGTAGAATCTTCACCTATTTTAATTTCTCCATCATAAAACTCTACCAAAGCGATCGTTCCATCCAAATCAGAAGCCGAAGCACTGATAGAAATAGTTGCTCCTTCAACATAAGAGGCTCCGTTCGTTGGAGAAGTAAGGGAAACTGCCGGAGCTGAATTTCCATTGGCAGAAACCAAAATCAACACTTCGTCATTTGCAGTATAGGTTCCATCGCTAACAGTTAATTTTACTTTATAAATACCTTCAACCAAATTAGAAACATTTGGCGAAGCAACATTCGCATCATTAAAAGCTATAACGGACGGACCGTAAATTTGTTCCCATGCATAAGTTATCGGTTGGTTTTCTGGGTCGTTACTCAAAGAACCATCAAGTGTGGCAGTTGTAGCTGGTAAAATCACTACTACATTTTCTCCTGCATTGGCAACTGGCGGAACAAATGTCAACGGCGAAGAATAGGCAAAAGTCATTCTTCCAAGGTTGAATTCTCCACTGGTTGCAACTAAACGCAAAATGTGTTGCCCTTGTGTGAAAGGAATGTTGTTGATGACTTTATTGGCCCAAGTTCCCCAATCGCTTGTGGTTGTAAAAGAAGTAGGTGGCATAATAGCGGTTCCATCAATTTCAAAATAGAAAGGTCCACCCCCATTGCTGTTTCCTGAAGCATATCGAAGTGTTGCATTGTACAAACCTGAAGTTTGCACATCGATGGTATATTCCATCCATTCTCCTGCTGCAATCCATCCAACTGTTGCCCCTTCTTGAGTATCCATGGCAGCATCAACATATTCATTTGGTCTATAGCCTCCTTCGTTAATTTGCGAAGTATCGTTATACGAAATACCTTGACCAACTCCTCCCTCAAATTTATCGTAATTCCCAGCTTCAACGATTCCTGGAATCTGAAATGCTGTTCCAGAAAAAGGAACCTGCTCTCCAACTTGTACGGAAATTATATTGGTTACATTGAATTGTTCTCCAATATAAACCTTTGCATACATGCTATGGATTCCCAAGGCTAGGTTTGGAGCCATCATTTGATACGGAGCTATAGTGTCTTCTCCTATAAAACTATCGCCATCATAGAAAGCCACTTTGGTTATGCCGTTTCCTTCTACAGTTGCAGTAAGATTGACACTTCCGCCAGGATAAGCCTGATAGAAATCGGCTGAAAGGACTCCTTCTGCATTGATATCTCTGCTTGTCACCATTTTATTGGCGGGAACTTGCAAGATATAACCATCAGAAAAAGTTACGCTAATTGGAGCGTCTCCATAATTATGAGCCACATAAGTCGTCACTCCATTATCAATAAAGGAAGCAGCGATTGGATAATTTGCCGTCACGGCGGAATTTACTCTTCCCAAAGCGTTCATGGCATGAAGCCAATGATAAGTTTGAGCATCAGAGATACCAAATTTCAAGCCTCTTTCCGGATAGGAATCATATAAATCTATCGCCGCTTGTGGGTTGGTAAATGAAAGATATTGCCAATAAACGTCGTGCCAAAGATTAGGATTGGCTTCGTTGCTCAAGATTCCTGTATTGGCGGAAATTTCGCTCCATAAAGATTCAGCATAAGCTGTGTTGTGTCCTAAATACAAAGAACCTCCGTGAATTGGATACATCTCGATACCATAAGCGGCAGCGATATCCGATGTCCAAAAAGTTTGGTTGTCATAACCATTACCCCAAATTCTTGAAGCCACTTTATAGCCATATCCTGGTTTGAAAGTCCTATCGTGCATGTCAAACCAATATTCTTCGGTTGCGGTTTGTTCTGTTGTATAGATGTAAATTCCCAAATCCCTGATAGCATCATTTTCTGTAATTGTTCCCCAATGAATTAAGGAAGAAGCAAACTGCATACTTTCGGAAGTAGATTCTTGGTCATTTCCAAAAGGGAAAGTCGCAAAACCATTTGCCCAACTATGTCCTGCATACGGACTGAAATTTCTCAAATAAGGAAATAATGGATCATTCCTGTCAGCGGAAGCGGCATCGCGAATCATCAAGTTGATCATCGGTCCCCATTGATCGACCCAACCAGGCTCGAATTGCTCCATAAACGAAGCGGCATGAATAAAATATCCCCAATGGAAATGGTGGTCGTTTATGTTATTGTCCTGACCATGACCGGCTGGATATCCGATCAAGGTTGACCAATTCGTATTATAGTAAAACAAAAAGGCAACCTCTCCTGCTTCGGCTTTAAGCCAATCTTCAAGCCTTTCTTTTATAGTTGCAACCATTTTATTTCTAGCCTCAACATCTCCCATTTCATCAGCAATTCTTGCAGTCTGGATCAATCGGTTCATTACTTGGCCTTCGTTGTAGGAATCGGTCCAAGTTGCAAGTCCATCATTTTCAATCTGGGCAATCTTGCTGTCCAATAACGCTGGACTGAATCCTTCGCTGTAATTATCTAGATAAGGAAGCGTTGGTAAAATTCCTTTAAATGTATGCTCAACCGTAAAAGTATTACTGTCTAGCGTCTTGATTTCGCCTCTGATAGAACTATAATTATAAGTACTTGGCTGTGGAGAACCCGAAGCCAAATTCGCCCATTGGTGAGGCAACAAACCCAACAACACATTGGTTTCAATTCCTTCTTTTACATCTGTTTCAACATTAAAAACGGTGGTAAGTTTAGATGTACTTTCGTTATAAGTATAAGTAGCTGTCGTATTCGTTGGAAAAACATAGGCGTATTTTTTATACTCATTTGCAGCTTGAGCCACACTTGGAGCCGAAGGAGCCAAATAGGCCATCGACCAATAATTTTGTCCGTTCAAGGTTGAAGTGTAAATGTTTCCAGCTTGTGTCCACGTACTTCCAACTGGTGCATAAACTGCAAAATCGGCCCCTTGATGTGAATTTGTAACCACCAACATTTCATTGGAAATGACTACCGTTCCTTCTATGATTTTTACACTGGCGACATCAGCCGCATTTTTTGTAAAATAGAGAAAAGGCATCCCGATTCCGGCAGTTGCTGTAAAAGAATGTGATCCATTGTTCCAGTTCATCGAAACCGTCCAGTCCGAATAATCTGAAACCGAAGCTTGACCAGCATTTAAACCTGAAACTCCAACCGTAATCGGCAAAGCGTCATCAATTGGCTGACTGCTTCCATTTGGTGTAGAAGTCGGAACGATATAGCTGACAACGAGTCCTTCGTTAACTGTTTTCAACGCCAATGGATAATTAAAAAGGTTGTTGGCGTGATTTTGTTTCACTAAAGCCGACCACCAATCGTTTGTAGGAACAGGTTTTCCAACAGCGTTTCCGCTTAATTGTGGCGTTCCTGATGGAAATCCGTTTCTTCCAGCGGAATCAGTTCCGGGAAATGCAGTCGTGTAGCTTCCTTCGCCTACAGTGGTAAATTGTGCGACCATGTTTTGCGACACAATCAATAAGATTAAAACAACTACTGCTTTAATACATTTTTCGTAATTATAAACCATAAAATTTATTTTTATGCTAATGTAATGGCAATTTTATTACACATCTATAATTACAACAATATACAAACCATACAGATTTGAGAAAGAAGGCTCAAGGAATGTATTTTACCTATACAACAACACTACAACGTTGTAGTTGAAGTGTTGTTATCACTGAACTTTATTGAGTTCTTGAAAAAAGAAAATAAAAATTCGTTATTTGTTTTTTGGATGAAGATAATTGAGAAACTGCTGGATTAAATCGAAAAACCTTAAACGCTTTTTTAATCCTAAAAAAAGTATTTATTCAGATAGGTAAAAATGGCTTTGTCGAAATTTTCTTCATCCGAAACAAAAGAACTTTTTATAGGAAGATAAAAAAGCTGCTCTTTTGGAAGCTGTCCTTTCAAGCGAACATAATCTTTTTCGGTTGTAATGATGATGTTGTTTTGGGCTTTGTTTTTAATCTCTAAAATATCTTTTTCAGAAAAATGATGATGGTCTGGAAATATTAAAACTTCATCATTTTCCTTTTTTAGATGCTTGAAGAACGGTTCGGGTTTTGCAATTCCGGCTAAAAGTAATTTGTCTGAATCTTTTATATCGGAAACTTGCAATTGCTTTTCTTCTGAAAAAATGGCGTCATCATAATCAACATAAGTAAAATACAATTCCTGATTTTGAGCCAGTTTCAATTTCTCTTTAATTGATTTTTGTTCGTCAAGCGAAAGATTCGCAGGGCATTTCGTGACGATGACAATATTCGCCCGTCTGGCTCCGTTCCTGCTTTCGCGAAGATTTCCGGTTGGCAGAATATAATCATCAGCATACAAATCATTGTAAGCTGTCAATAAAATATACAATCCTGCTTTAACTTTTCGGTGTTGAAAAGCATCATCCAATAAAATGATTTCGGGTCTGCCATTTTGTTTTAGTAATTGCTCGATTCCGTTTTTCCGATTGGCATCAACGGCAACTTGGACATTTGGGAATTTTTGATAGAATTGAAAAGGTTCATCACCCAAAATTTCGGTATTTGCATTTTCATCTGCCAAGATAAAACCTTCTGATTTTCGTTTATAGCCTCGGCTTAAAGTTGCAATTTTATATTTATCGGATAATAATCGGATTAAATATTCAATTTGAGGAGTTTTGCCCGTTCCGCCAACACTTAAATTCCCTACGGCAATAATCGGCAAATCGAAAGAATAGGATTTAAAGATTTCCATATCGTAGAGAAAATTCCTGAAACTGGTAACAAAGCCATATAAAATGGAAAATGGAAAGAGTATTTTTCGCAAAAAAATCATACTACGAAAATAATTATAATCTTTTACACAAACTATTATTTACAGCACAAAAGATTTTATCTAAAAATCACCTAACCCTCTAATTATTCATAGTTCTATTTTTTTAGACAAAAATGTTTTCGAATCTTGAACGATTTGGGACAATTTCATCAAAGAATTAAACGATTAGTATTCTGCAAGAAATAACCACTTTTCGGGTATCTCCCGTAAAAATAAGCTGGACAGACTCTGCAGAGGAAGGGGATGCATAAACAAAGAAATCAGGGCACCGCTACTTTCATTTGGTGTTTCAAAATATGAACATCCAACTTGCTTTCCTTCCCAATGTATTCGCCATCAACCTGAAAACTTACGGGCGAATCAGTGACAATCGTTGCCTTATCGGTAGAAATAATCTCCACATCTTCAGAATCTACAGGGATATTTCCCGAGATAATCTTTGCGAAAACAATCAGGTCCAGGTTTTTTAAGATGACGATCTCAAATTTCCCGTCGTTCATCTTTCCGTTTGGGTTGATGGTAACACCTGTTCCGTATTTTTGGGAATTTGCAATCACAATCATCCTTGCAACTGTTTCAATTTTAGTATTGTTGGCGGTAATTGTTGCTTTGAAAGGTTCTTCCTGTTCGCTCAAAGTGGTAATGGCCTGAAGTGCATATCCCATCATTCCTCGGGTTGAACTTTCTTCATAATTCTTTACTAGTTGAGCATTCAACCCCAAATCACTCAAATGCAGACTCTTGATGTTGTTGATGCACACCATGTCCATCTCCATATAATTGCTGTTGAAAGCAATTTCCAGATTTTCCTCCAAGCTCGAAGGCAAATTCAAATCAACCGACAAACCGTTGGCTGAACCAGCTGGCAAGATGCCCATCACCACATCAATATCCTGCAAAGCATCGGCCACCATCTTGATTGTCCCGTCGCCTCCTGCAATCAGTACCCTGTGTGGATTGTGTTGTTTGAAAGCTTCCCTGATTTTCTGTTCATCATTTTTTCCGGTGGTTTCATACACAAAAAAATCCATACCTTCCTTTTCTGCAAAAAGCTTCGCAGTCTCTGTAAACTCTGCCTTGTCCATATCGCCCGAAATAGGGTTTACCACCATCAAGATATTCTTTTTCACCGTTTTGTTTCTTTTATTGAGTAAATTTAGCTAATTTGTAGTATAAAAAAATATTAAAAATGAAGCCTGTCTTAAAATTATACCGAGGATATGCCAACGAACAAGAACTCATTGTAATGGGGCATGTTTTCAAGCCTACAACCAAAGAAGACTACGATTTTCAGAAGCGGAAATTCAAGAATGCCAAGTCGGTTATTCGGATGTTTCGCATCAAGACCCAAGCCAATGCCGATGTCTATTTGGAACGCCAAGGCATAAAAATTCATACCAAAACCCTCGACGACGGTTATTTCAAATTCTGCATTCCCATAAAAGAAGTATTGGGCTATGGATGGATGGATTATCGAGTGAGCATCTTCCACGAAGGCGAGGAAATTAGTGTCAAGGGAAGTTATGTTCGTCCACACGAAGGCAATTTGGGTTTTATCTCGGATATCGACGACACTTTTCTCGTGTCCCACACCCGAAACCCACTCAAGAAACTCTATATATTATTGTTCCGAAACGTAAACGACAGGAAGATTTTTGACGGAGCCGTTCCGCACTATCAAGCTTTATCTACCTCTGGAAGAAACAAGAAAAACGAACAAAACGCTTTTTTTTACGTGTCAAGCAGTGAGTGGAATTTATACCGATTCATCGTCCAGTTCACAGAAATCCACCAGCTTCCAAGAGCGGTTCTGTTACTGAAAGACATCAAAACCAGCCTTACCGATTTGTTCATTACCGGACGGGGCGACCACAACCATAAGTTCGAAAAGATAAAACACATCCTGGAGTTCTACCCAAATTTGGAATATACGCTGCTGGGCGACGATTCGCAACACGATCCCTACCTCTACGAAAACATCTGCAAGATCTTTCCCGTAACCGTCAAGGCTGTTTATATCCGGCAAACCGGCAAACACAAAAAAGCAAAATCAGAAGATGCGATGAAAAACATGGAAAGCCTCGGGGTTCAAGTTTGCTATTTCAAGGACAGCAACGAAGCGATTGAACATTCCAAAAGAATTGGACTCATAAAATAAGGCTGGCACTATTTCCTAACAGGTTTCCAAAACCTGTTAGGCATAAAACCTAAAACAACCTCCTCCTGCAAGGTTTCAAAACCTTGTAGGTCTATTTTTTAAAAGGTCTTACACCTTCAACAACTCAATCCTCTTCATCCAGAAAATTTCCGAATTCAAAAATTGAAGCCTTGTCTTCACAATCCTGTCGGTTTTGTCCTTTGCCGATTTTGTATGAAAACGTGCCTTGGAATTGCTGAAATCCAACGTATGCTTTTCATCCAAATCCGTTTGCTTGTCCGAAACGAATGAAACCAAGTTGTTTTCTACCGTCCATTTTCCTTTGCCATAATAGTTCTTTTCAGGCGGAATTCCCTTCAGAATATTGGAATAATGATGAAAGAAAAATGTTCCATCGGCAGACAAGGTCAATTTATACTCCAAAACATTACCCTCTTTGGTGTTCATGGTTAGTGCATAATCGCCTGCCACTTTATCGGCTTGGGCGAACAGGGTCAAATGAGAAATAAAAAGTAAAATTGTAAATAATAGTTTCATAGTAATAGTTTTAAGCTGATTTATAAGATGATCATTTATTTGCATACGTTTTTCCTGCCAACTTTTACAATCTCTTCAATTCCGAATTTGTCAAATTTTTCAAGTAGTGCAGTCGCGTTATTTTTTTTCTTGAATTCAAGCTCCTCTTTATAAAGAGGTATCAAGGTATAAATTTCAACAGTCTTATCATTTTCAAGTTCAATCTGCATAAAATCTTCGGACAATTCCTTTGAATGGGCAAGCATTACCGAATTAAATCCAATTCCTTCAGCCAGTTCTTCATTATCTTCATGCATAAATGTATGACCAAAACCCAACCAGGTATCATTAGAATGGGGCAACATCATCAAATCTTTTAATACTCTAACAGGCCAATAGTTACGTTCTTCACTAAAAGATTCATACTCTAAGTTCCACTCTTTGGGCAACAAAATCATGACCTCTGCAAATTCCGAGGAATCTATATCGTCTGGAACATTCATCGGCAAAGCACTCATTCCACAGCTCAACAAGATATGATAGGGTTGTTCTTCGGTTGCCTTTATAAAATATACATCCCTGTGAATGATCTCCGATTCAATTTCATCAAACACCACGATATCGGCATCATCGGCAAAAAATTTTTCTAAATGACTGTCGACTATTTCAACACTATTGGGTACATCTTTACTCATACTTTTTTCGGTTTCTTGTGAATGCAAATAAGTTGACGCTAAAATTAGCAAGATTGTTTTGTAATATTTGATTTTCATTTGATTTTTGTTTTGATAGAACAGTGATTTTTTAGACGCTATATTCTGGGGTTTTAAAACTATAAATGCTTCTCCATTTTAATATCCGCCCTTTCATAAAGCCCCTCTTCCAACTCAACTTCATAAAATCCATATTTATGATACAAATGGAGAGCGGATTCCAATTGCCTGTTCGAGTATAGAATCAAGGTCTTGATCCCTTTCTGTTTTGCCACATTCAAGCAATGTTCCAGTAGGACAGTCCCAATTCCAAACCCACGTGCTTTTTCCGACACCGCCATTTTTCCCAATTCAAAAACACTGTCGTTCTTCCTTAATAACGAAGCCGTTCCCACAATTTCATCATTTAGCTTCGCATAAAAGATAAAGCCACCCTTGTCAATGATTTGTTCTTTCGGGCTGGAAAGCGATACCACATCGCCTTGCTCCACACGAAAATATTTTTCAAGCCATTCATAATTGAGTGTTTTGATCGCTTCTTTTTGCTGGTCTGAAAAGGGTATTATTTCTATTTTGTTTTGGTTCATGATGATTTATAAACTATTTATTCTATAAATATTTTTGTTGATATCCCTTTTATTTGAAGAATAATAATATTGATTCAATATTATCATATGGCTCTTTATCTGCTTTAAATTCTAACCTATCAAAAGCAATGGCTGTTTTGCCTCGTTCAATTTCCGAATTTACTAGATTCTCTAAATAACCTATCCCTTCTAAGTGCACACCATAATAATCCAACATTATAAAATCATTTTTTTCAAACATTGATTTTATTATTAATGCCTTCCTTTTTACAAAACTCAAATCCTCAAATCTATCCGTTAGTTCAACTCCTATGTCTTTTGCGATTCTTTCTGCAGTTAGCTTATGAATTCGCATTTTACTAATCAGATATTTATGAACAGTCAAAGGATAAAAAAATTCTACGATATTATTTTGATGGTAATTTTTTGCCCAATGAAAATTAGGTTTTTGATTTTGAAAATGTCTAATTAATTCGATTGTCATGTCAAAGCCCAAAGGCAAATTTTCTAGATTGAAATTCTGAATATAGATTCGGATTAACTTTCCGCCCTGCAAATTGAATTCAGGTACGGAAATCCCATTTATTTCAAATTCTTTACTATGGAAAATAATGTTCGACATAATTACTCAACTTATTATAGTTATTATAGCTCAATAGCCTAAACCCTCAAAAACAAATCTACCAAAATTCTCAAAACACCCCACAAAAAAACTGCAACGATTTAACCTTGCAGTTCTAGTTATTTAGTAAACACCGTATCAATCATAAACCGGACTAAAAACTACTTCCTCCTTATACTTCTTTTGAGCAAAAGTCCTGGTTTCGTTCAGGCAAGCACCTTTTTCATCTTTTTTCGTACAGTTTACTATGACTTCGTCAATTAGCTTATCGTCCTTGTCCTTGGTGACAATTTTCGTGAGCTCTTTGTCCGAATAATAGAAATACTGTGTCTGGAACGACTTAAAATTATCTACAATTTTAGCCACCGTCCCGTCTTTGTTATAATGATAGATGCTCTCGCTTGTCTTCTCTTGCTTTTTCTCATAAGTGCTGATGCGTTCGCGTTGTTTAGGTTTCCAACGTGTCTTGCGGTACAGCTTTTCTCTATCAGGGTAGGTTTCCTCTACAAACCATAACTTCTTTTTGGTTTCCTGCACTACTTTACCAGAAGCATCAACCGTTTTAGAAGATTTGATACGTCCATTTTTAGTAAAAACCATGTCCTTTTTCCACAAAAGTTTCTTCTGATTCCCCACCACTTCATACCGTTCTTCCGTTGCCGATTTTATTCCGTCAGGAAGTAATTGTTTCTTTGTATCCTTTTTTGTCGCACAGGATTGCATCGTGACAACAAGGAATATAAAAAGTAAAATTCTCATAACCGTAGGCTTTAGTTGTTAATACAAGTTAAGTTACGATTTAAAATTTTGATTGTTTTTAAAGCAATGTTAAAAAAGCTTCCAACGATTATACTATAAGATAATTCAAAGGCCTTACCAAATTCGTCAAATTGCTTTTTACGAATTCCTATATTAAAACGTTTTTTATCTTTCTCTCTATCAATTGGATTTACTTCAAAATGATATTCTCCTGTTATTTGGTTTCCAAAAATATAAAATCTTATCCAACCAATTGTTTCATTGTAATCATAAGTATAAGATTTTCGAGTATACCTACAAAGTTTTATTTCTTCAATTAACTGTTCTTGTCCATCAAAATGAGAAATGCTTTTATTAATCTTCTAACGAAGAAATTTCAATTCTTCATAATGTTTTTCACGTGGACAACGATAAATTGGTAATTCAAAAAAATAATTTTCCATAGCAAGTCTATTTATACAAAATAGTCACATGCTTTCTCCTACACCCCCAAAAATACCTAAAATCCCCCTACACCACCCCCCACCGAAAAAAACCACCATAAATTTTCATCTCAAAAAAATTATCCCTATAATTGCCACAGTATTACCCCTAGTTAAGATATAGCAACGAGGAACAATAGTTTCGGTCGGCTAGAAATTTAATAAATGCGAAAGTATGAATAAGGGGGTATGCAGTAAAATAAAACAAATTCGAAGAGATAAAAATCTCTCACAAGACCACATGGCTAAACGGCTGGGAATTACCCAAAGCCAATTTGCCAAAATCGAAAACGGTCATCAAGCCATAACACTCATTAGGCTCGTTCAAATTTCCGAAATTTTCGACATTAATCCCACGCTTCTATTTGAAGAGGTCGTCTTTGAATACTACCTTAACGGCTCTTTTCAATTGGAAATATTAAACAATCGTATTAAATAAATTAAGCTTTTAATTCCTGAAAATCCATGAAATTTGTGTCTAAAAAAATCCGTGTTAAACAAAAACTTTAATTATTGAAATCTGTATAATCCGTTGCAAAAAAAGTTTTCAATTCGTGTGAATTCGTGCAATTCATGTCTAAAAAAATCTGTGCAACCTATTTTATACAAAAATCAGTGGAATCATTATAATCAGTGGAAAATAATTAGTGAAAATTAGTGCAATTCTTGTCTAAAAATCCGTGCAAATCTGTGCAATCTGTATTAAACAAAAAAACCGAGAAAAATCCCGGTTTAAATCTTATGCATTATCAATTTCCAACTGAACAGCTTCCCATTCCTCCAAAAGCCGATCCAAATCCTTTTTCTTTTTGTTATATGCCATAAAGAAACTCGCATCCTCAATATGCTTGTCATAATTGGCAGCCAAAGCCTTGTCATCCTTCTGGATATCAATCTCCAATTGCTTGATCTGACTTTCCACCTTGCTCAGCTTGTTCTGCAACGCCTTATTTTTTTTCTGGTCCTCATAGGAAGCCTTGTTGTTGTCCTTCGGATTCTCCTTCTTCGCAATATCCCTTTTCTCCACCTCACGCATGTTCTCCATATTACGCTGTTCCAGGAAATAGTTGATGTCCCCAAGATATTCCTTGATCTTCTGGTCCCTGAATTCATACACCAAATTCGACATCCCCTGAAGGAAATCCCTGTCGTGCGAAACCAAAAGCAAAGTCCCTTCATATTTCTGCAAGGCGGCCTTCAAGACGTTCTTCGACTTGATGTCCAAGTGGTTCGTAGGCTCATCCATCACCAACACATTTATAGGCTGCAAAAGCAATTTACAAAGTGCCAAACGGTTTCGTTCACCACCCGAAAGCACCTTCACTTTCTTCTCCACATCATCGCCTCTAAACAGGAAAGAACCCAACATATCACGCACTTTAGAGCGGTTTGTATCCGTTGCGGCATCCTCCATTGTTCGTAACAACGTAATCTCACCATCCAAATACTCCGCCTGGTTCTGTGCGAAATATCCAATCTGAACATTATGCCCCAGTTTGATGTTCCCTTCGTATTCAAATTCGTTCACAATCGCCTTGATAAAAGTCGATTTCCCTTGACCATTCTGACCAACAAACGCAATCTTGCTGCCTCTTTCCACCAAAAGCGAAATGTCCTTCAAGATCGTTTTATCACCATAGCTTTTGGTAACCTCTTCAGCTTCGATCACTACTCTACCCGGCACTTTCGAAACCGGAAAAGAGATGTTCATTACCGAATTATCGTCTTCATCCACCTCAATTCGTTCCACCTTGTCCAACTTCTTGATAAGCGATTGTGCCATCGAAGCTTTAGAAGCCTTGGCACGGAATTTCTCAATCAGCTTCTCGGTTTCTTCAATCTTCTTCGCCTGATTTTTCTGAGTAGCCAATTGCTTTTCGCGAATCTCATGACGTAATTCTAAATATTGGGAATACGGTTTATTAAAATCATAAGCCTTTCCTAATGAAATTTCAATGGTTCTGTTCGTCACGTTGTCCAAGAACATCTTATCGTGCGAAACAATCACGACAACGCCAGGGAAATTACGCAAGAAACCCTCCAACCAAATGATACTCTCGATATCCAAGTGGTTCGTCGGCTCATCCAGAAGAAGGATGTCGTTGGATTGCAAAAGCAACTTCGCCAACTCGATACGCATTCTCCATCCACCCGAAAAAGTCTCGGTTTGGTTGTTGAAAACCTCTCTTTTGAAACCTAATCCCAAAAGGATTTTCTCAGTATCGCCTACATAATTATAACCACCCAACAATTCAAAACGATGGGTATATTCCGACAAATCTTCAATGATTTGGCTGTATTCCTCACTTTCATAATCAGTTCTGGTAACCAATTGATGGTTGATTTCCTCCAATTTCTTTTCGACCTCTTTTATTTCTGTAAATGCCTGATAGGCTTCTTCCAAAACAGTTCTCCCCTGTTCAAAATCAATATCCTGACGCAGGAACCCCATTCTGATTTCCTTTTCTTGGGAAATAGTTCCAGAATCAGGAGCAAAATCTTTCGCCAACATTTTGAGCATCGTCGATTTTCCAGCACCATTCTTACCAACAAGACCTACTCTGTCTCCAGCTCCTAAACGGAAAGTAACTTCTTCGAACAAATAAGTTCCTCCAAAGGAAACCGACAAATTGTGTATATTAAGCATTTAAAATTGATTAAAAGATTGCGAGATTTAAGGATTTAAACCTCAATTATAATGTAAATTTGTAGTACTTAAACAAAGTCCAATCAAATTTTTTGCAAATGTTAAAAAAAGGATCCAAATTATATAGCATTTTAACAGGAACTTGTCCTAAATGTCAGAATGAGAGCATGTACGAGGACCAAAACCTGTTGCATTTGAGCAAAATCATCAAGATGAAGGAAAAATGCAGTCACTGCGGTTTGAAATACCAGATTGAACCTTCCTTTTTTTATGGTGCGATGTATGTCAGTTACGGATTGAATGTTGCCATCGGAATTCTTGCTTTTATCATCTGTTTCCAATTCAGCAGAAGCATGTTGGTTAATTTCACAGTCATCCTTGGTGCAATAATCATTTCGTTTCCTCTTGTCATGCGCCTTTCAAGAAGCATCTATATCAATATGTTTGTTTCATATAAGAAGGATTTCAAGAAATAATTTTCAACACAAATTGCACTAATTTCCACAAAATTGATTGGTGAAAATTTGTGTGATTCGTGTAAACCTTCAATCACTTCTTTTTGTCAAATCTTTTGATATCACAAGACCTATCCAGAGGTTTTCTATTTTCAATATTTTCGTATAATACTTGAGCCATGGACGGACCAAGCATTACACCTCTTGTCCCGAGACCATTCAGTATATGAATGTTCTTATGATCAGGATGTGTCCCCACTAAAGGCCTCCTGTCTTTAACCGTCGGTCGAACCCCTGCAAAATGCTTGATGATTTCGAAGTCACAACTTAATATCTCTTTGATTTTGGATATCAATTCTTGTTTTCCTTCTTCTGTCGGCAAATCGGTTTTATCAGCCCAGTTATAAGTGGCACCCACTTTGAACAAATCATTTCCAAGAGGAAGAATAAAGACACTTGTATTCACAATCACATCCAAATTTAAACTGGGAGCCTTGATGATAAAAAGTTCACCCTTTGTTCCGTCAAGCGGAAGATGTTTAAAGTAGGGATTGAAATGCATTCCGAATCCTTCAGCAAAGATAATGTGTCTTGCTTTTATATCTTTATATTGAATAAAATCAGCACCTACTTCCAACAACTCATAATCAAAAGTCTCTTGACGGAATAAATTATTTTCAATAAGATAACTTCTAAACCTTTCCAAAAGCAAAGCCGTATCAACATAACCCGTCTGAAGTACTTCCCCATATCCAAAAGGAGCGTCAATCCCTTCATACTGCTTAAACAATAAATCAGTAGAAAGAAAAGGAGAGAGCCCAATCTTATCCGAAGCGATGAACCAATTATTCTGTTCCTCAATCGAAAAAAATTTTCTCAAAATCGGAAGTGGAAAATTAATTTTCGTATGGATTCTATTTTCGATTGAAGCGTAAAATGAATTAAGCAGGATCAATTGTTCCTGAGCATTTTCTAATTTACTAAATCGTTTTAAGATAACCGGATTATACAATCCCCCGGCAACCTTCGATGAATTTTGAGAATGATCGTCCAAAACAAAAATACATTTATCATTTTGAAGGCAATTTTCTGCAAAAGCAATTCCAGCAATCCCCGAACCAATAATTAAATAATCTATCATAGTGTAAAAATAAAAAAACTCTTACCGTTATGGTAAGAGTTTTAGTTTAATAACGGAAACTAATTAGTAGTTCCACATATCTTGTTCGAAATCTCTGATTTTGTCTTTCACTCTTTCAGATTCCAACAACTGCATTTGCGAGTTATCTTTCATGTAATCTTCAATCAAACGATCTCCGTAAACGTTCTCTTCTTGATAAATCGTAGAGTTAAAACGTCTTGAATTCAACAACCTATCAAAAGAGATTGGCATTGCAGAGTTCTTATCGTTGAAAGCATAAGAGGCGTGTAATACATCTCTCGCTGCTGGGAAATATATCCAAAATAATTCAATTACATCAGGATTGTCACTATAGGCATCTTTAGCCTCAGGAGCCAAAGGACAAATTCCTAAAAGTCTGTATTTTAATTCACCCTGACGCTTGTCAAAATACCAATATCCTTTGATTTTGTATCCAGTAACGTTAGCACTTGTCAATACTCGCTCATCTATAAACTGAGGATGCAATTCCTGTTGTGGAGGAAGGTTTTTAGCTTCAGTAGCTGGAGTAATAATCTGACCTTTTTTATTTTTCTTAGCTGGTTTAGCAGCTACCGTACTTCCATAATAAAGATCTCGGTTTGCGTTTAATTCTTCTCTACCGGCATCAAGCGTATCTCTAAACTTGAACGTGTTTTCCAAATCACCTAAAGGTCTTTTAATGGTAAAATAACTATCAGCATATACTTCTGTAATTTTACCAGCTTTAATACCTTTGATCAAAACGTCATATAAAGATCTACGATCGGTTCCGATGTTTGCAGTATCAACAGGAAAATATAAAGGAAAATTAATTCGCTCATCCAAGTCAATAATCTCCCAAACAGCTTTACCCATTAATATATCTCTATCGTCAACAAATCCATAAGGTAATGGCTTATCGTTATCAGAAATTAATTGAGCTGCGGTTTTCTTACCAATTTCATCTGGTGTTCTTGCATTCAACAAATTAGATTGTGCAAAAGAAGCAAAACTTCCTAAAGCAAAAACGACTACTAAAATTTTCTTTAAATTCATGGTATCTATATTCAAGTGTTTGAGAAATAAACGCAAACGTAATGTGTTTTATTGTATTTCGTAAATTACAGGAGCTGTTTGCTTCATGTTAATATCTGAACCCTCCAATTTGGTTTTGATTTCAGAAATTGTTACTTGATCGCCTCTTGTAGCCCTAGCAAGAGCTGCTTTACATTGTTCGTTAACTCTATCTCCATTAACTACCACAGTTGGTTGCCCAGGAACTTTAAGACTAAATTGAACAACTCTAAGTTTTACCTCAAAATCAAAATCTTGTAAGACAGCTGTAATTTGAGAAACTTCAAGTCTAGATTTTTGACCTTTAGTACTTCCTACAACACCACCAATAGCACCTGCAGGAGCAGGAATACTCTTGATTCTGAACATTTTCTTATCAGAAACTGATTTTCCGTCTGGCAATTTAGCAGTAACATTGATAGTCAATTCATTTCCTTGACCTGGGTTAATGTTGTATTTACCTGTTCCAGAACCTTTTGTCATTCCAGGAGCAGAAGCAGTAACATTATTATCAGAAACTCCAGCAAATGAAATTGTAATTGGGTTAACTACACCACGGTAAACAACGTTCATTTTATCAGCAGAAATGGTCGCTGAATTTGGACGAGGTACTACTACATAATTTCCAGAAAATTTCAATGGAATTGTTTTTCCATCTTCTAAGAAAGTAAATTCACCATTAATTGATTGCTCACCTACTGCACCAGCAGTTAAAGAGATAACAGCTTGACCGTTTTCTAATTTACCAGGACCTTTGAATGAAGTAGGTTGTGTGTTTTCGTCATAACGACCTAAAACCACTTTACCTTTTACATTCTCACCTTGAAAATAAGCATTTTTCTCTAAAACTACAATAGCTTGATAGTTACTGTAAGATGCAGCCTGAACCGCAGCTTTTCCTAAAGCTGCACTTATCACATCAGATTCAGCTTTCTTAGCATCATTTTGCCAAGCTGATAATTTAGCTAAAGAAGCGATTTGAGGAAAACCTTTGAAATGATAATCAAGAAACTTGATCTTCACTCCTTCTTTGTTAGGAACATCTTTCAAATCAAAAGCTTTATTAACTTGATTTAATATCGCACTATACTTTTTTTCAGTCCCTAAAGCCGCTTTCATCTCATTCTTATATGTTTCAATTGCAGCAATAACTTCATTCCCACGCTTGGTATAGCCGTCTCCAGTAAACCAACTGTGGTCAAGGTTATCTGCTTTATCCATAGCTTCATAAGACATTTTACCGTCTTTTACTTCAACACCTTTTACGGTTTCATCCTTCAAAGTTCCTACAAAATCGTAGAACTTCTTAGTTGCCGCCTCAACTTTGTGAGCTGTTGCAGCAGCTCCAGCAAATTCTCCACCTGCTTCACTTGCCTTAGCATCCAAAGATTGCATCATCTGCTCGTTTGTCAATTTAGCAGAAGCGTTAGCTGCTTCAAATTTTTCGTTCATCAATCCGAAAGCCGAAAGTACTTCTTTTGACATATTCATTGCCAACATAGCGATGAAAACCAAGTACATTAGGTTAATCATCTTCTGTCTAGGGGTTAATTTTCCTCCTGCCATTTTTTCTAATTAGTTTAGTTTATTTTGTTTATGAAAATATAGTATAAAACTAATTATCCTTTGTTACTCATTGCAGAAAGCATACCACCATAAACATTGTTCAACGAAGCGATGTTTGCAGTCATAGATTGCATTTGGTCTTTTAATTTAGATGCGTTATCAGCGATTTCTTTGTTAGCTTCAGCGTTTCTTGAAGCACTTTCTAATTGTACTTTGTATAAACTGTTTAAAGACTCCATTTGAGCCGCAGCCATAGACAATTCTTCACTGTATTTTTTTGTAGCAGCAATTCCGTCAGCGGCTGGAGAAATTCCTTTAGCAGCAGATTCGAAATTTTTGATGCTGTTTCCTAAACTAGCCATCATCTCACCATCGATTTTAGCTTCTTTCAATAAGTTGTCTAATTTTTGAGACAATAACCCTTGAGCTTCTGCTGGGTTTTCTTTTTTAGCTTCTTTTTTTGTTCCTTGACCTCCTGCTAATTCAGGATATACTAAAGTCCAATCTAACTCATTGTCAACTGGTTCAAATGCAGATAATGCAAAGATAGCCGCCTCAGTAATAAGACCTACCGAAAGCATCACAGTTCCCGTCAAGAAACCAATCTCGAAGTGAGCAATTTTAAATAATGCTCCAAGGATTACAACTGCCGCTCCCATACCGTAAGCGAAATTCATTGCTTTTTTGCTTAATAATGCCATAATAATAATTGTTTTTTTTTAGTTAATTAGATAGTTTAATAAAGTTGGTTTAAATAATTTAATTTCTTGGTGCGTTCCCAGTAGTCTGAGTTCCCATATAATCTTGAACTGTTCTGAAACCTATGTAGCTTCTTGCAGTATCTGCATACTCAAAATCACGAGTACTAACTTGAAGCATGTAGGCAACATCTTTCCATGAACCACCTCTAACAACTTTACGTTGGTTTTTGGCATCTGGCACATTAGGGTTCATTGTTGAAACAAACTCATAAGCTCCTGGATCATAAGAAGAATCCGTCCATTCAGCAACGTTTCCAGCCATATTATACAGATTGTATCCATTTGGATCAAAAGATTTTGCTTCTACAGTATATAAAGCTCCATCTGCTGCATAATCTCCTCTGTTTGGCTTAAAGTTTGCCAAGAAACAAGCTCTATCATTTTTAGTATAAGGACCTCCCCAAGGGTAAGTTGCAGATTGAAGACCTCCACGAGCAGCATATTCCCATTCTGCCTCAGTTGGCAATCTGAATGAATTGATCAAGTTACGTCCTTTTTTCTTTTTAGATTTGATGTAAGCATTTTTATGAAGCGTTCTCCAAGCACAGAATGCTTTAGATTGTTTCCAAGACACACCTACTACCGGATAATCACTGTAGGCTTGGTGCCAAAAATAATCATTATGCATTGGCTCATTATAAGAATAAGAGAAATCTTTTATCCAAGAAGTAGTATCAGGATAAATTTCTACTGGCTCGGATTTTTTCACAAACCCTTTTCTTCCTTTTTTCTTAACCGCTTCATTCAAATCAACTTCCGTGTAACGGAATTTCAACTTGCTATTATCAATAGTTCTCAATCCATTATAAGACTCTTCAAGAGGCAAATACATAGAATCCATTACTTCTGTATAAAACTCATCAGGATATTTTGAAGTATCAGTAATAAGTTTCACTTTTTTATTTAATCTTCTACCAGCATACATGTCATCTTCAGTACCCACGCTGTAGTAGTTTTCATACATATACTTATCGTATGGAGTCATTTTTTCAGGATCGGCATCAGCAAAAGCAAAATCTCCAATTCCAGTTGCTTTTTTTCCTCCACCAGATCCAGCAGTCTGCCCTTGCTCATCAGCCATAATAGCCAAACGAACTCGGATTGTAGAATCTTTTACCCATTCTACAAACTGACGGTACTCACTATTTGTAATCTCGGTTTCATCCATATAAAAAGAACGAACTGTTACGGTTTTCGTTGGGGCATCTCCAATATTAGCTAAATCATCGTCTGATTTACCCATAATATAGGATCCACCTGGAACCAAGGTCATACCATAAGGTTTCTCAGGATGCCATTTTTTTCCTTTCACACCTACTAGTTCCCCTTTGTCGCTAGAGCCACAGCTAAATAGTAATGATGATAATGCTGCAAATGCAATGAACTTCTTCATATAAATTGGGTTATGATATATTCGTATTTTAAGGGCGTAAACCTATTTATTATTTTTCTAAAAAACAATTTTTTTACCAACAAAAACTTAAAATTATGTGAAATTGAATTTATAATTCTAATTTACACCAAACTAACTATTTGTTAGAGGAGATTTCTCCTTTGGGCTTTCCACCATCTTTCAGGTATTTCCTGATTTGTAGCTCCTAAATAATCTTCATAGGAACAGGGTAATAACGTATTTCTTTTTAATTTATTATTAACATTTGAAATAAAAGGTATTTCTATCCACCATCTCTCTGTTTTATCGCTCTTATAGAACACTAATTCCTCTTCATCCAATGGCACAATGTACTTTAAGTAATTGTCTCTACTTCCAAAAGGATATTCATTTGAACGGTAATGATAGCCTTCTATAAAATACCAAATGATCTGAGCTATTAAAACGGACTCTTGTTTTGAATTATTGTGATTAAATATGCCAAATAAAGACACTTTATCGCTAATTCCTGCATATCTTGATAAAGAACAAATTTCCTTACCGTTAAATCCGTTGGGAGTAAAAGTAATAAAATTACCCGAATCACAAGACTTTACCGATGTTAAATCTAAAGATATTATATCGGCATCTCGAAACACTGGCTCCGAAATCGATATATTATTGGAGATTTCCCCCAAACGATAAGCCTCAAAAAATAATTTTTCTATCAAATCTATCTCTTCCTGCGAATTATAATAGGTTTGATAGCCAATATTGCTATAATTAAAGAGGTTATTTGGCTCTTCTAATATCATTTTTGTAATATAAGATGTCGCCGATAATTCAGATGCTTCTTTTCCGAAATCAAATTTATTATCAATAGAAACCAAGTTTACCATTTGCTCCAACTCATCATAAGCTCTATATAACGAATAAGTCAAATCTTGAGTTCCTCCTATAACAACAGGTACAATTTTTCGCTTTACGAGTTCAGCTACAACCTTTTTTAAAGCAAAATAGGTGTCCTCAACTGAATTTCCAGCTTTTATATCCCCTAAATCAGCAATTGATTTGTGCCAGTTTCCAGGAAATAAGCCATACAATTCTTTTCTAATATGATCCAGATTTACATCCTCTATTTGATTTTCAGCACCACGATTCTCCAACACACCAATAATTGCAAGATCTACTTTATTTAAGTCTGGAAAATCTTTTGAGGAATGCAAAACCACCTTACTTCCCAAATTTTGAGAAGAAAGTCCGTTTATAAACCCTAGGATTTCATCATCTAAAGGCGATAGAAAATCAAACTCCATATATTATTTCTTTTTGGCAACTGCTTTTTTTGCAGCTGGTTTTTTAGTTGCTGTAGTTTTTTTCGCCGCCGTCTTTTTTGCAGGCGATTTTTTCTCAATCATTTCCTGAACTTCTGCCAATGTCAATTTCGTTGCATCAACATCTTTACTCAATTCAATCTTGATTTTTCCTTTGGTAATAATCGAACGTCCCCAACGTGCTTTTTCCACCTTGATTCCTTCGTCTTCCCAATGGTGTAAAACTTTATCGATTTCTTTCTGCATTTTATCTTCAATCAATTCAACGATATCGGATTGAGAAAGATTGTCAAAATTATATTTCTTATTTACGTTTATAAAAATTCCATTCCATTTAAGGAATGGGCCAAAACGACCAACACCTTTTTGAACGGGCTCATTTTTATAGGTTGCAATCGGAGCATCAGCTTCCTCTTTTTCTGCAATCAATTCTTTTGCTCTTTCAAAAGTTACATCCAACGGATCTTCTCCTTTCGGCAAAGAAATAAACATTTTCCCGAAACGAACATAAGGACCAAAACGGCCATTGTTCACTTCAACTTCTTCTCCTTTATGTGTTCCCAGATTTTTAGGAAGCAAGAACAACTTCAAAGCTTCTTCCAAAGTAATATTCCCGATATTCTGGTCGTTCATCAAACTGGCGAACTGCTTTTCTTCATCTTCAGCATCTCCAATTTGAGCCATCGGGCCAAATTTTCCTAAGCGAACGCTAACCGGTTTTCCTGTTTTTGGATCTTTTCCTAGAATCCTCTCTCCGGATTCTCTTTCCGCATTGGCTTCCACGTCTTTCACATTTGGATGAAACTGATCGTAGAATTCCTGCATCATTTTAGCCCAATTCACATTTCCTTCGGCAATTTCATCAAAATCCTGTTCCACTTTTGCCGTGAAATTATAATCCAAGATTCTTTCAAAATTCTTCACCAAGAAATCAGTAACAATTGTCCCGATGTCTGTCGGAACCAATTTTCCTTTATCAGAACCTGTAGTTTCTTTCAATAATTTCTCTCCAAGCTTTCCAGATTGCAAGGTCAATTGCGTATAATTTCTTTCGTTTCCTTCTAAATTTCCTTTCTCAACATAATTTCTGTTGATGATTGTAGAAATCGTCGGAGCATAAGTTGACGGACGGCCAATTCCAAGTTCTTCCAATTTCTTCACCAAAGAAGCTTCGGTATATCTCGCCGGAGGTCTTGAATATCTTTCTGTCGCTGTAATATAATTGTTTTGCAATTTCTCATTGACTTTCATCGCTGGCAACATTCCTTCTTGTTCTTCATCGTCATCATCGCTACCTTCCAAATATACTTTCAAGAAACCTTCAAAAAGCAAAACCTCACCAGTTGCTGCAAATAATTCGCTGTGATTGTTAGCCTCAATTTTAACGTTGGTTCTTTCTAATTGGGCATCGCTCATTTGGGAAGCCAATGTCCTTTTCCAAATCAAATCATACAAACGCGCTTGGTCTCTGTCGATATTTACCGTGTGACGCGACATATCCGTCGGACGAATTGCCTCGTGAGCCTCTTGAGCTCCTTTGCTTTTCGTTACAAAACTTCTAGGTTTCGAAAATTCTTTTCCATACGATTTGATGATTTCAGCTTCCGCCGCATTCATCGCATCGTTAGAAAGATTCACGCTGTCCGTTCTCATATAGGTAATCAATCCTGCCTCATATAAACGTTGAGCCAACTGCATCGTGATTCCAACAGGAAGATACAATTTTCTCGCCGCTTCCTGTTGCAAAGTCGAAGTCGTAAACGGTGCTGCAGGAGATTTTTTGGTAGGCTTTGTTTCCAGATCCGCTACCTTATATATAGAACCGATATTTTTATTCAAAAAATCTTCGGCTTCTTTTTTCGTATTGAAATTCTTTGGCAATTTCGCCTTGAACGTTTTTCCAGCTTCGTTGGCAAATTCAGCCACAACCGAATAACTTGCAACTGCATTAAAATTCTGGATTTCTCTTTCTCTTTCCACAATTAATCTAACAGAAACCGACTGTACTCTTCCTGCCGATAAACCGCCTTTGATTTTTCTCCATAAAACTGGAGAAAGTTCATAACCCACCAATCTGTCTAAAACTCTTCTCGCTTGCTGGGCATTTACCAAGTCATAGTTAATTCCCCTCGGATTATCAATCGCTTTTAAGATTGCTGTTTTTGTAATCTCATGAAAAACGATTCTTTTCGTCTTCTCTGGTTTCAAATCCAATTCTTCCGCCAAGTGCCAAGAAATAGCCTCTCCCTCACGGTCTTCATCACTCGCCAACCAAACCATTTCGGCTTTTTTCGCTAGTCCTTTTAGTTTCGTCACCAACGCTTTTTTATCAGGGGAAACTTCATATTTCGGTTTAAAACCATTCAACACATCCACCCCAATTTCCTTGGAAGGCAAATCTGCAATGTGCCCATAACTGGACTCCACCTGGTAATCGCTTCCCAAAAATTTTTCTATGGTTTTTGCCTTCGCAGGCGACTCAACTATCACTAAATTCTTTGCCATAATGCTTCTATTTCTGTCGCAAAAGTATGTGAATTTTTTAAATATTGCGTTTTAAGATTTTTTTTAATTGAAATTAGCTGATTTCCAGTACTTAAAATTTTTCAATTTAGGAGCGAAACATCAGGCATTTTTAGCAATCCATTTTCCCGCTGTCCTTCCAAAGCTTTTTGTCCGCTAAAGAAGCGAACAAAAAGGCTTTTCCCTCCCATCGGGGCTATTTGAAAATCCATTTGAACTTGGGAATCTTTCGGAACACTATTGTCTATAAATTGGAGTTTTCAAAAAAAATCAAAATGATATATAATTTAAGGTATAAATAATTTCAACAATTCAAATTCGCAAAGTTTCGCCACAACTCCTAACAGGTATTTTTCTCCTGTTAGGTATTTTCTGGATTGTGTAAAAATAAAACCTAACAGGAGAAAAATACCTGTTAGGAAATCAAAAAATCAAAATGTAAACAAAATTGTTTACATTTGTAGTATGAAAACCAAACTCGAAATATTAAAAGGAGTTCATCCCGGAAAATTCATCGAACGCGAATTGCTGAAATTAAAAATCAGCAAACGCCAATTCGCGCTTTCCATTAACGAACACCCACAAACCTTGGGAGCCATCATCAAAGGAACCCGAAATATGAACGTGGATTTATCTTTAAAAATCGAAGAAAAATTAGGCTTGGAAGAAGGTTTCTTGATGACATTGCAAGTTTTTCACGATATCAAACTCGCGAAAAGAGATGTAAATTACAAACCGGATTTATCTAAATTAAATAAAATTACATTTTGGGATACAACATTTGAGAAAATAGATTGGAAATTAATGAAACGTTCCATAATACAAAGAATCTTTTCCTATGGAAACAAAATGGAGCAAGAAGAAATAATTCGTTTTTATGGAAAAAATGAAGTAGATGAAATCCTATCTAAAATACAACTCCGATGAATAAATTATATTGGAACACCGTAGCTCCAATTCTGAAAAATGTGCTTCAGGATATTATCAATGAACCCTTATTTAAACCTTTCAGGCTTGTTGGAGGAACGGCTTTGAGTTTACAATTAGGCCATAGAATGTCGGTGGATATTGATTTATTTACTGATGCAGAGTATGGTTCAATTGATTACAAAGCTCTTCGTGAATTTCTAGAATTAAAATATCCTTTTTGTAGGTCAAGAAATTTAGATAATGTAAGTTTCGGGACTAATTTTGTAGTTGGGAATTCATTAGAAGACTGTGTAAAAATCGATTTGTATTACACCGATGAATTTATCGAACCTCCGATAATTATAGAAAACATCCGAATGGCTACTGCAAACGAAATAATTGCCATGAAACTGGATGTTATTTTACGTGGTGGAAGAAAAAAGGATTTCTGGGATTTGCATTATTTTATTGATAAAACCAATATTGACGAAATGATTTCATTATTCCAGAAACGTTATCCCTACAACGATGGTTTCGATAAAATCAAACCGCAATTAATCAACTTTGATATTGCCGATTCGGATTTTGAACCGATTTGTTTGTTGGAAAAAAATTGGGAAATCATCAAATTTGACTTTGTAGAGTTTGTAGAAAGTTAGGTAACCACAAACCGCATCACTAGCCCAGATTACCTCACTGTACACTTATTTTCATAAGTGTTCGGTGAACACTTCGTGTTTGAAGTGAAAATCCTTTTGTTGGGAAAACTATTTTTTGCTGGTTTTGCAGAACGACCAACGGAAGTTCCTGCAAAGCCTTGCAAAAAAAGTTTTTCCAACAAAAGATTGAAACGAAAAGCTGGATGAGCTTCTCAAAAAACATTGTTAAATCTAATCCTGCCAACTTGTCATATCGCTTAAATTTATACTATCTTTGCCAATCGAATAAATTCCGCTGAAGGAAGACGTATGGAAAAGATTATTGAAGAAAACAAACAAGGCGAAAGCTTGGTTTTAGAGCATAAAACGGGAAATACCAAAAAACTTTTTATCGAGAGTTATGGCTGTGCGATGAATTTTTCGGATAGCGAAGTCGTGGCTTCCATTCTATCTGAAAATGGTTTCAACACCACCCAAATTCTCGAAGAAGCCGATTTGGTTTTGGTAAACACCTGTTCTATTAGAGACAAGGCCGAACAGACCATCAGAAAACGTCTGGAAAAATATAACGCCGTAAAACGAATCAACCCAAAGATGAAAGTTGGGGTTTTGGGTTGTATGGCAGAGCGATTAAAAAGCCAATTCCTTGAAGAAGAAAAAATCGTGGATTTGGTTGTTGGTCCAGATGCCTATAAAGATTTGCCAAATCTTTTAGCCGAAGTGGAATCAGGAAATGACGCCATCAACGTGATTTTATCGAAAGATGAAACGTATGGCGATATTTCTCCGGTTCGATTGAACAGCAACGGCATTACGGCTTTGGTTTCCATTACAAGAGGTTGCGATAATATGTGTACGTTTTGTGTGGTTCCGTTCACGAGAGGTCGCGAAAGAAGCCGTGAACCGCAAAGTATCATGACCGAAATTTTTAATTTATGGAATCAAGGTTATAAGGAAATTACACTTTTAGGTCAAAATGTCGATAGCTATTTGTGGTATGGCGGTGGTTTGAAAAAAGATTTCGAGAAAGCATCTGATATGCAAAAAGCGACTGCCGTGAATTTCGATAATTTATTGGAGATGGTAGCGACAACATTCCCGAAAATGCGGGTTCGTTTCTCGACTTCAAATCCGCAAGATATGCACGAAAGTGTTTTGCATGTGATTGCAAAATATCCAAATATCTGCAAGCACATTCACCTTCCAGTTCAATCAGGAAGCGACAGGATTTTGAAAGAAATGAACCGATTGCATACACGAGCTGAATATTTTGACTTGATTACAAAAATCAGAACTATAATTCCGGAATGCAG
Source organism: Flavobacterium arsenatis (assembly GCF_031456785.1). Taxonomy (NCBI): domain Bacteria; kingdom Pseudomonadati; phylum Bacteroidota; class Flavobacteriia; order Flavobacteriales; family Flavobacteriaceae; genus Flavobacterium; species Flavobacterium arsenatis. The sequence goes on from NZ_JAVDVI010000001.1 coordinate 252,667, forward strand.
TATTTCGCAAGATATGATAGCTGGTTTTCCAACTGAAACCGAACAAGATCATCAAGACACATTAAGTTTGATGGAATTTGTAAAATATAATTTCGGTTATATGTATTCATATTCGGAACGTCCGGGAACTTTGGCTGGAAGAAAAATGGAAGACGATGTTCCTGAAGAAACAAAAGCCAGAAGATTGCAAGAAATTGTGGATTTACAGCAAAAACACAGCTGGTTCAGAAGCGAGGAATTCATCGGAAAAACAGTTGAAGTTCTAATCGAAAAGACTTCTAAAAAATCTAAAGAACAGTTTTCAGGAAGAAATTCACAAAGTATCACGGTTGTTTTTCCAAGAGAAAATTATAAGATTGGAGAATTTGTGAATGTAAAAATCAACAGTTGTACCAGCGGAACTTTGATTGGAGAAGTTGTGGGTTATAGTGAAATGAATTAAAAATAAATTTCAACACAGATTTCACAGATTAGCACAAATTAAATCTGTGAAAATTCGTGAAATCTGTGTTTAAAAAATAAATTATGGAATCAGTTCAGGCCATAAAACAGCGATTTGAAATCATCGGGAACGACCCGAAATTAAATCGTGCGATTGAAAAAGCAATCCAGGTTGCACCAACGGATATTTCGGTTTTGGTTGTGGGAGAAAGTGGTGTCGGGAAAGAAAGTATTCCGAAGATCATCCATTCGCTTTCACATAGAAAACACGGAAAATACATTGCCGTAAACTGTGGTGCCATTCCAGAAGGAACCATCGACAGTGAGCTTTTTGGTCACGAAAAAGGTGCTTTTACAGGAGCCACTTCTACACGTGAAGGTTATTTTGAAGTAGCCGATGGTGGAACAATTTTCTTGGACGAAGTGGGAGAATTGCCTTTGACAACACAGGTTCGTTTGCTTCGTGTTTTGGAAAATGGAGAATTTATTAAAGTAGGTTCCTCACAAGTTCAAAAAACGAATGTTCGAATCGTGGCTGCAACAAACGTGAATATGTTTGATGCCATCGAAAAAGGAAAATTCCGTGAAGATTTGTATTATCGTTTGAGCACGGTTGACATTCCGTTGCCACCATTACGTGACAGAAAAGACGATATTCATTTACTTTTCAGGAAATTTGCTTCGGATTTTGCTCATAAATATAAAATGCCTCCGATTAAATTGGACGATAATGCCGTTCAATATCTGTTGAAATTTCGCTGGAGTGGAAACATTCGTCAGCTTCGAAATGTGGCCGAACAAATTTCGGTTTTGGAAACCAATAGAGACATTTCGGCTTTGACTTTGCAATCGTACTTACCAGTTGATGGAAGTAATTTACCTTCTGTCATCAAAGACAAAAAGAGTGAAAACGACTTCAGTACGGAAAGAGAAATTCTTTATAAAGTTCTTTTTGATATGAAAAGCGACTTGAACGATTTGAAAAAACTAACGTTGGAATTAATGCAGAATGGAAGCTCAAAAGTGCAGGAAAACAATAAAAATCTGATTCAGAAAATTTACGGTTCGCATCAAGAAGATTCTGAAATTGACTATGAAGACCAAGATGAACTTTCGGTTATTCCGGTTCAGAATGCAATTCCTAAAAACGATTTTCACGAACAGGAAGACAATTATCTTTTTGCGGAAACGGTTGAGGAGGAAGAAATTCTGAAATTGGAGCAAAAAGAAATTGAAATGATCAAGAAATCATTGGAAAAAAACAAAGGAAAGCGAAAAGCCGCAGCGGATGAACTCGGAATTTCGGAAAGAACGTTGTACCGCAAAATAAAACAATTTGATTTATAGTATATTTGAATCTTTTTAAAAAATAAAATGAATAAATTAAAACATATCGCTTTACTAACCTTGATTGTTTTGACTTTTAATGGTTGTTCTGTTTATAATTTTACTGGAACAGGAAAGATTGACGCAAAGACTTTTCAAGTAAATTATTTTCAAAATGCTTCAGAATTGATTGAGCCCGGAATTGAACTGAAATTTACACGTGCGTTGCAGGATTTGATTCAAAATCAAACCAATTTGAGTTTGACAAATTCTGGAGGCGATTTGGTTTATGAAGGTGAAATTACAGATTACAGAATCAGTCCAATGACTGCAACTGCCGACCAAAGAGCATCTCAAAACCGATTGACTATCCGAATAAATGTTCGGTTTACCAACAAGAAAAAAGAAGCCGATGATTTTGAAAAACCCTTTACCTTTTTCTTTGATTATAGTGGTGATCAGCAACTTGTTGGGTCTCAGCTCACAACAGCTTTAGACGAAATTTTTGAAAGAATCACACAAGACATCTTCAACGAATCATTAGCCAAATGGTAATTTAAATTAAGATAAAATTGAACACTACTGAAATAACCTATTTGCTCAACAAACCCAATGCTATCAATGATAAGCATACCTTCGGTTTGGAGCGAATTGTAGAGGAATTTCCTTATTTTCAGAGTGCCCGAGCTTTATACTTGAAAGGTCTATACAATCAGGACAGTTTTAAATACAACCAAGCCCTACGGGTTACTGCTTCTTATACAACAGACAGAAGTGTTTTGTTCGATTTTATTACGACTGGGAATTTTGCAACGCTTCAAAAAACGTTCTTGGATGAAAAGGAAGCCATGATCAACAATATAATTGTAAACGAAAGTGAAATTATTGTTCGAGATGAAAGTCAAAAAACTGAAGAACCTGTTGTAGAAAAAGCTACTGAATCAATAAACAAATTAGAACAATCGATCTTAACCTCTATAAAAGAAGCTTCTCCAGAAGTTGAACTTGAAAATGAAATTCAGGAAGAAACCCAGCATGAAGCATCTAAATTAGAGTTGATTGAAGAAAAACTCGAAATTGGAAAGCCCTTGGGGTTTTCTAAAGAAGAAAAGCATTCGTTTCAAGAGTGGCTACAACTGGCAAGTTTCAGCCCCATAAATCGTGAAATTGCTCCAGTTGAAGAAAAAACCGAAGAGAAAGATTTAGAGAAAAAGAAAAAACTGGAGATCATCGATAAGTTTATTGAAGCCAATCCGAAGATTCCGCCTATCAAGCAAACCGAAACAAAACCAATAGTTTTACAGCAAACGGAAGGCGATACTTCCTACCTGATGACCGAAACTTTGGCGAAGGTCTATCTCGAACAAAAAAAATATCAAAAGGCAATTCAAGCTTATGAAATATTAATTTTGAAATATCCAGAAAAAAGTAGTTTATTTGCAGACCGAATTTCGGATATTAAGTTTATACAACAAAATAACAATTAATTATACTATTATGTTTTCAATTTTTTTAGTACTTATCACAATAGTTTGCTTTCTTTTAGTGGTGGTAATCATGGTTCAAAACCCTAAAGGTGGTGGTTTATCTTCAACATTAGGCGGATCTCAACAATTAGGAGGTGTTCAAAAAACTACTGACTTTTTAGACAAAAGTACTTGGACTTTAGCAACAGTTTTAATCCTTTTGATTTTATTCTCTAGCTTGAGTTTTACGTCGGAATCTGAAACTAAAATCATTGACGACACAGAAATAGCTGCTCCAAAACCAGCTGCTCCAGCAACTGAAACTGCCACACCTGCAGAAACTCCAGCAGAATAATTTCTGACTTAATAAAATATCCAATGCCAGCTTCAATGCTGGCATTTTTTTTAGCTGAAAATTTGTCAGCAAACTTGTTACTGGCACAATTTCTGAAAATCAGATTTCATCTTAATTTAAATTATTTAAAAACATAAATATTATGGCATTAAACATTAAACCACTTTCAGACCGCGTTTTAATTGAGCCTGTTGCTGCCGAAACCCAAACAGCTTCGGGCATTTTTATTCCTGACACAGCTAAGGAAAAACCTCAAAAAGGAACTGTAGTTGCCGTTGGAAACGGATCTAAAGATCACACCATGACTGTTAAAGTTGGCGATACTGTTCTATACGGAAAGTATGCAGGAACCGACTTGAAATTTGAAGGAAAAGATTATTTGATTATGCGTGAGGATGACATTCTTGCGATAATCTAAAAAAAGTAGTAAGAATTAAGTACAAAGTAGTAAGACTAGTTAACAAACAAATAAAATGGCAAAAGATATAAAATTTGATATTGAAGCACGTGACGGATTAAAACGTGGAGTTGATGCTTTGGCAAATGCAGTAAAAGTAACCCTTGGACCAAAAGGTCGTAATGTTATTATTGGAAAATCATTCGGTGGACCAAACGTAACCAAAGATGGTGTTACTGTTGCAAAAGAAATTGAATTGAAAGATCCGTTGGAAAACATGGGTGCTCAAATGGTGAAGGAAGTCGCCTCTAAAACCAATGACTTGGCTGGAGACGGAACTACAACAGCTACGGTTTTAGCACAAGCTATCGTTAAGGAAGGCTTGAAAAACGTTGCTGCTGGTGCAAATCCAATGGACTTGAAAAGAGGAATCGACAAGGCTGTTGAAGCTATTGTGGCCGATTTATCTAAACAAGCAAAAGTTGTCGGAAGCGATTCTGAAAAAATAAAACAAATTGCTTCTATCTCTGCTAACAATGACGAAGTTATTGGAGATTTGATTGCTACGGCTTTCGCCAAAGTAGGGAAAGAAGGTGTCATCACGGTTGAGGAAGCTAAAGGAACGGATACTTATGTAGACGTTGTGGAAGGAATGCAATTTGACAGAGGTTATCTTTCTCCTTATTTTGTTACGAATCCAGAAAAAATGGAAGCAGAATTAGAGAACCCTTATATCCTTTTATACGATAAAAAAGTATCTTCTCTGAAAGAATTACTTCCAGTTTTGGAGCCAGTTGCACAATCAGGAAAACCATTGTTGATTATTGCTGAAGATGTTGACGGTGAAGCTTTATCTACATTGGTAGTAAACAAACTTCGTGGAGCGTTGAAAATTGCCGCTGTAAAAGCCCCAGGTTTCGGCGACAGAAGAAAAGCAATGTTGGAAGACATCGCCATTTTAACTGGAGGAACTGTAATTTCGGAAGAAAGAGGTTATACTTTGGAAGCTGCTACTATTGAAATGTTGGGAACAGCAAAAAGAGTAAGCATTGATAAAGATAATACTACAATCGTTAGTGGTGCTGGTGAAGCGGATATGATCAAAAACCGTGTAAACCAAATCAAAGGTCAGATGGAAACTACGACTTCTGATTATGACAAAGAAAAATTGCAAGAACGTTTGGCTAAATTGGCCGGTGGTGTTGCAGTTTTGTATGTTGGTGCAGCTTCTGAAGTGGAAATGAAAGAAAAGAAAGACAGAGTTGACGATGCACTTCACGCTACCCGTGCCGCTGTTGAAGAAGGAATTGTTGCTGGTGGAGGTGTTGCACTTCTTAGGGCTAAAAATGCCTTAAAAGACATCACTGCAGATAATGCAGACGAAGCTACAGGAATTCAGATTGTTTCTCGTGCAGTTGAAGCCCCTTTGAGAACTATCGTTGAAAATGCAGGACTTGAAGGTTCTGTTGTGGTGGCAAAAGTTGCAGAAGGTTCTGGAGATTTTGGTTATAATGCGAAAACAGATGAATATGTTGATATGCTAAAAGCTGGAATCATCGACCCTAAGAAGGTTACTCGTGTGGCACTAGAAAATGCTGCCTCGGTTGCCGGAATGATCCTGACGACTGAATGTGCTTTGGTCGAAATTAAAGAAGAAAATGCCGGAGGTGGAATGCCAATGGGTGGTGGAATGCCAGGAATGATGTAATATTCATTTAGTTAAAGTTTTAAAGGCGAATATGATTTATTTCATATTCGCCTTTTTTGGTATCATTTTTGGAAACATTTTTTTACAAAAAATTCTACTATGATAAAAAATTATCTTTACCTAATTACTTTATTGGCATTTACAAGTAGCTATTCCCAAAACAACTCCGATGTAAGCCAAGCAAAAATAGCTTCCGTATTTGAAAATTATTTTAATTTAGAAAGGGAAGCCATCCATCTGCACCTCAATAAAACTACATTTCTAGATAATGAAACCATTTGGTTCAAGGGATACGTAATCAACCGAAAAAATGCCAAACCCTTTTTCACTTCAAACATTTTCATCCTACTTTTAGATGAAAATGGGAAGCAGGTTTCCGAACAGCTCGTTTTTGCAAGCAATGGTATCTTTTCGGGTAAAATTGATTTAAAATCAAATACATCTTCTGGAAATTATTACATCCAAGCCTATACGAATTGGATGAACAATTTTAGCGAAGACGAATCGACTATCTCAAAAATAACGGTTATCAATCCTTCACAAGGTGTGAAAAATTATAAAAAAGTAAATATTAATTCTCTAAAAATCAATATAAATCCTGAAGGAGGAAATTATGTAAGAGGTATTGAAAACTCAATGGGAATTTCATTCCTTGATTGTCGAAATAATAGTATTGACAGTCTTGAAGGAAAACTGCAAAATCTTAATGGTGAAATTTTAAGAACTTTTCGGCTTAACCGTTTTGGATATGCAAAAATAGTAGTGCCTCCAACGCCCGAAAAATTAAAGATTGTATTTAACTACAACAATCAAATATTTGAAAAAGATCTTCCAGAGCAGAAGCACATTGGTTTAGGCCTAGCCGTAAACAACATTAGCAATGAAAACAAAATTTTTGTCAGTTTAAATACAAACGAAGAAACTCTCAAAAACTTAAACAATAAAAAACTATTTCTAGTTATCAATAAAGATAGTAAGTCGATTATTCAAGAATTTTCATTTAAAGATCACAAAAGCAAGGCATTTACTATAGAAACCAAAACCCTTTTTAAAGGCATTAATACTTTGAGGATTATTGATGGTGATCTAAATCAGTTATGCGAAAGGCTTATCTATTCTGATTCCCTAGTAACAAATTATGCCACACCGATTACGATAGTTAAAAACAAATTGGATAAAGAAAAAATTAGCTTAGTTGGATATAACAGTTTATCCAATTCTTACCTAAGCTTATCGACTTTGCCAGAAAAAACAAAAGGCAATGATTTGAATAAAACCACTATTAATGTTGGTTTAAATATAAATCCCTACCTTAAATATCCGCTTGAAAATTCATCTTATTATTTTACGAATAGGAATAGAATAAAAAAGATTGAGTTGGACATGGTACTTGTCAATCAACACGAGGTAAAATATGATTGGAAAAATATGAATATCAACCCTCCTAAATCAAATTATAGTTTTGATATAGGATTAAGTATTGAAGGTACAATAGATGACCAAATTAAAAATAAAGCCGACCATAAGGTAAAACTCTTGTCTTATATTGATTTCATCAATAAACAAACAGATGTTACTGAAAATGGTAAATTTAAAATAGAAAATCTCATAGTTATTGACAGTTCCTACCTCAATCTCTCTCTTTTAAAATCTCCCGCTTTTAAAGAGGTTAAAACCAAATTAAATACTACAATTCTTAATAGATCCAGACCTTTTTACAAACCCTTTAAGCTTAAGTTAGATTCTTTTGAGGACTTTGAATATGAAACTATAACATACGAATATCCTAGCTTTTCGAATGAAGCAATAAAATTAGAAGATGTATTAATTAAAAACAAAAAACCAGAATTGATTTATGAAAATAAAATAGAAAACAGATTACTAAAAGGTTATAAGATGGAAGAAAGACACATAGGAATGTCTTTACTGCAATTCATACGTTACAACGGCTTCACAGTTAACGAAGTTCGGGGAGATATATTCATTTACTCTCGAAGACCAAACACTATTAATTCTGCACAATCTGAACCGGAAATAAATATAGACGGCATAAGAGTTCTTAATTTCAACGAGCTATATGGAATGAATTTGACCGATATTGATGAAATATTTTTAAGTCGCAGTGCTTCACCAATTGGAATGAATAATAGGCAAGGAATAATCAACATCTTCACTAAAAAACCAGAATTTGAAGATAGAGCCGATAATTTTAAATTCTTTATAGGAAAGGGATTTTCTGAACCTGTTAACTTTAAGCAAGAAAAATATACTGATACATCTGGAAAAGGATTTGACAATTATGGTGTTATAGGATGGAGTCCATACATTATTTCAAATGAAGGGGGGCAGTTTTTATACGAAATATCAAATTTACAAAAAGAAAAAGTTATTGTTGACATAGAAGGAATCAATATTAATGGAGAAATTATCCAACAAGAGTTGATTTTGAACCTAAACTAAAAAAGAAGCCCGTTTGACAATGAACATGCCCCAAAAAGTTAGACACTATTTGGGGCTTCTTTTATTCTGATGTTTCAGTTTTAGATTTCTTACTAAACTTTAATATGACAGGCAATATTGTTATAAGAACTAATACAATGACTATCAATTCTATATGTTGCTTCAAATCAATTTCATAATTCCTCAAAAGGAATCCATAAAGATAGTGTCCAGCAAAAATCAAACTGAACGACCACACAAAGGAACTGATGATGTTATAGAACATAAATTTCTTTTTCTCCATCATTACAATTCCTGCAACAATTGGTGCAAAAGTTCTGAAGATTGGTAAAAATCTAGCGAATATAATTGCTCTTCCTCCATGTTTTTCGAAGAAATCTTTGGACTGGACCAAGTATTTTTTCTTAAACCAAAAACTATCCTGCTTGTTATACAAATAGTAACCACTTTTAGAACCAAACCAATATCCAACCATATTTCCAAGGATACCTGCAAGTGCTACAAAAGTTGCCAATAATGTAACGTTTAAGAAACTGCTATCAATGAGAAAAACATTTTCTATCAATTCTCTATTATAAATTCCCGCTAGAAAGAGCAAACTATCTCCTGGAAGAAAAAACCCAGCAAACAAGCCTGTTTCGGCAAATACAATAAATAAAACTAAATAAAGACCAAGTTTGATTCCGTTGATGTCAAACTGTATATAAAACAGGGGATCAATAAGATTTTTCCAGTCGAAATTACTCATTTTTGGTTGGTTAAAATTTTGAGCGTGAAAGTAAGAATTATTTACTTGAACTACAATTATATTCAGATACTTTTAGTTTTTTATAACAGTTTAAAAACATTGCCATCAAATTTTCATTTTGAGATATAAAAAAACCGAGAAATCATCTCGGTTTTGGCTGAATTTTATTCTCTTTTGTAGGAACAACAAGTATGCAGTTTTTCATAATCCTCGTCCTTTGCACGAACCTCTTCTGTATCGTGACCTACTTTTGCAATGGCTTTTTGAACTTCAATGCCATTTGTTTTTTCTTCATTTATAATGAGATGCAACGTTTGGTCGTCCTGATGCCATTCTGCAGATTTCACTCCAGGAACTGTATAGGCTGCTTTTTCGATCCGCTTTTTGCACATCTCGCAATTTCCTCTTACTTCGATGTCCTTTTTTGCATTTTTACTTTTCTTCTCTTGTGCTTGCGACGAAAATCCAATTAAGGAAACGAAAAGCACGAACATTAATTTTTTCATTTTTTTGTCTTTACGAGGAACGACGTGTTCGCCGTGGCGAAAGCAATCTCGTCCTCAATTAGTATTATTTTATTTTAAATCGTAATCCCGCATAAAACATCTGCCCAAAAATAGGTGCATAGATTATTGACGTATCAAAATGCGAGCCAAATGGATCATGACCTCCAATAATGGCTTTCTCCTGCTTGTAATTACCGAGATTCTCAACTCCTGCATACATTTCGAAAACCGACGAAAAAGTCCTCGTAACCTGAGTATTCATCAACGAAAAAGAAGGCGAATAATCTCCTAATTGATCCATAACCGGATTCGTAGAAGTGTTTGGAAGCCTTTGTTTTCCCATCCAATTGTAGGTGAAATCGAATTTCCACTGTTTTCCTCCTTCAACAATATGTGTTTCATAGGCCAAGTTCGTGAAAAATCGATGCTTTGCCTGCAAAGGTCGCTCGATGTTTCCGCTTAAATATTCGGTTTGTATGTCATAATATTTATAGGCCGTTCTCAAATCGAAATGCTTGGCCAATTCATAATTGAATTCAATCTGCAAGCTGTTGGCAAACGATTTTCCGTTGTAGAACAGTGCCTGTTGTGGACCTGCATATAAATCCACGATGGCTTGATTCTGGAAATCGGTTCTGTAGAAATCAAAACCAATATCTGCTGAACGGTCAAAAAGGAAAAATCCCTGCATAAAACTCACGCCATAATTCCAGGCAATTTCAGCATCAAGCCCATAATTATTTCCGTTTTGATTCAGTATTTCAAAAGCCCTTGAGCTTGCAAAAAGTTGTTGATTTTCGGCAAAAATATTAGCATAACGTTTTCCTCGTCCTGCCGAAGCTCTCAAAACGGCCTTGTCCCAAGGATTGTATCGGATATGGATTCTTGGTGTTGCAAAAAGTCCCAAACGATTGTGTTTGTCCACTCTACCTCCGGCAACCAAGCTGAAATTTGTGGTGTTGTCATAGGTATATTCAAAAAAAGCACCCACCGAAGTATCAATCCTGTCGTAGCTTCCTGCGATATTCGGAACATTTACATATTCGTTATAATCATCATACGTGAAATTCAATCCCGTTGCGAATTTATTCATTGTATTATCGATAATCGAATTGAAGATAAGATTCGAATAATAGCTTTTCTGAGTGATGTCGTATTGGTTCAAACCAAAATACGATTCTTGTTTGTGCATGTTCAAAGAGTTTTGGAAACCGATACTTTGAAAGGGCATATCAGGAAAAACATAGCCTACTTTTGCAGAAACATCAAACTTTTCGGTATTTATTTCTGAACCCCAAAAATTGGTCGTTCCCTTGTCCCTATCCTTGTCAAATTCAAGTTCTCCGGTTTGTTTTTCATCTTTCATATATCTGAAATTAATGAAACTCACCCAGCCTTTTTCGGCATTCGTATATTGCCAACGGTTCAAAACATTGATTTGTTTTCCCAACGGGTTGTCCAAAAAATGATCGTGGTTCATATCGTTTTTTGCCACCCTCGTGTTTCCGTGAACAAACAAGCTGCTGCTCCATTTATCCGAAAATTTCTTGTTGAAATGGGTATTCAACTCAAAACGAGAATCGGTAGAACCATAAGCATTCAGAAAGAATGGAATGTCGCTTACCGGCTTGATTAGCTCTGTATTGATTTGGCCCGAGATACTTTCATAACCGTTTACAACCGAACCTGCACCTTTGGTAATCTGGATACTTTCGATCCAAGTTCCAGGCGTAAAAGAAAGTCCGTAAGCTTGTGAAGCCCCTCTAACGGATGGAATATTTTCTTCCGTAATCATCAGATAAGGACTTGTCAATCCAAGCATTTTTATCTGCTTTGTTCCTGTCAAGGCATCCGAGAAATTAACATCGATGGACGGATTGGTTTCAAAACTTTCCGCCAAATTGCAACAAGCGGCCTTCAGCAATTCCTTGCTTGTCATTACTGCCGTGTTGGTTACTGATTTATAAGATTTTCTTGTGCTTTTTGATTTTGCTTCCACTTTTACCGCCTGCAAGGTATCTTGAGCAAAGGCATTGAAAGACAAAAACAACAGCAAGAATATTGAAATGTGTTTTTGCATGATTTAATTTTAATGTTTAATAAAGACTTTAATCGCTAAGTTGTGCGATTTCTTTAAACATTAAAATCAGGCATAAAAGATGTATTGGCTGTAGAGTTTAAATAACGGTGGTGCATTGGCATCACAATAATAAACTATTTTTTCGGCTCGTTTCAGAGCTACAATTTCATTGAAAAGGAAAGGTTTCCAATCTTCTACCAAAAATGGAACATCAATCTGAAAAGAAAAATTTTTGATAATTTTATCCGAAGAATTATCTTCCAGATCCACCACTTTATCCTTGCAACATTGCTTGTGGTCTTTTGCTTTTTTAGCACAACATTCTTTATCCGAAGCACTCTTTTTTGGAGCATCACATGTTTCTTCGATAGTATAAACAGAAGAAATAGAAGCTATTTTCCCTTCACAAAAATGCACATTGAAAGCTATCCCAATATTGGAAACCAATAACAGGATTGCTAAAAATAAACTTGTGCATTTTTTGATATTCATACCGCAAAAGTATTCAAAAAAGTTAAACACCAGTACTTTATTTCTTTAAAAATTGATCCTGATAATAAAAAGCGGGCAAAAACAGCAACAAGAATATAGGCTGAATGATAAATCTTCTTACATAAAAAAGCATCATACTTTTCTCTGGCGTATAAAAATAAATAATCGCAAAGAAGGAAATTATCAGAATAGTAAAAAAAATACAGTAAAGAAAACCAGCGAATTTTATTAAATCTATTTGCTTGAAAATGACATATAAAATTCCTAATGAAATAATGGTGTTTAGCAAATAACGAAAAAATAAACCTGAAACTAATTTGAAATAATCCAATGACGGAATTTTAGAATGAAGGAATTCATCCTTAAAAAAATTTAAAAATGGATCATAAAATAACTTTTCCTCAAAATTTCGGATCAAAGCCAATAGTAAAATTAGTACAATTACTATAGCAGTTTCTTTTTTATGATTAATTATTTTTTTTAGCATGGTGCTGAAATTTATTGACCCAAAGTATCCACAACAAGAAAACAAAACCATAAATAATCAAAGGAAAAATCACGCCATGAAGCAGATCTTCGTATTCTGGGTAATTGATGATTCCAATAATAAGAAGAACAATTCGCAAAACATTCAATATATGTATCGCTAAAATTCCTGCAATGATAAAACCGAAAGTACGAAGGAATTTTCCACTGAAGGCTATTATAAAAGCAGTAAACAAGATCATTATACTGATCGCATTGCAACCCTCTATAATACGAACAACGGGTTTTCTATCTACAGTAACTAAAATTGATGGTTCTTCAGGAAGAGGCATTAACTTCGCATTGTAATCAAATGCTGTCAAAACATCGTGGGTTTGATGGGCGACCAATTGGGTCATTCCGTCGGTTTCAAATTTTTCAGCATCATATTGATTTAAAAAAAGCTGATAAATGACAATTAAAAGCAAATAGCTCAAAAAGAATTTACCCAGGAAAACCAAAAAAGGGCGGTATTTTATTAAATAGTCTTTCAAAATATAGTTTTAACAAATTTATATAATTTAAAGCCAACGGCAAATATTACTTTTGTATAAAAATTCTAGCACTATGACCTTTCAAGAATTAAAACCAAAAGTACAAGATATTTTACATCATACCGAAATTTTAAGAGAAGATAAACTTTTGCAGATATGTCATTTGCTCCTTGACAATATTGACTACTACGATTGGGTTGGCTTTTACTTCGCTAATCACGAAGAAAAAACATTACATCTCGGACCTTATGCTGGAGAACCAACCGATCATACAGTGATTCCTTTCGGAAAAGGTATTTGTGGACAAGTTGCAGTTTCCAACGAAAATTTCGTAGTTCCAGATGTAAAGGCACAAGACAATTATATTGCCTGCAGTTTCACGGTGAAATCGGAAATCGTAGTGCCTCTTTTTGTAGATGGAAAAAACATCGGCCAGATTGATATCGACTCGAATATAATTGATGCTTTTACCGAAGCCGACGAGCGATTTTTAGAATTTGTAAATGAGGAAATTGCAAAACTTTTTTAATGTAACAATTCCGAACGATTTGTTTAATTTTAAATAATCATTAAATTTTTCAATCTTTAAATTTTTCAATCCGAAAATAAAAGTTACTTTTGCACTCGAATAGGAAAAACTTATTCAATACATAATAATCATTAAACAATATTAGCATGTACTTAACTAAAGAAGTTAAAGAAGAAATCTTCGCTAAACACGGAGGAAAAGCTGAAAACACTGGATCTGCTGAAGGGCAAATCGCGTTGTTTACATTTAGAATCAACCACTTAACTGGTCACTTGAAAAAAAATCGTCACGATTATAATACAGAGCGTTCATTGGTGAAATTGGTAGGTAAAAGAAGAAGCTTACTAGATTATCTTAAGAAAACGGAAATCAACAGATACCGTGAGATTATCAAAGAATTGGGTATTAGAAAATAATCCATACAGAAAAGAGGTGCATACGCGCCTCTTTTTGTTTTTACATTATTGCAGAAAAAGTTTGGTTTTTCATTGGGTTTTAGAACAATAACTACACACAACAACTACAACACAACTAAAACCCATTGTTTAATCAATTAGAGAATTAATTTATGATTCCACAATTATTTGTAGAAAGCATCGATTTAGGTGATGGCAGAAGCATCACAATCGAGACAGGACGTTTGGCAAAACAAGCCGATGGTTCTGTAGTAGTAAGAATTGGAAAAACTGTAATTTTAGGTACAGTTGTTTCCGCAAGAAAAGCAAGTCCAGGTATCGACTTTTTACCGTTAACGGTAGATTACAGAGAAAAATTTGCTGCAGCAGGTCGTTTCCCAGGAGGTTTCTTCAAAAGAGAAGCTCGTCCAAGCGACAGCGAAGTATTAACAATGAGATTAGTTGACCGTGTTTTACGTCCGCTTTTCCCAAGTGATTATCATGCAGAAGTTCAAGTTATGATTCAGTTGATGTCTCATGACGAAGACATTATGCCAGATGCATTGGCAGGTTTGGCCGCTTCGGCAGCACTTGCTTTGTCTGACATTCCTTTTGAAACTTTGATTTCTGAAGCCAGAGTTGGAAGAATTGATGGAAAATTCATCATCAATCCATCTCGTGCACAATTAGAATTGTCGGATATCGACATGATGATTGGAGCTTCAACAGATTCTATCGCGATGGTAGAAGGTGAAATGAAAGAAATTTCAGAAGCAGAAATGTTGGAAGCCATTAAATTTGCACACGAACATATTAAAGTACAAATTGCTGCTCAAGAAAGATTGGCTGCTGCTTTTGGAAAAAAAGAAGTTCGTACGTATGAAAAAGAAAGATCTGACGAAGCTATTTACGCTAAAGTAAAAGAAGCTGCTTACGATAAGATTTACGCAATTGCTAGCAAAGGTTCGGCAAAACATGAACGTTCTGCTGCATTTGATGCTGTAAAAGAAGAAGTTAAAGCATTGTTTACAGACGAGGAATTGTTAGAAAACGGAGATTTAATTTCTAAATATTTCTACAAAACTAATAAGGAAGCAGTTCGTAACGTGACTTTAGATTTAGGAACGCGTCTTGACGGAAGAAAAACTACAGAAATCAGACCAATCTGGTGTGAAGTAGATTATTTACCATCTGTTCACGGTTCGGCATTATTTACTCGTGGAGAAACGCAAGCTTTGGCAACGGCAACTTTAGGAACTTCTAGAGAAGCCAACCAAATTGATTCGCCATCTGAACAAGGAGAAGAAAAATTCTATTTGCACTATAATTTCCCACCATTTTCTACAGGAGAAGCTCGTCCGTTAAGAGGAACTTCAAGAAGAGAAGTTGGTCACGGAAACTTGGCACAAAGAGCCTTGAAAAACATGATCCCTGCTGAAAATCCTTATACCATCAGAATTGTTTCTGAAGTTTTAGAATCTAACGGTTCGTCTTCTATGGCAACTGTTTGTGCTGGAACATTGGCTTTGATGGATGCTGGAGTTCAAATGATTCGTCCAGTTTCTGGAATTGCAATGGGATTGATTACCGATGGAGAACGTTTTGCGGTTTTATCTGATATTTTAGGTGATGAAGATCATTTAGGAGATATGGATTTCAAGGTAACGGGAACTTCAGAAGGTATCACAGCTTGCCAGATGGACATCAAAATTGACGGATTGAAATATGAAATCATGGAGCAAGCTTTGGCTCAAGCTCGTGATGGACGTTTGCATATCCTTGGAAAACTAACTGAAACATTGGCTCAACCAAGAACTGACGTTAAGGTTCATGCTCCAAAAATCATCATGAGAACCATTCCTGGTGCTTTCATTGGTGCATTGATCGGACCTGGAGGAAAAGTAATTCAAGAATTGCAAAAAGCTACAGGAACAACTATCGTGATCAACGAAGTTGACGAGCAAGGTGTTGTTGAAATCCTTGGAACTGATCCTGACGGAATCGCTGCTGTATTGGCAAAAATCGATTCTATCATCTTCAAACCACAAGTTGGCGAAGCTTATGAAGTGAAGGTAATCAAGATGTTGGATTTTGGTGCGGTTGTAGAATATACAGAAGCTCCAGGAAACGAAGTTTTATTACACGTATCTGAATTGGCTTGGGAAAGAACAGAAAACGTAACCGATGTGGTAAACATGGGTGATGTTTTCCAAGTGAAATACTTAGGTTTAGACCCAAAAACAAGAAAAGAGAAAGTTTCTAGAAAAGCACTTTTACCAAGACCTCCAAGAGATGAAAATGCTCCAAGAGAAGAAAGAGCTCCTCGTCCAGAAAGACGTGACGATCGTAGAGACGACAGAAGATAAATTACAACTGTAAAAGGTTTAATTCAACTAAAACCCCATTTCATTCATTTGAGATGGGGTTTTTAAGTTTTAAATAGGTGTGCTATTATCAGTTACTCTTTTACAATTTTTACTGTGGCGTTACCAATTGTAGTAGTGATTTTTATAAAATACAATCCAATTTGAAGTTCTTCCAAATTTAAAGTTACTTCGTTACTATTGTGATTTGCTAACTTCATATTTCTACCATTAACATCTATAATTTCAGTGACAAGAATAGCATTTTGAGCATATAGATTTACAAACGTTTTTACTGGATTTGGAAACACAATTAACGTTTCATCCTCATATGTAGCAACATTAAGATTAGAACAACCAATTGCAGTTGGAACAAGTTTATTAACATTAGTTCCATCTCCTAATTGACCAAAATAATTATAACCCCATCCATAAAGACTTCCGTCTGATTTCAAAGCAAGCGAGTGGTCTTCCGCAGCACTGATAGTTTCCCAATTAAAATCTAAACTTACTATTGTAGGCGTATTTTTATCTACATAAGTTCCGTCTCCTAATTGACCAAAATAATTTCTTCCCCAAGACCACAAAGAAGAATCTGCTTGTATTGCAAGGGAATAATAAAAACCTGATGATATGATTTGCCAAGTTGAACCGAGACCAATTTGAATTGGCAAATTTTTATTAATATTTGTTCCATCACCCAATTGTCCATGATTATTTTCACCCCACGCCCAAAGTGTTCCGTTAGATTTGACAGCAATAGAATGGGTTGTTCCCGCACTGATCATCTGCCAGTCAGTATTAGAACCAACTTGAATCGGTAATACTTTTGGAATATTAGTACCATCTCCCAATTGACCATAAAAATTACTACCCCAGGCCCAAAGAGTTCCATCCGTTTTTGTAGCAATTGTGTGTGAAAAACCTGCACTTACACCTTGCCAATTTGTAGCCGTTCCTATTTGTATGGGGATATTTTTATTTGTCGTCGTTCCATCTCCTAATTGTCCAGAAACGTTAATACCCCAAGCCCAAAGAGTTCCGTCTGTCTTTATAGCAATTGAATAAAAATCCCCTGCACTTATACTTTGCCAATTCGTTGCTGTACCTATCTGTGTAGGTATTTGTTTACTGACATTTGTACCATCACCCAACATTCCATAATCATTTCTACCCCAAGCCCAAAGAGTCCCATCTGTCTTTATAGCAAGTGTGTGCTCAATTCCAGCACTTATGTTTTGCCAATTTGTATCGGCTCCAATTTGTGTGGGTATATTTTTATCAATACTTGTTCCATCTCCTAATTGTCCTAGAGAATTATAACCCCAAGACCAAAGTGTTCCATTACTTTTTATGCCATGACTATGATCGCCACCTCCAGCTGTTTTTGTAAAACATTGGGTAAAACTTTGCAGACTTAGGCTTAACAATAGTAACGTAAATATTTTTTTCATTTATTTAAATTTTTTCATCTGTAAAAATATGTATGTCTGTACATCTGCTACATTTAGATTATAAAAATACATCATATTACATATTATTTAATATGTGTTTATAAACTATTTTTTAATTTCAGGTAAAGTTTTACCAAGACCTCCAAGAGATGAAAATGCTCCAAGAGAAGAAAGAGCTCCTCGTCCAGAAAGACGTGACGATCATAGAGACGACAGAAGATAAATTACAACTGTAAAAGCTTTAATTCAACCAAAACCCCATTTCATTAATTTGAGATGGGGTTTTTAAGTTTGTAGCATTTTATACCTATATTTGATTTAACAAAAACAAACAAAATGGTTATTTTCTGCATAGTTATCATAATCTGTATCCTTGTCCTGTTCAGCAATCTCACAAAATTAAGAAGGGAAACGGATGATATTAAATTTACTCTAGGTAAAAATACTACTGAAAATAATGCTTTAAGAAAAGAAATCGATGAGCTTAAAAAAGTATTAGTAGGAAAAAATATTACTACAGAAACTTTTGAAGCTCCACAAAAAGAAAACAGACCTTGGGAAGTTGAAACAATCCCTAAACCTGTAAAAGAAATTGTTCCCGAAGAACAAAATCTTCCAATTGCAATTGTTGAGGAAATAGCAGTTGTTGAAAATACTGCTAATGAAGAAATCATCAAGGAAGAAGTTACAATTCAACTACCCGAAACAGTTGCACCTGTACATTTTGAAAGAAAGTCAGCTCCCGTTTTGGAAAAAGAAGTCGCTTTCGAGCAACCTATAAAAGAAGAAAGCTCCTTTTCTATACTCCTTAAAAATATCGAAAAACAATTTGCCGATAACTGGACGGGAATTCTAGGAACGGCAATCATGGTTCTCGGAATTGGATATTTAAGTATTTATACGGCTTTGAAAGTCGAGCCTCTCTTCAGGGTTTTGATTTTGTGGTTGTATTCTGGATTGCTGGTTGGCTCCTATTATGTACTTCAGAAAAAAGAAAAATGGACTAAAACGGGTCTGTGGTTGCGAAGTGCGGGAGCCAGTTTGTTCCTTTTTGGATGTTTTGGTGCTTCACAAATTCCGGCCTTGGCTTTTATTACTAACAATTATGCAGGTTATGCCTTGATTGGATTGGGAATATCTCTCAACTTGTATGTGGGATACATCATCAAACAGCAAACCTTCCTTTCACTTCATGTCATATTGAGCATCTTGGTTTTATGTGTGATTCCCGAGAAGATGCTCATAACATTTATCTTGGCAGCCATAACTAGTACGACTGGAATTATTTTATCCTATAAAGAAAAATGGGAATATCATTTATTGATTGTAATCATTGCTTTTATCATTTTTGATATTTGGTTCAATGCCGAAGGTTCGACACTTTCAGCCACACAAAACATAATTGCAATACTCGGAATCATCACCGTTGCCGGAAGTTGCATGTTCATGCAATACCGAAGTGTTTATGAAAATACACGTTTTGAAAAATCGGCTTTTATTACCCATCTTACCAACTGGATTTTGTTTGCTTTGGGATTGATCCTGCATTCAACCGGAAGTCCGTTCAAGACTTTTGTCCTTTTTGCTGGAGCCATCATCTGTTTTATAATTGCACTTCGAGCCCGAAAGAGAAAGATATACTGGTTGTATCATCTGGACGGGATGGTCGCCTTTGTCCTTTTTGCCTTGAGCATCATCATGCTGAACGATTGGAACATTGGCATCGACATCATTGCTTGCATTTTATACCTTACAACTGCTGTTTGCCTTTTTGTGGTTTACAGTCAGAAGGAAATCTTGTTGTATAAAATTTTCCTCGGAATCAACCATTTCCTTGCAGTAGCCTTAATTGTTTTTTCTGTTTTGATGATTTCGAATTCGTTGGAACCATCAAAAATTACAAACATCACTTTTTCCATTATCAGCTTGACGGTTATCTCGCTTGGGGTTGCCGTTTTTTCTGCCTTTAAAAAAGATTTTCTTTCGATTGATGCACTGTTTGGCAGTAACGAATTAAGTCTAAATGGAGTTCTATCACTTGTACTTTCGGTTTTTGTAGTGTTGAATTGGAACAGCATTTACGGGAATTCCTTTTATTATGTACTGATTTCGATAGCCTTAATCTGGTGTTTTCTGAAAATGAAATTGGACACGAAAACTTTTGATATCGGACGATTGTTCTTTTTTGGCTCCAGCCTCTTTGTCGGAATCATCCTGTTGAATGTTCAGGAAAAATCATATCTAGATGTCACATTGGCTTTTGCCTTTTTATCCGTATCCGTTTTCAACTGGACCGTGCCTCGTTTTTACAACAACAACACGTTTCTTATTCGATTTCTGTCGGTTTTAGGAATTAATGCTTTGCTTTTGGTGCTTTCGTTTAAATACCTGTCGCAACATCAAATCCTTCAAATATTCAGCTTGTTTGGAATTGCATTGCTGAATCACGAATTCTTATGGTTTACTTTCAAAACAAAAAAATTGGAAAACGACAATCAGACGTTGCTTTATATTTTCTATTTCGTGTTTATTGGTATCGGAAGTTTATTATTTCTAAATCATTCCCCGAACTTGGACAATTCAGAAATCGGGCTGACATGTCTAGGAATTACAATCATTGAAAGCTATGCTTTATTTGCAAAAAGGCTGCGAAACGCTTCAAATGAAACCATCGGTGGTTGGAAAAATTTCAATTTGCTAAATTCAGAATTTGTCCTTTTCAATGCCTTATTGTTTGGTTTCGCCTGTCTGAAAATAGACTACACAACCGTTTATTTATTGGGCTTGGCGATCATCAGCTTTATCGCTTTTACAAAATTCGAAGAATTCAAACGCTATTCTATTTATTCCTTTATTATTGTTTTGGGGGGAATAATTGCCACACTTTTCCTTGCCATTGCAAACCTACAGACTACAGATAAAACGTTGATTTATATTGTTCAAATAAGCAGCATCTTCCTTTCTGCTGTATATTCCTATTTGCAGTATACATCCGAAAAAGGAAACAGCAAAACGTTCGCTTCCACTTTAAATTACATCCAAAACATCTGGATCATACTCTTGCTTTTCATTCAAGTTGAAACCTCCTATTTACCGCTTTGCTTGATGGTTTTGGCATTGGTGAATTACGGTCTAATTGCATCCAACAGGATAAAAATCAGCCTCTACAACGCTCCAATTATTGGGATGCTGGGTATTGCCATTTCTGTTTTTCACAGCATCAGCAAGCTCAACAATTTCGAAATTATCGATTGGTTGCTTCAACTTGGAAGTGTCGGATTGGCGATTGTGCTTGTGGTTCTTCTGCACAAAAAATCAAAAATTGTGTTGTATAATGCCGACCAGGTGATCTTGAACATCTGGGTTTCCGTCATTATGTTTTCGCAACTCGACCATAAATGGTTGCTGGTTTATTGGGCCATAACTGCGATTGTGAATGTGTTTTTATACCATAAAAAAATCAGCAAGGAAAAAAGCATCAGCATCATCTATTACCTATTAGCCAATATCCATCTTGGTATTTTGAGTTTTAATTTTTATGAAGCTCGATTCCTCCCGATTTATTTATTGATTTTTGCCCTTTTGGGAATCTATGTCTATCTCGCCTATAAATGGATGGAAGCGTTCAAACTCAAAAACAGCCTCCTGATTTATACCGCCACATTAAGCATCGGTTGCTTTTTGTTTTTGACTTTTGATAAAGGAATCCTGACGTTCTTCTGGATACTTGAAGCTTTAGGATTATTGATTTTAGGCATCATCCTAAAAGAAAAATACTTCCGATACGTTTCGCTTTCACTTGTTGGAATATGCGTCATCCGATTGATGTTCTTCGATTTATCGAATACTGATTTCCTTATCCGAGCATTGGTTTTGGTTGGTGTAGGAGTTGTGCTGATTATCATGAACAGCTTGTTTAAGAAATACAAGGACCGATTTGATTAAAAAGTAAAACCCCATTTCATTCATTTGAAATGGGGTTTTTAAGTTATACTTTTGAATGGTGCAACTAATCTAATTTCAATTCCTTACTAAAGTTGTCAAAAACCTATTAATCGTATATTCCTAAAACCACTATTCCTCACAAAGCTTCTTCAACTTATCAAGTGCTTTCGGGTAGTTCTCGTTCATATACTCTACAAAATCTTCCGTGGTATCTAAGTCAACCGTAACGGTTGTGGTACCATTGTTTTCTTCGAAGGTGTAGTTTTCGAATCCGTTTGCCCATTTTTCTACTTCTGGTCCTTCTGTAATTTCCTTATCGGCTTGTAAAAGACCATAATGTTGAATGGAAACAAATTGGTTCGAAAGATTTTCCGCTATCCTGGAAACCATACCTCCCTTTTGGCCCTGCTCATCAACTCCGATAAATAGAATCTTACTTCCCTTTTCCCAACTTCCCTCATAGGTAGAGGTCGAGTTAAACACAGAAGTCCATTGTTCATAAGTTGCCTTATTGTTGATGCCAAGCATAAAATTATATACCTTGTTTACTGGTGCATTGATGCTCACTTTAAATTGTAATTTTTCCATAGTATTACTATTTGGTTAGATTATCCCGAAGCTATTGGAGCGAGGTTTTCATCCCTGCTCTACTCTTCCATTAAGCTAATATAAACAAAAAACCGCAAGTTGGGTTGCGGTTTTTGTTGCTAGTCACGGAATGCAATTTTAAGCTAACAGTTGTGGATATCTGAGCAATCGGCTTTTGCTAAAGTTTAAATTAGCTTCTTCTCTGTTATTCCGTTTCAATATCCATTTTCCGTAATAAGTTGTCTTCCAGTGTGTAGATGTGTTTTACATTCCCATCAAAAATTACATTTCCTTCCAAGTCTTTTACAATTTGGTTAACCGTTACTTCAAATGTTCCGTTAGGTCTTTGATCAAATGCAATTGGCTCCACGGAAGGATTTATTTCTGTCCATTGTCTTGTCCAATACGTTCTTATTTCTTCGTGTCCGGATACATAACCGCCTTCAAAGGCTTTTGGCCACTCAACCTCTGGATGAAAGGTTGAAAGAGCCGTGTCAATGTCTCTTGAATTAAAGGCGGGATAGGCCTTTTTAATTAAATTTTCGAAGTGTGTTTTCATTAATGTTGTTTTTTAATTGTTGTTTTTTAATTGTTGTTTTTTATGAATTAGATAGAGTGGATTTAGCTTCGTTATTTTCGGCTACAGCCTCGGTATAATTTGCTCTTAATCACAATCCTCAAAACAGTTCAATACATTTTTGAATTTGTTTGTCGGCACGGTTTGCAAAACCGCGCTAACTGTTGGGGATAACCGAGCGATCGGGTTGGTCAATTATAAAGTATTTTTTCATATTAACTTTCTTTAAATCAATGCTTGCTGGACTACATCCAAATTTTATTTATTTTATTTATTTTATTTATTTTATTTATTTTATTTATTTTATTTATTTTATTTATTTTATTTATACACGTGAGATGTTTTCAGAGGTGGGGATGATTTTTTCTAAAATATCTTTACCTTTCATTATATAATTTTTTTTCCAATTTTGTTTATAGCTCGACAAAATCTCTCCGTAGGTTTCTCCATTAGCTAATCTTTTGTACAACTCCACTGTGTAAAGAATATCATACCCTATATGAGATTTTATATAATTGTCATATGGTAAAAGACTCATTCTTTCAGCAATGAAAGTCGTATAGGCAAAGAATCTCTCACCCTTCGCTTTGGCATTTGTATCTATTTCTAAAGCTTCACAAATTTTTTGCAAATGATCTAATTTAAATATTGGAACAAAATATTCAGGATAGAAATATGATGCTAATCTTATTGGCAATGCTTCTGTATACTGTGGAATTCTAAATTCAAAAAGTCCATTACAAAATTCAAACAATTCCTCTTTATCTTCAAAATTCCAAGGCTTCGACCCTATCATTTCTGGGAAGATGTAATTGATTGCATTTCTGAACTCTGCACTTTCAAAAGCGTCTCTAAATTGTGCTTCTCTTAAACCAGTGCTTGCTATATTGGCTTCATAACCATAAGTAAAATCATAAAATAAATTATCTTTTCGATTCGGCAAGCCTTCAAAAACATAGAACGTTTGCTTATTAAAACCATTTATCAACTTAACCTTTACATCTTTTTTGACTTGATTAGCTTTAAATACTAAATCTCTTGTTTTAGAATAATCCTCCTTGCGATTAAAAATTTCTTTAATCAAACTTTGGATGTCAATGTCGCCAATATTTGTCTTGATAGTAATGTCTTTCTTTGTTTTACTCGCAAACTCATTCCTTTTTTTTAGTAATTCATATTTTGACCAATTTTCATTAATCAATTCATCAGTCACTTCATTTTTTTCTATTGTTTGCCAAAGTTGATTGAAAATTCCATTACATTCTTCTGAATTTTCTGAATCAACTTTAATTGTTAGTTCGATATTATTTTCAAATCCACCTCTCGTCAAATTAGAAGATGTTACAAATGTTTCGCTATCGGTAATATACAATTTAAGATGAATGTCGTTATCAAACCTTATTTTAAAACCTAAATCTAAAAGTTTTTTTAAAGTTGGTAATTCAAAAGCTATCAGACATGTTTCATCAAATCTCGTTATGAGTCGTTTCTCTGTTACTTGCTTCAAATTAGTCTCGCTAAATAAGCTGAGTGCAAATGAATTTAAAAATGGAACTGCAAAATTTAGTTTGTTTTTGCTTTTGTTGATTGAAATCTGAACTCGTTCAGTTATTGGATTCTTAAGTATTTCTTCGTTCATTTTACGCTGGTTATTTTGTTAGCATTCGCTATAGTATGCCTGTTATTATTTCTCCCAAATATAAAAATAAATTCTTACAAACAAACATTTTATCTCCTCTCCCCCAGCCCCTTAAAAACCTCCAACTGAATCTCCATCCTCTTAATAACCCTCCTCCTTCTCCACCAGTTGCTTCCGAAGTTCTTTTTCAACCTCCGTTTCAAACGGCATCTTGAGGCGTTGTCCCAAGTTTTTAATGGTTTAAAAGATTAAACTGCAAGGTAAAAATATGCTCGGCAGACATCAGTTCGCTCTCTTTCCTTAAATTATAATTCCAGCCATAGTAGGCCGTGATAAGACCAAAAACCGATACTCCTATACGTGGCAGCATCCTATATTGGAAATCTTGATCAGAAGCAATGATGTCGCCACCAACTTGTGCAGAAAATATAGAAAAATTTGCTTCGTAGGAAAGTTTTGCTCCAATGGCGTGCTGGTTGCCAACATTGACATACTCTATTCCGGCTCCAACATATTGAACCAACATTGCGAATCCGCCGAAACCTGGCTCTTGCCTTGGATAAGAAGAAATCAGATAGGAAGCCTCAAATTCAAAATTTTTATAATAACTGGTAGCGACACGAAAGCCATTTATGTTGTCCCACGGATTGAGCGTGAATTTTTTGTCCTCTGCCTTGCCTTCGCCAGCCTGACCAAATACTGGCCCTACTAAAAGAATCAGTATAGATGCTATAAGGTTTTTCATTTGTGTTGCTTTTTTAGAAGTTGTTGGTTTGCGGTTTTCCCATTTTATTCAGGTGCTTGAAATGCGAAAACATCATTTCAAATAGCGTTTTATGGTGGTAGGGTTGCCTGAATTCTCGGGTTGTTTCTTCAATTACTGCATTGATTTCGCTGTAGTTGGTGTGGCAAATATTCGGGAAAAGATGATGAGCCGCATGACAATTGGAACCGCCGCTCAAGAACCTGGCCCAGCTTTTATTGGCATCCCAATCGCAACTTGTGTGAAGCTGATGAACCGCCCAGGTATGTTCAAGGAACTCGCCTTCCGGTTGGGGATAATCGGCTCCATCAAAGAAATGCGTACCCACCAGCATGATGATAAAAACCAAGGAGGTAAACGCACTTGCTGTAAGGAAAGTCAGGAGGACAAAGCCCCAAGAGAATCCAGAAAACACGATTGGAAGCACTAGCACTAACGAGAAATAGCACACCTTATAGAGGAAAAATCTAAAAAACAATCCGGCTATGGAGATGCCCCTTTTCATCCAATGGTATTCCTTTGAAAACAGATAGACCCAATCGCTCATAAAGACAGAATGCAACAGCGTAAACATATAAACAAATGGAGCATAATAGGCCTGATACCTGTGTTTTGGTTGCCAAGGATGTGTTGGACTCAACCTTAAAAAGGGATTTTTGTCGATGTCAATATCGCTCCCTTCGACATTGGCATAGAGATGGTGCGAACGGATGTGCCTCAAGCCCCAAAGCAGGGGATCGATCCCGACGGTCAGGAAACTCAAGAAATGCAGGACAGCATTGGCCTTTTTGTTCTTGAAAGCCGTGTTGTGCGAAGCATCGTGGCCAAAACTAAACCCGATCAGCAATCCTGACAATTGAAAAACAACATATAAAATCCAGAACTCGATTTTAGTTATAAAGTCTGAAAAGAGCAAACTGTAGGAGAAATAACAGATGAGTGTCCAGAACAAGCCCTTGAACCAAAACCTGGCATCGCCATAGGCCACGTTTTTATGCTCTAATTTTTGATGAACCCTTTCTTTTAAAGTAGAAAAAAATACTTTTTCCTCTTTTGATTTATTGAAATATTTTGCTTTCATAATTTATAATTTTAGAATTACCAGACAAACCTATTGCGATTATCACACATAAAATTGCGTAAATCAATTATATAAATTCATACATTTGTGATTATCGCAAATTATGAACTACCAAGAACTGCTTTTAAAGAGTATCCGGAAACAAATTCCGAAACAGGTTTCGATTATTGATGCCATTGCTTCGGTGTTGAACATCAGCTATGATGCCTCTCACAGGAGGATTTCGGAGAAGAGTAAATTCTCGATTGACGAAACCATTCAACTGGCGAATCATTTCAATATTTCACTCGACCATTTATTTCTCAAGGACGAAAAAATCATCGTGGAAAAAACAATCGAGATTGAAACCTTGAAGGATATGCTGCAGTATTTCAAGAAATCAGCCGAACAGATTGAGGTATTGACCAAAAATCCCAAAGCCATCCTCTTTTATTCTGCCAAGGACATTCCGCTGTTTTATTTTATGGACAGCACGATATTATCGAAGTTCAAGGCCTATGTTTGGCTGAACCTCTTAAACCCAAACCAAAAGAAAGTCAGTTTTGAAAACTTTGTAATTGATGAATCCTTTTTGGAATATATGCTGAAGTTAAAGCGTATTTATGAAACCGTGAGCGTCAAGGAAGTCTGGAACGACACCACCATCAACAGCAGTCTGCAACAGATTCTATACTTCTATGAAGCCGGAATGCTCGACCTGAAAAGTGCCAATGCCTTGTGCAAGGATTTGAAAAGAATCATCAACCTCATTCAAGACAAATGCAACAAACCCGATGGCAATTTTTCCCTCTATTATAATGAATTGATTCTACTCAACAACAACATGCTCATTGAAACAGAGGAGAAACTGACAATGTTTGTGCCTTATACCTTATTAGGCTATTTTATTACCGATAATGAAAATGCCTGTAAAAACGTGCATCAGTTCTTCAAACAGCAAATCAACAATTCCAAACCCTTGAACCAATCAGGTTTGAAAGAGCAGAATTTATTCTTTAACCGAGCCATCCGAAAAATTGAATACTATAATGAACGACTTAATAATCAAGTTGACATCATGTTCTAAAATACTGATTTACAATCTGTTTTTATTTTATTTTTTAATTTTTAATTTTTAATTCAAAAGTGTTGTAACTTTTTTGCAACTCATTACGTATAATCATTTGTACTGTTATCAAATTAAGTACACCCCTACAATGAGACAACTTAAAATTACCAAGCAGGTAACCAATCGTGAAACTGCTTCTTTAGACAAATATCTTCAGGAAATCGGAAAAGTTGACCTTATCACAGCCGATGAAGAGGTAGAATTAGCACAAAAAATCAAAGCCGGAGACCAAAGAGCATTAGAGAAATTGACGAAAGCCAATTTACGTTTCGTGGTTTCGGTTGCAAAACAATATCAAAATCAAGGACTTACACTTCCCGATTTAATTAACGAAGGAAATTTAGGTCTAATCAAAGCCGCTCAACGTTTTGATGAAACGCGTGGTTTTAAATTTATCTCCTACGCAGTTTGGTGGATCCGTCAGTCGATTCTTCAAGCTTTGGCCGAACAATCTCGTATCGTTCGTTTGCCATTGAACAAAATTGGTTCTATCAATAAAATCAACAAGATGTATGCTTTGTTGGAGCAATCTAACGAAAGACCGCCATCTGCTGAAGAAATTGCAAAAGAACTTGACATGACAGTGAACGACGTGAAAGAGTCGATGAAAAACTCTGGACGTCACCTTTCAATGGATGCACCACTTGTTGAAGGAGAAGATTCTAACCTTTATGACGTTTTACGTTCTGGAGAATCTCCAAACCCTGACAGAGAGTTGATCCACGAATCTTTACGTACAGAAATTGAGCGTTCGTTAGAGACCTTAACGCCTCGTGAAGCTGATGTAGTACGTCTTTATTTTGGATTAGGCGACCAACATCCAATGACTTTGGAAGAGATTGGTGAAACATTCGACTTGACAAGAGAACGTGTTCGCCAAATCAAGGAAAAAGCAATCCGCAGATTGAAACACACCTCAAGAAGCAAGATCCTTAAAACCTATTTAGGATAATTGGCACGCTAATTGAAACTTATTTTTGTGTTATCAAATTTATTTGTATTTTGCACAACCAATTTACACTAATTACCCAATATAGTAAAAGCAACAACAGTCTGATTAACTGTTCGTTTTTTGATTGATGATTGAAACTCCGGCTGATTACCGGAGTTTTTTTTTAATCTGAACTCGTTTCAGATTCTCAACAAATTTATTTCAATATCTTACTCATCATTTGTGCGTGACCACAAGGGTCAGGCTTTCCGTTACAAGTCCTCACAAAAAAAGCCATTTTCTAAAACCCAAAAAGAGCTTCCGCTGGTCGCTTTTTTGGCTCAAGAAAATGAGCTTTTTTTGTTCCGGGCTTTCCACTTCAATCCTTCACGCAAATCCGTGCTAAATAGAAAATTCAGGTTTTAAATAAAAGACTTCCCCGTTTGCCTTTAAAATTTTACTTTTGCACAAACAACACTAACTAATTTCAGTATCAAAAGATGCTGAAATAAATTCAGCATAAAATGAAAAATACCTTAATAGCACCATCAGTGCTTGCCGCAGATTTTGCAAACCTACAACGCGACATCGAAATGGTGAACAACAGTGAAGCCGATTGGTTTCATATTGACATCATGGATGGGGTTTTTGTTCCGAATATTTCGTTTGGAATGCCCGTTTTAGAGGCGATTGCAAGACATGCCAAAAAAACAATCGACGTTCATTTGATGATTGTTGATCCGGATCGTTATATCAAGACCTTTGCCGATTTGGGAGCGAATATACTAACCGTTCACTTCGAAGCAACGACACATTTACACAGAACTTTGCAAGCCATCAAAGCAGAAGGAATGAAAGCCGGAGTTGCCATAAACCCTCATACGAATGTTAGTTTACTGGAAGATGTCATCAATGATATCGACTTGGTTTGCATCATGAGCGTGAATCCTGGTTTTGGCGGACAATCTTTTATCGAAAACACGTATAAGAAAGTAAAACAACTGAAAGAAATCATCACAAAAAACGGTGCCTCTACCCTAATTGAAATTGACGGTGGCGTAACCAGCAAAAACGCCGTTCAATTGGCAGAAGCTGGAGCTGATGTTCTAGTTGCCGGTAATTTTGTTTTCAAAGCAGAGAATCCAACACAAACTATTACTGATTTAAAGAAGTTATTGGCTTCTTAATCCAAATCAAATAAATCATTCTGTCCCGTTTCCTTTTTTGGATACGGGACATTTGTTTTTAGGGCTTTGTTCAGTTTCTTGATAAAATCTGTAGCCAAAAAGGGTGATTCGAGCTCAATGTTTTGATGCACGAAGAAATACAATTGCTGCAAACCTTCCTCTTTCCATTTTTTTAGCCTCGGAATCCAGTCGTCTAATCGTTCGATATCCGAAGGATGATTGGCACCAACATATCGAATGAAAGCAACCGGACTTGTCAATCTCATGTGGAGCATGTCGCGTCTTCCTGCCGTATCCACTATAATATTGGCTACATTGTGTTTTTCTAAAAGTTGACAGAAATCCTCTTGAATTTCGGCATTTTCAAACCATTCGTTGTTTCTAACTTCTATTCCCAGCGGAACACCTTTTGGAAAATCCTCTACTACTTTTTTCAGCCGTTCGAAATCCTTTGGCTTGAAATTATCATGAAGTTGCAGGAAAGCCATACCGAGTTTGTCATCAAAATTGCTGATGGCATTGCAGAAATCATCCACGACTTCCTTAACTTCAATCAAACGTTTAAAATGACTGATTGTGTTGGTGAGTTTCGGAAAAAATTTAAAATCATCGGGGGTTTTATTCTTCCAAGTTTCAACCTGTTGCCAAGAGGGCATTGCATAAAAAGTCGCATTAAGCTCAATAGAATTGAATTGGGTAGAATAATAAGCGAGTTCATCTTTTGTTCCCCTAGGATAGAAACCTTTAAGATCTTGTCGGTTCCATTTTGCACAACCAACATAAACCTCAAAATCGTTTCCTTTTGCTTTTGACAATACTTTCTTGGTTTGTGGAGCATCTTTTGGGAGCTTGAAATCTATGATGGCAGGGTTTTCTACTTTTCCGAATTGCATCTGTGTATTTTTTGATTACAGTAATAAATATACAAAAAAGCCTTTTGTTATCACCCAAAATTAGACATTATCGTTTTAGCTTATTTCAATTTTTATTATCTTTAAGTAAAAAAATAAAAATATGATACTGAACTACCTCACACAAGAATTCGAACAGGAAGTAAAAAGCACACGAAATTTATTGCAAGCTGTTCCAGAAAAAGACCTAGGCTACAAACCCTCTGAAATTTCATGGACAATGGGTGAATTGGCACAACACATTGCAACCATATATTATTGGTATGTTGGCACACTTACTCAAGATGTTTATGACATCGCTGCCGACGAACTTAAACGCGGAGACACCAACGATATAAAAGCTACGTTGGAACTTTTTGAAAGTAATGTTGAGAAAGCAAGGGCTGCACTAAAAACACTAACAGAAGAAAAACTGAAAGCAGATTGGACGATGAAGGTTGGAGAACGCGTTGTTTTAGGTCCTTTGCCCAGAGGAATCGTGGCACGAAGTTTTCTTTTCAACCATATTTACCATCATCGGGGAGAAATGATTGTCTATCTTCGAGCTACCGGAAATAAAGTTCCTGGCATGTATGGACCGACCTATGAAGACGGAAAGGAAAATTAATGATATCAAATAGCAACAAAATCAATTCTGATAAAGGAGCTTTTCGTCGAAATTGATCATCTTTCGGGTTCTCTCAAAAAGATCCGGAAGCTCTGTCTTGAAAGTTTGAGGCGTTTCGAAGAAATGTTCAAGGATGACAGAGAGAAACTCGAACTGGTTTTCATAGGCATATTCTCTAAAATAGCTTTTTTCCCTTATAGCATTCATCTTGGTTTCATTCTTAAAGATCTCAAACATCTCACGGAACTCGTCATAGAACACAATGGCACTCATTTCGTTGCTCTTGAGGGCGTTCCAGTGGAGAACATGGGTAAACTCATGCAAGGCTAAATTGACATTATCCTGATTGTTGTGGTGTCCTTTCAAGAAATCTTCCCAAGAAAAGACAACTGCCTTCAGCATCCTATTGTATTCGCCTTTGTGGTAGTCCTCAGTTTGGGACGAATAATAAACCTGTGGGTGGATGATGATCCTCTGAAAATTATCCACCAAGTACTTCCTCATTCCGAACGTAAGCATGACGTAGTAGCCAGCCAACAGCGTCTTTCTTTCTTCATTTACTT
Organism: Flavobacterium arsenatis; assembly: GCF_031456785.1. NCBI lineage: Bacteria > Pseudomonadati > Bacteroidota > Flavobacteriia > Flavobacteriales > Flavobacteriaceae > Flavobacterium > Flavobacterium arsenatis. The sequence continues at coordinate 284,306 of NZ_JAVDVI010000001.1, forward strand.
CAATATCATTTCCGATGAATTGATATTTTTCAAGAAATTTAAAAACTCTATGATCAAACTGTGACTTTTTTAAGTCTGACAATCTTTTATAAAAGGTGAAATTTTCTTGAAGCAGCAACCGATGGCTTTCTGGTAATTTCTTTTTACCGAAAGGGTACCAATGTACTAGCATTGTTTTTTTAAAAATAAAGAAATACAAAGGATCGAGTATCTTATTGAACAATAGTCCTGAAAAGCCAATAAAATATAGTAATCTGGAGATTTTTATGAGTGCAAAACCAATGTTCATGGATGTGTTTTTGGGTTTTTAAATATACAAAAAACCGTTGATTCGTATTGAGTATTTAACACCCAAATTATTGTAGTAATGATACTGAATTTATTTATTTTCTTGCAATTATCTTGAGATTTATTGAGAATATTAAGGTTCAGTTGAAGGAATTTGTTATGTTTGGGGAGAGTAATTAAATATTTTTACATTATAATATAAAACATGAATAAACTTTTATCATTATTTCTATTGTCAAGCATAGGGTTGAGTGCTCAAACGACAATTATCGAAGAGACTTTAGGAAAAGGAAAACCTAAATTTACTTATGATTATTCATTTGAGATGAATAAAATTATTATCAGTGAGGCTTTTGAAAGCAGTTTGGGTGGAGGTGTGTTTAATAAAGCGTTTATGTGTGATGAAAATGGAAATAAGCAAATTATTATTGATGGGGAAAAGTTTAGTTCCCTTGAAATGTCGGAAAATGGGATGGATTTCTTGAGTATTTATTTAGCAAAGAAATTAGGACCAAGAACTGTGGCTTATTATATCGACTCTAAAAAATATGATGTTGGTGAAATGAAAAACTTTTTTGGGAGTTTTACATTGTATGAGCACTTATTTACAAATCAATATCAGCTGAAAATTCTTGATGTAAAAGGGAAAAATGGTTTTGATTTTGAGAAAGATGATTTTTACCTGCATAGAACTGATTTTACCAAGAAAGTTACGAAAAGTTTTCAGTTAAAGAAACCTAATATTCAGCGGTTGAAGGGGGAACATTTACTAAAAGTAAAAAATCCTGGGTGCTATGTGAACTTGGTGGACAACAATAGTTTTGAACTCATTACTAAAAGCATCAAGAAGGACATGACGGGCAGCACAATGTATAGAACTATTTATGATCTGGAGGGAAAAATGCTTCATGATTATTCCTACAGCTATGAACTGCCAACAGGCGGATTGGTTCGATGCAGCACAAGAGAGGGAAAGACAGCAATATCTGTTCAACCCAACCAGTCGATTACAAAATCTAGCACCTATGGTGATCTTGGACCTCTATTGGATTTAGGAATTAATGAACATTTTATTGATCCGATTACTAGTGACGTTTATATTTACGGATTATATATGGAAGCTTTTCCTGCTGGTTTCTACTTGATTCGATTTGATAAAGAAGGAAATAAGATTTGGGAAAAACAATATGCAATTGAAGATAAGAAGGGTTTGAACAATAAGAGGCAAACCTGGCAGAGTGTAAGCCTTTTTATTAAAAATTATATGGATGATAGAACCTTATCTTTCATTATCAACGGTGGGATGGGTGATGATTACAATCATTTTTTCTTGTTGGATAAGGAAAATGGGGCGGTTAAAAAGCATGTTTATAAGGACAGTGAACCTGTTGCTAAAGGTGGCTTTTTGACGTTGGCACATTCCTCTATTTATGAGGTTACTAAATTGGCAAAAAACAGATATTGTGATATCAATACGTTAATGGTGTATAACTTAAATGAAAAAGTTAAAAAATACATAGACGGAGTAGCTGCTAAAAAAGAGATTGTTTTTGACAGTTTTGTTTCTTCAAAAGGTTTTTGGTTGCTGGAATCTGACAACGATAATTATTATAAGGTTACTTTGTTTAAAGAGTAGATGAAAAATAAGATGATTGGATGACGTTTTTTTAAAGTCCCTCTCCTGAAGCTTTTGGATCACTCCGGGTGACAAGATCGAGAAGGAGATTACTTCCGCCACGACGAATACACTGTTCCTCTCAATTATAATTTAAACATAATTTTAAAATTTTTTATAAACCCTTCAAAGATGAAAAAAATATTTATTGTTGCTTTGTGCTTACTGGTTCAATGTGCTTTTGCAAATGAATTGTATAGCATCAAAATTGAAAAGAATCAGAAGATACAGGGGACGCTCTCGGCGGAATTGAGCGGGAATGCTACGTTGCATTTTGTGTATACTAAAAACTCGGATACCAGAAAATTCGAAATCCTTACGGTGTTTGTTGATTCGGACAAGAAGACGAAGCAGCTGGATACTTTTGAGGCGGATGAAATTCCGAGCTTGCTTTCGTATCACCGGAATGGTTCGACAGTTACGCTGGCTAATTTCTATGAGAAGAAAAAGGAGTTGCAACGGATTGACTTTGACGTGAAGACCGGCAAGTTTCAAATGGCCGTTACGAAAGATTTCAAAGAACCTAAAAATATTTTTCGATTGAGCAACAGGACGCTTTTTGTTGATTTTGACAAGACCAAAAACAAGCTGACGACGACTTCGTTTTCGGACTCGAAGGAAATAAAAGAAGATTTGTTTGAATTTACAAAGGATGAATTCAACCTTTTTAAATCGTTTTTTACCGAAACCCCTGAAGCGGTGAACCAAGATGAGTTTGTAAAGAACGGCTCTATTTCTAAACGTAAGGGTTATGTTTCGGGCGACAAGCTGATTTTCACCTCGGAAAAGGACAAAAGCAACACGCAGGTCTTGACCTTGAATCTGGACGGAAGCAAGGGCTATAAATTTGCAGATTTCGACTTTAATTATGGTAAGGAAATTAAGGACCAGAATACGTTTGTGTCTGAAAATAAGCTGTTGTCGGTTGGGGTTTCGAAAGAGGATCTGGTTTTGAATTCGTTTGACATGACTACGAACAAAGCCTCCAAAAGTGTGTCGCTCCAAAAGGATTTGAGCAAGAAATTTGATTCGGACACCCGACAAAGGTTTATTGAAAGTGCTGCGAAAAGTGCGATGCGACCAACCGTGACCTTCAACAGAACAAAGGATTCGAAGTTTTTGGTTCGATTGGACCGTGTGAATAAAACCACCTATAACTACAGCCATAACTGGTGGCATCTCCATTGGATGATGCACCAGCAGATGATTTTCCAGCAGCAACAAATAATGATGCGGCAACAGCAACAAATGATGCGTCAGTCGGTTCCGAGGGGTTTTGGGCCAAACCCCTCCTATTATGATGCTTTGGCGATGATTGGTTTTGAAAAAAGTGAGATAAAACCGATTGAGTTTGTGGTGGATTTGGATTTTACTGTTGACGAAAATGCTTCGACGGAAACACTTTATAAGTCGGTTGACCAAGATGATTATCTGGAAAAATACAAAGACAACAAAAGCTTGAAGGAATTTACGGCAAGCTTTACGAATACGGATTTGCGTTATATTTATTTTGATAAGAAAGCGGAAACGGTGTATTTGAAGCTGGAGAATTTGTAATCTGTAAAAATTAAATGATAAAATAGTATGACTTTAATAGCCATCTTCTTCCCTTTTCTCTCCTTTATGTTCCGAGGTAGAATCCTTACTGGAATTATATGTTTGATCTTGCAGATTACGTTGATTGGATGGATTCCGGCGGCGATTTGGGCGGTTATTTCTTTGCAGAATTCGCGGGCTGATAGACGGAATAGGAAGTTGATTCGGGCGATGAAAACTAAATAATTAACTTAACCTCCCTTTTTATTATGAAACATTTTTTACTACTTTTTGTACTGTTTGCTTTTCAAAAGGATACAGCAATGGATTATAATTTATTGATAGGCTCCTGGAAGCAAAAGGCTTTTGCCAATACGGCTAATACGGGAATATTCTCTTTCAGCAAAGACAGCACTGCAACGCTGGAAATGATAAAGGGCGACACGGGCGACCTGATTGCAAGTATAAAAGGAAGCTACAGCATCAATAAAACCAAGAATAAACTGACCATGACCATAATGGGAAGACCTAAAACGTTCAACATTCTTGTACTTAAAAAAGAGGTATTGACTATTAAAAACATTACCGAAAATAAAGATGCACAAACTTTTGAGCGATTGGGCTCGAAAGAATAATTCTACTTATTACCTCATCCTTCTCAAACCGCAAGAACATTGCGGTTTTTTTATTGCCTTTTTCTCCCAAGTATGATATATATCATATTTTACCCCAAACCCCAACCCTAACTTTGCTGGACACAAACTAGAGGTATGAGTGTCATTTATCTATTAATATCCATCAGCATCATTGTTGCCATCGGCTTTTTTATCGCATTTATCACGGCGGTAAAAACAGGCCAATACGACGACGATTACACGCCATCGGTCAGGATGCTTTTTGACGATGAGCTCAAGAAAGAACAACCAAAACAAATTCAAACAACAGCAGAAAAACAAGTTTAACCATGGAAATGCAACAATTTTATTACGACAACAAAATTGTAAAGAAGTTCATCTATGCTACCATCCTCTTTGGAGTAGTTGGGATGGCGGTAGGGCTATTATTGGCCACATTGTTTTTGTTCCCTAACCTCACCGACGGAATTTCGTGGTTGAGTTTTGGGCGATTGAGACCTTTACACACCAATGCCGTTATCTTCGCCTTCGTTGGGAATGCGATGTTTGCCGGTATTTATTATTCGCTACAGCGATTGCTAAAAGCCAGAATGTTCAGCGATTTTCTTAGCAGTCTGCACTTTTGGGGATGGCAATTGATTATCGTTGCAACCGCCATAACACTTCCCATGGGCTACACCTCATCAAAGGAATATGCCGAAATGGAATGGCCGATAGACATCGCAATTGCCTTGATCTGGGTGGTTTTCGGAATCAATATGATTGGAACCATCATCAAGAGAAGGGAACGCCACATGTATGTTGCCATCTGGTTCTACTTGGCAACTTTTGTGACAGTTGCCGTCTTGCACATCTTTAATAGTTTGGCTTTGCCCGTTTCGGCTATGAAAAGTTATTCTGTTTATGCAGGAGTCCAGGATGCCTTGGTGCAATGGTGGTACGGCCATAATGCAGTTGCGTTTTTCCTTACAACACCTTTCCTTGGGTTGATGTACTACTTTGTTCCTAAAGCGGCCAACCGTCCGGTTTATTCCTACCGACTTTCCATCATCCACTTCTGGTCGTTGATTTTTATCTACATCTGGGCTGGACCTCACCATCTTTTATATTCGGCTTTGCCTAACTGGGCTCAAAACCTAGGAGTGGTATTCTCGATTATGCTGATTGCTCCATCTTGGGGTGGTATGATTAACGGATTATTGACCTTGAGAGGCGTTTGGGACAAGGTTCGTGTAGAACCTGTTTTGAAATTCTTCGTCGTAGCCATTACGGGTTATGGAATGGCCACTTTTGAAGGTCCGATGCTTTCGCTTAAAAACGTAAACGCCATCGCCCACTTTACCGATTGGATTGTAGCCCACGTTCACGTTGGAGCTCTGGCTTGGAATGGTTTCTTGGCTTTTGGTATGATTTATTGGTTGATTCCAAGAATGACAAAAGGGCCATTGTTCTCAACCAAACTGGCTAATTTCCACTTCTGGATTGGAACGTTGGGAATCATCATGTACACGCTTCCGATGTATGTGGCCGGTTTTGCTCAAGCTTCTATGTGGAAACAATTTAATCCAGACGGAACCTTGATGTATGGTAACTTCTTGGAAACCGTAACGCAAATTATGCCGATGTATTGGATGAGAATGATTGGTGGATGCATGTACATCTTCGGGATGTTTGTACTGGTGTATAACATCATCCAAACCATGAGAGCCAACAGCAAGGTGGAAGACGAATTGGCGGAGGCCCCAGAGTTGCAAAAAATCAGCAGTAGAAGAATAAAAGGCGAAAAATTCCACCCTTGGTTGGAAAGAAAGCCTATCCAATTGACCATTTTGGCCACTGTTGCCATCTTGATTGGGGGTATCATCCAGATTGTGCCAACGTTAATGGTCGATTCGAACATTCCAACCATTGCCAGTGTAAAACCTTATACACCACTTGAGCTAGAAGGAAGAGATTTATACATCCGTGAAGGCTGTGTGGGTTGTCACTCCCAGATGGTTCGTCCTTTTAGAAGTGAGGTCGAACGTTATGGACCACAATCAAAAGCAGGGGAATTTGTATATGACCGTCCGTTCCTGTGGGGTTCAAAACGAACCGGCCCCGATTTGTTGAGGGTTGGAGAAAAATACAACGACAACTGGCATTTCAACCACATGTGGGATCCACAAAGCACCTCATCTGGCTCCATAATGCCGGGCTACAAATGGCTGTTTGATAATGAAGCAATGGATTTCTCTGACATTGAAGCCAAGATGAAAACGATGCAGAAACTGGGTGTTCCCTATTCTGACCAAGAAATTGCAAATGCCCAAGACGCCATCCTAAAACAGGCCACCGCCATAGAGATGAACCTGCATTCCGATCCCGATTTTGTGAAAAGCTATGAAAACAGTAAGAAAGTCGCTCTTGCAAAAGGAGAAGAATTTGTTCCGATGAACAAAAGGGAAATCGTGGCCCTGATTGCCTATCTGCAAAGACTCGGAACCGATATCAAAGTAAAAGACAACCTTAAAAAATAACCAACTATGTTCGAAGCAATCAAACACAATATGGAAACCATAGCAGGAGTCGAGATTTATCCGATTCTATCCCTGCTGATTTTCTTTCTATTTTTCTTGGCACTTGGCATCTGGGTTTTCTCGTATAAGAAAGAGAAGATCGAAGAATTGAGCCAGATTCCACTGAACCATAAATAATTAAAGTGATGAAAAAATTAATCCCAGTATATGTTAGGGTTCCGGTAATTTTCTTTGCGGTTTTTGGAGCAATGGAGTTCTTTATCGACTCGGGCGACCGACCTGCCTTTATCAAATACCCAATGCTAACGCTGTTTCTGTTTGTCTTTCTGTTTATACTGATAGCGATAGAAATCACGATAAGTGCGGTTGATAATGTGACCTACAGCATCCTGACCGACGAACAACGGAAACAATTGGACGACGCCACCAACATCGGCTTGACCGAAACCGAGTGGTACAAAAACCTGATGAAGCGATTGACCAAATCTGAACCCATTGAAAACGAAGCCAATCTTTTGTTGGATCACGATTATGATGGCATCAAGGAACTGGACAATAACTTACCGCCTTGGTGGGTCTATCTCTTCTATGGCTGTATTGTTTTTGCAGGCGTTTATTTGATTCGGTATGAAATCTTGGGTGCCGATAATCAGGAGATGGAATTCCAGAAGGAAATGGCTCAAGCCAAGATTGACATCGAAGAATATAAAAAGACCGCTCCCGACATGATGGATGAAAAAACCGTTATCCTCCTGACCGAAGCATCGGAATTAGCAAAGGGAAAAGCGATTTATGAAACCAATTGTGTGGCGTGTCACCGTCCAGACGGAGGAGGCCAAATTGGTCCGAACCTTACGGATGACAATTGGATTCTAGGCGGTGGTATCAAGAACATCTTTCACACGATAAGCAATGGAGGACGTGACGGAAAAGGAATGGTGGCCTGGAAAGGTAACTTGAAACCTACCGAAATCCAACACGTGGCGAGTTATATCATCTCCCTAAAAGGCACCAACCCTAAAGATGCAAAAGCTCCAGAAGGCGATGTCTGGGTAGATGAAACGGAAAAAGCACCAGCAGAAGTAGCTCAACAATAAAAATCATTTGGCCACAGATTCACAGATTTTTTTAAGTGTAGATTTTAAAAAATAAATCTGTGAATCTGTGGCAAATAAAACAAAGAAATCATGCATGATGTAGGAGATGATGAAGCATTTAGGGATACCATCGGGACGATAGACGAGCAAGGGAAACGCAAGTTTATCTTCCCTAAAAAACCCAGCGGAAAGTTCTACGACTACAGGAAATATGTAAGCTATGTTTTACTTGCCATTTTGGTAGCCAATCCGTTTATCAAAATTAACGGCAACCAGTTTATGATGTTCAATGTCTTGGAACGTCGTTTTAATATTTTAGGTTTTCCATTTTGGCCTCAAGATTTTTATCTTTTTGTGATTTTGATGATTACAGGGATTGTATTTGTAATTCTCTTTACTGTGGTTTTCGGACGGATTTTCTGTGGATGGATTTGTCCTCAAACGATATTCCTTGAAATGGTGTTCCGAAGAATCGAATATTGGATTGAAGGCGATCGAGGAGCTCAAATGCGTTTGCACAAGCAAGAATGGAATGCCGAAAAAATCCGCAAGAAAGGAATAAAATGGACCATCTTTTTTATTGTTTCTTTTTTAATTGCAAATGTTTTTCTGGCGTATGTGGTAGGAAGCGACCAGCTTTATTTGATGATAAAGGAAGGTCCGTTACAACAGTCGAGTAACTTCATTGCACTGCTCATTTTTACAGGCGTTTTCTATTTTATTTTTGTTTGGTTCCGTGAACAGGTGTGCATCATTGCTTGTCCTTACGGCAGATTGCAAGGCGTTTTACTCGACAACAAATCCATCAATGTGGCCTACGATTTTGTTCGTGGCGAAAAGGAAGAAGGTCGGGCGAAATTCAACAAAAAAGAAGACCGAAGTCTTACCGGAAAAGGCGATTGCATCGATTGCAAACAATGTGTAAACGTTTGCCCAATGGGAATCGACATCCGAAACGGGACACAACTGGAATGCACCAATTGCACGGCTTGTATCGATGAATGCGATACGATCATGGACAGTGTTGGTTTGCCAAAAGGCCTCATACGATATGCATCTGAAGATGAAATAGAGAAAAAAGAACCATTCAAGTTCACGACCAGAATGAAAGGTTACACAGCCGTTTTGCTCATCTTGATTGGAATTTTCATTGGAATGCTCTTTTTGAGAAACGATATGGAAGCTACGGTTTTGCGACTTCCAGGACAGTTGTTCCAGCACAAAGGGGAGAAAATCAGCAATGTCTATACCTATAAAATCGTCAACAAAACGGTGAAGGATTATAAGGATGTGCACTTTAAATTGATTTCCCACAAGGGAGAAATTAAAAAAGTGGGTGACTCACATTTCAAGGTGATGAACCAAGGAATGACACAAGGAACGTTGTTTATAGAAATCAATCAATACCTGCTAGAAACCGACAAAACCAAACTCGAAATCGGAATTTATAATGGCGATGTATTGCTGGAAACTACTACGACTAATTTTTTAAGTCCGAGGAGTTTTAATTAGCAATGGCAATAAAAAATAATAATAAAAAATAAACAATAAGTAAGATGAAAATCAACTGGGGAACCTCAATCGTAATTGCCTTCGGGTTGTTTATGGCCTTTATACTGTTCTTTGTTTTCAAAGTGCAATCGAATCCCGAATATGACAACGAACTTGTAGTGGAAGAATATTACAAGCACGATGCCCGTTTTCAGGAAGAAATGCAAAAGATTCAAAGTGCAGAAGATTTGACTGTGAAACCAAAAATAGAAGCTTTTGAAAAAGGTATAAAAATCACATTCCCATCCGAATTCAACCCAAAAAATATCAAAGGAAAAGTATCCCTCTACCGGCCGTCTAACAAAAAATTAGATTTCGAGATTCCGATTTCGTTGTCTGATTCTACTTTGCTCATACCTGAAAACAAGTTGGTAGGCGGTCGATGGGATATTACTTTGAACTGGGAATATGACGGGAAGGAATTTCAGTTTAAGGAAGTACTTTATTTACAATAGTTGTATGTTATAGGTTGTATGTTCTATGTTTTCAACCTATAAACTTACAACCTACAACTTATAACAAAAATATGTTACTCTCCGCCCTACTTTTCGGCCTCATCAGCAGTTTCCATTGCATCGGGATGTGTGGTCCTATCGCGATGATGTTGCCTGTGGAGCGAAACAATCCTGCAAAGAAAGTCACACAGATCATCACCTATCATTTAGGGAGATTAACGGCTTATGCTTCCATCGGATTGGTTTTCGGACTCATTGGCAGGGGATTTTATTTGGCGGGAATCCAACAGCAATTGTCCATCTTTATTGGACTTTTGATGATACTCGTTGTCTTGATTCCCGAAAGAATCTTTGCAAAATACAATTTCTCCCAACCCGTCTTCAGGTTGATTTCCAAAATAAAAACCGCACTAGGAAGCCAGTTCAAAAACCGAAGCTACCAATCACTTTTCACCATCGGATTACTCAACGGATTATTGCCTTGCGGGATGGTCTATGTCGCCCTTTTTGGTGCTATCGCCATGCAAAATGCTGGTCTTGGTGTTTTGTATATGCTTCTGTTTGGCCTGGGAACCATCCCGATGATGAGTGCCGTAGTCTATGTACAATCCTTTATCACAATTTCAGTTCGAAACAAAATCCAAAAGGCCATTCCTTATGTGGCGGTTTGCATTGGGGTTTTGTTTGTGTTGAGGGGATTGGGACTTGGAATTCCTTATGTTTCGCCTTCTAACATGAGTTTGTTTGTGCAGGAGAGTGCGAATTGTCATTGAGAGGAAAGAGGCAAGAAACAAGAGAAAAGAATTAGTTGTGAACGAATAATTTGATGTTCGGAACTTCAATTACCATACTCGGAACTTAACTAATCAAGAATAATTTCATAGTCAAGGCTCTTAAGTGATTTACTGTACTGAAAATATCATTTGCCCTTTTAGGAAATTAATTTATGTGTACAATCTTTCTACTGATGGGAGGCTTTTGAAGTGAATTTATTCCTTAAAAAGTTCTGTTTAATAAAAAATAATCCTTCATTTATGAATTGCAAATTCTTTTATATACATTTATCCGAGAATGTAAACAAATAATTATGACAATATATAACATTATTAAATTTAAAGTTTTAGTGATAATAATTATCTCAATAGTGATCAGTAGTTGCAATTTTTCAAATAATGATTCATCCATTGATACTATAAAAAAAACTAAAGATTCATTAACTGAAAAACCTGTAAATAACATTAAAGTTGACGAGAAAATAATTGATTCAGTTAAAATGCATGCTTTTGATAATATATATTTTGGCAAGAACTATAGTCCGAAAACTAACAGTCATACAATAAATGACATGGAGTATACTGTTACATCTGCTAAAAGTTTACCTAATGAAGGTTTATTTTATATCATGCTTGAAAATCAATCCAAAATAACCACTGAACGAAAGGCAAGACAAGTACTAAACGATTTAAAAAATACGATTACAAAAAAATATAGTAAATCGATAAGCTTAAACAAGACCTTTTATGTTAAGCATCCTGAAGAAGATGATAAAAGAGAAAGCTCTTTTTCAAATCCAAGGAATCAATATAAATATGATGAAAAAATAATAGGATTACCGTATGAGTTTGCGGGGTATAGATGGGATTTGAAATACAAAGATATTCAACTTGGATACTTGATAGACAATAAGAACAGGACAAGATTTTATCAATCTAACACTAAAAATGATTTATATATTATTTATGTAGAATTCAAAAGCAAAGTGATAAAACCCAAAAAAACAGATCTATCTTCAAAAAAAGTTGAACAAGATTCTAAAAAATTTTAATATAATTCCGCTAAAAAAGAAAATATCATATCAGTTAAACTATATTGAGAAAGTAAATCAATAAAAATATGAATTGGGAACCATATCATACAAAAGACATTAAAGAAGAATATCTTATAAAATTTGTACCACTTTCTAGACTTAAAGATTTTTTAAAGAGTGGGGAAATTTGGTTTTCTCGAGCAGATAAATTTGGAGATAAATTGGAATGTATTAGAATATCAGATTTTGAAAATAAATCTCTTAACCATAATGATCTAAAAAAAAGACAGAAGAAAATATTAGTTAGCTGTTGGCATTTGGCAGATATAGAGTCTGTCGCAATGTGGGATACATATTCAAACAAAACAGCAGATAGGAAAAATATCGCTATTAGATTTAAAAGAAAATACTTAATTGAACTTATAGAAATCAACTTAACAAATAAATTTAAAATCTTACCTGAATTAATCCATGGAAAAGTACAATATAGAAATCTTATTAATTATAAAGAACAAAGAATAAGTAAGACTCAAGTAAAGCATTCTGTATTTAGAAAAGAAAATGCATTTAATTATGAAAAAGAATATAGGCTTGTAATTAAATATGAAGATAGTTATATAGACGAGGGTTACGGATATAAAATTGGAAAAACAGAAGATTTGACTTTTGACATCCTAATCAATCCTCTGTTAAAAAACGAGTTAGCTTCTGAAGTGAGAAATAAAATTAAAGAATTAGGTTTTAGTAAAAACATAAAAGAATCCCAACTGAATTTGTGGTTTCAACATAAAGATACTTGAATACCATTTAATTTATAGAAAAAATATTTCTCCAATCCTCTACACCGTCAACGAAAACAACTCCCTTTCCGGAGCCTTCCGCTTCAAGCGTAAATCAAATGCCATACAAATATTTCGCACAAAAGGTTTTCCAGCTTCAGTAACCTGTATTGAATTGGCGTTTATGCTGACAAGACCATCCTCTTCCATTTCGGCAAGTTGAAGCAGTACTTCTGGAAGTTCTTCGAAATAAGTACCTTTTTCTTCCCAGGACGTTTCAAATTTGCACATCAAATTCAGGATGTGTTTTCGGATGATTAAATCTTCATCGGTCAAGATATGACCTTTAAAAACGGGCAACTTATCCCATTCTAATAGCTGATAATAATCCTCCAAATTCTTTACATTTTGGGCAAAACCATACCAGCTGTCACCAATGGAGGAAACACCCAAACCAATCATCAACTGCGTTTTGGAAGCACTGTAACCCATAAAATTTCGGTGCAGGTTGCCGTTTTCAAAGGCTTTATATAAGCTGTCTTTTTTTAGGGCAAAATGGTCCATCCCAATTTCGTGGTAGCCGTTTTTATCCAGCAAGGTCTTCCCTATTTCATAGAGCATTCTTTTTTGTTCGTCACGGGGCAAATCTTCGTCCTTAAAACCACGCTGTCCGTTGCCTTTTATCCACGGCACATGGGCATAACTGTAAAACGCCAATCGGTCTGGAAGTAACGATTTGGTCTTTTCGATCGTATCTACCACATCCAAAATCTCCTGAAAAGGCAACCCAAAAATAATATCGTGCCCGACAGAAGTGTACCCAATTTCTCGAGCCTGAAACGTCACTTTCGCCACATTCTGAAAAGGCTGTATCCGATTGATGGCTTTTTGCACCTTGGGCGAATAGTCCTGAACGCCAAAACTCACGCGTCTGAAACCAAGATTGTAGAGTTTCTGCAAATGTTCGCGTGTCGTGTTATTCGGATGGCCTTCAAAACTCATCTCACATTCGGGGTGTTTTGTGGCATGCGAAAATATTCCGTTGATGAGGTCTTCCAAGTTTTTGACAGAGAAAAAAGTTGGAGTTCCGCCACCCAAATGTAGTTCTTTCACGATGGGTTTTTCGCCCAAAATTTTGCAATACAAATGCCATTCCTTCAAAACCGCTTTGATGTAAGGATCTTCCAGAGTATGATTTTTCGTGATGCGTTTGTGGCAACCACAAAAAGTGCACATGCTTTCGCAAAAAGGCAAATGGATATACAGACTGATGCCCTCGGAAGTATTGCTTTCTGCAAATGATTTCCGCAAAGAGGCCACCCATTTATCATAGTCAAAATCGGCTTCATTCCAGTACGGAACCGTTGGATAACTGGTGTATCGAGGTCCTGGAACATTGTATTTTTGGATGAGGGAATGTTTCATAATGGCATTATTTTCAGTATTCAAAAGTAAAACGGAAGGGGAAGATTTAAAATGACAATTATCATATAAGGGATAAAACTTTGCTTTGCGTCTTTGCGACTTTGCGAGATATGATTTCACGCAAAGTCGCAAAGACGCAAAGCATATTATTCAGTGAAAGTTAGCAACATACTTCCGCTTGTTTAACCTGAATTTCGATCGCTTGTAGCTCTTTTTTAAAACTATAAAAAGCCTCAAACATCCCATCTTTTTCTTTTTTGAAATGCATACTATCTAGAAATAAATCTTCGTAATATTCGATTCCATTTAAAAGATTAGCTTTGAAATTCTGCCATTTTTTTAATTGTCCGGCAGTTGCCTCAACCGTATTTTTGATTTCTTTTTGCAGATAATCGACATACAATTGCAGTTCTTTTACAAACATATTTGGACGGTTTTCGTTCAGCATCACATTGGCATTGCCATAAATATGTTGTGTCATTTGCAGAAGCGAAATTTCCTTGTCGAAATAGGCCATATTCGGTCCGGGACAAATAACAACGCCTTGAGCTTCGCCTTTTATCTTGATGTGATTTTCTAGGTAGGATGAGTTAGTCAATCCGACACAGAGACAGGCTTTTTGAGTGATTTCGTTTTTCTTTTTCTCGTATAAATCGGTTGAAATCGTCAGCTTTTCTTCTTCCAAAGCTTCTAGTTTCTTCTGTTGAAATTTTCTCGAAGCCGTACAAATTCCCTTTGCATCGTATTCCCGGCTCAAGGCCAAAAACTTCTTCGGACATGAGCTTCCTGCTTTATTTTCGGTAATTCGGTGTTGCTTTATGGCTTCGTTAGTCGTGCCTTTTATCGTGTTAAACGGAATTCCAAGTGGCGAAATATGACTCAAGTACAAGTCTTTTTCTTCGGCTTTCGCCAATAAATCGCGGGTTTGCTTGTCGACACAAGTCGCTTCGGGAACCAGCAAGAAAGGCGAACCCCATCCAACAGAATCAACTTTATACTGTTCTAATAAAAAAGAATGTTCTTCGGCAGTTCCAACGCCACCTTGAACGGTTATCTTCAGATGTAAAGGTTGAGCTGGAACTGGAAGACCTTTCTGTTCAAGGGCTTTTACCATCAATTGATGAGCTCCTGAAACCAGTTCTTCTTTCTTGTTTTTGAATTCTTCCATAATCGGACCCAAAAGAAAACCATCGGTTGCAAAGGCGTGACCTCCACAATTCAGACCCGATTCAATCCTATATTCCGAAACCCAAAGTCCTTTTTTCGCCAAAAAATTCCCCTGAATCATAGCCGAACGAAAATCGCTCACTTTCAAGATGATTTTCTTTTTGAGGACATTATTTTCATCTGGAAAGAAATCTGGAAAGTTTTCAAAATAGCTGTACAACCTCGGATTCATTCCTGCCGAAAGTACCACGGAAGAATTCAGATTACTTTTTGCGAAACCACGAAGAGCCGAATGGGCATCGTTGAACTCAACAGGCAAAGCTTCGTTTTTGATGAAGTTTTCCTTATCGACTTTCGTCATAATGTTCACATCGATTTCGCCTGGCGTTAGGTAATTTTCGAGATAATGCAACACCTGTTCTTTTACCAAAGTGCCTTCCTCTATAAAATTTTTCAATCCTTTTTTTATAGCAGATTGATTCGGAAGCATTGCCATAAAATCAGAAATTGCCTGTTTGCTTTCGGAAAGTTCATTTTTAAAATGCTCGAATTTTTCCTTTACGATTTTATCGACAAGATTTAAATAGGAAGTAATTCTTTCGGCTCGATAATCATGGATTTTCTGAGTAATTTCCTGATACGGTAAGTCGAATTTCTTGCTGTAAAAAGCATTCATCTTTTCGATAAGTTCATCATCCACAATCGAGATGACGGATGAAATTCCGAATTGGGCCACCCGAATCGGACTGTCAATCGTATAGGCAAGTCCCATCACGGGAATATGAAAAGTGTGTAACGGTGTGTTTGCAGTCATAATTTAAAATTGAATAACTGCAAATATTAGATTTGGAAACGGGATAAAATATGATAAAAATCATATCGAAGAAGGTGCGGTTTAGGATAAAATTCGTTTCTCCATTATCTCTTTTTCATTAATCAAATAAATATAATGGAACATGCTCCAGGCCGCGACAGCCCCGAAAACATGCCATAGGAAATGGGTTCCGAAGTCGAGCCAATCCCATCGATCGGCAATTCTGAAAAACAATGCCACTACAAAAGAGAATAATCCCAAACCAACCCAGATGCCATTTTTAAATTTGGTGTAAGCCAAAAAAGCAAGCACCGGAAACAGCACCAACGCTCCAAGAATTCCGTAATTAATATTGATAAAAAGATTGGCATCGATTTCATGTCGCAGGTAAAATGTTAGTCCGATATAGACGAACACTACTCCTATTGCAAAATACCATTTTGTGATTTTTGCCAAAAAATAAACTCCAGCAGAGATACAGATTAGTGCAATCGGGAGCCAATCCATCATGATAAAAAAACTCCATTGGCGTAATCCGTGGTAAATTGTTCCGCCAATTCCGCCGATATACAATAAAAAAACACAAGCCGACAAAAAAAGATGTTGTCTGAATTGTCCTTTCAATTTAAACGTCCAATAAACTGCCAAAAACAGAAAGAAAATCGAAGTAATGGCGTTTAGTGGTTCTGGAAAAATATATCCCATATTGGTTTCGGTATACGGCAAGCCTCCATCTGGCGGAGTAACATTTAAAAGCATATTGATTGGGTTAGGTATTTTATAAAATTACGAAAATTGTGTTCTGGTGGTTCGGATTTAGTAAAAATTTATAAAATGAATCTTCCATTCTTGTAAATCCTTACTTTCCTATTGCATCCTAAATACCTATATTTGCACTCACAACAACACAACAACAATGAATTACTTTTCTTCCGATTTCAAACTCGGTATTTTAGGCGGAGGCCAATTGGGCAAAATGCTCTTGGCAGATACCCGAAAATTCGATATCCAAACCTATGTTTTAGACCCAAGCCCAGAAGCACCAAGCCGAATGGCGTGCAACAAATTCTTTCAGGGAAGCCTGATGGATTTTGATACGGTATATAATTTCGGAAAGCAAGTTGATGTTTTGACTTTCGAAATTGAACTTGTAAACCTAGAAGCTTTAGAGAAATTAGAAAAGGAAGGTGTCAAGGTTTATCCTTCTCCCTCAACCCTTCGTGGCATCCAAAACAAAGGAAGACAGAAAGCTTTTTATAAGGATAATAACATCCCGACTTCTAATTTCAGATTGTTTGAAAACCTGAAAACGTTGGTTTTGCATTGTCTGGAAGGAAAAATTCCGTTGCCATTTGTATGGAAAAGCACCGAATTTGGGTATGATGGAAATGGCGTAAAAGTCGTTCGTTCGGTAATAGATTTGGAAAATCTTCCAGATGTGGAATGTATTGCAGAAGATATGGTGCCGTTTAAAAATGAATTGGCCGTTATTGTTGTTCGAAATCCAAAAGGCGACATCAAGACCTATCCTGTTGTGGAAATGGAATTTCATCCAGAAGCTAATCAGGTGGAATATGTGATTTGTCCTGCTAGAATCGACGATGCCGTTGCGGTAAAAGCACGAGCAATTGCACTTGAAGTTTCGGAAAAATTCAATCACGTTGGACTTTTGGCTGTGGAAATGTTTCAAACCGAGGATGATCAAATCTTGGTAAATGAAGTCGCTCCAAGACCACACAATTCTGGACATTACTCTATTGAAGCTAGTTATACTTCGCAATTTGAAAACCATTTGAGAGCGATTCTAGATTTACCTTTAGGAAATACCGATAGCAAAGTGGCCGGAATTATGGTCAATTTGGTTGGAGCCGAAGGTTTTTCTGGCGATGTGGTTTATGAAAATATCGAAAAAATATTGGCAATTGATGGCGTGACGCCTCATATTTATGGCAAACGTGAAACAAGACCGTTTAGAAAAATGGGACATGTTACAATTGTGGATGAGGATATTGTTAAGGCTAGGAAAATTGCTGAGGAAGTGAAAGGATTAATTAGAGTGGTGAGTGGGCAGTGATCAGTTTTTAGTAACCGTTAGCAACTTTAAAAAAGCTATTGTTTTTTAATTAAATTTGTAAAAACTCAACAAATGAAAATTTCGAAATTACATATAGACCAATTTAGGCATTTAGAAAATCTTAAATTTGATTTTACATATCCTGAAGATTTCCATATTGAAGAAAAAAGAGGAAAACCTTTAGACAAAATATGTTTTATTGGACAAAGTGCAAGTGGAAAAACTAGTTTATTGGAGTTGATTAAAGAAACTATATCTCAATTTTATGATTCAAGAATAATAAGTAAAAATAAAATTTTAACTCCTCTTGATTTTAATCATTACAATATTGAATTAGATTTTGAAGCAGACTCTATTATTTACAAGCATAAAAAAGAATTAATTGAAATTGACAATAAAAAATTTAATTTTCACCAAGGAAATTATAATGGTGGTTCAGAAGATGTAATAAATTATAAGAATAAATTATTTTATTTTACTGCAGAAATTCTATCTAAACAAAATATCAAACTTTTTGAAGAAGAAACCGTTATATTAATAGAACGTTATAAAACTTTAAAAGAAAAAATAAAAAATAATTCATATTTTAGATTAACATTCGATGACAAAGTTGAAGATGCTATTTGGATTGGATTATTGGAAGAAAACATAAATTATTTGCAAAAATTTTTACAATTCGCATCTGAATTAATCAATAGCGGTAAAATGCTAGACAGCACATCTCAAAAAAAAGTTGAGAACTGGAAAGACAACAACATTAATCCATTGATAGAATTTTCTAAAAAATTCAATAGTATTTTAGAAAAAATAAATTTGGAAGTCGATTTAGTAAATACTAGAAATATTACTCCATTACATAATAAAATATCAGGGGAAAACATTCCAATACAAAACACAAGTACTGGAACAAAACAACTTCTTCTTACTGCTTTACTTCTGTTTAAACTTGATACAAAAGATTCTATCATTTTAATTGATGAACCTGAGCGTTCCTTATTTCCAGATATTCAAATGGAATTAATGAATTACTATAAAAAAATTGCTCCCAAAGCACAATTTATTGTAGCCACACATTCTCCTTTTATAGCTGCATCTTTTGAGCCAGAAGAGCGTTTTATTCTTTATTTTGATCTGAATGGAAAAGTACAAGTTAGACTAGGAAAATCACCAATTGGGGATGACCCGAATGATATGCTTTACAATGATTTTGGCATTAACTACATTAATAAATATGGTCAAGAGAAATATGAAGAATATTTAAATCTTAAACAAAAGGTCTTTTTTGAAAAGGATGAAAATGTAAAGCAGAAATATGCCGAAGAGTTAGAAAAACTTGGAGAGGAATATAACTTCTAGGGTATGAAAAGAATTATAAAGAATCCTAATTCTGAAATTGTTCTGCAAAATATTATTTATAAAAATGGAAGTAATAACAGATTAAGGTCAATTTTATTACGAGAACAAAAAAACTTCTGTGCTTATACTGAAGAATATATTGGCATTAATGATGCAGTTGACATCGAACATTTTAATCCAGGTCTGAAATACACTGCAAATGATTCTTATGAAAATTGGTTTATGGTCAAACATAAACCTAACAATGCCAAAAGAACACAATGGATTGAACCAATTTTATATCCAACAGATGAAAATCTTGAAGAACGATTAATTTATTCTGATGGTTTTTTTCTACATAAACCCGAAGATACGGAAGCAAAAAACTTAATAGATTTATTAAATCTAAATGATGAAATCTTTGTTAAAAACAGAAAAAAATATATTGAAAGAAGAAAAGAGATGATTATCAGTAGAGGTTTTCAAGGAAACGAAAAAGCTTATTTTGAAGAATTAATCAATTTAGAAATCGATTATATAAAATACCTTCGAGCAATTCAAGAAGAATTTAATATTGATATTTGGAATATGATTCCACACTAATTAACTAAAAAAATGAACAAAGTAGCCATAATAATGGGATCCATCTCAGACATGCCCGTCATGCAGGATGCCATCGACATATTAAAAGAATTCGGAATCGAAACAGAAGTGGATATCGTTTCAGCTCACAGGACTCCAGAAAAGCTTTTTGATTTTAGTATGAATGCCCACAAAAGAGGGATTTCGGTTGTGATTGCCGGAGCTGGTGGAGCTGCACATTTACCAGGAATGGTCGCTTCAATGTCGCCACTTCCCGTGATTGGCGTTCCAGTAAAATCGAGCAATTCTATTGATGGATGGGATAGCGTCTTGTCTATTCTACAAATGCCGGGTGGTGTTCCCGTTGCAACTGTTGCCTTGAATGGCGCAAAAAACGCTGGAATTTTAGCAGCACAAATTATCGGAAGTTCTGATAAAACTGTACAAGAAAAAATGATTGCTTACAAAGAAGGTTTGAAAGCAGCTGTTATCAAAGCTTCGGAAGGTTTAAAATAATTTTTTAACCGCAAAGTTCGCAAAGAAATTTCGCAAAGGACACAAAGCTTTGCGAACCTTGCGTCAAACCTTTGCGAACTTTGCGGTTAAATTTTTAAATACTTATTCTGCAACGTTAAAAACATCCTCAAATTCAGAAGCCTTAATATCCTCTCTACTAATCCAATATTCCGAAGTCGTGAGTTTAAAATTCACATTGTCTTCACTTTCTAAATACCAAACAATACCTTCCGCATCTGAAAATGGAACTTCTTGGTTCAATGGAGCTTCAAACAATCTTTTGATCAAATTACTTCCAGAAAATCCATCTTTCAATAAAACCAACGCCATTTCTTTTGTAATTTTTGTTTCTTCTTTGGCATCAATCGCTTCGAAAGAACAATCAATTATCGAGGCTTTTGCATTTGGAAAAGTGCCATTGTAAGCTTTAAAAAGCAATTGGTTGACGTGAAATAACTTGGCATGCAATGCAATAACCGGATATTCCTCACATACTTTATCCAACAGCATATCGTTTGAGATTTGGTCGATTTGTCCTTCTGTTAAATCTTCTGAAAGTTTATATTCTAAAAGAATTCTTGCCGCATCTTTGGGTTCAAAATCTGAAATGGCCATCTTTAGATATTCCAAAAGATTTTCTGGTTTTATACTTTGTGCATCTGGAAACTCAAACTTTTCCAACAGATAGACATAATCTTCATTTGTCCAGTAATTCGCTATTTCGTCAACAATTTCAATATTCTGAATCTCTACTTTATATTTCATGATATTCTCTTTTTTGACAAGTTAAGGCTTATAAAAGTGAAAAGCCATTAAATAACATTTCTATAACTATTGACTTAACCTTTTCACAACAACCTTTCAAATTACTTCTCTATTTCATACTTTTGAAAGCAGTAATAAAAACTTAATCGTTACAACTATATGTCAGTTCTACTACAAAAATTTACCACAAAACACGATACAGCTCCTTTTTCTCAAATAAAAACCGAAGAGTATCTTCCCGCTTTTAAAGAAGGAATTGCAAATGCCAAGGCCGAAATAGATGCCATTGTAAACAATCCAGAAGCTCCAACTTTTGAAAACACCATCGAAGCAATGGCTTTTAGTGGTGCGACTTTGGATCGAATTTCAAGCATCTTTTTCAACCTTCATTCGGCTGAAACAAATGATGAATTGCAACAGATTGCACAGGAAGTTTCGCCATTGCTTTCTGAATTTGGGAATGATGTCCGTTTGAATGCTGATTTATTTAATAGAGTAAAAACCGTTTATGATTCGAAATCTACTTTAGATTTAACTCCAGAACAAATTACTTTATTGGATAAAAAATACAAGAGCTTTTCTAGAAACGGAGCCAATTTATCCGAAGAAAAGAAAAATCAATTGCGAGAAATTGATAAGGAATTATCGAAGATAAGCCTTGAATTTGGAGAAAACGTTTTGGCCGAAACCCATGCCTTTCAATTACATATCACAGATGAAAAAGACCTTTCGGGCTTACCAGAAGGAACGATTGAGGCGGCAAAGGAAATTGCCCAAAGCCAAGAAAAAGAAGGCTGGGTTTTCACTTTGGATTATCCAAGTTATGTTCCGTTTTTGACCTATGCAGATAATCGCGAATTGCGTAAAAAAATGGCGATTGCCTTTGGAGCAAAAGGGTTCCAGAAAAATGAACACGACAACGAGCAAATTGTTCTGGACATTGCACGATTGCGTTTTGAACGTGCAAAGTTGTTAGGCTATGCATCTCATGCACATTTTGTCTTGGAAGAAAGAATGGCTGAAAATCCAGAAAAAGTAACGACTTTCCTGAATGATTTATTAGAAAAAGCAAAACCAGCAGCTCAGAAAGAATTTGAACAATTGACTCAATTTGCAAAAGATTTGGACGGAATTGAAACGCTGGAAAAATGGGATGGAGCTTATTATTCAGAAAAATTAAAACAGCAATTATTTAATTTGGATGATGAAAAACTGAAGCCCTATTTTAAACTTGAAAATGTTTTGGAAGGAGCTTTCACGGTTTCCAATCGGTTGTTTGGATTAACTTTCGTGGAAGTGAACGACATCGAAAAATACCATCCAGATGTAAAAACTTATGAAGTGAAAGACATCAAGGGCGACTTGGTTTCGATTTTTTATGCTGATTTCTTTCCTAGAAAAGGCAAACGAAATGGCGCTTGGATGACTTCCTATAAATCGCAATATGTTTTGGGTGGAAATAACGAACGTCCTCATGTTTCGATTGTTTGTAATTTTACAAAACCAACAGAGACAAAACCTTCCTTACTGACTTTCAACGAAGTAACCACTTTGTTCCACGAATTTGGTCACGCTTTACACGGAATGTTAGCCGACACGGTTTATCCAAGTTTGTCAGGAACAAGCGTTTATTGGGATTTTGTGGAATTACCAAGTCAGATTTTCGAAAATTGGTGTTATGAGCCAGAAGCTTTGGCTTTGTTTGCCCATCATTATGAAACGGGAGAAGTGATTCCAATCGAATACATCCAAAAAATTAAGGAAAGTGCGAGTTTCCAAGAAGGTTTGGCAACAATGCGACAGTTGAGTTTTGGATTGCTGGATATGGGTTGGCACGGACAAGATCCAACGGGAATTACTTCAATCAAGGATTTTGAAACCGAGCAATTTGCTTCCACAAAATTATATCCAGATGTAAAGGAAAACGCGATGAGTACTTCATTTTCGCACATATTTCAAGGGGGTTATTCTTCGGGCTATTACAGTTATAAATGGGCCGAAGTTTTGGATGCCGATGCTTTTGAATATTTTAAAGAGCAAGGCATTTTCAATTCAGGAGTTGCCCAAAAATTCAAGGAAAACATCCTTTCAAAAGGTGGAACCGAACATCCTATGGTTTTATACAAACGCTTTCGCGGAAGTGAACCTAAACCGGATGCTTTGTTGAAAAGGGCGGGGTTGGTTTAATATAATGATTTCAAATAACCCTGTCAGAGTTTTAAACTCTGACAGGGTTTCATTTCTTTAACAATCAATAAGCTTGATCCAAAACCTCTTCATGTTTCACGATATAACTCAAAGCTTCTTTTACAACTTCATTTAGATTCAGACCTTTTTTAGAAGCCAAAATAGCCGTTTTTTGGTGCAACTCTTGTGAAATCCTAACATTAAACGAACCTTTAAAAACCTTATCTGGATTTTTATTTAATGCTTTGCAGGTTTCCAAATAATCGGTTACAGCATCTTCAAAAGAAGTTGCCAGCTCTTCGACAGAAGTGCCTTCAAAAGTAACAAGATCCGTTATTCCCTGAATTTTTCCAAAGAAAATCTTGTCATCTGCAGAAAATTCCACCGTTCCGATATAACCTTTATGTTCTAAATAATTTTTCATCTTTTATAAATTTAAAAAATCAATAATAATATCCAACTGATATAATTTCAAGACTTTTTGTGGATGTGGCTCGTGCAAGCTTATAACCTGTTTTTCACTATTAACGAATTTTCGTCTTGAACCACCCGTTTTTCCTTGAGCCATTTGTTCAAAACCAAAATGCTTTAACACCTTGAGCATTTCATCCCAAGTAAAATCCTTCGGTCGTGCTTTTAATTTCTCTATCAGCTTTTCAACTTTACTCATACAAATATACTATTTATTTTTATTGCAACTAAAATATAGTTGCAATAAAATTCTTGTTTTAATAAAGATATTATTATTATCAACTTAAGAAAAATTATAATCGAAAATAAACTTTCAATTATTTTTGAAAGTTTAAAAATAAAGTCATATCTTTGAACCATGGAATTCAAGGAAGCAAAAAATAAATTCATTCAAACCTGGGGAGCTTTAGGTTCTCAATGGGGAATTAACAAGACGATGGCACAAATCCACGCCTTGTTAATGGTGTCGCCAGAACCACTTTCTATGGAAGACATTATGGAAGAATTGTTGATTTCCCGAGGAAACGCGAGTATGAATTTACGTGCGTTAATGGATTGGGGAATCGTTTACAAAGAATACAAATCGGGCGAACGAAAAGAGTTTTTTACTGCCGAAAAAGACTTGGATGAATTGGCCGTGAAAATTGCACAGGAAAGAAGTAAAAGAGAAATCAAGCCTGCTCTGAAAGTTTTGAAAGACGTTTCTTCAATTGACAAAACCAAATCTGCCGAAACAAAGCATTTTGTAGAACAGACTTCAAAATTATATGATTTCGTCTTGAAAGCCGACAATATGCTTGACAAGGTTACCGAATTTAAAGACAATTGGATTGGTCGTTTGGTTATGAAGATTATGAAATAGTTTTTATATTCAATTAAAAATAAATATTTGAAAACTATGAGACCAATGAAAAATAATATCAACCTTCGTATTAAATAGAAATAAAAAAATTTAACCAAAAGTTTCAATTTTTTCTGAAAGTTTAAAAATTTATAGATTATGAAAAGTATAAATATGCTAAATTACGTTATGATGGCTATACCGGTTTTACTCGGTTTAGCAGGGATTTTAGATGAGAGTTTCTATGCTTATGCTTTATTTTCTTTAATCCCCTTGGGAATATTTCAAGTTGGAGTTGCTTTAACGTATAATTCTGATTTAAAGGAAAACATCCATTTTAAAATTTATGGTTTTTCTGTAATTCTTTTTTTCTTCATGGCTTTTACAGCTGGTTTTTGGTGGGATTTTGCCGAACCTTATGGTGGCATAGTTTATTGTATGCCTCCCATTTTGGCCATTTACTTTACAATCATACTTCATAAAAAACAATAACTATTATGAATTTCTTAATCGCACAATGGAAAAACCTAGCATTAATCAATTACGAAATTGATGCTGAAATAGTAGAAAAATTTATTCCAACAGGAACAGAAATAGACACTTGGAACGGCAAATGTTATGTGAGCTTGGTTGGTTTTATGTTTAAAAATGTAAAATTATTGGGAATAAAAATTCCATTTCACGTTAATTTTGAAGAAGTAAACCTTCGTTTTTATGTTAAAAGATGGGAAGAAAACCAATGGAAACGCGGTGTTGTTTTTGTTAAAGAAATTGTGCCGAAACGAGCTTTAACATTTGTTGCAAATACTATTTATAAAGAGCATTATCAAACGCTACCTATGAAACATTCAGTTACAGAAAATCAAAGTTCAACTGATTTTGTTTATCAATGGAAAACTAAAGATAAATGGAATACTATTTTGGTTGAGACAGAAAAAAAAGCAATTGAAATTGAAGCAAATTCAGAAGCTGAATTTATAACCGAACATTATTTTGGCTACACAAAAGTGAACAACGAAATCACTTTTGAGTATGAAGTGAAACATCCTAGATGGAAACAATTCGAAGTTATAAACTTTCAAGTTGATGTAGATTTTGAAGGTGTTTATGGAAATGAATTCGGATTCCTAAAAAATCAAAAGCCAGTTTCTGTAATGTTGGCAATTGGTTCTGAAATAAGTGTCGGAAATAAAAAAAGACTAGAATATGAAAACGCTTAACAACCAAACCTTACTCTACGACGAAGATTGTCCGCTTTGCAGTCTCTACACAACTGGTTTTATAAAAGCTGGAATGCTGGACGAAAACGGAAAGAAACCTTTTTCATGCTTGACAAATGAAGAACAAATCTTTATCGACATCAAAAAAGCTTCAAACGAAATTGCCTTGGTCGATAATAAAAATAAAACCGTGACTTATGGAATTGATAGTTTGCTGAAAGTAATTGGAAATTCTTTTCCTTGGATGGAAAAAATCGGAACTATTGCCCCAATAAAATTCTTTCTAAAAAAACTATATTCTTTTATTTCTTATAATCGAAAAGTGATTATTCCGAATAAAAAAGAAAATGGAAAAGCTTTGCAATGTGTTCCAAGTTTCAATTACAAATACAGAATTTTATATATTGTTTTTGCGACATTCATGACAGCTTTAACGCTTTATAATTTTTCAGCATTACTTCCAAATTTACCAAATGGAAACTTTAGTAGGGAATTGATTTTAGCCTTTGGGCAAATTGTTTTTCAAGGTCTATTTCTACTAAAATTTGATAGTAAAACAATTTTGAATTATACAGGAAACTTAATGACCGTTTCATTATTCGGTTCTTTGATTCTCACTCCTATTTTAATTCTGAATCAATTCCTCAACATTCCAGAAATTATAGTTTTAAGTTGGTTTGGAATTACGGTCTTCATAATGTTTATGGAACATTTTAGAAGAATAAGACTCTTGGAACTTCCATTTTATCTTTCTTATACTTGGGTAATTTATCGAATAATTGCCTTAACTATCATCTTAAGTTTATAAAATAATTAGCCACAGATTAAAAGGATTAGAATGATTTCCAACATTAAAAAAAATCCTTTCGAATTCTTTTAATCTGTGGCAAAAAAAGTAAAACCATGAAAAAGCTAATCATCGTTGCAGGAACTGGATTTTTAGGTCAAGTTTTAGTGAATCATTTCAAGGATAAATTTGAAGAAATAATAATCCTGACAAGAGGAAATTCTGAAACAAAAGACGGAATCCTATATGTAAAATGGAACGCCAAAACTTTTACAGGCTGGGAAAAAAAATTGGAAAACACTGATTTGCTCATCAATCTGGCAGGAAAATCTGTGGATTGCAGATATACAGAAGCCAACAAAAAAGAAATTTTAGACTCTAGAATTGAAAGTACGAGGATTTTGAATCTTGCCGTTTTAAATTGTCAAAACCCTCCAAAACATTGGATGAATTCTTCTACATCAACAATATACAGACATTCTCTAGACAAGCAAATGGATGAAGTTGATGGTGAAATTGGCGATGACTTTTCTATGAATATTGCCAAATCTTGGGAGAAAACGTTCTTTGAAACCGAAACTCCATACACAAAGAAAACAGCTTTAAGAACTTCAATTGTGTTGGGCAAAAACGGAGGAGCTTTTCTTCCGCTTAAAAATTTGACAAGGCTAGGTTTTGGTGGAAAACAAGGAAAAGGGAACCAATTCATCAGTTGGATTCACGAAAAAGATTTTGCCAGAGCTGTAGAGTTTATCTACGAAAAAGAAATGACGGGAGTTGCAAATATCGTATCTCCAAAACCCATTCGAAATGCATTATTTATGCAGACGCTTCGCAAAAGTTTAGGTGTTCCCACAGGAATTCCGATCGGTGAAAAGCTATTGAAATTGGGAGCAAAAATCATCGGAACCGAAACAGAATTGGTTTTGAAAAGTAGAAATGTAATTCCGAAAAGATTGGTCGAAAGCGATTTTGAATTTGAATTTAGAACATTGGAGAAAGCTTTAGAAAATCTAAAATAAAATTGTATGAACTTCAATATCCTCGGCTATTTTATTTTCCTACTCATCACAACTTACATCATTATAATAGTTGGAAAAATATGCTATCGAAACGGAAATATTTTTGTTTTAGAACTAATTCCTGACCACGAAGAATTGTGTCAGCAAATCAACAAAATGTTATTGATTGCCTACTACCTTATCAATATAGGTTACTGTGCAATGACATTGATCAGTTGGTCGACCATCACAAATTTTACTGAATTAATTGCTGTCATTTCTTCAAAAACAGCACTAATTGTTGGCATTCTAGCCGTTTTGCATTACTTAAACATTTTTATTCTAACGAATTACGTTCAAAAATTAATTAAATAACTTTTTAAATTCAACCTTATGGAAACTTCAAAAATTTTAATCGGTTACTGCATTTATTTGCCAATTGCCTTATTCTTGACTTACTTTGTCTCTAAAACACTTTTCAAAAACGGAAAGATATTTATGCTGGATATTTTTAGAGGTCGCGAAGAAATTGCAGAAGCAACAAACAGACTTTTCGAAACAGGTTTTTATCTTTTGAACATTGGTTTTGCCCTAATGATTCTAGAAATGAATTTATACCAAGATAATTATCAAGTTTTAATTGAAGCCTTGAGTTATAAAATCGGCGGATTTTCTATCTATCTTGGCGTGATGTTATTCTTTAATTTATATTTCTTCTTTAGAGGAAAAAGAAAAGCGAGAGAAGCACAAACAACGGAACGAATTGTTTTTAAAGCTTAACTACATACATGCAACTCCTTCAGAGTTTTAAACTCTGAAGGAGTTAAATCAACATTATGACAAAAATCCAAATCACAACCTCAATAAACGCTCCGATAGAAATCGTTTTCAACCTTTCGAGAAACATCGACATTCATTTGCTTTCAACCCATCAAACCAATGAAAAAGCAATAGATGGAAGAACTTCGGGATTGATTGAACTCAACGAAACTGTAACTTGGCGAGGCAAACATTTTGGCTTTTATCTCAAACATAAAAGCATCATTCCAGAAATGGATTTCCCAGTTTATTTTGTGGATGAAATGCTGGAAGGAAGCTTTAAATCCTTTCGTCACGAGCATTCATTTAAATTTGAAGATGGACAAACAATTATGACCGATGAAATTTTCTATGAAACACCTTTTGGAATCTTTGGGAATATTTTCGATAAATTAATATTAGAAAAATATATGACTTCTTTCATCAAAAAAAGGAATGCAATCATAAAAGATTTAGCCGAAAAGTAGTTTCCAATCCTGCAAGGTTTTCAAAACCTTGTAGGTCTTATAATTCCTCAAAAAAGCAAAACCTACAAGGTTTTGAAAACCTTGCAGGATAAAAACATTCAAAACAAATAAATCAACAACAACCAAAACATCGGAATACTTTCTACCCAAAAAGAAGTGTAATATTTGGAACGCTTTTCATTTGCAAAAAGCATAAAAAGGGTTGTTACAATTACTAAAATAGCATTTATAAAAAGTTGGTTTGTGTCCAGATTCGTTTTAAAAAATTCTAAAAAATAAAACGGAATCAATAAAATAAGCCCGAGAATTTTGGTCTTCTTCACTCCAATTTTCTGTGGAACAGTCTCCAAAGCAGGATCATCGGTTCTTAAATCGATGATTTCGAAAATTAAAATCAAGGTAATAATTAATAAAAATCGTTGGCAACATTTTAAAATCACATCCGAGAAAACATCGGTTCCAGCATTCATCAAAGGCAATAAAGTCGTAACTCCCGACCAACAAATGGCTACGATATAAATCTTGACACCACTCCAGTTTCTGATATTTTTTTTCTTTGAAAAGACTGGAACGGTGTATAAAAAAGTTAATCCAAAGAAGATGACAGCGGTAATTTGAGTCGCTTTTTCCAAACAAAAAAAGAAATAGGCTGAAGCCAAAAATGAAAAAATACTCAATATTGCAATGGCTTTTAATTCCTTCCACAATGGCTTTTTATTTCTGAAAAAAACTTCATATTTAATAAAATTATATCCGAAGATCGTTCCTAAGAAAGCAAAGCCTGCCATTGGTAAATCAAATGCATTTTGGAACATGTGATTGGTCATCAAAACCAAGGAAAGTACAGCAAGAGCAACATGAATACTTCCGTTGAGATAAAAATCAAATACTTGCCTGATACTCTTCATGTTTACAAAAATAACGAATCCAACAAAAACACTTGTTAAATCTTTAAAAAATCACAAAAATCGCATTATAAAACAGATTAATATTTATTATTTATGAGTAAATTTGTGCCTCAAAAAACAACCCACTTTTTTATATGAAAACAGATGCTTTTGCTTTAAGACATATTGGTCCAAGAGAGAATGATTTACAACACATGTTGCATACGATTGGTGCCGAATCGATAGAGCAATTAATATATGAAACGCTTCCGGACGATATCCGTTTGAAAGCACCTTTGAATCTTGAGCCAGCTTTGACTGAATATGAGTTTTTGAACCACATCCAACAATTAGGAAATAAAAATAAGGTATTCAAATCGTACATCGGTTTGGGATACCACCCAGCAATTGTTCCTGCTGCAATTCAAAGAAATGTTTTTGAAAATCCAGGATGGTACACAGCTTATACTCCATACCAGGCTGAAATTGCACAAGGTCGTCTTGAGGCTTTATTGAATTACCAAACCACGGTTATCGAGCTTTCAGGGATGGAAATTGCAAATGCATCACTTTTGGATGAAGGTACGGCTGCTGCTGAAGCAATGGCGTTACTTTTTGACGTTAGAACAAGAGATCAAAAGAAAAACAACGTAAATAAATTTTTCGTTTCAGAAGAAATTTTGCCACAAACTTTATCCGTTTTGGAAACGCGTTCTACTCCAATCGGGGTTGAATTGGTTGTCGGAAACCACGAAGAGTTTGCCTTTGGAAATGATTTCTTTGGAGCAATACTTCAATATCCTGGGAAATTCGGACAGGTTTACGACTATGCTGGATTTATATCAAAAGCAAAAGCAAATGACATCAAAGTTGCAGTTGCTGCTGATATTTTAAGCTTGGTTCGATTGACTTCTCCTGGAGATTTAGGAGCCGATGTTGTAGTTGGAACTACACAACGTTTCGGAATTCCAATGGGTTACGGAGGTCCTCACGCAGCCTTTTTTGCAACAAAAGAAGAATACAAAAGAAGCATGCCAGGAAGAATTATCGGAGTGACAGTTGATACAAACGGAAATCGTGCACTTCGTATGGCTTTACAGACTCGTGAACAGCATATCAAACGTGAAAAAGCAACTTCAAACATCTGCACAGCACAAGTACTATTGGCTGTTATGGCCGGAATGTATGCAGTTTACCACGGTCCAAAAGGATTGGAATATATTGCTGATAAAGTTCACGCTTCAGCGGTAACTACTGCAGAAGCTTTGAATAAATTAGGCGTTTACCAAACAAATACTGCATTTTTTGACACTATCGTTGTTAAGGCTGATGCTAAAAAAGTAAAAGCAATTGCAGAACAAAACGAAGTTAACTTCTATTATATCGACAACGATACGATTTCGATTTCATTCAACGAAACGACTTCCATTTCAGACATCAATACCATCCTTTCTATTTTTGCGGAAGCAGTAGGAAAAGAAACCGTAAAAGTTTCTGAATTAACAAATCAGACTAATTATCCTGATGCTGTAGCCAGAACAAGCACGTTCTTGACACACGATGTTTTCAACAAACACCATTCGGAAACGGCTTTGATGCGTTACATCAAAATGCTGGAAAGAAAAGATTTGGCCTTGAATCATTCTATGATTTCATTAGGTTCTTGTACGATGAAATTGAATGCTGCTGCAGAAATGTTGCCTTTGAGTATGCCAAATTGGAACAGTATTCACCCATTTGCTCCAATCGAACAAGCAGAAGGTTATCAATTGATGCTAAAAAAATTAGAAGAACAATTGAATGTTGTAACTGGTTTTGCAGGAACAACTTTACAGCCAAATTCTGGTGCTCAAGGCGAATATGCTGGCTTGATGGTTATTCGTGCTTACCACCATTCTCGTGGCGATTTCCACAGAAATGTATGTTTGATTCCAGCTTCGGCTCACGGAACAAATCCCGCTTCGGCAGCTTTAGCAGGAATGCAAATTATCGTAACCAAGACAATGGAAAACGGTAATATCGATGTGGAAGATTTAAGAGCAAAAGCAATCGAGCACAAAGACAACTTGTCTTGCTTGATGGTAACTTATCCTTCTACTCACGGTGTTTACGAAGCTTCAATTATTGAAATTACAAAATTAATCCACGAAAATGGTGGACAAGTTTATATGGATGGTGCCAATATGAACGCCCAAGTTGGATTGACAAATCCAGCTACAATTGGAGCTGACGTTTGCCACCTGAACCTGCACAAGACATTCGCAATTCCTCACGGAGGTGGCGGGCCAGGTGTTGGACCAATCTGTGTTGCGGCACATTTAGTTCCATTTTTACCAACTAATCCAATTATTCCAACTGGAGGAGAAAACGCAATCTCTGCCATTTCTGCAGCGCCTTGGGGCTCTGCTTTGGTTTGCTTGATTTCTTATGGATACATCACGATGCTTGGTGCAGAAGGTTTAACCGATGCAACTAGATATGCTATCTTAAATGCAAATTACATCAAGGCAAGATTGACAGGTCATTACGACACTTTATATTCAGGGGAAATGGGCCGTGCGGCTCACGAAATGATCATCGAATGCCGTCCGTTTAAAGAAAAAGGAATTGAGGTTACCGATATTGCAAAACGTTTGATGGATTATGGTTTCCACGCTCCAACGGTATCTTTCCCTGTTGCTGGAACCTTGATGATTGAGCCAACTGAAAGCGAAAACTTGGAAGAATTAGACCGTTTCTGTGATGCGATGATTTCCATCAGAAAAGAAATTGAAGCCGCTACTTCTGAAAACAAAAACAATGTCTTGAAAAATGCTCCTCATACTTTGGCAATGTTGACAACTGACAATTGGGATTTCCCTTACACCAGAGAAGCTGCAGCATTTCCTTTGGAATACATTTCAGACAACAAATTCTGGCCATCAGTTAGAAGAGTTGACGATGCTTATGGAGACCGAAACTTGATTTGTTCTTGTGCTCCAATCGAAGCCTACATGGAAAATTAATTGTTATCTTTTTTATAAATTAAAGAATCTAACCCTTTCAGAGTTTTAACTCTGAAAGGGTTTTCATCAATAAACAGTATATGAAAGATATTGAAAACAACGACGACCTTTATCGTCTGGTAGACGAATTTTATAAAAAATTGCTTTCCGATTCTTCAATAAGCTACATTTTTACCGATGTTGTTAAGCTCAATCTGGAAGAACATTTGCCGATTCTGGTCACTTTTTGGTCACAATCACTCTTTAATACTGGTGGATATTTCAATAATCTGACGCAAATTCATTTAGATATCAGCAAAAAGGAATATTTAACACCTGAATTGTTTAAAATTTGGCTCTACCATTTCAACACAACTGTAAATGAATTATTTACAGGGTCGAATGCTGAAAAAATAAAGACTCAAGCCTTAAATATTGCAACAGTGCTTGAAATAAAAACACGGCAAGAGAAGAAATAAATTGCATTATTGTTAATTTTTTTAACATTTTTTAACGATTTCATAATTGTATGCATGCATAATAAATTTTATGTTTCAGGTTCAAATATAATTTATAAATTAGCTATACTTATACCAATAAAAATGACTGTAAAAATAACCGGAATTGGAAGTTATATCCCAGAACTTAAAGTGACGAACACTGATTTTGAAAGTCACACTTTTTTAAATGAGGACGGAAGCCTGATAAACTCCGCGAATGATATCATTATCGAAAAATTCAAAGGAATTACAGGAATTGAAGAAAGAAGATATGCAACTCCAGACCTTGTTGCATCTGATATTGCTTTCCTTGCTTCTCAAAAAGCGATTGAAAATGCAAATATCGATCCTGAAACTCTTGATTATATCATCTTTGCACATAATTTTGGCGACGTCCGTCACGGAGCCATCCAGTCGGATATTTTACCGAGTTTGGCTACAAGAGTAAAACATAAATTGCAAATCAAAAATCCAAGATGCGTTGCTTTCGACATCCTTTTTGGTTGTCCGGGTTGGATAGAAGGTGTGCTTCAAGCCAATGCCTACATCAAATCTGGAATGGCAAAACGTTGTTTGGTTATCGGTGCCGAAACACTTTCAAGAGTTGTTGACGCTCACGATCGTGACAGTATGATTTATTCAGATGGTGCCGGAGCTTCCATCATCGAAGCATCAGAAAATGACAGCGAAGGAATACTTTCTCACGAAAGTGCAACATTTGCCTACGAAGAAGCCAATTATTTATTCTTCGGGAATTCTTTCAATAAAGATTTAGATCCAGACGTTCGCTACATCAAGATGTATGGACGAAAAATATATGAATTTGCCTTGAGCAATGTTCCCCTGGCTATGAAAAGCTGTCTTGAAAAAAGCGGAGTTGCTATTAATGATGTCAAGAAAATCCTCATCCATCAGGCAAACGAAAAAATGGACGAAGCCATCATCAACCGTTTCTACAAACTCTATGGTAAAACCGCTCCAGAAGGCATCATGCCAATGAGCATCAATTTTTTAGGAAACAGCAGTGTAGCTACAGTTCCAACGCTTTACGACTTGCTCATTCACGGAAAAATAGAAAATCAAGAACTTCACAAAGGCGATGTCGTAATCTTTGCATCAGTTGGTGCCGGAATGAATGTGAATGCATTTGTTTACCGATATTAATTTATTTTTTCAGAAGCTAATCCAGCTTTCCACTCCAAGTCCTCGCTCAAAAATTGTGTTTTAGTGTCCTAAAAAGAGCTTCCGTTGGTCGCTTTTTTAGAACACAAAACACTAATTTTTGAGCTCCGGGCTTTCTGCTCCAATCTGGGCTAATCAGCGGTAACTTCAACATCAGATATCCCTAAAACTTATTTATCTTTGCAACTTCGAGCCAATTATCGAAACCAAAAAATATGTACGAAAAAACTTTTCCAAACAAGCGTTTCAAACACACTTTGGAGTTTCTAAAAAAACACGTTTCAACCCAGGAAACAATCTTTGATTTAGGCGTTCCAAATCCGTTTTCTAAAATAATGGAAGAAAATGGCTATGCCGTAAAAAACACCAAAGGCGAAGATTTGGACAATGATCAAACCGCTTTGCAAACCGAAGAGTATTCAGTTTTCACAGCTTTTGAAATTTTCGAACATTTATTGAATCCATACACTGTTTTACAAAATGTAAAATGCGATAAATTATTAATTTCTATTCCACTACGTTTATGGTTTTCGCCAGCCTATAGAAGCAAAACCGATATGTGGGACCGACATTACCACGAATTTGAAGATTGGCAGTTGGATTGGCTTTTGGAAAAAACCGGATGGGAAATTACCGCCCGTGAAAAATTTACACATCCTGTAAAAAAACTCGGTTTCAGACCTCTACTACGTTATTTCATCCCTAGATATTATATTGTTTTTGCTGAACGAAATCCCAATAAATAAATCCCAAATTCCAAAATCTAACCTTAATTGGAATTTGGAATTTTAAAGATTTGGAATTTAATATGAACTATTACATCGTCATTCCGTCACACAACGAAGAGAAATTAATCTCTTTGACTTTGCAATCTTTAGTTGAACAAACCGTTTTACCAGCAAAAATTGTTGTCGTGAATGACAATTCCACTGATAAAACTGCTGAAATTGTCTTGTCTTTCGCCGATAAATATCCGTTTATTTCATTAGTAAATAAAACTTCTGATCCGATTCATTTGCCAGGAAGCAAAGTGATTCAAGCTTTTCAAAAAGGGCTAGAAACATTAGACGAAAACTATGATTTCATTGTAAAGGCAGATTCAGACTTGATTTTCCCAAGTAATTATTTCGAAACCATTATCCAACATTTCAAATCTGATGAAAAAATTGGAATGGCTGGCGGATTTTGCTTAATAGAAAAAAATGGTGAATGGGTTTTAGAAAATCTCACCGACAAAGACCATATTCGAGGAGCATTGAAAGCCTATCGAAAAGAATGTTTCCAGCAAATTGGCGGTTTGAAACCTGCAATGGGTTGGGATACAGTAGATGAATTATTGTCAAAATTTTATGGTTGGAAAGTTGTTACGGATGCTTCCTTAAAAGTAAAACATTTAAAACCAACAGGAGCCAACTATAACAAAACTGCTCGTTACAAACAAGGCGAAGCCTTTTATACCTTGGGCTATGGTTTCTGGATTACAGCAATAGCTTCGGCAAAATTGGCGATGATGAAGAAAAAACCGCTGTTGTTTTTAGACTATATCAAAGGTTTCCTCAAAGCAAAATCGGCTAAAAAAACAATGCTAGTTACTCCCGAACAAGCAAAATTCATCCGAAATTATCGATTGAAAAAAATGAAAGAAAAGTTATTTTAAAGATAAAAACTCATCGGTCGTAACCCATAAC
Source organism: Flavobacterium arsenatis (assembly GCF_031456785.1). NCBI lineage: Bacteria > Pseudomonadati > Bacteroidota > Flavobacteriia > Flavobacteriales > Flavobacteriaceae > Flavobacterium > Flavobacterium arsenatis. Next base: position 320,360 of record NZ_JAVDVI010000001.1, read on the forward strand.
TCATAACTAATCGTTATTTTTGAACATATTTAATGCTATGATGTTAATTCGATATTTGTCGCAGATAGGAAAATATTTCCTGATGTGGAAAGAAATCTTCAACAAACCCACAAAATGGTCCGTAATGAAAGGACTAATCCTCAAGGAAATCGATGATTTGATTATTGGTTCGCTTGGAATTGTTGCTTTCATTTCGTTCTTCGTTGGTGGAGTTGTTGCCATTCAAACTGCTTTGAACCTTACAAACCCTTTGATTCCAAAATACTTAATTGGTTTTGCCACAAGACAATCGGTAATCCTTGAATTTGCTCCAACATTTATTTCCATCATTATGGCGGGAAAAATGGGGTCGTTCATCACGTCAAGTATTGGAACGATGCGAGTTACAGAACAAATTGACGCTTTGGAAGTCATGGGTGTAAATTCCCTAAACTACTTGGTTTTCCCGAAATTAATTGCACTTCTACTCTATCCTTTCGTAATTGGAATAGCCATGTTTCTAGGAATTCTTGGAGGTTGGATGGCTGGTGTTTATGGCGGATTTACTTCGAGTGATGAATTTATCTTTGGTTTGCAAACAGAGTTCATTCCGTTTCACATCGCTTATGCTTTTATAAAAACTTTTGTTTTTGCACTCCTGTTGGCTACAATCCCATCCTTTCACGGATATTATATGAAAGGTGGAGCACTTGAGGTTGGTAAAGCCAGTACAGTTGCATTTGTTTGGACATCGGTAACGATCATTTTGATTAATTATATTCTAACCCAATTACTTTTAAGCAAATGATAGAGGTAAAAAATATAGAGAAATCTTTTGGAGACAGTAAAGTTTTAAAAGGAATTTCAACGGTTTTTGAAACAGGAAAAACGAATCTGATCATTGGACAGAGTGGTTCTGGAAAAACGGTTCTATTGAAATCATTATTGGGAATTCACACTCCAGATTCGGGTCAGATTATTTTTGACGGACGTGTTTATTCGGATTTGACTCCTGATGAAAAACGTGCTTTGAGAACAGAAATCGGAATGGTTTTTCAAGGAAGTGCTTTATTCGACTCCATGACAGTTGCACAAAATGTAGCTTTTCCGTTAAAAATGTTTACAAAAAATAATCGCTCTGAAACCAATGACCGTGTGGATTTTGTTTTGAAAAGAGTGAACCTGATTGATGCCCATCATAAATTACCGTCTGAAATTTCGGGAGGAATGCAAAAACGTGTTGCCATTGCGAGAGCCATTGTAAACAACCCAAAATACCTTTTTTGTGATGAACCAAATTCGGGTTTAGATCCCAATACTTCTACCCTTATCGATAATCTGATTAAGGAAATTACGGAAGAATATGACATTACAACCGTAATCAACACCCACGATATGAACTCGGTTATGGAAATTGGCGAGAATATCCTTTTCCTGAAAAACGGTGTAAAAGCTTGGCAAGGCAAGAAGGAACAGATTTTTATTACTGATAATGAAGCAGTTGTAGAATTTGTTTATTCTTCAAATCTATTCAAGAAAGTGAGAGAGGCTCATTTGAAGGATTTAAAATAAATCAATGGGTTTTGTAAACCCAACCCGTTCTTTCTTCGCCATCGTTCATCAGGACATAATAGAAATAAGTCGCATCGGGCAATTCCCTGTTTTTAAAATCCTGGCCATACCAATCGGATTTATAATTTTCCTTTTCGTAAACCAAACGTCCATAACGACTATAGATTTTTAGATTTAAAATATCAAATCCTGATAAATCAAAGGAGTCATTGTCGCCATCATTATTTGGGGAAATGCCTCTTGGAATTCTGCAAACGGTGCTTTTTACATCAAAATCGGATGAATTGGAACAACCTTCGGCATTGGTTATGGTAAGACTATAAATTCCAATTGGAAAATTGGTTACCGAAATAGGATTTTCGTGTGCAGAAAAACCTTCTGGACCAGTCCAACTATAAGAAACTTCATTTTCTTGAAAAGAATTTTCGACAGGAAAAGCCCTTAAAACATAATTATCCTGATTGTTTTCGCATCCTCCTTCAATTACAAATACTGGAAAATCATTCACATTTAATGTTGTTGAAACCGTTTCTGATTCGCAACCATCAAGCAGAATTTTCAAACTATACATTCCATCATTCAATGATGTTGGGTTTTCGATTATTGGATTTTGCTCGACCGAAGTAAAGCCATTTGGTCCTGACCATTGATAACTTCCAGATTGAACATCAGAAGCAAAAAGCTGTAACGATTCATTGCTACAAATCAATGTATCTACAGAAATTTCAGGCGTTTCAGGAATTGTTTTAAGGGTAATGATCAAAGTTGTTTCATCAAAATTATTACATATATCGCCAACCCTGTATTTGAATTTATACGTGCCGGATTGCAAGGCTGAAGCATCCCAGTTGTTTCCCGAAAGCATTCCGCTGTTGGTTATTTCCTGCCAAGTCCCATCTTCATCATAATCCGAGAGAAGTGAAAATAAATCAATTGAACCGGGAGAACCACAATAGATTGGATTTGAAGCAATTCCGGCATCAGGCAAATCTTCATTTAAAAAAACCTCTATATCCGAAATAAAATTGATGCAAGAAGCAGGATTGTTAGCATAAAAAACCCTGACATGATAGATTCCTGAATCTGCAACGGGATCAAAAGTGGAAAAATTTAATGTGTTTGAAGTTCCTAAAATAGTTGTTGTTTCATCATCTTTCCACCATTCATAACTCAAAAAAGAAAATGAAAGTACGGAAAGCGATACATTTTGACCACTGCATAAATTATCAATTTCAATTGGAAAACCATTGGAAATTCCGATTTCATAATCGGCTTGGAGTATGTTTCCACAATCATCTTCAACTTCAAAACCATAAACCGCCGCTTCTACTCCAAGAAACAAACTTGAATTTAGGTTTTCAATTTCAAATGGATTATTGTTTTTTGTGATGATCTTGTAGTTGAAAGGAGCCACTCCTGAAACATCCACAATCACATCATAAGTTCCATCCTGACAGGAAACGCTCACTACATTATTGATCTTTGGCTGGGCAAAGAAATCAAATTCTTCAACCGTAAGGAGGCAACTTTGACTGCTAATTGCGTTACCAAAAATGCTGTATCTTCCAAGAATCCTAAAATGACCATAAACGGCAATATTATAATTGATGGTATTTGGAGCTAGCACCATAGAATTTGTTGTACTTGGTGTTGTATTTTCCTGATAAACCACACCCGAAACAGGATGTCCCCATGTATTAGCAACTGGGTCAAACTTTTGAAGCCAATAGGACATCGGGTTCGAAACATTTCCTTGGGGAATTACTTGAATATCAAAAGAACCGCAATTTTCGATAACGTTTACAGTTGCTGTCTGCTGATATGTCCCTATCGGACAAACAAGTTCATACTCGTTATTGCATACATCAAGGGTTTTGAAAACATAAGTTCCCTGGGGAAGTGAATTCATATAAAAATTAAAAGAAGCACTATCAATGTTGAAAGAAACATCATAAGGCAAGGTGAATCCTGCAGATGCGGGAGCCTGAATAATTTTTACGCTTGCAAAATCGCTGGATGTAATGATACTGACCGAACCAAAACCTGGCTCACATCCATTTAGGATCGTTCGTAAAGGAGGCAAAATATCCGGCACATCCACGACCAACTCTTTAATATGTTCAACTCCACATAGGTCTATCAATGAAAACGAATATTCGCCTTCAGGCAAGCTTTCTAATATAAAAGTATTCAAGCCAGAAGGGGTCAAAACATGTGGCGTGGCGTGAGGATATCCTGATGGAGCTTCCATAACAGTTGCACTAACAGCGTTTTTTATAGTATATTTAAACGAGTTGCAACCTGTAATTTCAGCTGAAATAGAAGGTACAGTAACTGGAAATGCTAAAGTTCCCGTACCCACAAAAACATTTCCGCAACCATCAATAACCTCTAAACTATAGCTAAAGGATTGATCTGGAAAAAGTGGTATTTCTTGCGAAATAGTAATCAAATCTTGATTGCCGCTTGTTAAAACCTGATCTAGAATTATTTGCTGGCCTGAAGGAAGCGTCAAGACATAGTGCAGCGTTATGGGATAAATAAAATCTTCGCTACTTGAGTTGTTTAGCGTTTGTGTCACCGAGGCAATATTGCAATCGGCACTTGTTATCGTGTTAATAAGTCCGATTTGCAAACCACTTCCAGACGAATCCACAAGGGTATAATTTTGCACGATTCCATCTCCACAATTATCAAAAACCCTAATCAAATATACCCCTGGAGTTAATCCTGTAAATACATTTGACGTTTGCAAAGGCTTTAAAACTGGTCCAGAAATGATTTCATATTGAACTGGAATTCCTTGCGTAACATTCACCGTGATTTTTTGATCGCAAAGATGACTTCCGCCAGAGAGGTTATATTCCAACTGCACGATTTGGTCCAAGATAACGATATCCTGTTGCTGAGAATTGCTTTCTGTCCCTAAAGATTGGGTTGCTATAATTCGATAATTTCCTGCCGAAAGTCCGCTATAGCCATTTCCAGCCGTAACACCGATTGCTGTTGTAATATTGGGCAATAAATAAATTGAATAGAGCATTGTGGCTCCATTTGTTGTTCCCGAAGTTGCAAAAGCCAAGGTGCCATTATTCTCACAAGTCTCATTGGTATGCACGACACTAAATGAAAAGTCAGAAAGTTGGCAATAGGAATTTTGGGCGAAAAGTATAAAAAAAAGAATTTTATAATTAAAAAAATGTTTGACTATACTTTTCATTTAATGAATTTATTTTGGGTCACTAAAGATATAAAAATCAATGACTAAAAATAAATTTGTTTTGATTATTTGCACTATTTAAGAAAGAAATACATTACGATTTGTTATTATCCACTTCAATTTTGGAAACAATTGCCTTAATTTCTTGTTCCTTATTTTTAGGATAAATCAACAACACATCATTCTTATCAACGATGATATAATCATTCAAACCATCCACGATAATCAACTTTGAAGCATCGGTTCTAATGATATTGTTTGAAGCATTTTCCAAATAAACAACTGCATTTACAACTGCATTATTATTCGCGTCTTTATTTAGTTTTTCGTGAAGCGAACCCCAAGTTCCAAGATCATTCCAATCAAAATTTGCTGGGAGAACATACACATTATCCGCATTTTCCATCACGGCATAATCAATCGAAATATTTTCGGCAAGAGCATAATTTTTATTGATGAAATCAGCTTCAGCATCAGTATTATAAACCGGCAATCCTTCTGAAAAAAGAGCCAACATCTGCGGTTGAAATTTTTCAAAAGCCTGTAAAACCGATTGTATACTCCAAATAAAAATTCCACCGTTCCATAAAAAATTTCCACTTTCTAAAAACGATTTTGCCGTTTCATAGTCGGGCTTTTCCCTAAAATGGCTCACTTTCTTGACCTGATTTTCATCTGATTTATTGTATTCAATATAACCAAATCCTGTGTTGGGAAAAGTAGGCTGTATTCCCAAAGTCATCAGGGCATTTTCTTTTGAACAAAAATCAAAAGAAGTCTGTAAATTGCCTATAAATGCATTTTCATCCTCAATCCAATGATCGCTTGGAGCAACAACTACAAGAGCATCAGGGTTTAGTTTTTTAATTTTCAGGGAAGCATATAAAATACAAGGTGCCGTATTTCTCATAGCAGGTTCTAGCAAAACCTGCTCTTGCTTGACCATCGGCAATTGCGATAAAACAAGATCGTTATACCGTTCATTTGTTAGAATAAGAATATTTTCTGCTGGAATTAATTTAGACAATCTGCTGAATGTCTTCTGGATGAGAGTTTCTCCACATCCTAACATGTCATGAAACTGTTTTGGAAATTCGGTTGTACTCACAGGCCAAAAACGAGAACCAACGCCTCCAGCCATTAATATCGCGTAATAATTAGTATTCATTTTTATCTTTTCAAGTGGGCTTTTCAAGTAATTCAAATGTATGTATTTTCTACAACAGTACCTTTAATTATTTTGAATAAAACTATCAATATTACAATAAAATCAACTTGGCAACAATTCCACCTCAGCATTGGGATTAAACAGATACATCCTTCCAGAACTCACTTCCATACATTCGTATCGTTTCACCCTCAGACTACCTTTCTTGAAAATTTTTCCATTATGAATTCGAAAAACACTCCCAACAGGAATTTCGAAAATAAAATTCTTGTCGTTTTCCTTGTCAAAATACTTCAAGGCCAAAGCCAATTTTGCATCGGTATCGCTACTTGCCGTTGGGTTTTTGAAATGTCTTGCCAGAAGAGGCAACAATTGAGAAGGAAAAATTTCAGGACGAATAAACGGCACCATCAACCGCTGAAACGAATATTTCCATTCGACTCCGTGGGGTTTTATATTCCTACCAAATTTCTCAAAAGCCACCAAATGGGCAATTTCATGCACCAAAGTAATCAGGAATCTATACTTATTCAAGCTTGCATTTACCGTGATTTCGTGTTTCCCCGTTGGCCCTTTTCGGTAATCACCGTGTCGGGTTACACGCTCGTTTACGATTTTCAAATGAACGCTATTGGCAACAATCAAATCAAAAACGGGTTTGACGGCGTGCTCGGGTATATATTTGGCTAATGTTTCGTTCATTTACCATCAATCTTTTGAGTGGTTAACTTTTGAGACGGAACAGATTGGATTAGCCTAAAAAGTTGTTCAGTATCTGGTACATCTGTTAATCGCATTTTCCCATCAGAAGCTTGCATTTTCAAACCGTGACAATTCGTCACGGTTTCATTTCCTTCTCGTTTTAATCGTTGTTTTAATTTTCTCCAATAAGCATTTGGATCAACACTATCAGTCAAAACAGCGATTACATCAATAATGGAAATAAACCATTTTTCCTGTTCGGTATCCCAAACGGTTCTTACTTTTTTGTCTTCAAATAATTGAATTGCGTTTTCTTGTTTCATAAAAATCTACGGTGTCGAGGACGAAACCTGCAACACTTTTCCATTATAAAATCGATTTCCTTTCAATGTAAAATCATAAATATAATCCGCCATTTCTCCTGCCGAAAGCGGTGCCAAATAACCCGGAAAAGCTTCCGCTAACATCTCGGTTTGTACTGAACCCAACGCCAAAACATTAAATGAAATTCCCCTTTCCTTATATTCTTCCGACAACAATTCCGATAACGTAATCACCGCTCCTTTGCTCGAACTATAAGCCGAAAGTCCGGCAAATTTCATACTTCCCTGAATGCCTCCCATCGAACTGATTGTGACAACGTGGCTTCCACTTTTCAAGTAAGGCAAACAAATTTGCGTCAAGGTTGCAACCCCAAAAACATTCACTTTATACACTCTTTCAAAATCCTCAAGCGTCGTTTCCGAAAAGGGTTTCAAGACCAAAGATCCAGCATTGTGAACAATTGCATCCACATTTTTCCACGAACTCTTTAAAAAATCACCCACTTTTTCATAACTGCCCATTTCAGATAAATCCACCGAAAGGCACGTTATATTGGCGTGGTCAATCAAAACCTGAGGCGTTTTCCTCGAAAGTGCCAACACCTGATGTCCTTTATTTGCAAATTTCAACGCAAGTTCATACCCAATTCCCCTACTCGTTCCCGTAATAATTATATTTTTCATTTCTATTTTTTTGAAGCAAATCTTTAGGCTTCTATTAATCCCTGTCTGCCGACAGGCAGGCATATTCCCGCCTTCCTTCCATCTCGTCCCAAAAGACGAGATTCCCTCCAGTCGGGGCTAAATTTAAATCTTTAGGCTTCTTTTTTATCCTTTATTATTAAATCCTTCTTCTGTCTCGTAACTTTTGCTTGGTATGAACGTCCTAAATTCAGACTTTTTTTTACAATTCTTAGATTTGCTTTACACTTATGATACTGTCTGAATTCTTCTTTTATCTTTTCATCTACAAGTTCATTTGGTCCTCCACCAACTTCTAAATAGTTAATTTCTTTGAGATCAATATTATTTATCTCTATAAATCTATCTACAATTACAGAAAAAGTATTTGGCTGTCTATGGTCAACATTCAAGTCTTCATATTTTGATAGCTCGCCTGTTTCTTGACACCTAACTTTTCCTCTTTTAGAAAATTCATCAAAAAAAGCAAGTTTTACTTCTCTCAAATCTTCTTGAATTAATTTTCTACAGGCTTCTCTAAACTTTGTAAAATCAGTTTTCGGCGAATTAATTCGTTTTGTGTAAGAAAAAAAGTCTGTTGAACCATCAGTTCTAATCAATTCAAAAGATTTAGTATTATATTGAACTTTAGCAATCCTGATACTATCAATTCCAACACCAATTTTCTCAATTATTTTCGGATGAGTCTCAAGCAAATCCAAAACATCATTAAAATCCTCTTTACTTAACTTTTCTCCAAACTCATATGAATTCAAAATAGTTTTAAAGTGAATTAAAGCTTCTTTTTTAGACCCAAACTCCTTATCGCCTATTTCTAGTTTTTTTCTCATTGTATATTTGACTTTTTACTTCAGAACGATTTCCTTCGTTTTTGCATTCACCATCTGTTCCGCAACCGGCAAGATATCCTGAATAAAACTCGTCATGTGCTTCGTATCCATCAACTCAAATTCATCGTCAACATGGTGATAATAAGCATAATTTTCAAAATCGAACGTACAAACTGTCTGACACGGAACATTAAATTCCTTGAAAAAAGGATAATTGTCCGATCTCATAAACAATTGGTATTGGAACTCCATCGGCAAGTAACCTACCAACTTTTTCCCAGAATAATCATTTATTTTCGTAGCCATGTTCGATTTGCTAAATCCTGTGATATAAGCCGTATAATCCGCCTTCATCGGAACACCAATCATCTCAAAATTCAACATCGAATATAAATCAACATTCTTCTTCTTTAGCTTTTCCGCCAAATGTTCTGAACCTAGCAAGCCCAATTCTTCAGCTGTAAAAAACACTATAAGAATACTTCGCTTATTGGTTTTATTGTTACCAAAATATTTGGCAATTTCAGCAACAGCCGTCACACCCGAAGCATCATCATTTGCTCCATTATTGATTTTGTCGCCGTTGACTCCACCGTCTTTTGAAATTCCAATATGATCGTAATGGGCTCCGAAAATCACAAATTCATTTTTCAGAACAGGATCATTTCCTTCTATATAACCAACAATATTAGCCGTTGGCAATTTAAAATTGGATATGACATCGCGATACGAATCAAAATAAGGCTTGACATTGTTCTTCTTCAAAAAATCCTCCAAAAAAACCGCCGATTTTTCTATTCCTGGAGTGCCAACTTCCCTTCCTTCAAAAGCATCCGAAGTCAAAGTCTTGAGCGTTGCAGAAACACTACTTTCCTCTACTTTATAATTAAAAGCATAAGGTGCTTTTACTTTCTCAATACTTGTAACAGCTTTATCTGTAGTGGTGGCCGATTTGCAACCAAAAATAAAAAGCGGAATTAAATAGAATATTTTTTTCATTTGCTAAAGATTTTATCCCTGCTAAAATAAATAAAAAAACCACGCCAAAGCGTGGTTCTATCTCAATAATGACAATAAATTTAAGCCAACATTGTCACTGGATTTTCTAAATATTGTTTCAAGGTTTGCAGGAACTGAGCTCCTGTAGCACCGTCAACTGTTCTGTGATCACAAGCCAAAGTCAACGTCATTGTGTTTCCAACAACAATTTGTCCGTTTTTCACAACTGGCTTTTCAACGATTGCACCAACAGAAAGTATTGCAGAATTTGGCTGGTTGATGATTGACGTAAATTCAACTATACCAAACATTCCAAGGTTTGAAACTGTAAAAGTACTTCCGTCCATTTCGGCTGGCTGTAATTTTTTGCTCTTTGCTCTTCCTGCCAAATCTTTCACGCTTGCACCAATTTGAGTCAGGCTCATTTGGTCGGTGAATTTCAATACCGGAACAACCAAACCGTCTTCAACAGCTACTGCAACACCAATATTCACGTGATGGTTGATGATCGTTACATCTTCTTTCCATTGTGAATTTACTTTTGGATGTTTTTTCAACGCCATTGCACTTGCCTTGATTACCAAGTCATTAAATGAAACTTTAGTATCAGGCAATGAATTGATTACATTTCTAGACTGCATTGCATCGTCCATCGTTACCTCGATAGTAAGGTAATAATGTGGAGCTGTGAATTTCGATTCCGACAATCTTCTCGCAATGGTTTTACGCATTTGAGAATTCTTGATTTCTTCAGAAAAAGCTTCACCTGCAGGAACAAAAGGTTTCACTGGAGCTGATTGAGCTGTTTCTGCTTTTGCAGAAGTTGGAGCGGAAGCTTGTGTTTCAGCCTGTGGCTTGAAGTTTTCGACATCGCTTTTCACGATACGTCCGTTCTCACCAGAACCTTTAACTTGAGAAAGATTGATTCCTTTTTCTTCGGCAATTTTTTTAGCCAAAGGTGAAGCAAAAATTCTTTTTCCGTCGTTACTTGAAACTTCAACTGTTTTTTCTTCAGATTTCTCGTCAGCAGTTTCTGTTTTTTCTTCTTTAGAAGTGGCTGGAGCCGAAGCACCACCTTTTTTATAATTTTCTGCAACGCCTGTAACATCAGTTCCTTCTGGACCGATGATTGCCAAAACGCTGTCAACTGGAGCAGTCTGACCTTCTTCAACACCAATGAACAATAACGTTCCGGCATTAAAAGATTCAAACTCCATTGTAGCTTTATCAGTTTCAATTTCAGCCAAGATATCGCCTTCGCTGATTTTATCCCCAACTTTTTTCAACCAAGTTGCAACCGTTCCGTCAGTCATGGTATCGCTCAAACGAGGCATTGTTACTACGATTACTCCTTTCGGTAAACTAGCCGGAGCTTCTTTACTTTCAGTTGCTGGTTTTTCTTCAGTAGTTTTTTCTTCTTTTGCTTCAGCTTTAGGTTCTGAAGCTTCGGAATCAGCTTTCTCTTCTGATTTTGGTTCTGCTGGGGCCGATTTTCCGTTTAACAAATCAGAAATATCTTCACCTTCTTTTCCGATAATTGCCAAAAGCGAATCTACTGGTGCAGAATCTCCTTCTTGTATTCCGATGTGCAATAAAGTTCCAGAATTGAAAGATTCAAATTCCATTGTAGCTTTATCGGTTTCAATTTCAGCAAGAATATCGCCTTCGCTGATTTTGTCGCCCACTTTTTTCAACCAAGTTGCTACTGTTCCTTCCGTCATGGTATCGCTCAAGCGAGGCATTGTGATTACTGTTGCCATATCGATTATAGTTTATGTGGGATGAAAGGATAATTTTCTTGTTCGTACACTACATCGTAAAGTTGCTGTACTTCTGGGAAATCAGATTCTTCGGCGAATGTTGCACATTCTTCTACTAAATCTTTTACTCTTTGGTCAATTGCTTCAATCTCTTCCTCTGTAGCAAAATTTTGATCTTTTATTACATCTAAAACTTGAGTAATCGGGTCGATTTTTTTGTATTCTTCAACTTCTTCTTTTGAACGGTACAATTGAGCATCCGACATTGAGTGTCCTCTGTAACGGTATGTTTTCATTTCAAGGAAAGTTGGTCCGTCTCCACGACGTGCTCTTTCGATGGCTTCGTGCATTGCTTCGGCAACTTTAACAGGATTCATTCCGTCAACTGGTCCACAAGGCATTTCATATCCTAAACCAAGTTTCCAAATATCAGTGTGATTTGCAGTTCTTTCTACAGAAGTTCCCATTGCATAACCGTTGTTTTCAACGATGAATACTACTGGAAGTTTCCAAAGCATTGCCATATTGAAGGCTTCGTGCAAAGAACCTTGACGTGCCGCACCATCACCAAAATAGGTCATTGTTACACCACCTGTTTCAAAATATTTATCTGCGAAAGCGATACCGGCACCAACAGGAATTTGAGCCCCTACGATTCCGTGACCACCATAAAAACCGTGTTCTTTAGAAAAGATGTGCATCGATCCACCCATACCTTTGGATGTTCCGGTTACTTTTCCTAGTAATTCTGCCATTACTTTTTTAGGATCGACACCCATACCAATTGGCTGAACGTGATTTCTGTAGGCAGTAATCATTTTGTCTTTTGACAAGTCCATGGCGTGCAAAGCACCTGCCAAAACTGCTTCCTGACCATTGTATAAGTGAAGAAATCCTCTTACTTTTTGTTGTATGTAAAGTGCCGCTAGTTTGTCTTCAAACTTTCTCCAAAGTAGCATATCTTCATACCACTTTAAATAAACCTCTTTTGTAATTTCTTTCATCTGAATTTTCCTTTTGCTAATGTTGCTTGTGAATGTATTTAATCGATTACTTCGCAAGATAGTTTCCTCACACAAATTTCGTCCCGAAGTGTCGGGAGCAAAAATAAGACATTCCGAGTAAGAACTAAAATTTAAAACATCATTTTATACTTTTTTTATAAGAAGTTTTTATCAAACATAAAGGGAAGCAAATTTTTCAAAGAATCCGACTTGTAAATTGCTCCAGTTTCGCCCATAAAATAAATTTCAATTGGATATTCTTGTTTGAATTCATATTCGGCAATGGCTTGTCGGCATGAGCCACAAGGAGGAATTGGCGAGGTAACCGGTTTTTCATCGGCAGTTGCAGAAATTGCCATTTGAAGCATTTTTGCATCAGGATAAATGGCTCCAGCTTGGAAAATCGCCACACGTTCTGCACAAAGTCCGGAAGGATAGGCTGCATTTTCTTGATTTGAACCCAAAACAATTTTTCCGTTATCTAACAAAATAGCAGCTCCAACTCTAAATTTAGAATATGGAGCATAGGCTTTTTTCCTAATTTCCACGGCTTGTTCCATCAAATCTTTTATGTTTTTTGGAAGCTCGCTCATTTCATCAAAAACAGAAAACTTTGTGGTAATGTTTATTTCTTTCATTTATAAATTTTCTTTTAAAATCTGAATTCATTTCGTCATAAGGGAAAAAAAATCCAAATCTCATCAATTTGAAATTTGGATTTTTTTATAAATATTTATTCAACAATTAATATTCATCATATTTATCTCCGAAGGCAAAACTAAGCGAGAATCGCAATGTGTTTTCTAACGGGTTTCTCACTTTTGAAGCTGAAAATAAATATGAAACATCAATCTTCACTACATTGTATTTGAAACCAGCTCCAAGTGAGAAGAATTTTCTCGCACCTTTTAATGGACTCTCGTTGAAATATCCAGCTCTCAAAGCAAATGAATCCTGGTAAATATATTCGGAACCAACTGAATAGGTAAACTCTTTCAATTCCTCACTGAAACCACCTGGTGCATCACCAAACGATTTGAAAATTCCTTCCGTCCAACTAATTCTTCTGTATTCGTCTCTGTTTTGAGCTCTTTCTTCAGATGAAATCTCTCCATCTCCGTCCAAATCTTTTGGCAATTGTGGTGTTGGTACAAGTAATTTAGCAAACTCAACATTTAATGCTACTTTATTGTATTCATCAAAAATAAAATCGAAACCAGCTCCAATCCTCATGTTGGCAGGAAGAAAATTTGAACTTAATTCATCGTCGTCATAGCTGATTTTTGGACCTAGGTTCTGCCAAATCCAACCAGCTCTCCATCTTCCGTTGAAATCGTCATAGGCAATTTCTTCTGATTGATAGAATGCCGCAACATCTACCGCAAAAGAACTTGCTGGCGAAGCATCAGTCTCTTCTGTTGCAACCCTCAAAGCGGAACGGATGTACCTACCTGCTACAGCCATCGAAAAGCGATCACCTAATTTTAAGGAATAAGAGCCATCTAGTGCAAATTCATTTGGACTAACAATTCTCGGCACTTCATTTGGATCATCCGTCTGTCTTAATTCTATATCTCCAAAACCAAAAAACCTAAGACTTCCTGCAAAGGCCATTCTATCATCAATTTTGTTGAAATAGTTTACTTGACCGAGCGAAATGTCATTTACCAAACCCGTTAGATACGGGGTATAACTTACAGCAAAACCCTGCTTATCAATGGAAAATGCATATTTCGCAGGATTCCATTGTTGAGAGAAAGCGTCTGTTGATGTTGCTACACCTTGATCGGCCATACCAGCGGCTCTAGCGTCTGCAGCAACCATTAAGAAAGGAACTCCAGTTGTAATTGGATTAGCATCTTGTGCTACTGATAGTTGTATCGAGAATAAACAAATTATTAGTATTGAAATCTTTTTCATTCTGAATTTTTAAAAAATATAATTAAACAAATATAGTATTTTATTAAAGTATTACAAGTTTCTCGTATTTTTCTGTCCTTTTGTTGGTCATTGTTGACTTGACTGTTAGTTTATAGATATAAACACCCTTACCTATCTTATCACCAAAATCGTCTTTTCCGTCCCATGTTATCTCGCGCGAAAGAAATCCTTCGGTATTAATGATCTGATTCCTTGTCCAGACCACTTTTCCTGTAACAGTCATTACTTGAACCTGAACATCCAATGGTTCAAATGGTCGATTGTGTGTGAACCAGAATTGTGTATAGCTCACAAACGGATTCGGATAATTCAACACATTTGTGAGCGTTAATGTTTCGTCTCCGACTACTATAAATTGAATTTCAGCCGTGACAAGATTGTTGTAAACGTCCCAACCTTTAAAAGTAAGGGTATGCAATCCTTTTTCTAAATTCCTAAAAGGAAACTTTAATTTCCCTCTAGTATAATCATCCAGCTCTGTTTCGTAATAATCATTCAGTATGTAAGGATTGTTTTCATCTCCATCCAATATTGCAACCATATCGTGACCAATCCCGCTGGCGGTGTTCATTCCGTTTTCATCTTCTAGAAATGCTAAAAAAATGGGCGATTCGTTGGTTATTCCTCCAGAAACAAAACTTTCGTCGTTCATATATAACTTCACTCTTGGAGCAATATTGTCTGCAACAGCATTTTCATTAATTCCTCCAACTTTAATATCACTATTGAAACCCGTTTGATTTTCGAAATGACCTGTTTTTTTGGCATAGAAACTAATTCTTCCATTATCAACTGGAACACGGATATCTCTTGGAACAACAAAACCAAATTCGAATTGTCCGTTTGAAACGGATGCATTTCCTCTGAAAATGGTTTCTCCTAAAGCTATGAAAGGCAATCTATTTGCATAAACTTTTATAGTGCCTGGACCATTAGGATTTGGAATAATATCAACTAAAGCATCAACAAAGTCATTTCTCAATGTTGTTTTATTCAAATTTTTATCAAAAATATTCACCGCTAATTCACCCATATAACTGGTAAGTAGATTATTGTTTTCATCTACAACCTGCCCGGTCAACTTTACATACGCCAAAGATTTAAGATCATCTATTGGACCTGTAATAGGCATATCATTTACTTTTGTCAAAATAAGTTTAGGTTTAGGGATTGCCATCATTAAAGCTGGATCTCCAATACACACCACAACATTTGTTGATTTTTCGTTTTTGGCCAATCTTAATGCCTCACCGATAGAAACATATTCGTTGGATCCATACGAGAACAGATATTTTGAAAGAACAGGATTAAACACCTGAGCCTCACCCTGTCCGATTGAACGGACTGTAGTGAGCATTGCTATAGCTCCACCTCTTGGATTCAAATACGTAAATTCGCCACCTGTTTTTCTGTAAGGGTTATCAAATCTAGAGTAGGTACAGGTTAGCGTTATAAAAATAGGGTATTTATACCTATTGTTTAAATTCTCTCCATCGGGTCTTTCCCAAATCCTTTCTACTGCAAGACCATCTTCTCCGCCATGGCCTAGATAATTAAATACCAAAGCCCCTTTTTCAAAAGACTCAAATATTTCTGCACGGGCTTTTGGATATCTGTCCCCTCCTGCTGCCGCTTCTTGCAAATAGGAATCAATCAATATCTTTTTTACATTCAAAAATGGCTTTTGAGCAAAAATATTGTCGGCTTCTAGATTTTGAAAATATTGCAACTCCGTATCACCAGGCTTAGTGACATCTGGATCATCAGCAATGAGTACAATATTATTCCGCCAGTTTCCATAGGATTTTTGATCATAATATTCAATTACCTTGTTCACCATTTCATCGGCTTGCTGCACTGAACTTACAATCATTCTTCCAACGGCTATATCAAGCCCGGTTCCATTTACACTTCCGCCTTCATTATCGTCCATCAAGACAAAAAAATCATCGGAGCAGAACGAACTTCCTCCTTCTGCACCTCCATATATGGCGTGATAAATAGGAACAATATTAGTGTTATTAGTAATTCTGTCCTTAAAATCAAACGAAGCATCCCCGAAAAGATTTAAATACTTAACTCTTTTACTATTGACGGAGGCATTCTTATATACATATTTCACCAAATTTCTAATGGCTCCGACATCTTGTTTGCCAGAAGAAAATTCCTGATAGATGTTTTCCAAATTCACCACCTTTACATTTAAATTGGAATAACTTCTGTGAAAGTTTGCTAATTTTTCTGCAGATGCATTTAAAAAAGAGGGCGTGATTATCAAATAGTCTATGTCTTGAAATTGACCTTGAGCATTTTTAAAGATGGTTCCCTTTATATTCTGATTGACTACTTTCGGCCTGGAATCCCTTAATGGTGTATAATAATCCTGAATATCAACAGCTATATATTTTCGCACTTCTCCCAAGCTTGCCTTGAATGAAAATGAATTCTGATTTTCATTTTTAAAACTCGATACATTATATATATCGGTTATGTCCCAAACTTGACCTATTGTGGTTGCATTAGAAAATTGAAACTCTCCAAATCCAGTCATAGTTGCCGCAGCATTGTATTGAAATCGGAACTGTTTTCCATAGCCTTGAAGATTCCTTTTTGCCCTTAAAATGATATAATCGAGATAACCTTTTGAACTAGGAACTCCTCCGTTATTGTATTCAATATCAATTGCAATATTTGTCGAACTAGGAAAAGTAAAATTACCAATACTGTCCCAATAAAAACCATCAAAACCTGCAGGAGGTGTGAAATTAAGATTTCCAAACGATGTTCCATTTGCTTTCAAACCAAATGAAGTTGTATTGGAGGCCGAAACAGCTCCCGAAATTGTAAATTCTACAGGTTGAGCCGTAACTATATTAGGGAATTCAAAATCATACGTCTTTTGATTTACAAAACTAAACTCTTCACCAAACCATCTTCTACCCAATCTTCCGATATTCACCAAATCCAATTCGCGGTATTGGTAATCGTCAAATATGGTAATTGGAGTTGCATTCGAGGTAATATTCGGCATCAGGCTAATCCTTTTTCCAAAACCACCTTGTACATTAATATAATAATAGGACTTATTTTCGTATAAGTTGTTATGGGATAGATTTTCCTGGCTCCAGTTATCAACTCCCTCTGCATAGAAAAGAATATAATCCTGATCATTAAAAACCTGATCTTCCTCTCCTATTACTTGGATTGCATTTTCTTCTAAATCTGAAGGATAATCAACAGCATTAGAAAGTGGAACCATTCGTCCGCCGTTTCCGTAAATTTTAATACTTCTAGGATTCACTCCATTCAAATCTACCCCTAGTTGCTGAAGAAATTGCTTTGAAATTTTATAAACACCAGATTTTTCAACATAAAAACGATGCCAGTTTCCTGAACTCAATACCGAATTAGAAATTTCATCGAAACCTCTCTTTAGAAAATTATTAGACTCTTGACCTCTTGAAACGCTATAGGAAAAGGATTTTAATTTTTTATAACCAGTTCCGTCCTTAATAATAGGCCACAATTCAAAATTTGCAAATTTCAAATCCCTAGCATTTACATTCTTTATTGTGGCAGTCAGTTTTGATGGAATTGCTCTTCTAGACAAGTCGCCTAATTTTGAATCTGGAATATTTTCATAAACAACATTGGAAATGAGCAGGGATTTCTCATCAATGGAAGAAGTTACTGGAATATTCAAACGAAACGAAATAGCTTTTTCAGCCTCATCAAAATGAAAATAATTAAAATCAAATTGAGGAACATTATATTTATGTGCTTCATATATAAGTTCAGACCTTTCACTCCAATTAATAACGAAATCGCCTTTAATCTGGCTGTTTATAAGAAGTGGATATAAAACTAAAATAAATAATATTGCTTTTTTCATCAAAATAGAAAACGTGGTATAGGTTATTTTATTACTATACGGTAAAATTAATTCATTTAGTTTGTGTAAAAGAATAATATTTCAATTAATTTTACGTTCTATTTTCGAAGTTCTTTTCGAACAGAAAACAATTATTTTATTTTTTGTTATTATTTAAAAAAAGGTGTTGTAGTGTAATGGTTAATTATTATATTGCGGCACGAAATTTATTACCTACTTGAAGTATGAAAGTAAACAAAATTATGGCTGTTAAACTAATGTTGTCTTTAGCATTAGTTATTGGTTTTGCTAGCTGTAGCAAATCTAGCTCGAAAAATGCGTCCTCTGCGACAGGCTGGAAAATCAACGATAAAAAAGGTGGTTTTCAGCTCAACACTAAATACAAAAAACAACAGGCTCTTCCTGGTTTAGTTTTAGTAGAAGGCGGAACGTTCACGATGGGTAAAGTACAGGACGATGTAATGCACGATTGGAACAACAGTCCTAATCAGCAGCACGTTCAATCCTTCTACATGGATGAAACTGAAGTTACAAATGCAATGTATGCTGAGTATCTATACTGGGTGAAAAGTGTTTTCAAACCTACAGACGAGAATTACAAAAACATCTATGAAGGTGTTTTGCCAGATACATTAGTATGGAGAAGCAGATTGGGATACAATGAGCAAATGACAAACAATTATCTTCGTCACCCTGCTTATGCATACTACCCAGTAGTAGGTGTAAACTGGATTCAAGCCGCTGAATTTGCTAAATGGAGAACAGATCGTGTAAACGAAGCAACTCTTGAAAAAGAAGGTTACTTGAAAAAAGACGCAAAAACTAAAGACGTTACTGCAGAACAAAGTTTCAGCACTGAAACATATATCAATGCTCCAACAAAATCTTTTGGTGGAAATGAAGATGTTGTACTGAAAGGCAAAAGAGGTAGATCTAAAGATAGCACCAACCTATATGCTACAAGAAGTTCAGGATTAATAAGTCCAGAATACAGACTTCCAACTGAAGCTGAATGGGAATATGCCGCAGCATCTGATGTTGGTAACAGAGAATACAACTCTTACAAAGGACAAAAAAAATATCCTTGGAAAGGTTCTTACACAAGAAGCGGTAAAAGACAGGTTAAAGGAGATCAGTTAGCCAACTTCAAACAAGGTAAAGGAGATTACGGTGGATTAGCAGGATGGTCTGATGATGGTGCTGATATTACAAACGTAGTTAAATCCTACCCTCCAAATGATTTTGGATTGTATGATATGGCTGGAAACGTTGCAGAATGGGTTGCCGATGTTTACAGACCTGTTGTTGATGATGAAGCAAGTGATTTCAACTACTATAGAGGTAACGTATTCTATAAAAACAAAATTGGTGAAGACGGAACTGTTGAGCTAGTAACTTCTGAAAACATCGCCTATGACACTTTAAGCAATGGTAGAATCATGGCCAAAAACTTCCCAGGACAAATTGCACAAGTACCAATTGATGAGAAAGAAACTTATTTAAGACAAAACTTCTCTCAAAGTGACAATAGAAACTACAGAGATGGTGATAGACAATCTAGAAGAGATTTCAAATTTGGCTCTGAAGAAGATTCAGATACTGGAAAAGAAGCTAAGAGAATGTATGACTCACCGATTCACAACGTAACCAAAGACAGTTTGGACAACTTGGTAAGAACTTATGACAAATCTAACAAAAGAACAACTTTGGTTAATGACAATGTGAGAGTTTACAAAGGTGGTTCTTGGAGAGATAGAGCTTACTGGTTGGATCCTGCACAAAGGAGATACTTCCCGCAAGATATGGCAACTGACTACATCGGATTCAGATGTGCAATGTCAAGCGTTGGACCAAAATCTTCTAAGAAAAAAGCAAGAAACTAATTTCTTAAAAACATAGCATTTTTTAAAAGCCCTTTCATTAGGGCTTTTATTTTTTAAACTCATTTCAAATGGAAATCAAAGACATTCACAAACTGTTTTTACAATGCAAATCCGTTTCGATAGATACTCGAAAGATTGAAAAAAATTCAATGTTCATTGCCATAAAGGGCGAACGATTTGATGCGAATACTTTTGCAAATGAAGCTTTGGAAAAAGGAGCTTCCTACGTCATTATTGACAATAGGGATTACTACATTGACCAAAGAACCATCCTGACAGAAAACAGTTTGGAAACACTTCAAGAACTTGCAAAATTCCACCGTGATTATTTGAAATTGCCTATCATAGCCTTAACAGGAAGCAACGGAAAGACCACCACAAAAGAACTCATCAATGTAGTGTTATCTAAAAGTTATGAGGCAAAAGCAACTATTGGAAACCTGAATAATCATATCGGAGTGCCACTTACTTTACTTTCTTTTAATAGTGAAACAGAGATTGGAATTGTAGAAATGGGTGCCAACCATCAAAAGGAAATTGAGTTTCTGTGCAGTATTGCAAAACCAGATTTCGGCTACATTACCAACTTTGGAAAAGCCCATTTGGAAGGTTTTGGCGGGTTTGAAGGAGTGATAAAGGGTAAAAGCGAAATGTACACCTACCTTTCCGAAAATAAAAAAATAGCCTTTGTCAATCTGGATGATCCAATTCAAATTGAAAAAACAGAAGGAATTGAACGTTATACCTTCGGAAGCAAATCAAAAGACACGAACGTGGTAGTTGATTCCATAAAAGCAAATCCTTTTGTTTCTATAAAAACACAGGGAATAGAAATCACTTCGCATCTAATTGGGATTTACAACGCCAACAACATAAATGCAGCTGTTACTATTGGAACCTATTTTAAAGTTGATATGGATGATATCAAGGAAGCCATTGAAAATTATATTCCCGAAAACAACCGATCGCAATTGCTGAAAAAGAACAGCAATGACATTATTCTGGATGCTTACAATGCCAATCCGAGTAGTATGACTGTAGCTTTGGAAAATTTTATGCAACTCGAAATTCCTAAAAAAGTAGCCATTTTAGGCGATATGTTTGAACTCGGAAACGAAAGTTTAGAAGAACATAAAAGCATAATAGCATTAGCTTCTAAAGACAAAAACACTACTTTTTATTTTATCGGAAAAGACTTTTATGCAAATAAAATAGAAAACAAAAATATGTTCTTTTTTGAAACTTTCGAAGGTTTGGCAAATGAACTGACCCAGAACAAGATTGAAAACACTACAATCCTTATAAAAGGTTCAAGGGGAATGGCGTTGGAACGCAGCTTGGATTTCTTGCCTTAAATCGTATTTCAAAATAAAAAAATACCCCAAATAGCATCTAACTTTTGGGGTATTTTCATTTCGATGTTTTTTTAAACATCCATTTATTATTTCTTCTTCTTGATATTGATGTTATCAAAATTAGAAACGTCTATCACTTCTTCCATATCAACATCGTAGGAAATTTTCACGCTGTCGCCAACAATGGTTACTGGCAATTCGTTAGACAATTGGGATGACCCTACAAAAACATTAGGATAGTCTTTTACCATAAAATAATAGAAACTGTTGCCGTTTTTGACATCATTAGAAATCCTTGTCACTATGGATGTAAGGCTCCTTTTTGGGGTGATACTTTCAGAATCGATTCCGTTGTCGGCCATATTATATACATTTTTATAGGCCATAAGTGTTTCCCGCATTGTATTCCCAACCCCAACAATCGTATAATCGTTGATGGAAACCATAGCAAACATTTTAACCAAGCCTCCATCGTCCTTTAATGTCATTACATAAGTAGGGATATTGTTGATGATATAAGGAATCGGCAGGGACGTGCGATATCCCTTTTCCTGCACTTTTCCTTCGGCTGAACTTTGAGCGGCATATTCCGTCGCACCACTCTGTTTGTAATAGGTTGCTTCTTTTGTTCTAGTATCAACCAAAACAAAACCTACGGTGGATTCTTCCTTCCCTACTGATGACAAGCCGGTGTACCAATAGGATTTATGATTTTCACCATACACCAAGGTTAATCCTTCGGTTATCATCAACTTATTTTCGTTAGACAAGTTCCAATATCCGTGAACATATTTGCCCCAATCACTCAATTGTTCCTCGATAAAATCGATGGGTTGCATCCTGTCTACCCAAAGTGGTGCATCTTCAAGACCATATTCCTTGATTTCGCCCGTTTGGGCGTTCACTGTTAAAACTCCCGTAGCATCGTTTCCTGCAAAACCAACCTTCTTGGCATATTTGGTAACGATCCAGAATGGCTCGCCATTATCATCTATTTCAAAATTATAATCGGCCAAACCATTTGTCATATACCCATTAAAATAAACATGTCGATCAATTTTTGATCCGAAAAAAGCTTCCGGCTGGTATTTGATTTTGATGGGTTTTCCGTTGATGTTTTGCACCAATTTCACATCTCTTTCGTTGGTTGCCGAAACCATGACATATCCCGGAGTACCTTGGGAATTTCTAAACCATTTGAAAAAACCTGTATGCAACAATGGAGCAACCCAATACAATTGATGGTTGACTTTTTGTATCGTAAAATCGCCAATTTCGGTCTGGCTGCCGAGTGATGGTTGGGAACCGATTATCTTTTCTCCCAAAAGCATCGCCAGATTTTCATCGACAACACGGATTTTATCTAAAGAAATCGGAGCGATATGGTTCTTTAGATTCTCACCGTCTTCAACTTTTCCGATCAATTCCCGATAGGCCTCACTTCGAAACATCGGCAAACTTGTGAGTAATGGAAGTACGGTCATGTAAGCAATTACAACTGCTGAAAAAATGAAAATGAGTTTACTTGGTTTAGAAACAATTGTAACTTTGTTTGTAACAGGAGTTACTTTTAGTTTTGTGTAAAGGATAATTCCGGCGATCAGGAACAAGAGTATAAAAAATGGCAACTTCATAAAACCATAATTTATAACCGGCAATCCGAAATAGAACAGCAAGAAGCCTACAAAAAGCAACAATAAAACGGAAGTAATTTTTTTCATGACTCGTAATTTGGTTTTAGCAATTAGTCTTATAATTCTCTAAATGTTACATCTTTATTTTTGATCGAAAGGAGAAAGTGAAAACGAAAATAGTGGTTCTAAAAAAATAGTTATTTTTGTGGTTTAATTAAGATACAAAAAACACTAAACCAAAAGATATGAAAGCATACGTTTTCCCTGGTCAGGGAGCTCAATTTACAGGAATGGGGAAAGATTTATACGAACAATCTCCATTGGCAAAAGAATTATTTGAGAAAGCAAATGAGATATTGGGTTTCCGTATAACCGACATTATGTTTGAAGGAACAGCCGAAGAATTAAAGGAAACAAAAGTAACTCAGCCAGCAGTTTTCCTTCATTCAGTTATTTTAGCGAAGACGTTGGGAGATGATTTCCAGCCGCAAATGGTAGCCGGACATTCATTAGGAGAATTTTCTGCCCTGGTAGCAAATGGCACTTTATCATTTGAAGACGGTTTAAGATTGGTTTCAAAAAGAGCTTTGGCAATGCAAAAAGCCTGCGAAATCACACCCTCTACAATGGCAGCTGTTTTAGGATTAGAAGACAGCGTAGTAGAAGATGTTTGTGCTTCTATAGATGGGATTGTTGTAGCGGCAAATTACAACTGTCCGGGACAATTGGTTATTTCTGGCGAAACATCGGCAGTGGAAAAAGCTTGCGAAGCGATGAAAGCTGCTGGAGCTAAACGTGCTTTGATATTGCCGGTTGGAGGAGCTTTCCACTCTCCGATGATGGAACCTGCAAGGGAAGAATTGGCGGCAGCTATAGAAGCGACAACTTTTTCGGCACCTATTTGCCCTGTATATCAAAATGTAACGGCAAGTGCGGTTTCGGATCCGGAAGAAATCAAGAAAAATTTAATTATTCAATTGACGGCTCCAGTAAGATGGACACAATCTGTTCAGCAAATGATAAAGGATGGTGCAAGTATTTTTACGGAGGTGGGTCCCGGAAAAGTGTTGATTGGACTGGTTGGCAAGATTGACAGGGAAGTTGCTGTTGCAAGTGCTTAATTTAGTATTCAGTGGTCAGTCGCAGTATTCAGTTTAAATACTGTTGAATAAAAAAGTCCCAAATCTTTTCGGTTTGGGACTTTATATCTGCTTCTGATTCTTCCTTGATTTTGGCAACTTGATACAGAATTGAAGGTTCTTCTACTTTCGAAAGCCACTCCATCAATTCTTCTTTTTTATCTTCGGCATTCATAGCAATTAATTTAGTTTACTAATTTACAAATAATTAGAAAGAAATTAAAATTAGCCTCTAATTTTCTGTTCCCATTTCCATGCAGATGCCAAAGCTTCTTCCAAGGTTGATTTTGCCTTCCAGCCCAATATATCATTTGCTTTGTCAGTATTAGCGAAAGCCTCTACTACATCACCTTCTCTCCTATCTACAATTTTATAGTTCAGTTTTTGACCGCTTACTTTTTCAAAGGCATTGATGACCTCTAGAACCGAACTTCCAGTTCCTGTACCAAGATTGAAAGTCTCTACTTTATCGGTATTTTTTTTATCAATCAATCGTTTCAAGGCAACAACATGGGCTTTCGCCAAATCTACAACGTGGATGTAATCACGAATACAAGTTCCGTCTGCAGTTGGATAATCCGACCCGAAAACAGAAAGTTCTTTTCTTAAACCAACAGCTGTTTGGGTAATGAAGGGAATCAGATTTTGAGGAACTCCGATTGGCAATTCGCCCAATTCAGCAGTTGGATGAGCTCCAATTGGATTAAAATACCTCAAAAGTATTGCATTAATATTAGTAACTTTTGCAACATCAACGATGATTTCTTCACCGATTTGCTTGGTGTTACCATAAGGCGACATCGCTTGCTGGACTGGTGCATTTTCGGTTATCGGCATCAATTCGGCTTGACCGTAAACCGTACAAGAAGAACTGAAGATAAAATTTGCCTCTGGTTTTTGTTGTAATTCTTGAAGAAGATACACAAGAGTATTGATGTTGTTTTCGTAGTAAAGAAGTGGATTTTCTACACTCTCGCCAACTGCTTTTGAAGCCGCAAAATGAATCACGCCCGAAACATCACTGTGCTTTTTAAAGAACTCCACAACCGATGGTTTTTCTCTTAAATCAAGTTTTTCGAAGATCGGTTGCTTGCCAGTAATTGCTTCAATTCCTTTCAACACCGATTCATCAGCATTAGAAAGATTATCGATGATAACTACCTCGAATCCTTCGTTTTGAAGTTCAACAACCGTGTGAGAACCAATAAAGCCTAAACCTCCCGTTACTAATACTTTCATACTTTTACTTGAAAATTATTTATTTAAGAACTCTAAAATACTATCGGTAATGAATTTAATTTGTTCGTCCTCCAGCTCCGTATGCATCGGAAGTGAGATTACTTCTTTTACCAATTGGTTGGTTGCCGGAAAATCTTCTTCCTTGTAACGAGTGTCCAAATAGGCTTTCTGGCTGTGCAACGGAATTGGATAGTAGATAGCACAAGGAATATCTTTACTTTGCAAATGCTGCATCAAGGCATCCCTATCAGCATCAATAATCCTTAAAGTATATTGATGGAAAACGTGGTCGTCACCATTCAAATCAAATGAAGGAACTATAATATTTTTGTGCCCGGAAAGTGCCGTATTGTATTTGTTTGCAGCTGTACGACGTTCAGTATTATAAGTGTCAAGATTTGGTAGTTTTGCATTCAATACTCCCGCTTGAATACTGTCTAAACGTGAATTTACACCAACTACATCGTGGTGGTAACGCACATACATTCCGTGGTTTACGATTCCTCTTAATTTATGAGCCAATTCATCATCATTGGTGAAAATTGCTCCACCATCTCCATAACATCCTAAATTTTTAGATGGAAAGAATGATGTGGATGCCACATGACCAATTGTTCCAACTTTCTTTTTAGAACCATCTGCAAAAGTATAATTGGCCCCAATTGCCTGAGCATTATCTTCAATTACATATAGATTATGTTCTTTTGCCAATCCCATTATCGCCTCCATATTAGCCGCTTGACCAAATAAATGCACCGGAACGATTGCTTTTGTTTTTGGTGTGATGGCTTTCTTGATGGCATCAATGGAAATATTAAAAGAATCAATCTCAACATCTACCAAAACTGGAGTCAATTGCAATAAAGCGATAACTTCAACGGTTGCAGCAAAGGTGAAATCGGCTGTAATCACTTCTTCGCCAGGTTTCAAATCCAAGGCCATCATTGCAATTTGTAAGGCATCAGTGCCATTTGCACAAGGAATCACGTGTTTTGCATCAAGATAATTTTCAAGGTTTTTTTGAAAGGTGCTAACTTGTGGTCCGTTGATATAAGTATTGGTGTCTAAAACTTCTTGGATTGAATTGTTTACAGTTTCTTTTATTTTTTCATATTGACCTTTGAGGTCAACCATCTGGATTTTTTTCATTTGCATTTAAATTTAATGTTTTAGGTTTAAAAAATGTTGATTTTTTTTAAACGACGTACAAAAATAGTCATTAATGATATTCCTACCTCAAATTAATGCAAGAATCCCTATTTTAGCCTTTCAAAAATATCGATATGTTTTTTTTCTATAATCTTGTTGTTCAGGTTGCTTCTTTTTTAGTGAAAATCGTGGCATTGTTCAGTTCGAAAATCAAGCTTTTTGTTGAGGGAAGGAAGATTGTTTTCCCAACTTTGGCAAATGAAATCCAACCAAATGATAAAACAATTTGGTTTCACGCAGCGTCACTAGGTGAGTTTGAACAAGGTTTGCCTCTCATTGAGAAAATCAAGGAGAAATATCCGAATCATAAGATTGTGGTGACGTTTTTTTCTCCTTCGGGTTATGAGGTTCGGAAAAATTCTAAAGTGGCGGATGTGATTGTTTATTTGCCTTTGGACACAAAAAGCAATGCTCAAAAATTCGTGAAAGCGGTTCATCCGGATTTGGTTTTCTTTATCAAGTATGAATATTGGCCGAATTATTTGAGTGAATTGAAGCTACAACAAATTCCGACTTATCTTATCTCTGGGATTTTTAGAGAGAAGCAGGTTTTCTTTAAATGGTATGGTGGATTTTATAGAAAGGCTTTGGATACTTTTGAACACTTTTTTGTTCAGAATGCAAAATCAAAAGAACTTTTGTTGAAAATTGGAAAAACGAATGTTACGGTTTCGGGCGATACACGATTTGACCGCGTGGCTTCGATTTTGGAGAAAGATAATTCACTTGATTTTATTTCGGAATTTAAAAATAATACGTTAACAATTGTTGTGGGAAGTTCGTGGCCAAAGGATGAAGCTTTGTTGGTAGATTTTATCAATTCGGGTAATTATAATGTAAAATTCATCATCGCTCCACATAATATTAAGGAAGACCAAATCAAGCAATTGAAAAATAGCATTTCTAAGAAAACGGTTTTGTTTTCGGAAATAGGCACAGGACGCGATCTGTCCTTACAAAATTTTGATGTCTTTATCATTGACACCATTGGAATTTTGACGAAGATTTACAGTTATGCTGATATCGCCTATGTTGGTGGTGGTTTTGGAAATCCGGGTGTTCATAATATTTTGGAGCCTGCTACATTTGGTGTTCCGATTGTGATTGGCCCAAATTTCTCGCATTTTGCAGAAGCGATTGCTTTGGTTAATATGGAAGGTTGTGTTTCGGTTTCAAATCAGAAAGAGCTGAATGAAGCTTTTGAGAATTTGATTCAGAATGAAGATATCCGATTTGAGAAGGGACATATTTGTAGCACTTTTGTTCAGATGAATAAAAATGCAACGGAGATTATTTTGAAGCATTTATAGGCAAAAAAATTGACGATATTTACACTGATCAACCCTGAAAGGGTTGAACAACTTAGCATATCGCATCGCGATATGAAACCGAAATTATCGAAACCTGATATAAAACAATAATTTTATGCCACAATCATTATCCTACAATTATATTCATTTGGTTTTTAGTACTAAAAATCGAGAGCACAGTATTCATCCTGATATTGAACAAAAATTATATGAATATATGGGTGGAATATGCAAAAATTTAGAAAGCACCGCTATTCAAATTGGAGGACATACAGACCATATTCACATCTTATTTTTGCTATCAAAGAAAATTACGTTGATTAAATTTGTGGAAGAAGTAAAGAAAAGTTCTTCAAAATGGATTAAAACTCAAGGTAGTCAGTATGCAAATTTTTATTGGCAAGGTGGTTATGGAGCTTTTTCGGTTAATCCTAAACAGATTGAAATTGTGAAGCAATATATTTTAAATCAGAAAGAGCATCATTCTAAAAAAACTTTCCAACAGGAGTATTTAAAGTTTTTGAAAGATTATGATGTAGATTATGATGAACGTTATGTTTGGGATTGATACTATTGATGCGGATTGCAATTAATAGGTTAATACGTTTCGCCCTTTCAGGGCTGGTTGAATGCGTGGTATGTTTTGCGATAAAAGGCGTTGCCTTTTGCTAGGATATTTTGCCCTTTCAGGCAACCCAAAATCGAGTAAAGACTAGCCCTGAAAGGGCAACAGAATCTAGCAAATGGCAACGCCTTTTGAAATTGATTAGGAGACAACAAACACAATGTTGGGTAGCCCTGAAAGGGCGACAGAATTTAGCAAATGGTAACGCCTTTTGAAAAAACGAGGCAAAGAACAATATTAAAAAAACATGACAACATTCAAACCGCTACAAAAAACTAATATTGACATTATTCTCCCGATGATGCAGGATTTTTATGCGATTGACGGCTATCCGATTGATGTTGAAATTTCCCGAAATTTATTTGAGGAATTTATTGCTAATGAAAAACTCGGCAGGGCTTGGCTTATTTATTTTGAGGATGAAATCGTTGGCTATGTAATCCTGACATTTGTTTTTAGTTTTGAATATAAAGGAACGATTGCGTTTTTGGATGAATTGTATCTGAATGAAAAATCCCGTGGAAAGGGAATTGGAAAACAGGTTGTGGATTTTATTCACCAAGAAGCGATTGAGCTTTCGTTGAAAATTATTTATTTGGAAGTGGAAGGCCATAATGAAATGGCTCAAAAATTATATTTAGCTAAAGATTTCGTGGTTCATAATCGGAAGTTGATGAAGCTTGTTCCGAAGCCATTGTAACCACAATATAGGCAACTGCGGTTATTAAAAGTGCCTAAAGTTTCCTAATAGCCCTGACTGGAGGGAAAATCCTTTTTGTCTCGTTTCTTTAACGAGACAAAAAGATTTGGAAGGAAGGCAGGAATATGGTTTTATTTAAAAACCCTAGCGATTCGCTTCTTAGACTTATCAAAATGTTAATTGTGCAGTTTTTTTAACTGAAAATACTATATTGCCGAAGATTTCGCAATTTGTGGATTGTTTTTTAACCTAATTATTATTGTATGAAGTTTTTAAGAGTATTGCTCCTTTTATTTGTTGTTTCAACTCAGGCCCAACAAGGCGGAATGTGGATTCCTTCGTTGCTGAAGGGAATGAACGAAAAAGAGATGAAAAGTCTGGGAATGAAGATGTCGGCTTCGGATATTTATGACGTGAATAAATCGAGTTTGAAGGATGCGGTTCCACATTTTAACGGCGGTTGTACGTCGGAAGTAATTTCGCCAAAAGGACTTTTATTGACGAATCATCATTGTGGTTTTGATGAAATCCAGTCGCATTCGTCACTTGAAAACGATTACATTACGGATGGTTTTTGGGCGTTGAAAATGGAAGACGAGTTGCCAAACAAGGATTTGGTTGTGACGTTTATCGTGAAAATCGAAGATGTAACGACTCAGGTTTTGGAAGGAACTCAAGAACTTTTAGAAGCGGATAAACAGAAAAAAATTCAGCAAAATATTTCTTCGTTGTCCAATTCTTTACCGAAAGAAAGCTGGCAGGAAAATAAAATCCGTACGTTTTACGACGGAAATCAATATATGCTTTTCTTGACGGAAACGTACAAGGATGTTAGATTGGTTGGAGCTCCGCCAAGTTCTGTTGGGAAATTTGGTTCGGATACTGACAACTGGGTTTGGCCACGTCATACGGGCGATTTTTCGCTTTTCAGAATTTACGCTGATAAGAACAATCGTCCGGCAGAATATTCGAAAGACAATGTTCCTTATACCCCAAAACACTTCTTGCCGATTTCGCTAGATGGTGTTTCGGAAGATGATTTTACGTTGGTTTTTGGTTATCCAGGAAGAACAACGGAATATTTACCGGCTGTTGCAATCGACCAAATCGTGAAGGAATTGAATCCAGCAAAAGTTGAAATTCGCGATCGAGCTTTGAAAGTTGCTGATGGTTTTATGCGAAAAGATAAGGCTATCAAAATTCAATATGCCTCGAAATATGCAAGTATTGCCAATTATTGGAAAAAATGGATGGGTGAAACGCAAGGTTTGATTAAATCGAATGCGGTTGCGGTTAAAAAGCAACAAGAAAAAGAGTTTCAAGAGAAGGTTGTAAAAGCTGGGAAACAGGCTGAATATGGTAATTTGTTGGCTGATTTTGAAAAGAATTATACTGAAATACTTCCTTATTCTTTAAGTAGAGATTATTTTACGGAAACGGTTTTGAGGAATACTGAAATGCTTGGATTGGCCTATAAAATGTATCAATTGGAGCAAATCTATAACTTGAGAGGCGAACAATCTTTCAATGATAGAAGAAATAATTTGGTTGATGGATTGGGTGCTTTCTACAAAGACTTCAATGCAAAGGTTGATGAGAAAGTTTTCGAGCAGTTGATTGATTTGTATGCTACAAAATCTCCAAAACAGTTTTTACCACAAAGTTTAAACAATATCGATGCTTCGAAATTGGCTACTGAAGTTTATGGACAGTCAAGACTGACCACTTATGATGGCGTGAAGGAGTTATTGAAAGGAGATACAAAAACTGTTTTAGCAAATTTGAATAACGACAAAGGTTTTCAAGTTGTAAAAGCAATGGCGGATGTTTTCTTGAAAGATGTGAATCCGAAATATGAGGAAATCAATATGAAAATTACAGCTTTGCAACGTACTTACATGAAAGCCCAATTAGAGCTGAACAAAGATTCTAGGATTTTTCCCGATGCCAATAGTACTTTGAGGGTTACTTACGGAAAGGTAAAAGGATATGAACCTAAAGATGCCACATTATACACCCCTGTAACCTATTTGGACGGTGTGATGGAAAAATATATTCCAGGCGATTATGAATTTGATGTTCCTGCAAAATTGATTGATTTGTATAAAACAAAAGATTATGGTCAGTATGGCGAAAAAGGAAAAATGCCTGTAAACTTCATCGGAACGAACCACACAACAGGAGGTAATTCTGGAAGCCCGGCTCTTGATGCGAAAGGAAATTTAATTGGATTGAACTTCGACAGGGTTTGGGAAGGAACTATGAGCGATATTTATTATGATCCATCCATCTGCAGAAACATCATGGTGGATATGCGATATGTGCTTTTTATCATCGATAAATATGCTGGAGCGAAGAACTTAATTGATGAAATGAAATTAGTCCATCCTAAAAAGAAAAAATAAACACCTAAAATAGAGGCGTTTGGAGGTTTTTTGATAATAAAATTAACATCTATTAACTTTTTTTTAGTGTTTTATATTTTTGGCACAGTAATTGTAAATTGTTTTGACGTTGCAGGGGAATTTATTTTTTAAAAAATATTTTCAAAAAAAAATAATCATAATAAAAAATTTATATCTTTGCCTCGAATTAATAATTAACCTTTTATAATTAAGTAAGATGAAAAAAGTATTTTTAAGTTTAGCATTAGTAGTAGCATTGAGCGTTTCTTTCGTATCTTGTAAAGAAACTAAAACAGAAGAAACTACAGTTGAAGAAACAGAAGTTGTAGCTCCAGAAGTTGAAGCTCCTGCTGTTGATACTACTTCAGTTGACACTACAACTACAACTACTACAACTACAACAGCTGAGTAATTCTAGTTCCTAGTAAAAAATCAATCCTGCTTTTAGCAGGATTTTTTTTGCTCTCAACTTTTTTATTCTTGGTCTGCAAAAATATCTGCCCCAGAAAAATCTAACGTTTCTGCTTTGGGAACATATAGCTTGACCTCTGCAATCCCTTTTTCAAGTCGCAATGCAGTACTAAACTTTCTACTTGTAGCATAAACCTTGTCGTTGATAATTAATCTGTAGAAAAATTGTCCTCTCGAAGTTTTGAATTTCATACAGAAAGCGGTTTCAGCATTCTCTTTTATCAACGCTATATCATCTTCAATATCCATTTTCAACTCATAGGTCGCGCTTGAGAAGACAATCTTGCCCTTTCTAGAGGTATAAACGAACTTGTAATGATCTTCATCTTTTTTCGTGATAACGAAAGCTCCCATATTTTTTTTAAATAAGAATTGTTGAAATTACAATTTAAAACTTTAGAAAATTATTGAATAGTATAAATAAAAAAAGCTCGTAATTTTCATTACGAGCTTTTGTACTCAGAGCGGGACTTGAACCCGCACGAACATTGCTGTTCACTGGATTTTAAGTCCAGCGTGTCTACCAATTTCACCATCCGAGCATTTTGCTTTTATGTTTGATATAATTTTTTAAAAAAATTAATTAAATATATCTCACCATCGAAGCATGTATGGTTTTTGAGCGAAAAACGGGGCTCGAACCCGCGACCTCGACCTTGGCAAGGTCGCGCTCTACCAACTGAGCTATTTTCGCATTTCAAATTCTAAAAGAACTACAATACTTGTTCGGTATTGCGGATGCAAATGTAGTACAATTATTTACTTCTGCAAACGTTTTTTTGAAAAAAATTACATTAATCACATAACCTTCTGATAACGTAGTTTTTACTTCTTTCTGCTTTGAAAACTATTTTTTCGTCAGCATTCTTTTGATTTCATTAAGCTTCATCAAAGCTTCAACAGGAGTCAAGGTATTGATGTCTAGATTTAGAATTTCATCTTTTATTTCTTCTAATAAAGGATCATCTAAATTGAAAAAACTCATCTGGATTTCTTCCTTTGCCGATTTTATACCGTTTAAGGCTTCTCCTGAATGGTCTTTTTCCAATTTCTTCAGAAGCTTCTGTGCTTTCAATATTACAGTTTGTGGCATTCCGGCCATTTTTGCAACGTGAATTCCAAAACTATGAGCACTTCCTCCTTTTACCAATTTTCTTATAAATAGAACTGTATCTTTTAATTCTTTTACCGAAACATTATAATTTTGAATGCGTGGCAAAATATCGGTCATTTCATTCAACTCATGGTAGTGTGTCGCGAATAATGTCTTTGGTTTTGAAGGATGTTCGTGCAGATATTCTGCAATGGCCCAAGCGATTGAAATTCCGTCATACGTACTTGTTCCTCGACCAATTTCATCCAAAAGAACTAGACTTCTGTCTGAAATATTGTTCAAAATCGAAGCTGTCTCGTTCATCTCGACCATAAAAGTCGATTCTCCCATCGAAATATTATCTGAAGCTCCGACTCTGGTAAAAATCTTATCCACAACACCCATCCTAACAGAATCGGCAGGAACAAAACTTCCCATTTGAGCCAGAAGTACAATCAAAGCGGTTTGTCTAAGAATTGCCGATTTACCAGACATATTCGGACCTGTAATCATAATCAACTGTTGCACTTCCCTATCTAAAAAAACATCATTTGCAATATAGGGAACACCAACCGGCAATTGTTTTTCAATCACAGGATGACGACCATTCTTAATTTCTAGTTCAAATGTGTCGTCTAGTTCCGGACATACATATTTATTTTCTATCGCAAGCTGTGTGAATGAAGTCAAGCAATCCAATTGTGCCACCAAATTTGCATTCAACTGAACGGGTTTTATATATGTGGCAATCCAACCCACCAATTGCTCAAAAAGCTCTACTTCAAGTTTATAAATTTTTTCTTCGGCTCCTAAAATCTTGGTTTCATATTCTTTCAATTCCTCGGTAATGTATCGCTCAGCATTCACGAGGGTTTGCTTTCGAATCCATTCTGCTGGAACTTTATCTTTATGGGTGTTTCGCACTTCGATATAATATCCAAAAACGTTATTGAACGAAATTTTTAACGATGAAATTCCCGTTTTCTCCGATTCGCGTCTTTCAATTCCTTCCAAATATTCTTTTCCAGAAGTTGAAATCGCCCTTAAATCGTCCAATTCGGCATTCACGCCTTTGGCAATCGCGTTTCCTTTTGCAACCGCAACTGGAGCGTCTTGATTTAAAGTCGTTTTTATTTTTTCGCGTAATAAATCACAACTGTGAAGGCTGTCGCCGATGATTTTGACGGCTTCATTTTTGCTTTCAAGTGCCAAACTTTTGATGGGAATGATTGCATCAAGAGATTCTTTTAAATATACTACTTCCCTTGGACTGACTTTTCCTGTTGCAATCTTAGAAATCAAACGTTCCAGATCTGAAATTTGTTTGATTTGATATTGGATATTTTTTAAAACTTCTTGATTTTCATTCAGATACGAAACTACTTCATGACGATTTCTTATTTTATTTATATCTTTTAGAGGCAAAGCCAACCATCTTTTTAACAAACGACCGCCCATCGGCGAAAGCGTCCTGTCTATGACATCTAAAAGCGTAACAGCGTTAGGATTATAACTTTGGTATAATTCTAAATTTCGAATCGTAAAGCGGTCCATCCAAACATAAGCATCTTCGGCAATTCTTTGAATAGATGTAATGTGCTGAACTCTATTGTGTTGCGTTTCTGACAAATAATATAAAATCGCTCCTGAAGCAATGATACCTTCGCTTAATTCTTCAATTCCAAAACCTTTTAGAGAAACGGTTTGAAAATGATTTGTCAAAGTTTCAAAAGCGTAATCTTCTTTATATATCCAATCTTCTAAATAAAAATTATGAAAATCTTCGCCAAAAATTTCCTTGAAATCGCCTTTGTTTTGTTTTGGAACTAAGACTTCACTCGGATTAAAATTCTGCAAAAGCTTATCAATATATTCGTCGTTTCCTTGAGCAGTCAAGAATTCACCAGTTGAAACATCCAAAAAGGAAACACCAATTGTCTTTTTCCCGAAATAAATCGAAGCCAAGAAATTATTGGATTTCGATTGCAAAACTTCATCGTTCATTGAAACTCCTGGAGTAACAAGCTCTGTAACACCGCGTTTCACGATGGTTTTGGTCATCTTCGGGTCTTCCAATTGATCACAAATAGCCACACGAAGTCCTGCTTTCACTAATTTGGGTAAATACGTATTCAAAGAATGATGTGGAAATCCAGCCAAAGCCGTTTCAGTTTCAGAACCAGCACCTCTTTTAGTCAAGGTAATACCCAGAATCTTTGAAGCACGAACGGCATCTTCGCCAAATGTTTCATAAAAATCTCCGACTCTAAACAGCAAACAAGCATCAGGATATTTCCTTTTGATTTCGTTGTATTGCTTCATTAACGGGGTTTCTTTCGGGGTTTTTTCTTTTGACGACAAGGCTTTTGCAATTAAAAATTAGAAGCTACGAATTTATAATTTTATAGTTGAAAACCCTAATGAATTTACATTTGCAAGTCGTTAACAAGTCATTAACAACGACAATATTATTTTTTCCTAAATTTGCTTATATAAATTAAAAAATTTAAATCTACATAAAATGAAAAAAGGAATAGTATTATTTTCAGCAATTGCTTTATTGTCTTTCAGTGGTTCTTATGCTCAAGAATCTTCTAAAAAAGTAAAAACTAAAGCAACTAAAACAACGACGACGACAACTAAAGTTGAAGCTCCAAAAGTTACAGGTCCTGGAATTCTTTTCGAAAGCGAAACGATTGACTACGGAACAGTTGAATTCAAATCTGATGGAAAACGTGAATTTGTTTTCACAAATAATGGAACTGAGCCATTAATCATCAAAAATGCACAAGGATCTTGTGGTTGTACAGTTCCTACTTGGCCAAAAGAGCCTATTGCTCCAGGCGCTAAAGCTGTTATTGGTGTAAAATACGATACTGGAAGAGGCGGTCAAGCATTCAACAAAACAATCACGTTGACTACAAATGCTGCGAATCCAACTAAAACCCTTACTATCAAAGGAAATGTTTTAGCTGATCCAAGTGCTCCTGCAAAAGCAGACGCTCCTAAAAGCTAAATTATAAATAAAAATAAACAAAAAGCTTCCTCTTTGGGAGCTTTTTTTGTGTTTAAGCAAACTACCAATTATGCGAAAGCTGGAAAACAACGAACTTGAAAGAAAATCTGTCGAGGATTTTAAAACGGCAGTGAAAACCCCAATCATTATTATCCTGGACGACATCCGAAGCCTTCACAACATAGGTTCCGTTTTTAGAACTGCCGATGCCTTCTTGATAGAAAAAATATATTTGTGTGGCATCACAGCAACACCTCCAAACAAGGAAATCCATAAGACAGCTCTTGGAGCAACAGAAACTGTTGATTGGGAACATCACAAAAATGTTTTGGAAGTTATTGAAAATGTGAAAAATAAAGGTGTTCAAGTTTTCGCTGTCGAACAAGTTGAAAGTGCTGTTTTTTTACAAAATTTCGAAATCAAAGCTGGTAAAAAATACGCATTGGTTTTTGGAAATGAGGTCTACGGCGTTTCGCAGGAAGCAGTAGCCTTGTGTGATGGCTGTATAGAAATTCCTCAACTTGGAACCAAACATTCCTTGAATATTTCAGTAAGTGCCGGAATTGTAATCTGGGATTTATTTAGAAAATTATATAATTCCAATTAAGCTTTTAATTGGAATTATTTTTTGATTTTCGTTCGAATTTCCTCCAAAACAAAAATATAATCTTCTTGATTGTTCACGAAATCTTTATCGGAAACATCAATAATCAATACATTCAAATCGGGTTGTGATTTTATGTAATCCAGATAACCGCTGTTGATTTTTTCCAAATATTCAGGTTGTATTTCTTGTTCATAGGTTCGTCCTCTTCGCTTGATGTTTTGCAACAATCTTTCCGTGTTCTGATACAAATAAACATACAAATCGGGTTTTGGCATTTCTTTGTAGATGATATCAAAAAGCTTCCTGTACAAACGATATTCATCTTCCGCCAAGGTTACTTTTGCAAAAATGAGCGACTTGAAAATATGATAATCGGCCACGATAAAATCCTTGAACAGATCGAATTGAGCCAAATCATCGGATAATTGCTGATAGCGATCGGCCAAAAAAGACATCTCCAACGAAAAGGCATATCGGCTTTGGTCTTTGTAAAATTTAGGCAAAAACGGATTATCTGCAAAACGTTCCAAGACAGTTTTTGCATTAAAATCTTCCGCAATTCTTGTGGTCAAAGTTGTTTTTCCTGCACCAATATTTCCTTCTATGGCAATATAATTGAATTGATTCAGATTGAAATTTTGCAAAGGTGCTTCAAGCTCTGAAACTGCTCTACATTCACTTTTATCTGTAGCTATCGAAAGCAATTCCTTTATATTCTTATTTAAATTTGGATGAAAAAAATCTGACTTCAAATCGTTCATCGGCAACAAAACAAATAATCTGTTTTGCATTTCGGGATGCGGAATCTGCAGGTTTTCTGTTATAATACTTTCATTGTTAAAAGCAATGATATCAATATCGATTGTTCTGTCCTGATAACCCTGGCTTTCGTTTCGATTCCTTCCTAATTTATTTTCAAGATTTAAAATTTCTGATAAAATTATTTCTGCAGATTTATCAGAATGCATCAAAACCGCACAATTATAAAAATCATCACTCTCAAAACCCCAAGATGGCGACTCGTATAATTTTGAGACCCGAACCACAGTCCCTATTTCATTATGTATCAAATCGATACATTTTTTTATGTTTTCAAGTTTTTCTCCTTGATTGCTTCCGATTGATAAAATGACCTGATTTTGCATGTTCATAACTACAAATTAAGGAAAACATTTTTAAATATGAAGCATCAATTATAAGTTATGAAGCACTTTTCACTGTAACATTTTTCAACTTTTACAGACTAACCCTAAAAATAAATATAGTATGCGATTTTTAGGAAATGTTTTAGCAACCATTGTAGGTTTGTTCTTATTTATGATGATATTTTTCTTTGGAATAGTAATCATCGGAGCCATTTTTGGAGGCGATTCAGAAACTGTAACCGTAAAAAGTGATTCGATCATTGAACTTGATTTAGAGAACATATCGAATGATTATGCTGGAAAATACAAGGATCCTTTGATAACTTTATTTTCAGAAGGAAAAAATGTGGGGATTTCAGATGTAATTGATGCCATCAAAAGTGCAAAAGAAGACGAAAAAATTAAAGGAATTTCGATTTTAAACAATCATTTTATGCCAGGATTGGCACAAAGCAAAGCCTTAAGAAATGCTCTGGAAGACTTTAAAAAATCAGGCAAATTCGTGGTTGCCTATGCCGATTATTATACCCAGAAAGAATATTATATGAATTCTGTTGCCGATACGATTTATTTGAATCCGGTTGGCCAAATGGATTTTAAAGGACTTTCATCAGAATTGATGTTCTTTAAAGATTTGCAGGAAAAATCAGGTGTGAAGATGGAGGTCATCCGTCACGGAAAATACAAAAGTGCGGTTGAGCCATTTTTGGAAAACAAAATGAGCGATGCCAATCGTGAACAGGTTTCAACATTGTTGAATTCTGTTTGGAATTCGGTTGCAACCGATATATCTAAATCCAGAAATATTCCGCTTGAGCAATTGAATGTAATTGCCGACGGACTTTTGGCTAGAACTCCAGAAATGGCAAAATCTCAAAAATTAATTGACAAGATTGCTTATGAAGACGAATACCACAACGGAATTCGTAAGGCTTTGAAAGTTAAAAAGGACAAAGATTATAATTCGGTATCGATTTCTGATTATGCATTCAAGAACATGACAACTGGAAAAAAATCGAGTTCGAAAAACAAAATCGCCATTATTTATGCTCAAGGCGAAATCAATAGTGGTGAAGGCGATGTGAATTATATCGGAGAAGGCTCGATGCGACGTTCGTTGCAG
Organism: Flavobacterium arsenatis; assembly: GCF_031456785.1. Taxonomy (NCBI): domain Bacteria; kingdom Pseudomonadati; phylum Bacteroidota; class Flavobacteriia; order Flavobacteriales; family Flavobacteriaceae; genus Flavobacterium; species Flavobacterium arsenatis. Next base: position 359,406 of record NZ_JAVDVI010000001.1, read on the forward strand.
GAAGCTAGAAAGGACAAAAACGTGAAAGCAATTGTACTCCGAATTGACAGTCCAGGTGGAAGTGCCTTGACATCAGAATTAATTTGGAGGGAAATTGAGTTGACAAAAAAAGTAAAACCAGTTGTGGTTTCAATGGGGAATGTAGCTGCTTCTGGAGGATATTACATTGCTTGCAACGCCAATAAAATTTATGCAGAAGAAAACACCATAACGGGTTCTATCGGTGTGTTTGGGATGTTGCCAAATTTCACAACCTTGACGAACAGAATCGGAATCAATGTAGAACAAGTGAATACCCACAAAAATGCTGCTGATTACAGTCCGTTTGTTCCTTTGAGTGAAAACTTTAGGAACGTAACTCAAGAAAGTGTTGAAAGAGTTTATACGACTTTTGTTCAACGTGTAGCTTCTGGAAGAAAAATGACGTTTGATCAGGTGGATGCAATTGCTCAAGGTCGTGTTTGGTCGGGTTCCGAAGCTCTAAAGATTGGACTTATTGATAAAATTGGCGGGATGGAAGATGCATTAAAAGAAGCTTCCCAACTGGCAAAAATCAAGGAATATAAAACACAAAACTTTCCAGAATACGAAAAAACCTTCGGGGAAATGTTTGCCCGCTTCCCTTTTGCCCAAACAAAAGAGAATCTCATCAAAGAAGAAATTGGCGAAGAAAATTACCTGATTTTGAACGAACTCAAAAAGATGAGCTCTCAAATAGGCGTTCAAACGAAGATGTCTTTTAACATCAATATTAAATAAACTCAATAAAAGTTATTTTTAAGCCAACTTATTTAATTTTATTAGATAAGTTGGCTTACTATTTGATAATTTTGTCATAAAAAAACATCCAATATGATAAAGAAGATTCTTAAAGGCTTGGGTATCTTTATTGTGATCGCCTTGATTGCTTTAGTTTCGATACCGTTTTTGTTTAAAGACAAAATAAAAGAAATGATTGTGAAGGCAATCAATGAAAATGTTGATGCCACCGTTGCTTTCGAAGACGTTGATTTGAGTTTGCTGAAAAGTTTTCCGCAGGCAAATGTTACGATTGACAAATTGAGCATCATCAACAAAGCTCCATTTGCTGGAGACACTTTGTTCTATTCTGGCGAAGTAAATTTAAAAATGTCTGTAAAGGAACTTTTTAAAGGCGATGGCGAAGCGATGAACATCGAGTCGTTTTCATCTACAAATGGGGTCGTAAATATTCTTTTCGACAAGAATGGAATAGGCAATTTCGATATCGCCATTAAGGACGACAAAGACAAGCCTGATACTTCTGAAAGTAAGCCTTTTGCAATGAACATTCAGAATTATGAAATAGAAAATCTTCGTTTTAAATATTTCGACGAACGTTCAAAAATTAAAATGGTTATTGATAGTTTGAACCATACCGGAACTGGGAATTTTGCCGAATCAAAACTAGATTTGGACACCAAAACCACGGCAAAAATTTCGTTGGATATGGACAAGACCAACTATATGAAAAATGTTGCCTTGACGCTTGATGCCGTTTTAGGAATCGATTTGGAAAACAGCAAATATACTTTTAAGGACAATAAAGCCTTGATCAACAAATTGCCTTTGGAATTTGACGGTTCGATCCAACTTGTGGAAGCCGGACAGGAATATGATTTGAAATTTAAAACGCCAACTTCCAGCTTTCAGAATTTCTTGGGATTGATTCCTTCTGCCTATTCAGGGAGTTTGGAGAACGTGAAAACAACTGGAGATTTCTCTATTGTAGGTTTTGCAAAAGGATTGCAATCGGAAACAACTATTCCGAAATTCAATTTGGCAATTGCTTCAAACAATGCTTCTTTCCAATATCCTGACTTGCCAAAATCGGTTCAGAATATTGTAATTGACACTAAAATCATCAACGAAACTGGAGTTTTGAATGATACTTATGTGAATTTGGACAAACTTTCATTTAGAATCGACCAGGATGTTTTTGATGCAAAAGCTAATATCAGAAACATTACCGAAAATCCTTTGATTGACGCCACTTTAAAAGGAACTATGAATTTGGCGAATATTTCAAAAGCTTATCCTATAAAATTAGACACTCCACTTACAGGAATTTTAAAGGCCGACATCAAGACGAAATTTGACATGAAATCGGTGGAAACCAATAACTACGACAATATTCTAGCTTCTGGAACGGCCAATATCACGGGTTTCAAATATGTTGATGCAGAAAAGAAAACCTATACCATCAACACGGCTTCTGCTCAATTTTCGAATCAGAAAATCAACCTGCAACAGCTGGAAATGACTACCGGAAAAACCGACATACAAATCAATGGAACGGTAGAAAACTATTTGGGTTATGCCTTTAAAAACCAAGAATTGAGAGGGAACTTCAACATGAATTCCAACCAGCTTTTGGTGAGCGATTTTATGACTAAAACAGAAACGACTGTCAACAATAAAACAACTACAACCGAAGAAGTGAAGATTCCTAAATTGATTAATGTTTCTTTAAATGCTGCTGCAAATTCAGTAGTTTATGATAATTTAAATCTGAAAAACGTAACCGGTAAATTGATTGTAAAAGACGAGAAAGTATCGTTGCAAAATCTGAAGACATCTATTTTCGGAGGAATTATTACTGCTACGGGAGATGTTTCTACAAAAGGAAAAGTACCGGTTTTCAATATGAATTTAGGATTGAATACGGTTGACATCCAGCAAACCTTCACCCAATTGGAAATGCTGAAAAACATTGCTCCAATTGCAGGAATTATTGATGGGAAATTTAATTCAACCATAAAACTATCAGGAAACCTTGATGCGAAGGAAATGACTCCCGATTTAAAAACCCTAACGGGAGATTTACTGGGACAATTGCTTTCTACGACGGTAAATCCAGATAATTCAAAATTGTTGACAGCATTGAGTTCGAACGTTAAGTTTATTGATTTGAAGAAATTAAACCTGAACGATTTGAAAGCGGCACTGACTTTTGAAAATGGAAAAGTGAATGTGAAACCATTTGACCTAAAATACCAGGATATAAAAGTGAACATCGGTGGTTCGCACGGTTTTGATCAATCGATGGATTACAATGTGAAGTTTAACGTTCCTGCTAAATACTTAGGTACCGAAGTTAATAATCTAATTGCAAAATTATCACCAGCTGATGCTGCTAAATTGGAAAATGTACCTGTAAATGCTGTCTTGACGGGTAACTTTAAAAACCCTAAAGTTTCTACAGATATGAAAGCGGCAGTAACAAATTTGGCCAATCAATTGGTGCAACAGCAAAAAGAAAAATTGGTGAATCAGGGAACAAAGGCTTTGGAAAATCTTATCAATAATAACACTCAAAAGGATACGACCAAAACTCAAACCAAGAAAGAGGAAACCAAGGAAAAGGTGACGAATGCCATCAAAGACATCTTTGGGAAGAAGAAATAATAATTTATGTTTATATCCAAAAGCCTGTAATTTTATTGTTACAGGCTTTTGTTTTTTATACATCCATGGAAACGACATAACCTTCAAAACTTCGGATATTGAAAACCGTTCCGTCTTCGAAGATTAAATATTGCCCTTTGATACCAATCAATTTCCCTTTGAAGTGATTGGTTTTATCCAAATTCAAACCTGTCACTTTTTTAGGATGTTGCAAAACGGGATAATTCAGAATAAAATGTTCGTTCAAATCTGCATTGAAATACGGCTTTACCTCTTCTGGCAGGTATTCAAAAATTCGTGTCTTTTCAGCCAACAAATCTAAAGTCAGCACTTCATTTTGGAGCATTTTTCTCCAATTGGTTTTGTCTACAAAATGATTTTTTAGGACAACCTCGGTAATTCCAGCCAAATAACGATTGGGAACTTCCACAATCGAAACTGCCTCACAAGCACCTTGGTCAATCCATCTTGTGGGAACTTGGGTTTTTCTGGTCACTCCTACTTTCACATCGCTAGACAAAGCCAAATACACAACGTGAGGTTGCAACTGCACTTTTGTTTCATAATCCAAATCTCGATCGGCAATTCCTAGATGTGCCGTGCTTAATTCCGGTCGCATTATCCAATCGCCAACTGCTGGACTACTGTAAAAACAATCGTAACAGAACCCTTGACGAAATATTTTTTTCTTCTTATTGCAATTCAAACATTGATAACCAACGAATGAAATTTCAATTTCCTTGTTGAGTAATTGATTGACGTTTAGGAAACTGTTTTCAAAAATTAAATAATATTGTATGGGATTTCCAAACTCGGTTTGCATCTTTGCAAGTACGCCTTCGTAAGTCATTTTAGATTTTAGATTTGAGCTTTTTACAATAATCAACTTATGTGTTTTGATATTGTATTTTTTTGCTATTTTTGATGAAGCCGTAAAGTTAGTGATTTGAATCATTTTTTAAATCCTAAATCTAAAATCCTAAATCTAAACTCTAAAATTAAATGGCAATACCAATAATCAATTCTGTCGCTTCTTGGATTCTGAAAAAAAGAATCCATCAGATTGAATTGTTTCTGAAATATCCGAACGAAGTTCAGGAAGAATTGCTTTTGAATTTAATTCGTACAGCCGAAAAAACCTTTATAGGCGAAAAATATGGCTTTGATTCCATCCGATCCTATCAAGCTTTTTCTGAAAGAATTCCGATTTCTACCTATGAAGATTTGGAGCCATTAATCGAAAAAACCCGCAAAGGCGAACAGAATATATTTTGGCCTACTTCCATCAAATGGTTTGCAAAATCCAGCGGAACTACGAATGCTAAAAGTAAGTTCATTCCCGTTAGTAGCGAGGCTTTGGAGAATTGCCATTATAAAGCAACCAAAGATTTGCTTTCCCTTTATTTGAATAATAACGAAGACTCACAATTGTTTACAGGAAAGAGCTTACGTCTTGGCGGAAGCAAGCAATTATACGCCGATAACAATACTTTTTTTGGCGATTTATCGGCGATTTTGATTGAGAATATGCCAATGTGGGCTGAATTCAGCAGTACACCAAGCAACAAGGTTTCGTTGATGAACGATTGGGAAACGAAATTAGGAGCGATTGTCAATGAAACCCGATATGAAAACGTGACGAGCCTAGCCGGAGTTCCTTCCTGGATGATGGTTTTGCTGAACAAGGTTTTGGAAGAAACCGGAAAAGAAAGCCTGCTTGAAGTGTGGCCGAATGCCGAAGTGTATTTTCACGGAGGTGTGAGCTTTGATCCCTACAGAGAACAATACAAGAAGATATTTCCTAGTTCGGGGTTTCAATATTATGAGATTTACAATGCATCGGAAGGATTTTTTGCGATTCAGGATTTGAACAATTCGAATGATTTGTTGCTGATGTTGGATTACGGGATTTTCTATGAGTTTATTCCGATGGATGCTTATGGAACTCCTGAACAAAAGGCCATCCGTCTTTCGGAAGTGGAATTAGGTAAGAATTATGCAATTGTGATCACGACCAACTCTGGTTTGTGGCGTTATCAGATTGGCGATACAGTTCGTTTTACTTCGTTGAATCCTTATAGAATTAGGGTTACAGGAAGAACGAAACATCACATTAATGTTTTTGGCGAGGAGTTGATCATTGAGAATTCGGATAATGCCATTGCAAAAGCGTGTCAGGCTACCAATACCGAAGTGATTGATTATACCGTTGCCCCAGTGTTTATGAAAGGAAAGGAAAAAGGAGCTCACGAATGGATTATTGAGTTTAGAAGAAATCCTGAAGACATTAATTTATTTAATAAGATTTTGGATGAAACGCTCCAAACGCTCAACTCTGATTATGAAGCCAAACGTCATAACAACATGACACTGAATCCTCCTGTTGTGAATATTGCTCGACCGAATTTGTTTTATGATTGGCTGAAAGACCAGGATAAATTGGGAGGTCAGAATAAAATACCACGGTTATCGAATCAACGGAATTATGTGGAGCAATTGAAAGCTATGCAGTTTTCTTATAAATAAAGTTGTATACTTGGTATCAATTATTACAAAAAAATCCCGTCTAGTTCTCATGACCAAACGGGATTTTTATGGTATTTATGAAGATTAGATGATTAACATCGCATCTCCGTAAGAGTAGAATTTGTATTCTTCTTTGACTGCTTCTTCGTAGGCTTTTTTCATTAGATCATGTCCACAGAAGGCTGAAACCATCATCAACAGTGTTGATTTTGGAGTATGGAAATTGGTGATCATACAGTCGGCAATGCTGAAATCGTGTGGTGGGAAGATGAATTTGTTTGTCCATCCGTCGAAAGGATTTAGCGTTCTGGCAGATGAAACTGAACTTTCGATGGCACGCATTGAAGTGGTTCCCACGGCACAAATACGTTTCTTTTTTGCTTTTGCATTGTTCACGATATCGCAGGCTTCTTGGGTGATTTTCAACTCTTCGGAATCCATTTTGTGTTTCGACAGATCTTCTACCTCAACTGGGTTGAAGGTTCCAAGACCTACGTGAAGTGTTACTTCGGCAAAGTCAACTCCTTTGATTTCAAGTCTTTTCAAAAGGTGTTTTGAGAAGTGAAGTCCGGCTGTTGGGGCCGCTACTGCTCCTTCTTCTTTTGCATAGATGGTTTGGTAACGGTCTGCATCTTCTGGAGTTACCTCACGGTTGATGTATTTTGGGATTGGAGTTTCTCCAAGTTCTGTTAGTTTGTTTCTGAATTCTTCGTAGGAACCGTCGTAAAGGAAACGCAGTGTTCTACCGCGAGAGGTTGTGTTGTCGATAACTTCGGCAACTAGTGAATCGTCGTCTCCGAAATATAGTTTGTTTCCGATTCTGATTTTACGAGCCGGATCAACCAAAACGTCCCATAATCTTTGTTCAGAATTTAATTCTCTCAACAAGAAAACTTCGATTCTTGCTCCTGTTTTTTCCTTGTTTCCGTATAAACGTGCTGGGAAAACTTTAGTATTGTTCAATACCAAAACATCGCCTTCGTCGAAATAATCGATAACGTCCTTGAACATTTTGTGCTCGATGGTTTTCTTTTCGCGGTTGATGACCATTAGACGGGCTTCGTCTCTGTTTTCGGCTGGGTATTCTGCAAGAAGTTCTTTTGGTAAATTAAAATTGAAGTGTGATAATTTCATAGTAAAATTTAGATTTTAGATTTTAGATTTTAGATTTTGCACCTAAAATTCTAAATCGTGTGCAAATATACGATTGTGAGATAGGCGTTGTCAAGTGTTTTGGGGTTTATTTTTGAGATTGTAACATTGGCGGTGGGTTGCGAAGATTTAATTAAGTGCTTCAACTAAAAAAGCCAAGTAGAACACTTGGCTTTAAAACTGATTTTTTATTCGCTTTTTATTTTATCACAATCTTTTTAGTGGCAATCTTAGCATTTTCATCTTGAATTTTAACCAAATAAACGCCTGATGCCAAATGAGCAACATTGATTTGTTTTTGATTGGAGCTGACTACTTTTTGCCCTTGGATGTTATAGATTTCAACTGATTTTAGGGTTGAATTGGTTTGGATGTTTAGAATATCGGATGCCGGATTTGGGTATAATTTGATTTCGGATAGGCTTTGATTGAAATCTGATATTGAAAGTGAATTTGTGGTGTATAATGCAGTAATTTCTTCTTGAGACAATGCGTAATTATAGATTTTTAAATCATCGATGGCTCCATCAAAAACACTGGCATAATCCAGGCTTCTGCCAAGAGAAAACATATCATATACTGCTGTATTCAAGTTTTTGGGTTCGGTAGCCAATAAAACACCGTTCTTATACAACTTAACGTTTACACCATCATAACTGTACACAAAATGATACCAAGTTGCAACTGTATTTGCAGAAAGGACATTGAAGTCGTCTGAATATCCAAAAAAGTCAACTGCCGATTCATTGAATGCTCCTGCAAATCCTAAACCTGTAAAAATTCCACCATAAGAAAAAATATGATTATGAGGATTTTGTACTGTGTTGAGTTTAGCCCAAACGCTTATTGTCCTTGAACTTCCTCCAAAGGGTAAAGTGGGAATTGACGCTTCGACACCTGCATTATTCAAATTTAGTGCACTAGTAGCATTTCCGTTTCTATCGTTTACAAATGAAGTATTTGGGTTTGATGTAAAAGGAGCATTTCCGTTTAGATTATCATAAGTATTATCAAAACTGTATTCTGCAATAGCTTGACCTTGCAAAGTGGTAAAACTTTCAATAGAGGATAACGTTGTCCCATCAGCATTTGTAGCTTCTACTTGATAAAAATATTCAGTATCAGGCAACAAACCGTTTATTGAGACTGTATTCGTTGCCGTATTATTAGTAGAAAATCCGTTTACTTGTGAAGTCAAACTTGTTTCGGCTAGACCATATTTTACTATGGAAGTCGCTTCATTATTGGAGGAAGTTAACGTATAGGTAATGGCAACTGTTGAAACTGTAACGCTTTCTGACAAATCATTCACCACGGGTGGAGCATCTGGAAGCACTGTGCTATTAAAATTGTACAAATTCGTAATTTCAGTGTTCGTCAATGCTAGATCATAAATCTTCAAATCATCTACAGATCCATTAAAATTACCGATTCTAAAATTAGAATTTGTTGTGTTTAACAAAGGTCTGCTAATTTCTCCTTTCAGGACGCCATTGATATAAATTCTTGCTACTCCAGATTGAAAAACCACAACAGCGTGGTACCAAGTTCCTGCCACAGTTGTATTTGTAAATGGCTGGTCATAAGCATAACCTTGAAAAACCACGTTAATGGAATTTAAATAAAGACCAAATGTATTGTAGGTGTTAGCTCCTCCATAAGCAAAAGGCCCAGGATATGTTGCTGTACTGATGGCATCGACTTTATACCAAATAGAAACCGTCCTGTCGCTATTTCCTAAAGGCAAACTAGGAATTGCAGATTCTCTGAATGCAGAAGCGGTTGTAATCAAACACTTTGAATCTACACCAAACCTGTCTGTTCCGAAATTTATCGGAGAGTTTGAATTAGTTGAAACAAATTGAATGGAATTTGTAGTATCATAAGTATCATTATCAAATTTGAAATCTCTTATTAATCCCGGTTCTGTTCCAGCAGGTGGAGCTGGCAAAGTAGTAAAAGTTCCTAAAGAAGCATAAGCATCACCATTCGAGTTGATGGCTTCAACGGTAAAATAATACAGTGTTTCCGGCGTTAATCCTTCGATTGTAGCACTACCCGAACCTGCATTGAAAATGGTTCCATTTGCAAGTGAATTCGTCATAGCCCCTTGGCTTAATCCCCAATAAACGGTCATAGTTGAAGTGCCAACTCCTGCAACTAATGAATAATTGATAATGGCTGTGGTTACAGATGGTGTAGCAGTCGAAGGTCCAAAAACTGGCGTTTCTCCTAAGGTTGTAAAAGTACTTGCTGCAGAATAATACAGATTGCTGGATATTTGTATCCTTATCCTGTAATAGTACAGTGTATTTGGCAATAAACTACCAATACCAACACTATGCAAAATAGGAGAAGCATTGCAATAATTGTTAGCCGTTTGTGGTGAAAAAGACGAAAAAGACAAATCTGTAGAATATTCCACTCTGTAGGAATAAGTGAGGCAGTTGTTTTGCAAATTAAAATTTACAAGAGCAGATGTAGAGGTAACGCTTTGATGATTTACATTTGAAATCGTTGGTGTTTGAGCATTTGCAAAAGTGCTTACCAATAGAAAAAGGAAGAGTAATTTTGTTTTCATAATCATTTTGTTTTAATGTTTTGGTCAAAAATAGCTCGAAATCAAACCTTTAATCATAGTCAGTTTATGAAATCCCTTTTTGGGTTTACCAAATTGGAAATAGCGACAACTTTGAATGTTTCTTGCTTTTATGAATTGAAAACCTGCTTTGGCAAACTCAACTTTCATCCTGTTGCTCTTTTCTTTACATTTGTTTAAAAATTAAGCCGTTGCGAATTATTTCACTTCTTATTTTTCTTTTGCTATCGAATTTTGGCTGGTGCCAGAATCCGTATTATCAGGCTATTGACAAAACTTCAGGATTACCTTCAAACAGTGTTTACGACATTTTTCAGGACAGCAAAGGTTTTATGTGGTTTGCTACCAACAAAGGAATCTGCAGATATGACGGAACGGTTTTCAAGACATTTGCATCCGAAAAACAAACCTCAAAATCAGGTTCCTGTATTGCCGAAGATGGATTTGGCAGAATTTGGTATGCCAATTTTGATGGTTACTTGTATTATGTAGAAAAAGGCGGACTGAAAGCACTGAACCAACCCACATCTTTGGGCTATTTTAAATTTGGAATCCTAAAAAATGAATTGTTCCTTATACAGCCCAATGCGGTTTTGGTGTATGATATGAAAACCTTGAAAGTAAAATCCAAATATCAAATTCCCGGTACCATCATTAAGTCTTGCTATTCATCGGGCGAAAATTTTTATGTTTTGGGTGATTTCTTATATGTGTTTTCAAACTCAAAAAACCATAAAAAATATGCCTTGCCAAGTGCTTTTAGTGATGAAATGACAGCTCCAATCCTAAATCATTGGAATCAAAAATTGATTGTAAATTCAAAATCCAGTTCGACATTTTATGTTTTTGAAAATGGAATATTTACTAAAAAAGATATAAATACTCCATTGAAATTTCTACAAAACACCGCCGTTAACGATGATTTTCTTTGGATTTGTACGCCAAATGGAGTACTAAAAAATGATTTGAAATCAAAAGCTTCTACAACCTATTTTAGCAATCAAAATATTTCATCGGTTTTTAAAGATCGGCAAAATCATTACTGGATTTCTACCTTGAACAAAGGCGTACTTTTTATTGAAAATTTCGACAATAATTACATCGACTTGTGGCCAAGACCCGTCTCGATGTCTTTAGGGAAAGATGAAATTTTCATTGGCACCGAAAAAGATTTGATTTATAAATTAAATTGCAACAACCTGAAAACCAACAAGATTTTCGAAACCGAAAACAACCATTCCATCAATCAGATTTTAGCCGATACGGTTTCGAAGCAATTGTTTTTTACTTCTTTCAAATTCAATATCTTAAACAAAAACAACCAACTTGAAAGTGATTATTCGATTGCCGTTAAGGACGTTAAAAAAGTGGACGAGAAGTATTTTTCGTTTTCGGCAAGTAGTGTTTCGGGAATTTTTTTTGTTGATAAAAATTTAAAAAGCAGTTGGGATTTTATCTTCGAAAAAAATAAAGACAATGTTTTTTCTGGATTCAACCAGGTTTCGCTTTTAAAAAATTCAAACGGAAAATCAACCGAATACAATGCCTCGAACAACATGATCTATTATGCCACCAATAACGGATTATTTGCCGTTACAAACGATGGAGCATCAACCGAAATAAAGCACAAAAACGAAACTTTATATCTGGCTCGGATTCAAAAATACAACGACCAAATCATCGGGCTTTCAACAGCTGAAAAATTATACAGCATCAACTCCAAAAACCAAATTTCCATTTTTGAATTACCAAATTCCATTAAAAATGAGAAGTTTCAGCGGTTTTTCATAAGAAGTCATTTTGGCTATTTTTTCGCTACAAATGGCGTTTATGAATATGATTTTGTTTCGAAAAAAACCCAAAAAGTGATGTCGCTCAGCAATGATATCGAAGCCACGGATGTGATTTTGAAAGACAACAAATTGTTTTTTGCCACTTCAAAGGGAGTTGTCATCAAAAACCGAAAAGAAATTGGAAATTATCCTACGCCAAAACTCGTCATCAATGAGATTCAAGTGAACGGAAAACGCAGAGAAGTGAACGAAATATCCGAATTAAATCCGAATGAAAATGATGTATCCATCAACTTTTCGACCTTGAGTTTTATTCCAAATGAAAGTTATTCTGTTTGCTATAAAATTAATGATGCGAATTGGAAAACATTAGACAACACTACAAAAAATTTAAAACTTTCGGCTTTGTCGTCTGGCGATTATTGTATTGAATTTGCCCTTCATCATAACAATAAAAAGATTGGTTTTCAGCAAATTAAATTTGAAATTAAAAAACCTTTTTGGTTGAGTCCTTTGTTTTTATTAATTTTAAGTTTGCTTGTTTTGTTTTTATTTTATGCTTTTTATAAATACCAAATCAGGAAAATCGAAAAGCAAAACAAAATTATTTTAGAGAAAAATGAACTCGAAAAAAACCTCAACCTTTCGGCTTTAAAAGCCATAAAATCGCAAATGAATCCGCATTTTTTCTATAATGCCTTGAACACCATACAGTCCTATATTTTGGCGAACGATAAAAAGCAAGCCGTGAATTATCTGTCGAAATTTTCGTCCTTGACCCGAAGTATTTTGGAGATGACCGAAAAAGAATTCGTCACAATTGCTGAAGAAATTTCAACAATGACCTTTTATCTCGACATTGAAAAAGCCCGTTTTGATGAAGATTTTGAATATACGATTGCTATTGAAGATGATGCCGATATTGAGCAACTGAAAATCCCGTCGATGCTTTTGCAACCGTATATTGAAAACGCTGTAAAACACGGACTTTTGCACAAAAGCGGATTGAAAAAACTAGACATCACGTTTTCTAAAATTGAATATGTCATTAAAATTGAAATTGACGACAACGGAATTGGAAGGCAAAAAAGTGCCGAATTGAATGCCATCAAAAACAAAAAACACCAATCCTTCGCCACCGAGGCGATGCAAAACCGGATTGATTTATTGAACAAGAATAAAGCAAACAAAATAACAATTAATTTCATCGACAAACAGAACCAAAGCCTGCAATCATTAGGCACGACCGTTGTCATTGAAATTCCAATAAATTTTCAAGTATGAAAGCCATAATAATTGATGATGAAAAAAGAGCCCGCGTTTCGCTGTCACTACTTTTGCAGGAATATTGTCCTGAAATTGAGCTGGTTGCCGAATGCGAAAATTTGCCTCAAGGCGTGAAAGCCATCCGAAAATTCCATCCTGATTTGGTTTTGCTGGACATTGAAATGCCGGGTCATAGCGGATTGGAATTGGTTGATTTTTTTGAGGAAAAAGACATCAATTTTTCCATAATTTTCACTACTGCTTATAACGAATATGCCATCCAAGCCTTTAAGTTATCGGCTTTGGATTATCTTTTGAAACCTGTTGTTCCCGAAGAATTGACAAATGCCATTTCCAGACTGGAACGCCAAAAAAACTTTCAGCTCAAGGCTCTGTCGGAAAATATCCAGAATGAAACTTTTGAGAAAATCGCGGTTCCGTCAGGTAATAGTTTAATTCTTTTGAAGATTTCAGAAATTCTCTACATCAAAGGCGAAGGTTCTTATTCTGAAATTTATATGAACGACAAAACCAAACACTTGGTAAGTCGAAACCTAAAAAATTTTGAAGAAATACTGCTGAAAGACAATAGGTTTTTGAGAACACATAAATCCTACTTGGTCAATTTTAATGCTGTTGTTTCCTATAATAAATCGGATGGCGGTTCATTGGAAATCAAGAACGGCAGTTCGATTCCGGTTTCATCTGAAAAGAGCAACTTGATTTTAGAGCGGATTCAAATTGTGAAACGTTGATTATTGTGTTGAAATACTGAATCCGATGGTTTTTAAATCTTCCCAAAAATCAGGGTAGGATTTGGAAACCACTTCTGCATTATTGATTATTAGATCAGTTTTTAAGGCCAAAGGTGCAAAAGCCATAGCCATACGATGGTCGTTGTACGTTGCGATTGCTATGTTTGAATTTACTTGTGAAGAAGCTTCTAAAGTCAGACTGTTGTTGGTTACATAAATGGTTGCTCCAAGTTTTGTGAGTTCGGTTTTTAGGGCTTCAAGTCGGTCAGTTTCTTTTATTTTTAGTGTATGAAGTCCAGTTAGATGACAACCGATTCCTAATCCGAAACACGTTACGGCAATGGTTTGTGCAATGTCTGGAGAATCGTTCAAGTCAAGTTGGAAGTTGGAAGATGGGAGATGGAAGTTTTCAATCTTTGTCAATAAAATAGTATTATTTTTAAAAGTCGTTTCTACTCCAAGATTTTTGTAGATTTCTATTAAAGCAGAATCGCCTTGTAGACTATTTTTCTTGTAGCTGGAAAGTTTTATTTGATTTCCAGTTTCTGATAAAGCAACAATCGAATAGAAATAAGAAGCCGAAGACCAATCTGACTCTACAGTTAGGAGTTTTGAGTTAGGAGTTAGGAGTGGATTTACGGTTATTGTATTCTCCACAAAGGAAGTTTCAACCCCGATTTCATTGAGCAAAGCCAAGGTCATTTTAATGTATGGGACTGACGTAATTTTTCCTTCCAAAGTCAATTTCAAGCCGTTTTCTAACTTTGGAGCAATCAACAAAAGTGCTGAAATGTACTGACTGCTAATATCTGAAGAAAGCGAAACTCTGCTATTGGAAAGTTTTTTTCCTTTTATTCTTATTGGCGGAAAGCCATTATTTTCTTCGTAAGATATTTCGGCTCCAAGTTGTTGAAGGGCTTCTACCAATATTTTAATCGGTCGTTCTTTCATCCTTGCCGAACCTGTAATGATGACTTCACGATTTTCTTGGGTGGCAAAATAAGCCGTGAGGAATCGCATTGCTGTTCCTGCGTGATGGATGTCAATGAGTTGGGACTTCGGAGTTGGGAGTTGGGATTTGGAATCTTGAAGGAGTGCTTTCGACATTACTTCAGAATCATCTGAATTGGATGCATTTTCTAGAGTTATGTTTGGATATAAAGCTTGAAGCAACAGCAAACGATTGGTTTCGGATTTGCTTCCTGTAATTTTAATTTCAGATTGCGGATTGACTTTTGAGGGTTGTAAATGCAAGTTCATTCTTGAGGTCTTTAAAAATAGAAGCGTTGAAATGGTGTTCCAACGCTTCTGTATTTATTTCAATTTTTCATTATTCTTGTGTCGGTCTTTGTCGCGATTGGATTTTAAATCGAGTTTTTTATCAAAGGCTTCCTGAAGGTTGATTCCGGTTTGATTTGCCAGACACAAAACTACAAAAACTACATCGGCTAATTCTTCTCCGAGGTCTTTATTTTTATCGGATTCTTTTTCGGATTGTTCGCCATAACGACGTGCAATTATTCGGGCTACTTCGCCAACTTCTTCCGTGAGTTGAGCCATATTTGTAAGTTCGTTAAAATAACGAACGCCGTGTTCTTTTATCCAGTTATCAACTTCGAGTTGGGCATTTTTTAGGTTCATGTTTATACTTTTTTGAGAACAATTTTTTCGTTTTGTTTTGCAACTAATTTCTGAAACACATCTTTCAATGCTTCATAATTTTCTGAACTAACAATTGAGGTATTCATATCCATTGAAAATATAAGTTGTATCCTATTTCCTGTTGGAACAATATTGTAGCTAAACCCAAACAACTTAGTATCTGTTTGAACATTTATAGGTTTAGGTGCCGACTCAATGGCATATCCCTCTGGCAAATCAATACTAATAACATATTTATCCTGAAATGGAAACCCGAAATCTACTGGATATTCTCTTTTCTCTTGAATAAATGGATTCTTATCTGTAGCAAAGAAAATCATTGGAGAAAAATACATTTTATCGCCAACAACATCACACAACCCTGATCCTGAAAATGAAAATGTTTCAACAACTGGGAGTTGCATTTCTTTTTCGTTATCTCTCTTGTAATCCGAAATTTCAATCTTGTTCATTTTATTCTCTAGGTTTTCCAGATAGGCATCTTCCTTCTGTCCCACAAAACGCTGCCTGAACACCTCAGCATTGTAGTCTGTATATTGCTTTCTGATTTTTCCGCTTATTTCGCCGTTAGCTTCTATTTTATAGTTCATTGTTATAGCCTCCTTCGACAACATATTAGGCATCAAGTCAATATCCACAGAACTACCATCTTCCCTGATTAGCTTTCCCATCCAATTCAAAGCTCTAAATGGAAGTATATTTGGCTGTGTGAATTTGTCTGTAGCATCTAATAAGATGATTTTGTTATCGCCTTCAACTGCTGCAATCACATAGTTATAGGCTGTTCTATTGGGGAAATATGAAATTCCGTTTGACCTTGTACTAACTAAAACAGGTCGGGCTGCCAAACCCGCATGCCTTAGCATTGCTGTTAGCATTAGGTTGATTTCTGCAGTATTTCCTGTTTTTTGCTTGTAGGCTGTTTTTACACCTTGATCACAAGAATAGCCATAGTAATCATTCCAATTCATCCTCGACTTCACAAAATTAAAAATAGCATTTATTTTATCATTCTTATTGGTCATTCCGGCTAAAACTGCATTTATATCCTCTTCGAAATAATTGGTTTTATTTAATTCTGCCCCAAAGTCTTCATTTTTATAAATCGTTTTCACAACAGATTCCCAATCCGTTGAATAATGTTTTGCAGTACCGTTTGGCATTTTTGACATTGCCAATTCATGAACAACAATAGATTTATAATTATTGATGTTATTCACATAATCTTCATCTATCATTGCTGGTAAATTTTCTTCTACATATTTAACAACATTAACGGCATAATCCACTTTTTCAGATGAAAAACTTGTTTTCACTACAAGTCCATCAGAGCGTTCCTTTGAAGTAAATGTTATTGATTTATTTTCTTTTAGTTTAGTCACTTTTGGAACTACAAATCCTTTAAAATGTGAACTGTAGGTAAAATATTCAGGTGTGCTTGTTTTGTATTCAGAATAATTTACGGGTATCCCTGCTTGAAATTCCCAGTCAGGAAATGATGTTATATATGGAGATTCAATTGTATATCTGTATTCTATTACTGTGCCTTCTTTGACATTGGGCATTGCTATTTTTTTTAATCCCCAATATTTATTGACCTGTTCGGTAAATTCACCATCGCTTTTAAGTTTAGTTTTTTCTATTTTTCCATCAACCAAATTATATGCAACCGCTTTCGAAAAAGACACTCTTTCGTTTGGAGTTGCACCAATATAGTATCTTATACTTTTATTAGCCCAATCATAGCCTTCTTTTTTATATATTTTGATTCTGGTTTCAACTTCGGTTACTACTACAAAACCACTCGATTCAGTATAATTAAAATAAGTATGCCCTTTACTATACAATACCGAGGCTACTGCCGAAGTATCTTTTGGATGCATTTTTTCTTCCAGCTCTTTTATAGAAACTTTACCAAGCTCTAACTCTTGTGCATTGCCAACAAAGGAAATCAGCATAAATACTATTCCTAAACCATTTAATTTTAGTTTCATACTTTTTATATTTTTTTATTTAAAACTATTTTTGCATTATCGTTTTTTACTATTTGTTCTCTAAAGAGTCTATATTCATCATATTCTTTACTTTCGTAAAAGCCATCCTTTATCAGCAGAAATCTTTTATAGATTAATGTGTTTTCATTTTCTTTTATAATCTGGGTCTTGTATTCCCCATATTTATTTTTTATTTCAGCATCCTGGGGAATAGCCTCAATATTATATCCTTCGGGCAAGATGATTTTCACTTCATCCGAATCATAAAAACCACGGTTTATTTGAAATGGATTTTCTCTGTTCCTGTATCTTTTGGGAGTATTTGAATTTATATTGAAAGCGTTCAGAACAAACAACATTCTGTTAGCACTTATCGAAGCATATCCAACTGCAGAAAGTTCAATATCTTCAGTAAATTGTATGTCTTTTTTATCATTCTTAAAACTCGTTTTTTGAAGTTTTAGATTATTTATATTGGAAAAGTGTTTCTTATAATGAAGGTCTGTATCTGCTTTTGATAATCTTTCGTTTGTAAAACTATAGTCGTATTGGCTTCCCTTTGAAAGCATTGACAGGCTTCCTGTTAAATCTCCAATATCTGAAATGCTGTAACTCCCTGTTGTTGTTTGACTGTTGACTCTTTCAAGGAAGGCTTTTGTCTTTACAATTTGTCCACCTTCAGGCTTAATCAATAAAACATTCCTATCATCAGTAAAAGTTCCTTGAAATCCAAATGGCTGAACTTGACTCGTGCATTCCAACCAAATCAACTCTTCCTTGTTTGGAATTGCTAAAATTACATGGTTGCCTTGAACAGATACAAAATCGTGCTGTATATCTCTTCTGCTAGGTCCCGCATTTACAATTGTATAATAAGACTGAACCCCCACTACATTCAGTAAAGCCTTTGTGTAATTCGTAAGTGCCTTGCAGTCTCCATATCCAAGCCTATCGACATCATTTGCATTCATGGGCTTGAAACCACCAATCCCTACTTGGATACTTACATACCTTGTTCGCTCCTGAACATAGTTGTAAACAATTTTAGCTATTTCTATTGGATTATTTTCCTTGCCAACGATTGCCTTTATCTTATTTTGTGTCTCAACTGATAATTGATCTGTTCCTTTCAGAATACTCTCGTAGTACCATTTACCAAATTCTTCCCAAGTTCTAGCCTGACCATCCACTCCTTCTAAATTAAATCGCTCAAGTTTCATATAAACCATTGGAACAACCTTTGAAATATCCGGACTACTCTCCTCCCCTTTCATTGCATGTATGTTATTCACGGTGTAGGTGAGCTTTCCATCACTTTCTTTTTTTTGAATAGCATACTTCTCTGAAAAGTTTGATTCTTTTTTATGAAATCCTAAATCTACGGGATAAGTTATATTAAGAATTTTATTCTGTGTACTCACATAATAATCTTCAAAAGCAAGCCATATTGGAAGAAAAGCAGTATTGGAAGTTTCAATTTCGCTTTCAAAAATCACAGTAAACGGATAATTAATTGGAGTGTAGTCAAGATAAAGCATTCTGTTGTCATTGAAAACTGAAAAACCATCTCCAACACTTCTATCTTTGAAATCTTTTTTCTTAATGGTTTTTAGCTCTTTGCCAAACGAATCCAGAATTTTTGCTTCTATTTTTTTTATTTTTCTGCTTTTGTCATAATATTCAAAAGCCACAATATCATCAACTCCATGTTCATTGAGAATGGTAACAACCTTTTTTTCTATTATCAACATACTTCTTTGCGAAACGATAGTAACATCTAAATGGCTGAGGCGAACCACAGCATTCGCATTTTCCTTCAATTCTGCCGGAATATTTGCTACAGCATAATTTGTTTCTTGAGAAAAAAAAGTAGTAGGAATTAGCACCAACAACAAAAAACAGAGGCTTCTCATAAATTTGAATTTTATCAAAAATATAAAATTTTTAGAAATAATTAACAAAATTATTCCCTGTTTTTTGAATCCATAATAATTGTCACCGGACCATCATTCAAAAGTGCAACTTTCATATCGGCACCAAACTTTCCGGTTTGGATTTTCTTTCCGAATTCAGATTGGAGTTTTGCTACAAATTTTTCATATAACGGAATGGCAATATCTGGTTTTGAAGCTTTGATATAAGAAGGACGGTTGCCTTTTTTGGTAGAAGCATGAAGCGTAAACTGGCTCACAACGATAATATCGCCTTGAACATCCTGAACCGAGAGATTCATGACATCATTTTCATCGCCAAAAATTCGCATGTTGATGATTTTCCCAACAAGCCAATTGATGTCCTCGTCTGAATCGGCATCTTCAATTCCAACCAAAACCAGAAGTCCAGTTTTTATATCGGCGGTTATTTCTCCTTCGATGGTTACGGAAGCTTGGGAAACTCTTTGGATGACGGCTTTCATTGTGATTTTAGATTATAGATTTTTAAAAGTATCTGAAAAACTGAAAACTGCTACTGAAAACTGCTAACTTTTCCTGGTTTCATCACTTGCAATACGATCATCATTATAAATATCCGTTCGATAATGTTCGTCATCGCCTTCAAGTATTTTTAGATAACTTCTGTAACGTGACCAAGCGATTTCGTCCTTTTCGAGTGCATTTTTGATGGCACAATGTGGTTCTTCCTTATGCAAACAGTTGTTGAATTTGCATTGGTCTTGGAGTTTGAAAAATTCTGGAAAATAACCACTGATTTCTGCCGGATCCATATCTACCATTCCAAAACCTTTGATTCCGGGTGTGTCAATAATTCTAGCATTAAAACTCAAATCATACATTTCTGCAAATGTCGTGGTGTGCTGTCCTTGTTTGCTTTGTTCGGAAATTTCAGTTGTTTTTAAATGCAATGTTGGTTCCATAGCATTCACCAAAGTAGATTTTCCAACACCGGAATGACCCGAAAACATACTCACTTTTCCAACCATCAGTTCCTTTAGTTTATCTACACCTTTCATTTCAGTGGATGAAACTCGCAAACATTGGTAGCCAATTTCCTGATAGACGTGTTGCATATACAGTTGCTCGTCTAAAGTGGTTTCGTCAAGCGTATCAATTTTATTGAAAACTAAAATGGCCTCGATTCCATAAGCTTCGGCTGTAACCAAAAAGCGGTCTATAAAATTAAAAGTGGTTGGAGGATTATTGACAGTTACCAACAAGAAAACCCTATCTATATTAGAAGCAATAATGTGCATCTGATGCGACAAATTCACCGATTTCCGAACGATATAATTCTTCCGTTCGTGAATTTTATGGATCGTCCCCGTTACTTTATCAGACGTTTCATCCAATTCAAAATCTACGATATCGCCAACGGCAATAGGATTGGTGCTTTTGATTCCTTTCATCCGGAATTTACCCTTGATACGGCATTCAATAAAATCCCCTTTTTCAGATTTTACGGTATACCAACTTCCTGTAGATTTATAAACGGTTCCTGTCATTCAAATTTTAGATTTTAGATTTTAGATTTTAGATTTTAGATTGCTCTAAATACTAAAAAATACAAATTGTTTAAGAGGACAAAATTACGCTATTTACTTGTGAACAGCGTAATTTTACCCTCTAAAATTAAAATTCTAAACTGAATTTGAAAAGTTTACCAAACGATTTCTGCCAAAATATCATTCTCTTTGATTTTTCCTAATTGAATTGTTTTTAAGGTTTTAGTCGTTTTCCCAGCTTTTGTAGTATAAATTTCAACCATGACTGTTGCCGGACCACTTTCTGTCAGTTCACTTTCGCCAAAATAATCGGTCTTGATTTGGTATTTTCCTTTCACAGCATTTCGAATCAGATATTGTTCAGGTCCATAACCTTCTGTAAAATCTTTCGAAAATCTCGCACCTGCTTGTGTATCACGATGTCCATAATAGCATTCTTCGTTTGTTGGTTCAATGATGTGCAAGTCTAAATCGACATCCATCAAATTCCAATTCATAATAATTCTGATGTCAACCGGCATTTTTTCAAGATATTTCTTGTCTAATTTTCCCGAATCTAACCGTTTGTTTTCAGCCATCAATCGGTTGATGTCCATCAAGATAATATCTTCTACACCTTCATATTGACCGCTCATTTCGCCATAATAATTCACTTCCAAAGCCTTAATCAATTGGTCAAAAGCTTCTTGCTTCTTCCCAGAATCTTCCAAAGCCAAAGCATAATCTCTCAAACTTTGTGGTTCGTGAGCTCTCCATTTTGCAACCTGTTTTGCCGTAAATAAAGCATCTTCAAAAGCTTTCCATTGACGTAAAGTATAAGTCAATGTTTTATAAAGCTGGTGATTTTCTAATCCCAAATCGGCAATATTACTCAATACCTGCAATGCTTTTTTTACATCGCCTTGATTGTAGAAAAAATGAGCTACATCAAAATAAAAACTCGGATTTCTTTCCTGTGATTTTCGCAATTCAAAATACAATTCATAATGCTTATCTTTTGGAGCAGAAGCCAAGGATTTCAAATACAATCTATCTGGATTCCAATATTTTTCTTGATTTTGTTTTATGATTTCATCGTAGTTTCCGTCTTTTGTTTTAAGGACAATTACACCATTTATTCCCCGATTTCCATAAATTGCAGTTGCTGAAGAATCTTTTAAAACAGTTATCGAAACAATATCGTTTTCATCAAAATCATTTATTCTTCCTTCAAAAATTTCTCCATCAACGATTATCAAGGGTTCGTTCGTTTCGGTTATGCTGGACAATCCTCGAACTGCAATTACATCATTATTGGGAGTTGATTCTACATTAATCCCAGCTACTTTTCCTTCAAGTGCTGTTGAAACATTTTCACTTTTTCTAGATATTTCTTCTGCTGAAATGGTTTGAACCGAATAGGAAATCGATTTTTGCGTTTGAGGCTCATAATCTTTCAACGACTCCCCTTCTGAACTTTCTTCAATTCGATCTTCCCTAACCTCATTATTTTTTGAAACACCATAAGCCGTAACAACAACTTCTTGTAGTTCATCAGAATTTCCATCCAATTGAACATTGACTTCATTATTTTGTCCAACATCTACCGTTTTTGACTCAAATCCTATATAGCTAAATGTAAGCCTGCTGTTTTCAGGTGCTTTAATAGAATATTTTCCATCAAAATCTGTTTCAGCCGTTTCATTGCCCGAAACCACCTGAACTCCAGGCAATGGCTCGCCATTTTCATTAACAACTCCCGAAATAAATCCTTGTTGAGTAGTTGCATTTCTTCGAGAATTTACCCCAGAAGTTGTGTTTGTTGCATTTCTTCTAGCTATTTTTTTAGGTTTTGGCTTCGGTTCAGGTTTTGGTTTTACATATCTTATATCTTTTTTCCACCACGAATTTAATTCTGCAAAATAGCTTTCCACATTTTCCCAATTGCTTTTTTGTTCTGCCAGTCGGCTTTCCTGTTCTTGCTTTTTTATTTGATCAAATTCTGCTCGTAATTCTGTCGGAGGAACAATGTCATAAGCAATATAATCTCGAATATCTTCCAAAACAATCAGCGACGTATTTTTGGTAATGATGCCATATTTCTTGCCTAAAAGTTCAATTTCTTCAGAATTTTTAGCATAATTCAAATCAAGATTGGCAATTTTTTTCTGTGCCCAAAGTTTCTCAATATTTACCTCACCTGTTTTCTGAACCGAAGCATCCAATGTGATTTTTCGTTCTAAAATTGCTCCATCATCATAACCAAACAACAGTGTGATTTCATTCTTCGGATTCAGCGAAATTCCCGAAAAAGAAAAGCTTCCCGAAACCGAAGTTCCTGCCATTGGAAACAAATCGGTCACGGTATAATTTTCTTTTATTCCTAGAAATTTCAGATTGTTATTGGTTAATTTATCCAAAGCATTTTCCAAATTCAATTGGTTCAAATTGATAAAATTTCCGCCTGTTTGCATCGAAGCAAAATTCAGAAAAGCAAAATCTGCCGAAACCGAAGACGTAATTGTGTAAACCGATTTTTTAGTTTTAGGCAAATTATTTTCACTCAAAGAGGATAATCCGTCAGAAAAAAACAAGTTCAAATCATGGTTTTCGAATTTTATTTGAGAGTATCGAGTTCCACCATCATACTTTGTATTTTGCAAAACGGCTTTTAATTCAGCCCAATTTCCGTTTGAAATCACATATTCTTTTTGCTTTTCAAAAGTGTAATTTAAAAGATATAAAGTGACTTTCGTGTTTTTTATCTTTTGAAAATAAGCATCCAATAAATTTAATTCTTTTTTCAAATCACGCGTTTTTGCACTCAAGGAATTATCCCAAATCAATCCGATGGAATTTGGCTGTTTCTTGGCTATTTTATTTCCATCGATAAAAGTATTACCATAAAAATAATGCTGATTGCCTACATTTTGCATTACCATACTTGGAACATTTTCTTGTATCGGAATCTTGAATAGCAACTGTTCTGAAGGTTGATAATTTTCCTTTTTTACCGAAGCTTGAAACGATTGGTTCCATTTTGAAAATGAAATTTCTTCTCCTGCATTTTCAGCAACAGTTGGCGAAGAAACACTTCCCAAAACCACAATATTCATCTCAAATTTATCCAATTTCTTCGGATAACGGCTCACCAGTTGATACGCCAAATTATTTTTATCAAATCCAGAAAGTTCTTCTTCATAACCAATAATCACAATACGTTCGCCATTTGGCATCAACGGATAAATTCGTGTTCTGAAATTATTTCCATCCACTTTTTCCAATAACCCTGGGTCAACTCTTCGATGTTCAATCGCCTCAAAAACCTGTTTTCCTTTATTTTTATTTACTGGAACGGCTTCACGCATTTTGCCGTTGATATCTATCGCATATCGTGAAACCGAAACGTTTTCGGGCAACGGAAAAATCAATTCGGCTTCCATTTGTCGGTTGCTTGAATTAAAAAAGTGCATTTCGGCAGTTGTGTAAGCGATGTTTCCAACGACTTTCACATTCACCAATAATTGACTCATTCTAACTTTTTCAGAACCTTCGCCTTTGACCGTAAATTCCGGACTTTGAGCAAAAATTTTTGTTCCGAAAAACAATAAAAAATAAAATAAAAATTTCAAATTCGATTGAAAACTTCTGACTTCAGATGGATGGATTCTTGATTTCATAACACGAAAATTAAGGTTGTATATTTTAATAGAGCACAAAAACTCACAAAAGGTTGGGACGACGTTTATTTTTTTCTTAAAAAAAAGCCTGCAGGTATAAAACTGCAGGCTAAACATTAGATATACAACCATTTTGAAAAATCAACCATTTATCACTTTCTCTTGATGGCTGATACTTTCCTGATGAATCGCCTTGAATAATTTCAAAACAAATTCCTCACTCAACCCTTTCTGTTCGCCTTCCAGAATCATTTTTCCTAAAATTTCATTCCAGCGTTTGTTTTGCAGGACGGCTACATTTTTTGCCTTTTTCAAAGCTCCAATCTGGTCGGCAACTTTCATTCTATTACCAAGGATTTCCAAAATCTTGCTATCTGCAATATCAATATTAGCACGAAGTTTTGCCATTTCGTTATTAAAATCATCTTCTTCAGATGTCATTTTCTTTACCTTCAAATCAGCGAAAATCCCTTTCAAAACCGTTGGTGTAACCTGTTGAGCCGAATCACTCCAAGCGTTATCTGGATCAATGTGAGTTTCAACAATCAAACCATCATAATTCAAATCCAAGGCCTGTTGCGAAACTTCCTGAATCATATCACGCTTTCCGGTAATATGCGAAGGATCACAAATCAAAGGCAAATCTGGAAAACGGCTCTGCAACTCAATCGCAATCTGCCACTCCGGAATATTTCTGTATTTGGTTTTTTCATACGTCGAAAATCCTCTGTGAATAACCCCTAATTTCTTGATTCCTGCATTATACAAACGTTCTACACCACCAATCCACAACGCCAAATCTGGATTTACAGGATTTTTCACCAACACGATTTTATCTGTATTTTCCAAGGCATCGGCAATTTCCTGAACCGCAAACGGGTTTACAGTCGTTCTAGCTCCAATCCACAACACGTCGATATCGTGCTCCAATGCCAGTTTCACATGGGTTGCATTCGCTACCTCAGTCGACATCAACAAGCCAGTCTCGGCTTTTGCTTTTTGCAACCATTTCAATCCAATGGCTCCAACACCTTCAAAACCTCCCGGACGTGTTCGCGGTTTCCAGATTCCAGCCCGGTAAATACTCACGTCCGAGTCTTTTAATTCGTGTGCAATTTTCAACACTTGTTCTTCCGTTTCTGCACTGCAAGGTCCCGCTATTACTAATGGATGCGACAATTTAAAATCATCCAGCCACGTCCTCATTGCTTTACTATTTTCCATATTCAATTTTACTATTACAAATTTATGTTATTTTCTTCAGGAGCTCTACTTCTGGCTTCCTTTATCCATGTTCCCGCCTTTCCTTCCTCTCGTCCTAAAAGACGAGATCCCTCCAGTCGGGGCTAGAATAAAAACTTTTGGCACTTTTTAATCTTTTGGTTTAACCTCTTAATGAATCCTAATTTCTTAATGGTTTATAATTTTAATACCTAACAGGTTTTGAAAACCTGTTAGGATGGATGCTCGAAACGCTCTATCGCTTCCCGAATTTTCTCCTCCTTCACACACAACGAAAACCGAATATAACCTTCGCCATTGCTTCCGAAAATAGTTCCAGGAGTAATAAAAATATGTTTCTCCAATAAAATTCCATCGATAAAATCCTCAGCAGATGTGACATTTGCAGGCAATTTCGCCCAAACAAACATTCCAACACTATTTTTATCGTATTCACATCCGAGCTTATCCGCCAATTCAAAAATCAAATTTCTTCGTCGATTGTAAATTTCATTTTGAGCGTCGAACCATTCCTTTTCCAATTTCAAGGCTTCGACAGCACCTTTCTGGATACCGTAGAACATTCCACTATCCATATTGCTTTTTACTTTTAAGATGGCATCAATAAATTCCGCTTTTCCCAAAACCATCCCAACACGCCAACCTGCCATATTAAAGGTTTTGCTCAACGAATTCAATTCCAAAGCAACTTCTTTTGCTCCATCAATTTCCAAAATCGACATCGGCTTGTCGTTCAAGACAAAACTATACGGATTGTCGTTTATCAAAAGAATCTGATGTTTTTCGGCGAAAGCCACCAATTTCTCTAGCAATTTTTTAGTACCATTCGCACCCGTTGGCATGTTTGGATAATTGACCCACATCAATTTTACTTTAGACAGATCCTGTTGTTCCAAAGCTTCAAAATCGGGTTCCCAATTATTTTCTGCTTTCAAATCATAGAAAATTGCCTTCGCCTGAACCAGATTCGTAACCGATTCATAAGTAGGATACCCTGGATTTGGAATCAACACTTCATCGTCTTCATTCAAAAATGCCATCGAAATATGCATAATTCCTTCTTTGGAACCCATCAACGGCAATATTTCCAAATTATAATCAAGCGTTACGCCAAATTGCTCCTTATAAAAGTCAGCTATTCCTTGACGTAATTCGGGCAATCCTTGATAACTCTGATATTCATGGGCTTTCTCATCGTTCATTGCATTTTGGATGGCTTCAATTACATTTTTGGCTGGAGCCAAATCCGGACTGCCAATCCCCATATTGATGATGGGTTTGCCGTCCGCCATCAATTGCCGAACCTGACGCAACTTGTGCGAGAAATAATATTCTTGAACTATATCTAATCGTCTAGCTGTAGTAATCATTTTAAATTGTTTTTTGATTATGCGTGAATTTGGTTATTCGGAGCTACACCACCAAATAACCAAATCCATAAATTATCGAATAAACTTATTCTGGTATTCGCCTAAAACCTTGAAATGCGTGGTCATCAATTGCAAAATGTTCTTCGCTTTTTCATAATGCTTGTACTTTTCAAAAACCACATCCACAAAAAAGGAATACTGAAAAGGCGTTTCAATTATAGGCATGGACTGGATTTTGGTCAGGTTCAGTTTGCAATTGTTCATCACATTCAAAACCGTGGCTAAGCTTCCGGGCGTGTCATCCAACTCAAATTTTATCGAAGCCTTGTTGATTTCTTCTTTCGGCAATTCCTTGTTTTGGGTTTTTACAATCACAAAGCGGGTCTTGTTGCTTTTTATCGTATGAATTCCCGACGCCAAGATCTCCAAACCATACATTTTTGAAGCAATCGGACTTGCAACAGCTCCAATTCCCATCAGATTATTTTCCTGAATTCTTCGAGCCGTTTCGGCCGTGTCGCCACTTTCTACCAATTTTATGTGAGGATATTTTGCAAAGAAAACCGCACATTGCAACAAAGCTATCGGATGGGAATGTACTTCCCTGATATCCTCAATCGACTGTCCGCTTAGAGCCATCAAGTTCATATGGATATCCAAATAATGTTCCCCGATGATGTGCAAATTGTTTCGATCTATCAAGGCATAATTCGGGATAATTGAACCTGCAATAGAGTTCTCCAACGCCATAATTCCTTTTTGAGCATCATTTTTCATAAGGCTCTTTACCAAAATATCAAACGACATGCATTCGTCTAATGGCATACTTTCGTTAAAATATTCCTCAGCCACCTGATGGTGAAATGATCCTTTTATTCCTTGAATTGCAATTTTTGTTTCCATATTTTTGAGCAAAAAAAAAATCCCGACTTTCATCGGGATTTAATTATATGTTTGAATTAATAATAGTTCAAATAACCATATAGCAGTCCCGTTCTTTCTCGCTAAAGAAATAAAATGAAGTGCTAAAATAGAAAGTGTTATTCAACATTGGGTGACCTTTTATTTTTGCTAAAATAGAAAAATTTGTTTTTGGTTTTACAAAGCATTGGATTTTTTTTGAAAATTTTTAATCCTAAGAGTAATAGAATAGTTTTTTACCACATAGAAACATAGCTCTATCTTATAAATAGAAGGCATTTCATTTTAGATAGGATACATAGCTAAGTATCTATCCGCTAAATCGAAACAAGTTTGGTAAAAATATAAGATTATTGATTTTAGTTCGTTTAAACTTCCAAGCCACCTAAAAAGCGCCCAAAAAGTTTTGCACTAAATTTTTAATTCTGAACTCATTATTCCTATTTGATTACTACTTTTGTTTCAAATCCAATACTATGTCGATAGAAGTCAATAATATCTCCAAAAGCTATGGTGCTCAAAAAGCACTGGACAGTATTTCCTTTTCTGTAAAAAAAGGCGAAATCGTAGGTTTTCTTGGGCCAAACGGTGCCGGAAAATCAACCTTGATGAAGATCCTGACCACTTATATCAATGCCGATTCCGGAACAGCATCTGTTAACGGGAGCGACGTCAATGGGAATCCGAAAGTCGTTCAGCAGTCTGTTGGTTATTTGCCCGAGCATAATCCGTTGTATTTGGAGTTGTATGTAAAGGAATATTTGGCTTTTAATGCCGATGTTTATAAGGTTGCAAAATCCCGAATTGAAGAGGTCGTTGCCCTAACGGGATTGACACCTGAAAGTCACAAGAAAATAGGACAGCTTTCTAAAGGATACCGCCAACGTGTTGGTTTGGCGAATGCTCTGCTTCATAATCCTGATGTATTGATTTTGGATGAACCAACAACAGGATTAGACCCGAACCAGTTGGTAGAAATCCGCCAATTGATTAAAAATGTTGGTAAGGACAAGACCGTTTTTCTTTCCACACACATTATGCAGGAAGTAGAAGCGATTTGCGACCGTGTGATCATCATCAACAACGGGAAAATTGTTACCGACAAGAAACTCGACAACCTGATGACCGAAAAGGAACAAGTTTTAGAAGTAGAATTCGACTTTAAAGTGGAAGAACAACTAATTGCTAAAATCCCGAATTTGGTTTCTTACAAAAACATCCACGACATGACCTGGGAACTTGTTTTTGTGGCCGAAGGCGATATGCGACCTGTGGTTTTTGATTTTGCCAATACTAATGGTTTAAGGACTTTGCAACTGAATCAGAAGAACAAGAACTTGGAAGCAGTGTTTAGGGAAATGACGAAGAAGTGATTTTTTTTTCAACACAGATTTTCACAGATTAAAAACGCTGTGGAAATCCGTGTAATTCGTTTTATCCTTGGGGGATTTTCAATATATATCGACAAACTTGTCATTCCGAAGAATGAGGAATCACATAATATTTGATTTTATCATAGAAATCGGAATAACAGAATCATTAATAATGAAAATCGTAAAACCCTTCCAGAAGAAATTCCAGAAGGGTTTTTGAATAAAAACTAGGGGTAATTAAAATACTTATTTTTAAAAGACTGCCTTGGCAATTGCTTTGATGTTTTCTGCTTTTCCCATTGAGTAATAATGTAAAACGGGGATTCCGGCCTGCATTAATTCCTTGCTTTGGTTGATGCACCACTCGATTCCGATTTGTCTCACGGCTTCGGCATCACTGGCACGAACGACTTCCATAATCAAATCATCGGGCAAATCGACCTTGAATCTATGCGGTATCAAATTTAGTTGTTTTTTGGTTGCAATGGGTTTTAATCCCGGAATAATTGGAACGGTAATTCCTTCTTTTCGACATTTTGCCACAAAATCAAAGAATTTCTTGTTGTCAAAAAACATTTGGGTGATGATGTAGGTTGCCCCATTTCTTATTTTTTGTTTGAGGAAGTGGATATCGCTGTCCATACTTGGAGCCTCCATGTGCTTTTCTGGATATCCTGCAACCCCGATGCAAAAATTAGTGCAGGAGGAATTTTGCAACTCTTCATCCAGATAGATTCCCTTGTTTAAATTGCTGATTTGCGTCACCAATTCAGATGCATATTGATTGCCTTCTTTTTCGGGTTTGAAATAGATTTCATTTTTTAAAGCATCACCTCGAAGTGCCACCACGTTATCAATACCCAGAAAATCCAAATCAATCAAAAGGTTCTCAGTATCTTCCTTCGTAAAACCGCCACAAAGGATATGCGGAATGGCATCTACGTCATATTTGTTCTGAATTCCAGCACAAATCCCGACCGTTCCTGGACGTTTCTTGACGATTTTCTTTTGCAACAAACCGCTAGGAAGTTCCTTGAATTCATATTCCTCCCGATGATAGGTCACATCAATAAACGGCGGATTGAATTCCATCAAAGGGTCGATGCTATCAAAAATAGATTGGATGTTTTGGCCCTTTAACGGCGGAAGAATTTCAAAGGAAAACAAGGGTTTTCCGTTGGCATTTTCTATGTGTTCTGTTACTTTCATTTCTTTTGTTGTCGGTTTTCTGTTATCGGTTATCGGTTTACTGCTTTACAGAAAACTGACAACTGGCAACTTTTTTAATCTGCTATATTCGGCGAAAGCCATTTTGTTGCCATTTCGGTAGAAACTCCTCTACGTTTGGCATAATCGATCACTTGATCTTCCTTTATTTTTCCGAGTCCGAAATACTTGCTTTCGGGATTGGCAAAATAATATCCCGAAACCGACGAAGCTGGCCACATTGCCATACTTTCGGTCAGTGTCACTCCTATTTCTTGTTCTACGTTTAATAATTTCCAGATGGTTGGTTTCTCCAAATGATCGGGACAAGCCGGATAGCCTGGTGCTGGACGGATTCCTTTGTATTCTTCCTTGATTAATTCCTGATTGTTCAGATTTTCATCAGAGGCATAACCCCAGATTTCCTTTCGCACTTTCAAATGCAAGTATTCGGCAAATGCTTCCGCAAATCTGTCTCCAAGAGCTTTCACTAAAATCGAATTGTAATCGTCCAATTGTTTTTCGAATTCCGAAGCTTTTTCATCGACACCAAAACCTGTTGTTACACAAAAACATCCTATGTAATCTTGTTTTCCGGAATCTTTTGGAGCGATAAAATCGGCTAATGCGATGTTTGGAGCACCGGCTGTTTTTTGGGATTGTTGGCGGAGGGTTAGAAAAACCGTAGAGACGTTGCATGCAACGTCTGTATCAATTTTGCATGCAACGTCTGTACAGATGAATATATCATCATCATTGATAGTATTAGCTGGAAAAATTCCTAGAATCCCTTTAGCAGTAAGCCATTTTTCGGAAATCATTTGCGTTAACATTTCTTGAGCATCTGCAAATAAACTCGTTGCTTGTTCGCCCACAACTTCATCGGTTAGGATGGCTGGATACTTTCCGTACAATTCCCACGATTGGAAAAACGGTGTCCAATCGATGAAATTTACCAGTTCAGAAAGCTCCACTTCAACGGTTTTAGTTCCAATGAAATTCGGTTTCACTGGCGTAAAATTATCCCAATCCAACTTTAATTTATTCTTTCGGGCTTCTTCTATCGAATGGAAATTTTTATCACGGCTTCTGTTCAAATAGCCGTCACGCAACTTGTCGTATTCCTCACGGATGGCTTTCACATAGCCTTCCTTGGTTTCGGCTTGCAACAAATTGCTTGCAACCGTTACGGCACGCGAGGCATCGTTTACGTGAACTACAGTTTCCTTGTATTCTGGAGCAATTTTCACGGCAGTATGAGCTCGTGAAGTCGTTGCTCCACCAATCATGATTGGGATTTTGATGTTTAATTTATCCAATTCCTTAGCCAGATACACCATTTCGTCAAGCGAAGGCGTGATCAATCCGCTCAACCCGATAATATCAACATTATGTTCAACAGCGGCCTGAATGATTTTTTCGGGCGGAACCATAACTCCTAAATCGATAATTTCAAAATTATTACAACCTAAAACTACGGCTACAATATTTTTTCCGATATCGTGAACGTCGCCTTTTACGGTTGCCATCAGGACTTTTCCAGCCGATGATGATTTTCCATCTTTTTGGGCTTCTATGAATGGTAAAAGATAGGCAACTGCTTTTTTCATAACCCGAGCCGATTTCACAACTTGAGGCAAAAACATTTTTCCACTTCCGAATAAATCTCCCACAACATTCATCCCTGCCATGAGATTGACCTCGATCACTTCTATCGCTTTCGCGGAATTAACTCGGGCTTCTTCAACGTCGATTTCTATAAACTCGTCGATTCCTTTTACCAATGAATGCGTCAATCGGTCCTGAACCGAACCATTCCGCCATTCTGCAATTGCTTTTTCGTTTACTTTATAATCGCCTTTGAAGGTTTCGGCTAAATCCAAAAGTCGTTCGGTTGCATCATCCCTCCTATTTAAAAGAACATCTTCAACATGCTCCAATAATGTCTTGTCAATTTCGTCGTAAATCTCAAGCATTTCCGGATTTACAATTCCCATTGTCATTCCGTTTAAAATAGCGTGATAAAGGAAAGCCGAATGCATCGCTTCACGAACGGTATCGTTACCACGAAACGAAAACGAAACATTACTCACTCCACCCGAAATATTGGCATACGGAAGATTTTCTCGTATCCATTTTGTGGCCCTGAAAAAATCAAGTGCGTTTAATTTATGTTCGTCCATTCCAGTTGCAACAGGAAAGATATTCGGATCAAAAATAATATCTTGAGCCGGAAAATGAACTTCGTTTACGAGTATATCATAACTCCTTTTGCAGATTTCGATTCGTCTTTCGTAGGTATCGGCTTGACCGTCTTCGTCAAAAGCCATTACGATAACCGCGGCACCGTATCGTTTGATTAATTTGGCATGATGGATGAAGGTTTCTTTTCCTTCTTTAAGGGAAATGGAATTTACAACGGCTTTACCTTGCACGACTTTCAGTCCGGCTTCGATGATTTCCCATTTGGAACTGTCAATCATTACGGGAACTCGAGCAATATCGGGTTCGGCTGCAATCAGGTTTAGGAATTTGGTCATGGCATAAACGCCATCCAACATCCCTTCGTCCATATTGACGTCGATGATTTGTGCCCCACCTTCTACTTGTTCTCTTGCAACGGAAAGTGCTTCGTTGTATTTTTCTTCTTTTATTAATCGGAGAAATTTACGCGAACCTGTTACATTGGTACGTTCGCCTACATTCACGAAAATAGATTCTTCGGTAATGAAAAGCGGTTCGAGACCTGAAAGTTGTAAATTTATTTTGTTTGTTCTTGACATTTATATTTTTCTAATCCTGCAAGGTTTTCAAAACCTTGTAGGTTTATTGATTTATACGATTATTCTAAATACCTACAAGGTTTTGAAAACCTTGCAGGAAAACTTCTATGCAAGTTCAAACTTTCTTGGCTTGAATTGAGAAGCAACTTCAGCAATTAACTTTATATGCTCTGGGGTTGTTCCGCAACAGCCTCCTATTATATTGATTAGATTATCCTGCAAATATTCCTTGATTAATGCTTGCATTTCTTCTGGTGTTTGATCGTATTGACCGAAAGCGTTTGGCAATCCTGCATTTGGATGTGCCGAAATATTGAGTTGTGTATTGTGTGCCAATCTTTTCAAATAAGGCTTTAATTGATCGGCTCCAAGAGCACAATTGAAACCAATACTTAATAAATCTATATGTTGGATGGAAATCAAGAAAGCTTCTACAGTTTGACCTGAAAGCGTTCGGCCTGAAGCATCGGTGATTGTTCCTGAAACCATGACTGGAATATCAAGGTTTCGTTCTTCCTTAACTTCTTCTATGGCGAAAAGTGCGGCTTTTGCATTTAAGGTGTCAAAGATGGTTTCTACCAATAAGACATCGCTTCCGCCATCAATCAATGCTTCTACTTGCTGTTTGTAGGCTATTCGCAAATCATCAAAAGTTACGGCACGATATCCTGGATCGTTTACATCTGGCGACATTGAAGCGGTCCTGTTCGTTGGTCCGATTGAACCTGCAACGAAACGGGGCTTGTCGGTGAATTCATCGGCGACTTGGCGGGCTATTTTGGCGGATTCGTAGTTGAGTTCATAAACCAAATCTTCGAGATGATAATCGGCCATTCCGATTGTGGTTCCGGAAAATGTATTGGTTTCTACAATATCGGCTCCGGCTTGGAAGTATTTTCGGTGTACTTCTTTTACGGCTTCGGGTTGTGTGATGGAAAGTAAATCGTTGTTTCCTTTTAAGGGATGTGGAAAATCCTTGAAACGTTCGCCTCGGAAATCTTCTTCGGAGAAATTGTAGCGTTGCAACATTGTTCCCATTGCTCCATCGAGGACAAGGATTCTTTCTTTTATTGCTTGGTTTATTTTTGACATAGTTTTTTTGCCACAAAGGCACTAAGGCTCTAAGTTTATACTTATCTAATCTGATAATTTTGTCTTTTTTGTGAAAAAAGATTATTTTGCAAAAATGGTTTCCTAAATAGCCCTGATGGTTGCAAATATCCTTTTGTTCTGGGGTTCAGAACAAAAGATATTGCATCCAGCAGGAATATGGATTGCTCCAATTCGCAAGCGATTTGCTTCAGATTTCTCCTAAAAGTCGAAATGACAATTAGGATTTATACTATTTATGTTATCAAGGAAAGGTTGAGAGAATTTCTCCGAGTTATCTGTTCTCGTTATGGATAACGAGATAGAATGTAGCACCTTCTACGAGAGTAGGGTTGCTAAGGCTTCACTGGGTCTAATCCCTCCGCCTTTCGTGATAACAATCAATATGTTTATGAACAGTGCAAAGTAATGCAATAGATTTGTGATTTGCAACTGGTTTAAAAAAAAATAAACCTACAACGTTGTAGGTTCAAGTTTTAGGCGATTTGGCGTTTCTGTGCGGAATAATTTTCTGCGATTTGAAGTATGAGATTGAGCAAATTCTCTGGAGTAGCTTCGGGTTCCGGACTGGGAATGTTGCTGTTAACGGAAAGAATGTCGAAATTGTTTTCGAGAAGCAAATTGTATGACTTTATGATTTCGGGACTTGCAGTTGCATCGATGGCGATGAGATTTTCGAGTTCTTCTTGCTTTGCATAATCGATTATGTTCTGGATGCTGAAAGGTGCCGGTGATTTTGTGAAATCGGCATCCCATCTGTTTTTTTGGTCTTCTCTTTCGAAAAAAGCAAGGGTTGAATTGGTGATGATGGCAAAAACGAGTTCGATGTTTTTTTCTTCGAGTAACGTTTTTTGTTGCTCGATAACTTGATTGATTAAGGCACTTCCTACTTTTCCTATTCCGAAGAGTATGAGGTTTATTTTGATAGCTGACATAGAGGAATGGGTTTAAAGGTTTTGGGTTTTGGTTTTTGGGTATTGGGTTTTGGGTTTTGGGTTTTGGGTTTTGTTTAAAAAAACTGCCTCTGACCAATGTCAAAAGCCAAAGACAGTTTCTAACAAACAAACAAAAAACAACTTTTATTTTTGAATAGCTTTGATTACGGTTATAAAAAAAGCCCTTTTGGATGGCTTACCAAAAGGGCTTATAGTTGAACTATAACAAAGATCAGATCTTTCACTTTTGGCAATAGCAATGATGATGAATGCGGTGCATCCAAATTGAACAACAACGGAACATTGTATGGGTGATTGAATTCATTTTTTTATTTCTTATTACTATTAATTATTTTTTATTCTTGAAATTGGTAATAAAAAAACCCCTGCGATTTGCAGAGGTTTGATTGGTATATTTTAAAAAATTTAAAATTATGCAATACTGTCCTCTGCGGAAATTTTCCACATCATATGACGACAAATGCAAATAGTTAAATTCATTTTTTTTTATTTTTTGATGAAGCAAACTTCTGAACTATTTTTGAATTGACCAAACGTAAATTAAAACTTTAACATTTAAAGGTTTGGTACATCTATTTAAATACTACGTATTTAGATTTTTGAAAACTA
Source organism: Flavobacterium arsenatis (assembly GCF_031456785.1). Taxonomy (NCBI): domain Bacteria; kingdom Pseudomonadati; phylum Bacteroidota; class Flavobacteriia; order Flavobacteriales; family Flavobacteriaceae; genus Flavobacterium; species Flavobacterium arsenatis. The sequence goes on from NZ_JAVDVI010000001.1 coordinate 395,268, forward strand.
GCTTGTAAAATCACAAGTTTTCAAAAAAAGGTTAAGATTAATTTGCAATTCAAAATGGTTTCATACATTTGCAAACGAAATCAAGAGGAAAAATTTGAACTGATTGCAACCTCTTATTCCAGCTAAAATCTCTGGAATAAAAAAAATGCTAAAGCAGAACCACTCTCCTTTAGTTTTTCCTTGCAATTATTTTTCTTCTGCTTAATTTAAATTTATTTTATGGCTTATTTATTTACGTCAGAATCTGTTAGCGAAGGACATCCTGATAAAATTGCAGATCAAATCTCAGATGCATTAATTGATAATTTTTTGGCTTTTGATGCCGAATCGAAAGTGGCTTGTGAAACTTTGGTTACAACCGGACAAGTAATTCTTGCTGGTGAAGTAAAATCGAACACTTATCTTGACGTTCAACATATTGCAAGAGAAGTAATTCGAAAAATTGGCTACACAAAAAGCGAATATATGTTTGAAGCTAATTCTTGTGGAATTCTTTCTGCTATTCACGAGCAATCTGCCGATATTAATCAAGGTGTCGATCGTGCAAGTAAAGAAGAGCAAGGTGCTGGAGATCAAGGAATGATGTTTGGTTATGCAACGAATGAAACGGAAAACTATATGCCTTTGGCTTTAGATTTATCGCACGCTTTATTGAAGGAATTAGCTAATTTGAGAAGAGAAAATTCTGAAATAACCTATCTACGTCCTGATGCAAAATCTCAAGTAACTTTAGAATATTCTGACGATAATAAACCGCAAAGAATTGACGCTATTGTAATTTCTACCCAACACGATGATTTTGACGAAGAAGCAACAATGTTGGCTAAAATAAAATCGGATTTGGTTTCTATCTTGATTCCTAGAGTGAAGGCAAAATACCCTCAATATGCTCATTTATTCAACGACCAAATTACCTATCACATCAACCCTACTGGGAAATTTGTAATCGGTGGACCACACGGAGATACAGGTTTGACAGGAAGAAAAATCATCGTTGATACTTACGGTGGAAAAGGAGCTCACGGTGGTGGTGCTTTTTCTGGAAAAGATCCAAGTAAGGTTGACAGAAGTGCTGCTTATGCTACACGTCACATCGCTAAAAATTTAGTTGCTGCAGGATTGTGTGACGAGGTTTTGGTTCAGGTTTCGTATGCAATTGGTGTTGCAAAACCAACTTCGATCAACGTTGTGACTTATGGAACTTCAAAGGTAAATTTAACCGATGGAGAAATCAGCAAAAAAGTGGAAGCTATTTTTGATATGAGACCTTATTTTATAGAACAACGTTTGAAATTGAGAAATCCAATATACAGCGAAACGGCTGCTTATGGACACATGGGAAGAACTCCAGAAACGGTTACTAAAACTTTTTCTGCTCCAGGTGGACTTACAAAAACAGTTGAAGTGGAATTGTTTACTTGGGAGAAATTAGATTTTATTGATCAAGTGAAAAGTGCTTTCGGAATCTAACCGCCAAGTTCACAAAGAAATACTCGAATTCCTAAGCTTCGGGATGCAAAGAAAAACCTGACTTTAATTAGTCAGGTTTTTTTTAGCCCAGATTGCAATGGAAAGCTCTGAAAACAAAAAATGCCAATTTTTCTTGCAACAAAAAAGCGACCAACGGAAGCTCTTTTTGTTGTTTAGAAAAATGGCATTTTTGTTGAAGACTTGTAATGAAAAGCTGGAATAGCTTCTTATTACAAATTATATTTCAAACTGAAAATAATATACCTCGGCTGTACTCTATATTGAGACGTTCTGGTAAACAATTGCGAGAAACTATCATCGTTGATTGAAGTCGTATTCAAGAGATTCGTTCCTGAAACTTTATATTCCCATTTGCTGTCCTTTTTCTGGTAAATCAAGCTTGCAGAAAGGAAATCGAATTTATTATCTGAAGTCCTATCGTCATTGTAATAATGATTGTATTCATATTCTGTGACGAAAGAAAAACTATCTAGGAAATAATAATCCAACTTCGCAAAAGGTTTTTCGTTGTAAAAAGCTCCACCTGTATAATCATTGACCGTCAACGAGTATCCTAACTCTAAATTGGGTAGCTTTTTATAATTGGTAGAAGCCGAAAGGGTATAGCTTTGAGTGAAGCTTTCCGACACAATTTCATTCCCATTTTGTTTATTATTGAATTTAGACCAGGCCAATCTTGTGCTTAAAGAAGCTTTGTAATTGCGTAGAAAAGAACGCCCATAAAGTCCAAACCCAGAAATGCTTTCGTCGGCAAAACCAGAATTAAATGGTGTTGCGATTTGATTGACACCATTGAAAGTTGCATCTGTTTTTATCGGATCCATAGTCCTGTTGTAGTTTACAGAAGCACTGATGTTCTCAAAGTTAAACATATTATATTTGAAATAACGCAAAGAATGCTGTTGGGCAGTTGCATTTTGAAGGGACGGATCACCATTGAACAAACTACTATAACCTTGCAGAATATTCCCTTGAACCAACTGATTGATGTCTGTAAAACTATTAGTGAAAGAGAAATTATAGGTCAACGATTCTGATTTTTTTATCTGATACAAGGCATAAAAATCAGGAAGAATTCTAAAGAAATCTTGTTTATACTCGGTTCCCAATTGCCTGTTGTTCATAGAATAAGAATGAATGCTAAAACCTGGCGTGAAGGTAAATTTGCCCGTCAATATCTTATAATGAAGTCCTACAAATGCATCATTAAAATCATATTTTACATTATTGGTGTTTTCTGGAGCATCCAAATTATTCTGGGCTCCATTATCCAAAATCTGAAAAATACTGGAATCAAAACTCTGATGCGAATTCGTGTTTCCTAATGTAATATTGATGTTACTTTTTGGTGTAACCATATAATAATAGTCCAATTTGGCATCAAATTTATTGGTCTTCACAAAACGATTCTGGTTGTAATTGTTTCTATCCTGTCCAGAAACATAACCCACCAAGTCAAAAGGCCGACTCTCTAAATTTGCATTGTAAAACGGATCTTCGTCCTGATACAGATGTTGCATTTCCAAGGCAAAAACATGCTTGTCTGAAGGTGTATAGAAAAAGCTCAAATTCTGATTAAAAGAAGTCGGACTTTGGTCTTTCTTCGTAAAAATACTTTCTGTATCCGAAAATTCTTGCACGATAGATTCCCTCAACAAATCGTTGTTTTCATCCTGCTTTGATAGTTTTCCAAACACATCATAATCAAACTGAAATGCAGTGTTTGGCTTGTAGCTCGAACTCAATTTAAACAATCCCAAATTACTTTTTTGATGGGCGATTTCTTCACTTTTTTGTTCGGCTCCGGTATCTAAAATCGTGGTTTGTGAGTTCGTTTCCAAGTCTGTTATCGAAGAAGATAAAATTCCAAAACCGCTTAAAGTCCAAGCTTTGGTTACATTATACGAAAAGTTTGTTGCACCGAAACTCGTTTCAATTTCCTTGGCACGGTTGTTCCGCAACATAGCAATTCCCAAATCGTTCGACGAAACATTAAACGATGAACCTCCTTTGGCCATCATGCTCCTGAAACCACCCGTGAATTTAAAATAATCCTGAATCGTCAGCGGTAATTCGCCAATATTATTGAAATTCGTAATCAGGTTGATGCTGTATTTCGGGTTGTAATAAAACAATTTTGGGTTCACCAAATACCGTTCTTCCTTATGTCCGACACCAATTCCGGCTGTCATGTCTCCAAACCAGAAATTTTTCTTGCCATCCTTCAGTTTGATGTTCATGGCAATATTATCCTGATTATTTTCAACTCCTTTCAATATGGAATTTTCATTGTAATTCCTCAAAACCTGAACTTTGTCAATCGCATCTGCAGGAATATTTTTCACTCCTAATTTGGTATCTCCATCAAAAAAGTCCTTGCCTTCCACCATCAGTTTCTGGACTTTTTTTCCTTCCACTTCAATTTCACCATCGGCATTCACTTCTATGCCTGGCATTTTTTTCAAAACATCCTCAAGTTTTCTTTCAGTTCCAGTTGTAAAAGAATCGGCATTATAAATAATCGTATCGCCTTTTATGGAAACCGGCATTTCATGCACAATCTCTACACCTTCCAACTCCACTCCTTCCTGAAGCGTAAAAATCTTGTTGATGTTTTCAGTAGTGGTTACCACCGTTTCTTCCAAAGCCGAATATCCGATGTAACTGATCTTGATGGTGTAGCTCGAATTCGGCTTCAAAGCCAATTGAAATTTTCCCTTATCATTCGTAATCGAATAAGCATCCATCCCTTTTGTTGCTTGATTAACCGCCATGACGTTGGCCATTTCGAGTCCAACACCTTTCGGGTCGGAAACATATCCTTCAAATTTTATCGTTTGGGCTTTCGTTGCAATTCCTACTAATAAGAAAAGGGCAATAATGATTTGTTTTTGCATTGTTTTTATTGTAAAATACTAATTATAAAGGTCTATTTCGTAATCTCAATTCTAATATTACCGTCTTTATCCTTCATCTGCTCCATTTGTTTTTCAATAAGACTCTCATATTCCTTTTTTGTTACCTTCTTTCCTTTTTTTGGCTTTCTAATTTCCGTTTTATCTTTCGGATTCAGTACCACTTTTGAACATAAAATAGTCGTATTGTCAAAATTCGCTTCTAAAATTAAACCTGGCAATCCCCAAAACTCTCCCGGACCATTACTTACCGGAATTTCTGGTGTGTACCAAACCGTCGTGATTCTATCTTTTGGCTCGTCCATGACAAAAAAAGTCGTTTTTGCCGTTTCCTGCTGTTTCTTTAAATCTTCGTATTGCTTCAAATCTTCAGCGGTTACAGGATCCAAATGAGTCGCTTTGTAGCACGTATAATTCCCTATTTTCTTGGTTTCGCTCTGCAATTCCCATTTCCAAACCTTTAACGAATCGGTTACCAAAAATTCTTTTCCAAAGAAATCTTGCTCTGCAATTTGCATCTTTTCTTTTACATTTTTATACGTTTTTTCGCTAACGCCACTACTACTTTCAAACTTAATTGCAATACTTTTTGTTCCTGCCGTTGGAGCTTCCAGTTTTTGTTCTTCGTAATAAACCGATTCGTATTTATTAAAATCCAAGAAAAACTTTTTCTCAAACTGCTTTTTCATACTCTCCATTAGCATCTTGTTCATTTCTTCGTTGCCGTCTTTCATATCAATCTTAAAATCCTTCATATTGGTTTTCGATTCATAAACCGCCATTCCGTGAAAATCCTGAGCAAGCATTTTTGTTGACAACAACAATACAAATAAGGTCATTCTAATAATTAATCTGTTCATAATTTTTAATTTTTAATTCTCGATTTTTAATTTATTTTTTAGGAGCTGTTCCCGCTATCGTTGCAAGTTTTTCCAATACCGGCTTTTTTTCTAAGCAAAAAAGGAGCTTCCGTTGGTCGCTCTTTTTTGCAAGAAAAAATAGCCGTTTTTGAAAAAAGCTTTACACTACTATCGGGGCTAGCTTCGCCGTTTGAAACAGTAGGCAAAAAAATAATCTTTTCGCCAAATCTAAAATCTACAATTCAAATAACTAATTCAAAAAAAGATTGCTTCAAAACTACAATGCAAATAAATGAACTATAATCCTTACTTTCAGTTAACCAACGTTAACGATTGTTAACGCTGTATTTTTTATACTTTTAGTTCTTACTTTTGAAAAATGAAATCCTCAAGATACAAATACATATTACTCTTCATAACCATAACCATACTGGCAACCATTGGTTTGCAAATTTTTTGGAACATCAAGAACTATAGAGAAAACAGAGTACAGCTCATTAAAGAAGTACAGACTGCGTTTGACAACAGCATCGAATATTATTATGTAGAAGATTCTAAAAATGATTTCATGGCAATTGTTGCAGAAAATGAAGATGTTCCGTTTGATGACTTTATGAAACATTTAGCGATGGATAGCGTTTTCAAAAAATCCAAAAAAAAAATACAGCAGAAAAACAATACGGATGGTTTGGCATCAGCTTTGGAAAACGGTAATTCGTTGCAAAAGGCCGACACGGCTTATTCCGTTTCTGTAAATTTTACAACTTCTACTACAGGGCTTAATGATTCGGATATGCCTAAAAAATTAAGAGACTCGATTGAACAGAGGCAAAAATGGAAACCCACAAATGACTCCACAAAACCACAATCTAAAATAGAAATTCATGGCGATGCCAATAAAATATCCTCTGTCAGGGTAATTAGAGGTAAAAGAGGAACCGACAGTATTTCGAAATTAAAGAATTTGGTCAACAAGATTATCGTTTCCACTTTTCAAGATTCCATCGCATTCGAGAAACTCAGTAAAGCCGTGGATAAAGAACTTGCCAGAAGAAACATAACTGTTGATTATAGTTTGCAACATTTTAAAGCAGATACTATTTTTGAAACTTTTAAAAAAGATTCGATTTCAAAATTGTCTTTGTCTGCCTTTTCTGGAACAAACTTTTTACCTCCAGAACAAAAACTGCAAATCTCTTTTTCGGATCCAACGGTTTTGATTTTGAAAAGAAGTTTCACCGAAATCCTGCTTTCATTGGCACTTTCACTTTCAATTATTTTTTGTCTCTTGTATTTGCTGAAAACCATCAACAAACAGAAAAAAATCGATGAAATCAAGAACGATTTGATCAGCAACATCACCCACGAATTCAAAACCCCAATCACCACAATTTCATCTGCAATTGAAGGAATCCGGAATTTTAATGACCTGGACGACAAGGAAAAAACCAACCGCTACCTCAACATTTCGGGTCAACAATTGAAAAAATTGGAAATTATGGTCGAAAAATTGCTCGAAACCGCCTCAATTGACACGAACGAATTGATGCTGAACAAGGAAACCATCAATGTTGTAGAACTAATCAAATCCAACATCGAAAAACATCAGATGGTTGCTTCCGAGAAAGAAATTATTTTCAATTCTAACATGGACTATTTGGATTGCAAAGTCGATTTGTTTCACTTTGAAAATGCAATTTCCAACCTGATTGACAATGCCCTAAAATATGGCGGAAAGCATATAAACGTGACCTTATCTCAAAAAGGAAAGCAAACCACAATCACAATCGAAGACAACGGAATTGGGATTGAAAAAGCACAACGCGAAAAGATTTTCGATAAATTCTACCGCATTCCAAAAGGAAATATCCACGATGTAAAAGGTTTCGGAATCGGCTTGTTCTATTCTAAAAAAATCATCGAAAAACACGGCGGAACGTTGGAATTAGTTCCCAATACTAAAACTACCATCTTTAAAATCAGTTTCCCAGATGCCAAATAAATTCAAAATAATATTAGCCGAAGATGAGCCAGCCTTGGCCTTGATCATCAAGGAAAGTTTGGAAACCCGAAGCTTTGAAGTCATCCATTGCAAAGATGGCGAAGAAGCTTTTGAAATGTTTACCAAACAAAAACCCGACTTATTGGTTTTGGATGTAATGATGCCTAAAAAAGACGGTTTTTCGGTAGCAAAAGACATCCGAAAGCTCGACAAAAAAATTCCAATTATTTTCCTAACGGCAAAATCGCAAACCCAGGATGTCGTGGATGGTTTTAATTTAGGCGGAAACGATTATCTCAAAAAACCATTCAGTATGGAGGAATTGATTGTCAGGATTCATTCGCTCTTGGGAAGGATTATCTCTGAAAAAACAGAAGAAGATATTGCCATTGGTTCCTATATTTTCAATCTTACCAAACAAACCCTGCAACTTTCGGACACTATCATTTCGCTGACACATCGCGAAGCCGAACTGCTTTATTTTTTAAATGAAAATAAAAATGAAATCCTAGACCGCTCGGTGGTTTTAAAGAAAATTTGGGGCGATGACGATTTTTTCAACGGCAGAAGTATGGATGTTTTCATTACCAAATTGCGGAAAAAATTAAGCCTCGACCCAAACATCCATATTCTAAATGTTCGAAGCCAAGGCTATAAATTGATTTATTGATTCATTTTTTCATACTCAAACTTGTCACCTCGACGAAGGAGAGGTCTCATTCTCATAATCTGAATCAATTTTTGCAGAGTTTTTATGTGTTCCCTCCTTCGTCGGGACGACAACTCTGTGTGTTTCTATTTAGTATTGGTAATTCGTGTAAAATAACCTACCTCCCCATTCTCATTCCTCTGAATCCTCCCGGACCATTTCCCATTTCTCTCAATTCTTCCATTTTTTTCATCACAATCTCATCGTATTCTTTTTGAGTGACAGTTTTTCCCGTTTTCGGAGCCTTGATTGTTGCTTTTTCCTTTGTATTCATGACCACTTTAGAACAAAGAATAACAGTTTTGCCATCGCTAACTTCCAAGATTAATCCCGGTAAACCCCAATAATTCTCTGGTCCTTGATTGATTGGGATTTCTGGTGCATACCAAGCCGTAATTAAAATTTCCTTTGGAAGCTCAAAATCATCCATAAAGTTGGTTTTCTTTTCGGTTTCTTTTTTTTCTTCCTTTCCAGCTTCTTTGCTTTGGTCTTTTGGACGGAAATTTCTAAAATCCGACATATTTACAGGTTTAGAAGCAGTTGCTTTATAACATGTATAACCGCCAATTTGCTTGGTTTCGCTTTCCATTTTCCATTGCAATTGTGGCAGGGAATCTTGTATCAGGAATTCTTTTCCCATAAATTCCTTGTCAACAGAATACATTTTATCCTTTACATTTTTATAGAAGGTTCCACCGCCACCCATCATCGAGGACATCATTCGCATTCCGCCTTGGCCTTGACCTCCCATTGCATCTAGTTTTTCTTCCTCCTTATAAACTGAAGACGACCTGTCGAAATGTAATACAAATATTTTTTCAAACATTCCCTTCATCCTTTCCTCAATCAGCTTCTGCATTTCGGGCGTTATCTCCTTGTTTTTACCCATCTGGTTTTTCATATCGGCCGTACTGGTTTTAGACTCATAAACGGCCATTCCTTGAAATTCTTTTTGAGCATGAACCTCAAAAATTCCAAGTGTAACAATAAAAGCAAAAAATATTTTTTTCATAGCAATGATTTTTTTTAGCAACGACAAATATGACGAAAGTTCTCAGGCTTTGTTACAAATGATTTGTTAAATGTAGAATCTCATTTTTGATACATCCAATTTACAAAATTTGTCTGCTATTTTACAGAAAAAAAATTTAATTGTACTTTAGCACGATATGAAAAACCTCTTTTTACTTTTCCTTATGCTGCTTTCGACTATCGCTTCAAGTCAGGAACAAAAATTATTGATTTCCCGATATGAATCGGTTGACCTTGTGGTTGATAAGTTTGTGGGAATTGACAAGTTTGGGTTTCAATATTTCATAAAAAACAATGTTTTGTTCAAGCAAAAAGACGGACAATCGTTGGAATACAAGAATCTTTCGTTGGGAAAAATCACCCGAGTAGATTTGCAAAATCCTTTGAAACTGCTTTTATTTTATGAAGATTTCAATACGATTGTAACACTCGATAATCAGCTGAACGAAACACAGAGGGTCAACTTTTCTGAAAATACAACTCCTATAATAGTTTCAGCTACGGGAATTGCTTCCCAAAATCGTTTTTGGATTTACAACAGCCTCACACAGCAATTGGGTTTGTATGATTATCTAAAAAACACTTTACAGCCTCTGGCTTCACCTTTTCAGGAAAATCTGAACTACTATGATTCGGATTTTAATTATTTTCAATGGATTGATGAAAAAGGAAACTGGAACATTTGTGATGTCTTCGGAAAGATTACCACCATTGGGAAAGTGGATGCTTTTGAACGTCTGCAATTTATTGGCGACAGGCAGTTGCTTTATTCAAATGAAGGTCAGTTGCATATCCTAGATTTAAGGAACGATAAAAAATATATCCTCGAAAATGTTGACAAAAGCTTTGAAAGTTTTTACTACAAAGACCAAATTTTATCTATTTTTACAGCCCACGGAATTACCAATTATAAAATCACAATACCATAATGCACATAGCAGTAGCAGGAAATATCGGAGCCGGAAAAACGACATTGACGCGTTTATTGGCCAAACATTTTAAATGGGAACCACATTTTGAAGACGTTGTTGACAATCCTTATCTGGATGATTTTTACCATCAGATGGAACGCTGGTCCTTTAATTTGCAGATTTATTTCCTCAACAGCCGTTTCCGTCAGGTGTTGCAGATTCGCGAAAGTGGCAAGAAAATCATCCAGGACCGAACGATTTATGAAGATGCACACATTTTCGCACCCAATCTTCACGCCATGGGATTGATGACCAACCGCGATTTCAGCAACTATTCATCGTTGTTTGAATTGATGGAAAGTTTGGTTGAAGCACCCGATTTGTTGATTTATTTGAGAAGTTCGATTCCGAATCTTGTAGGGCAAATTCACAAGAGGGGACGCGAATATGAAAATTCAATTTCAATTGACTATTTAAGTCGTTTGAACGAAAGATACGAAGCTTGGATTCAGACGTATGACAAAGGAAAGCTTTTGATTATAGATGTTGATAATATAAACTTTGTAGATAATCCGGAAGATTTAGGGAATATCCTGAACAGGATTGATGCTGAATTGAATGGTTTGTTTTAGAAAATATTTGCCTCGAATTTCGGGGCTTTTTTTTGCTAGTTAATTATCGAAAGTCCAACAAATTTAAAAGTGATTTTCAAATTCTAATAAACAAAAGATAATTATTTTATATTTGAAGGAAATAATCTATTTGATGAAGACAATCTTATCGTTTTTCGTAGATTTTCGCTACATCGCATCTAACAATTACAAGTAGTCCTAAAGTCTATAGATTACGTAGCAAAAATAAAAACAAATTAATCTATGGAATTTTCAAAAGAAGATAGAGTAATTGAATGGGTAATTAATAAGTCAAAATTTGCTGAATGTGTTATTATTGAGCAAAGTCACTTTAAACCAGATTTTGAGTTTGAAACTCCAAGAGAATTAGATAATATTTTAAAATTAGCTGAAAGTCATAATTTAATTGATCGAAAAGGAAAACGTACTTTAATTTGGCTAACTCAAAAAGGATATGATGTTCAAAAAGCTGGGGGTTGGCTTAACTATCTGGAAAAGCAAAGCATTAAATTAAAAAAAGAAGATGAAAGACAATCTAAGTCAGATCAAATTTCGGATTTAGATTTACGATCTAAAAAATTTGATAATAAATTGGGAAGAAAAATATTAATTGCTGGTTTTATAATAGCAGTTTTGGGTTTTCTGATAAATTTGTTCACTAGTAAATTCTTTCCTCCAGAATCACAAAATGTAAAACAGAATATTCAAATAGAGGCAGATAAATAAATTAAGAATTAATATTAAATGTATCCTATGAAAATTATTAAAGTAAAAATATCAATCATTATAATTAGTCTATCGTTATTCTCTTGTAATGAAAAAAAGACATCTGAAAATATTAAAATAGAAACTGTAAAATCAGACGATAAATTTGGTTTAAGTGAAAATCAAAGGAAAGAATTATTCAAAGAAATTGTAATAGCAGAAGACAAGGCTAACTCTTTTAGAAGGTCAAAAGAAGATAGCGTTTTGAATCTTAAACTGGATAAAATACAAATGAAAAAAGAATACGATGAAATTGAAATTTTATCGAAAGAATTATTAAAAAAATATAAATCTGAAGTGACAAAAAAGTATAAAATTAATGATGAACAAGAAAAAAAAATTGCGAATGAAGGATTAGAAAAAAATTGGCCTCTGGAATAATCTACACAATGCAAAAATGCTATTAAAATACAATGCTATGGATTTGCAAACAAGAAAAATTGAATTTGTACAAGAGTTTCTGAAACTTCAAAGTGAGGAATTAATTGCTCAATTTGAAAATTTGCTTAAGAAGAAAGCCGACAAAAAATTAGAACCCATGTCATTCATTGAATTAAATTCAAGAATTGATCAATCTGAAAGTAATTTTAAATCTGGAAAATTTAAAACCAGTTCCGAGCTTTTATCAAAATATAAATAATGCACTTTACTGTAATTTGGTCAAATTTTGTGTCATATCAATTGGATAAATTTTCGAATTACATTGAGAATGCAACTTCAACAGCTAAAACCCTAACCATCCTCTTAATCAACCCCACTAATCCAGTTTTCACGATCATTCGCTCAATTTATTCTATTTAAATTATCAATCCACCAATTTTTACTTTAAATTATCAACGAATCTTTATTTATTTTAAAAAAATAGATCCTATTTGACATTTCTTGCTTTACCTTATATTTTTATTTGTATTAAGTCTAAATAAGCCATATTTTTGCTCCAAACTTATTCGGACATGCTTGTTTTAAGAAAATGTAGCTTTTTAATTTTACTGTGCAGTTTTTTCTCGATGGCTCAAAACGGAACAATCTCTGGAAGGATTGCTTTTGAAGACAACAACGAACCTGCTTTTAGCGTTACGGTTTTAGTAAAGAACAACAGTTTTAAACAGCAAGTGGTGACATCCGAAAACGGAAACTATTCTTTTTCGAATGTTCCTTACGGAAAATACACCCTTCAGATTTCGTCTATTGAAGCCGAAACCAAATCGATAGAGATTAGTGTTTCTTCCTCAAATACCCAAATAAACAATACAATCAAAAGAGCCGGAACACTGGAATTACAGGATGTTTCGGTTGTATCAAAATCAACTAAAAAGAAAATCGAAGAACGAGGATTTGCCGTTAACGTCATTGAAACCAAAAATGCCGAATTGCAATCCATACAAACCAATCAGCTTTTGGACAGAACCGCTGGTGTTCGGGTTAGACAAGCAGGTGGTTTGGGCTCAAATGCCGATTATATCCTTAACGGTTTATCAGGAAATTCTGTTAAAATCTTTATTGATGGCGTTCCGATTCGAAATTTTGGACCTTCGTTTTCACTCAACAGCATCCCTCCTTCCTTAATCCAGCGGGTAGAAATTTATAAAGGTGTTGTTCCAGCACATTTGTCTGATGATGCAATGGGTGGAGCCATCAACATCGTGATGAAAAACTCAACTGCAACAAACCTAACAGCTTCGGTATCTGGCGGATCTTTTGGTACTTATTTGGCAGATATCAATGGAAGTTTTAGGGATGAAAAAACGGGATTTACAGTGAGAGGTTCAGGCTTTTTTAATTATGCCGATAACGATTATGATGTTTGGGGAAGAGAAGTTGCTGTACAATTGGCTCCCGGAACTCCCGATGTTTATATTACTGCAAAACGCTTTCATGACCGATACCGTTCTCAAGGAGGCAGGGCCGAAGTTGGCTATACCAATGTAAAATGGGCCGACAAACTTATGATCGGTGCCTTGTTCTCCAATATGGACAAGCAAATTCAGAATGGTGCTACGATGGAAATTGTTTACGGGAATCGATTTACGGAACAGAAAACCAAGATGATCAACCTGGATTATTCCAAAAGAAATATTGTTGACAAGCTTGACGTGAGTGTTTTCGGATCTTTTTCTGAATTGAACCGAAAAACGGTTGACACCATCGCCACACAATACAGCTGGCTCGGACATCCAACAAATTACTTCAACAATCCTGATGTTTGGGCATCTGGAGCCGAAGCTGGACTGCCAACCTTGCAGGAAGACATCGATAAAAACATCAATACACGAACCAACATAAGGTATCGCTTTACACCAAACAACAGTTTCCAGATCAACCATTTATTAAACACTTTCTCAAGAACATCCGATGATCCGATGCTTCCGCCAATTGAAAATGCTATGATGGAAGAGCGAAAATACATGAAAAACATCATTGCTTTTTCGTATGAAAACAGTGCCTTCAACAACCGTTTAAGAACCACTTTGTTTGCCAAGTCCTACCTGATGAACCGTAGCTCTACCATCCGAAACAGATCGGGAAACAATTCGAATTCGACCTTAATATTGGTTACAACCGATATAAATTCGGATGATTTAGGATATGGAGCCGCCATTTCGTTTGATGTTACTAAAAAATTATCAATTTTTGGTTCTGCCGAAAAAGCAATTCGACTACCAGAATCTGGAGAGCTTTTTGGAATCGTTTCGGAAAACTTGAACGGTCAATTATTGTTAAGACCTGAAAAAAGCAACAATTACAACTTTGGTCTTGCCCTAGACAACCTCACTTGGAAAAAACACAATTTTGGTTTTAGAGGAAATGTATTTATCCGAGACACGAAGGATTTGATCATGAAATTTCCTGTAGGCAATTTGGAGGAATTTTTCTCGAACACCAATGTTGGTAAGATTTACACCGAAGGTTTCGACTTGGAGCTGAATTACAACTACAATAAAGAAATCTTTTTCACGGCTAACACATCGATTTTTGATGCACGGGATTATGAAGTTACCTATGACACCAATGGAAACCCAGTAAGTCCAACCTATCAGCGACTTGCCAACACACCTTATTCTACAATGAATTATAATTTAAGGACCGATCATACCGACCTTTTTCAAAAAGGATCTCGATTCTCTTTTTATTACAACCTTCTTTATGTTCATGCTTTTTTCAGACACAGTAACACTCTTGGTGGCTTCGGAAAAACCGTTATACCGACACAAGCTTCCAACGATACTGGATTTGCCTATACATTCCCAAACAGGAAATTAACCTTGAGTTTTGATGCAAAGAACATTTTCAACCGCCAGATATTTGACAATTATGCCCTTCAAAAGCCAGGGAGAGGATTTTATACCAAACTCACGTATACTATTTTATAAATGAATTTTATTAACACTTAAATAACCCCTTATATTATGATTCAGAATTTCAAAAAATTATTTCAGTTAAGCCTAGTTGCAGGACTACTTGTAACTTCTATATCATGTAGTGATGATGATAGCACAGGAACTCCAGTAACGCCAGATCCATCTGCTTCAAGAGTGTATCATTTGGTTTTAGGTCAAGGTTCTACAGATGAATCTGCAACCTATTCTCAAGGTGCAACCGTAGAAGAAATGTTGAACCCTGAAAAAACATTTTCTTTTGCAGGTTTTGGTTTCGAAGTGCCTTCTACAAGAACGGCAAGAGTGTATACATCTAACGACGGACAAACTTTATACAACCTTAATTATGGTGGTGGAGCTGTGGCAAAATACCAATACAACGGAGGTCAGAACTACAGCCAATTGCTAAACACCGATATTCAAGCGGTTATGGGAACAACCAATCCTCGTTGGACAAAAATCGACGACAATACAGCAATGATTCACCACGTTCAAACGGAAAAATTGTACAACAACGATGGTGTTTATTTAAGAACAAAGGCAACCATTATTTTGGCTTCCATCAACCTTCAGACGATGAGCGTTACGCAAAATACTTCTTTTGAATTCCCATGGAATGAGGCAGAAGCGTCTCAAGGAATCTTTGTTTTCCGTATTGATGCTCCGGTTATTTCTAACGGAAAAATCTATTATGGTGCAGGAAAGCAAAAGTTTGATCCAATCACAAACGCCAACACGACAATGGTTTATGCTGATGCAGAAACATTGGTTTTGGATTTCCCATCTTTGCAAAACCCAACAACAATCAGATCTACAGCCATCAGTGGTGTAGCTGGTTCTACAAACGGATACAGAACTCCAGTTGCTCATAAAGACGAAAACGGCGACATCTTCCAGTTGATTACTTCTGGTGATGCCACGATTGTGAAAATCAAGAACGGTCAATATGATGCTTCTTATGGATCTTTCAACATCGAAACCTTGCTAGGTCACGGTGCAGAAGCCAACACAGGATGGTTTTATGTAGGTAACGGAATTGGATATGTACCTGTTTTGAACACAGATGCAGGAAACAGTGCAAGTTCTAACTGGCATTTGGTAAGAGTTGACCTAAACAACAAAACGGCTGTGAAATTAGATATTCCTTTCGGTATGTGGTTGAGACAATACCAATGGGCTAGCGTTATTGAAGGAAAATTATTCATGGCGTTGACACCACTTTCTGGCCAAGGTAACATCTATATCTTTGATCCAGCTTCTACTTCTCCAACAGGATATAGCGTTGGTGCGAAATTGCAAACAGGAGCTGATGCTTTCTATTTGGGAATTTTCTAGTAGTAATAAATCATATACTTTTAAGGAAATGCCTCGTTTTTTGCGAGGCATTTTTTTTGTATACTACTGTAAATCAAATTGCTTTTGATTGTTTATGAAGTAAATATCTTATATTTGAAAAGAGATATAATGATGTTTGCTTGACAAGGCAATCTATATTTGGGTTGGTAAGCCAGATAATAGCACACTTTATATAAGTTATTCGACATTGCAAACCAAAATAACTACAATATGGAACTTGAAAAAGACACATTAAAAAAGTTAATTGAATATTTAAAAGCACACGGTTATCCAGAAAATAGTTTTGCAGTCGAATATAAAATTGGAAATTTTAGGGTTGATTTGGCTATAATAGATCCTGAAACTAAAATTCCAATCTTACTTTTTGAAATCAAATCGCAAAATAATAATCTGAATATTAAATTTGGCAGAAATCAACTTTTAAAGTATCTAACGGATTTGGGCGATTCTACAGTTCCAACCTATTTAGTTTTTCCAATTCCCTATAACCCATTTTTTGAAATCAAGAGGTTGTATTTTAATGTTGAAAATGAGCAAATTGTTGAAAAAACGGTTTTAGATGAAACAGAATTTGATTTCATAATGCAAAAAAGAGCTAGAATAAGTGAGCGTGTTGAAAAAAACCAAAAGAAAACCGAAGACACAATCGACAATTTCAAATGGTTTTGCTGGGGTTTGGCCTTATTAATTTTATTTATTGGGATACTGAAAAAGTTTAAAGTTATAGATATAGATGCGACTGATTTAGCTTTGGGAGGAGCACTTTTCGGATTAGTTATTCTTCCTTTTGCAAGTAAATTAAAATTTTTAGGAATGGAGTTCGAACGATTTGAAAAGAAAAATTAGCAACCGTCACATCACTCCTCCAATATCTAAAAGTGCTCAATGTAAACAGCGAGAATGAGTTGAAAATAATGCGGGACTAAGTCAGGAGACTTCGCACATCGAGGTTATTTATTAAACACCTAAACAATTATGGAAAATTTTGGAAGAAATGATTATGATTTAGACCTTGGAGATTTCAATGTATTGTGGGCTGGCTTTACACCAATATTAGTTCCAAGCAATTTTACTCACGAAGAAGAAAAGTATCTTTTAGCTTCCCAACTCACACTAGCTTTGGGTAACTCATCTGTAGATAATGTTTTAAAAAAATACTTGTCAGATTTTGGTGAAAATGAATCATCTTCTGAAAAAAAATCTGATATAATTCAAGAAGTTATAAACTTTGCAAAAATTGAATGCGAAATCTTAATTAAAAAATTAAATGAAATTAGTTTCGATGATAATGGAACAACTTCTGATTTTGCGGCCGATGTAACTTTTAGACGGCTAACAACAACTATAAAATCCATTCACTTTCATATAAAATTTGGATATTATTATGAAAGTTTAACATTAATAAGATTGTTTTTAGAGCAGTTAGCTTATGCGTTTACAATTTCTCAAACGCATGTATTAAAATCATCAGATATAGTATCACCTACAAGATCAATTAATCATCTAAAAAAAGTCTTGCCTACCTGTGGAAAATTATACGGCATTTTGAGTAAATATAGTCATATAGATATTTCAACAATCAACAAATATTTGACTTCGTTTGAACAACAACCGGCAATAATCAAACACTCGATCATCTATTCATTGGAATCGGCATTATTTTATTTAAATGTATTAGAATATCAAAATATTGTTTTTGAAATATGTTTTAAAAAATATTTGATAACTTTTTCAGCAATTAACTATAATTCTAAAAATGAATCTTTCCAAGTAAATGATCCCAACCCTCAATTTATGAAATTAAAAGAACATCTATTAGAAACTCTTAAAAACCATCGCTAACATCCCTCGCTCCAAAGTCCTCAACACAAGCACTGACCTCAACAAAATCACCCAACATCATATCCCAAAAACCCGGTTCGGGACTACCCGTGACCAGTTCGGAACCCCGATCAACCCCTTCTGAACTCACATCACAAGTGAATTTTGTCCTGTCTTTTCTTTGATGAATATACATAATTACCGCAAATAAAAAATAATGCGGTAATTATCCCATTTTATCACCGCATTTTTGCGGTAAGAATAAATCACAATCACCGCTTACATCTTTAAATCCTTTAATACTCAATTCCCAAATCCTTAATCCCAAATCTTTCAATCTTTTAATCTTCTAATCCCAAAGCTTTGAAACCACTAGAGCCTTTTTTTCCATTATTCTCGAACAAAAATCGGAGTTATGGCAAACAAAAAATGCCCTACTTTCGCAGGGCATTCCTCAAAGAATTTGGGGCAATTATTTCTTTTTCAACTCTTCTATTTTAGCATCAACTTCTGCTTCTGTACCTTCAACTGTTTCGGTTGTGGTTACAGGTGCTTCATCGTTGGTAACTGTGGTGATAGTAACGATTGCTTTTACTTTTCCGTCGGTATTGGTCTTGTCAACTGATACTTCTTTTGAAACGGATTGTGCTGGTTGCAGTCCATCTATCATTTGTATCAGTTCAATTTCTTCCGTTTTTGATACAGCGTCATGACCACCCAAGATTGGAGCAATTACGAGCCCGATTAGGCAAGTCAATTTGATCAAGATGTTCATTGATGGTCCTGAAGTATCCTTGAACGGATCTCCAACGGTATCTCCGGTAACGGCTGCCTTGTGAGCATCAGATCCTTTGTAGGTCATCTCACCATTGATCAATACTCCAGCCTCAAAAGATTTCTTGGCATTGTCCCAAGCTCCACCTGCATTGTTTTGAAAAACTGCCCAAAGCACGCCTGAAACGGTAACTCCTGCCATATAACCTCCCAGCATTTCGGCAATCAATTGGTTGTTGTCGGCATAAACCAGTTTCCCTAAAAGTACAATTGCAATTGGGAAACCGATCGTCAAGATTCCAGGCAGCATCATTTCGCGTAAAGCGGCTTTTGTAGAAATCTCCACACATTTCCCGTATTCTGGCTTGCCCGTTCCTTCCATGATTCCAGGAATTTCCTTGAACTGGCGGCGAACTTCATAGACCATATCCATTGCTGCTTTTCCTACGGAATTCATTGCCAAGGCAGAGAAAACCACAGGAATCATTCCACCGACAAACAACATTGCCAATACGGGAGCTTTGAAAATATTGATTCCGTCGATTCCTGTAAAGGTTACATAAGCGGCAAATAAAGCTAAAGATGTCAAGGCTGCTGAAGCGATTGCAAAACCTTTTCCTGTTGCAGCTGTCGTGTTTCCAACAGAATCCAAGATGTCAGTTCTTGTACGAACTTCTTTAGGCAATTCGCTCATTTCGGCGATTCCACCTGCATTATCCGAAATTGGTCCGAAGGCATCGATAGCCAACTGCATCGCCGTTGTCGCCATCATTGCAGAAGCCGCAAGTGCCACTCCGTAGAAACCTGCTAAAGCATAAGTGGACCATATTGCTGCAGCAAATAAGATTACGGTTGGGAAAGTAGAAATCATACCCGTTGCCAAACCAGCGATTACGTTTGTCCCAGCACCAGTTGATGATTTTTGAACGATTGCCAAGACTGGTTTTGTACCCAATCCTGTGTAATATTCTGTTACGGATGAAATGGCTCCGCCAACAAACAATCCGATTAAGGATGCATAGAAAACCCTCATTGAAGAAATTTCTTGTAATCCCTCACCGAAGAAGGACATTTTCATCGTTTCTGGTAACATCATGTCAATTAAGAAATAACAAGCAATTGCTGTCAAGACAATAGAAACCCAGTTTCCAATATTTAATGCCTTTTGAACTTGTGCTTCTTTGGCATCATCGCTTGATATTTTTACCAACATGGTTCCAATGATCGAAAAAAGGATTCCGAAACCAGCTATTGCCATTGGCAATAAAATCGGTCCGATTCCGCCGAAAGCATCAGCAATGCTTCCGCCCATATCTTTAATAACATAGTTTCCTAGAACCATTGCCGCTAGAACTGTTGCTACATACGAACCGAATAAATCGGCCCCCATTCCTGCAACGTCACCTACGTTATCTCCCACGTTATCTGCAATTGTAGCAGGGTTACGAGGATCGTCCTCTGGAATCCCTGCTTCTACCTTACCCACTAAATCAGCACCCACATCGGCCGCTTTTGTGTAGATACCTCCACCCACACGGGCAAACAAGGCAATGGATTCAGCTCCAAGAGAGAAACCTGCCAATGTTTCTAAAACGATGGTCATTTGTTCGGTTGACGTCCAAACGCCACCCATAAAATAATGGAATAAAATGATGAAAAATCCTGTAAGTCCCAGAACGGCCAAACCTGCAACACCAAGCCCCATCACGGTTCCTCCACCGAAGGAAACCTTCAAGGCTTGAGGCAAACTTGTTCGTGCAGCTTGGGTGGTTCTAACGTTTGTTTTGGTGGCAATCTTCATTCCCATATTTCCTGCAAGGGCAGAAAAAAAGGCTCCGAAAACGAAAGCCACTACAATTAGGATATGTGTTGTTGGGACAACGAATGAAATTCCTGCTAAAGCGATACTTGCACCAACTACGAAAATGGCCAATAATCGGTATTCCGCTTTCAGGAAAGCCAAGGCACCTTCGTAAATGTAATCTGAAATTTCTTTCATCTTACCGTCTCCGGCATCTTGTTTTAAAACCCAGGATCTCTTGAAAGCCATAAAGGCCAACCCAATAAATGCCATTACTAACGGCACATAAATCATGAATGATTCCATATAAATATTTTTTGGTATTTGTTAATATTATGTAAATATAACAAAACACATATAAATAAAAAAGCAACATTATAATAGAATGTTGCTTTTTTTATCAGATTAGCAGTATCAAATTGTTTATACTAAAATTTATCTTATGCAGAACTGCCGTATCATTGCTTTCCACCTCGAAAGTTGCTAGCAAAAAAAAGCAACATCCGAATTTCGAATGTTGCTTTATCATGGTAATATGAATCGTTTTAGAACTACTTGATGCTGAACAAACCTTCTGCTTTGTTCGGAATATCATCAAAACGTTTGGTGCATTCTGCGATAATGGAATATGCCTCATTTACATCTCCCCAACCTTCAACATCTACTTTCTTGTTTTCAAGGTCTTTATATACTTGGAAAAAGTGTTCAATTTCCTTTAATAAATGTGGGTTGATGTCGGACAGGTTTTCCAAAGAATTCCAAATTGGATCAGAAACCGGCACACAGATGATTTTTTCGTCTGGTCCTTTGTCATCTGCCATGTGGAAAACTCCAATTGGCTTCACTTCCATTACACATCCAGGAAAAGTTGGTTCGTTTACCAAAACCAAAACATCTAGAGGATCTCCATCTAATGCTAATGTTTCTGGAATAAATCCGTAATCTGCAGGATACATCATCGACGAAAATAACATTCTGTCAAAACGCATTCTTTTTATTTCAAAATCGTATTCGTATTTGTTTCTGCTTCCTCTTGGTATTTCGATCAAAACATCGAAAGTTGTTAGTTTGTCTGCTGTCATTTTACTTGTTTTACTTTTCTAAATTTCAGACTGCAAAAGTAAGCAAACATTGGTGTTCTACAACAAAAAAATGGTGTTATATGTGTATAATTTTTATGTAAATAAATCGGGCTAAATTGCTCAAATTTAAAATAGTTCAACAATAAAATAGATTGAATAATTTTGGAAACTATTTTATGAATATTCTTAAAAAAAATATACGGTTTTATGCGATTTTCATTAAAAATAAAATTAATAATTTACTTTCCTACCTCTTTTTTCGAGGTAATAATGCCACAAAATGAAACTTGCAAGTGAACGATGTGGGCTCCATTTTTCAGAATGAGCTTCCATTTCCATTTTATCGTGGATATCCAACAGTTCTTTCAGGGTGTTGACGATGGCAATATCGCCAAGCGGAATAATATCGGGCTTTTGAAGACAGAACATCAGATAGACATCAATGGTCCAGTTACCGATTCCTTTTATCTTGATGAGTTCTTCGCGGACTCGATGGCTTGGTTTTTCGGGAAGGCTTTCCAAATCGAGCTCTTTATCGAGGATGGCTGTCGCCAATGCTTTGATGTAGCTGGTTTTCTGACGGCTTACTCCTGCATTTCTAAATTCTTCGTCAGATAATAAAAGTAATTCCTGTGGATGAAATTCTCTTACTTTATTATTTAATTTGATAAAGGTTGCTTTCGCAGAATCGATGGAAACTTGTTGTTCGAGAATTAATAGGGCAAGAGTTGCGAAACCTTGAGGTCGTTTTGGAATGATGGGTAATCCGTATTGATCAATGATTCGTTTAAAAACGGGGTCTATTTGTAGCAGAAAATCTAGTGCTTCTTTCATAATGTTTTAACCACGAAGACACAAAGGTCACAAAGGTTCGCAAAGGTTCAAGAAATTTAGAAACTAAAAGAATTACTTGACTTTTCGGCTTTCTGAATCTTGACGATTATCCCAAAAAGCTACGATTTCAATTCTGTCATTGTTTACCTCATAGAATATCAAATAGGTCTTTAAAGGAATAACGCGTGTATATTTATTTGAAGTCAATCTACCGATAAGTTCTGAATGGGAAATAGTTTCCAATAGATTTTCAACTTCGTCTAAAAGTTTAAGACTGTAATTTGAATTTCCATTTCTTTCAGAATAAAACTCAAGTACGGTTTGCAATTGTATTTCTGCAAGACTGGACCAGACTATTTCTTTTTTAGCCATTGCCTCATATTGGAAATTACTTCCTCATTTTCACGAAACTTTCCTTCTTTTATTTCATTTCTCGAAACCTCAATTGAAGATTGTTGCTCGGCAGACAATTTATACAGTGCTTGTTCAGAAGAATCAAAAATAGTTTGCAAAGCACTAAGGAAATTCAAGTCCTCTGAATTCTTTATCCTTGCAATCAAATTCTTTTTAATTTGGGCGGTCGTATCCATAATCGGCAATTTTTGTATATTCAAAAATAAGAAAATTATTTTCCAATTTACAGATTCTTAATCACTTTTGAATTAGCGTAAAGTTTCGTTAAGTTTAGAAATGGAATCCAAACGAACCTTTTATTCCGAAATTAGTGGTTTGTGGTGTGATATAACTTCCTCTCCAAGCAAATTCGATTCTGAATACTTTAAAGATATTCCCGATTCCGGCATTGTATTCCCAATAGAAATCTTCTGGAGCTCGATATACCAATCCTGAAGCATTGATAGCTTTGTTTCCCTCACTGATAGTTCCGTAAACCCCTTTAAAACCAATAGTTTCCCTCCAGTTTAATTTTCGCAACAGCGGAATTCTAGAAAAAATTCGTCCGCCAAAATTGTGTTGCAATTGAAAAGTAGCATACGTATCTGCTTGAAATTCATAGAAATCAAGCAAGTTGAAGGTGTTTTCAATCACAAAATACGTTTGGTTTCCCGGAACGATACTCATCAAACCAAGTGGCACATCTCCAAATGTTTTTCCGAGTTCCATAATATAATCCAATCGACCAATTCCTCCAATATTGATAGGTTGTTTGTAGTAAAACTGGATCTTTTCATATTTAAAATCACTGTCCAAAACGCCTTTCAAACCTTGGCTATAATTTACAAAAAACCTTGGAAAAGGATTATCTACAATACTTCTTTCCACACCATAACCAACGGTTTTTCGTCCTGGTGTATAATCAATTTGGAAGTTGAGCTCGGATTGTTTTACATCGCCCCTTGTGGTTGTAAAACTATCATCGGTATAATAATCCAAACTAAAAGTATTGGATGCCGATTCTAATGTTCGATAGGAAAATCCCGTTTGAAGAGTTAAATTTCGAACAGGTTCTATTTCTAATGCAACAGAAGTGAGGTTGATATTGGTTAATTTTCCGTTATTTCCTGTCGTAAAAAGTGCTGATGAGGCAAAACTTCTACCCAAAACATCGTTTGTCGTGGTTAGGCTGGCACCAATTTGCTCCACATCTCTTCTATTTCCTCCAGAAATGATTAATCTGTTTTTGCGGTTCAAGAGCCATTTTCCAGAAATTCCGTATTTAAATTTATTATCATCAAAACCATAGGCAGTATAGCCTTGAAGACGCCACATGTCATTTGGCCCAAAATAGGTTCGACCACCAACTCTAACTCGTATTCCCTCAACTTCATTGAAACCGAAGGTTGAAAATATAGGACCTATATCAAAATTCCCTTTTTGGATGTAACCACTTCCCAAAATTGAAACAATGTCATAAAGTTGCCTGAATTTTTTATTGGTCTGTAAGGTATCAAGCATTTTATAAATACCCTTTTCATCTTTATTTAGATTTTCAAAGCGGTTTTCCTCCCAAAAATCATCGTCCCGAGTATAAACCGTATCATCATAATAATTGACTTCCTCTTTGTAGAAATCAGTTGGTTTTTCTTTATCGAATTCATGATTTCGGAACATCGTGGTTCTTTTCCCATAAACACCTCGCGACTTTTCCTTTTTATTCAAGGCAAAATCGGACATCATATAATCTCTTCTCAAGAGAAAAACGGAATCATTCAACACTTCAAATTCCTGTTCGATATAAATTTCCTTGACCCAGTTGATGTTGGCACTTTTTGAAGCCTGAAGGTTAATCTCTTTAATCGCCCAAGTGGAATCGTTTACCCAAAAATCGCCTTTAAAAGTCAGTTCATTTGGACGACGCGGATAGTAAACAATATTGTAGCACCATTTTTTATCGATAAAAGCACTGTCAACCAATCGATAATTATAGACATCAATTCCTGTTCGAGAAAGTGGACTCGTAAAAGCTTTGTCGAAAAATTTCAGGTAATTGTCATAGATATCATATTCTGCATATAAATCCTTGATAAAAGCGATAATCTGCTGATTGGTATTGAAGCCTGAATTTTTGTTGGCTTTCAGAATTTCTTTTACCTTTCCACGAACATTATCTCCATACACGTTTGAAAGTGCTTCATTGATAAAAATTGGCAAATAGGTTTTTCCGGTAACGCTTGAAGTATCAATAGAATTGAACACGAACTCCATTCCTTTGAACACACGGCTTTTCATAAAAGCACTATCAATCGTGTTCATATCAAATTCTACCTTTTCATACTTTTCCATTTCATATTGCTTGAATTGACGCAAACCGTTGTTGCGTTTTCGAGCCCATATTTTTCGGAGGATATCAATGGCTGGATTGTTCTTTTTGGATGTTTTTCCGCTATATACTTTTACTTCGGCTAATTCTTCTCCAGAAACCAGCACGATTTTCATATCGTAGGTTACCGCTTTTTCGAGTTGAATTTCTTGAGTTGTATAACCGATAAAGGAGATGGAAAGAGTTTTTCTGTTTTGAGGAGATTCAAGATAAAAACGTCCGTCTTCGTTGGTAATCATTCCTTCGGATGTACCTAAAAAAGCTACACTTGCATAAGGAACCGGTTGTTTATTTTCATCCAACACAACACCACTCACTTTTGTTTGGGCTATCAAAAAATTGGCTAGCAATAAAAATAGTCCTAAAAATATATTCTTCATATAGAAATTTATCGTCTAAAAGTCACATTTATAAATCAAAAACACCTTACGAATTACAAATGTTTTTGCAACATCGGAAATAAAAAAAGCTTCATCAAAGTTGTTCCCTGATGAAGCCTCAAATATAGTTATTTCGATAATTGAAATTCTAGAAATTGTGTTAATTAGATAATTGTAAAATTAACAGCTTTTCTAGTGGATAAAATTATCTAATTATTTTTTATACATTACTTTTTTAACCGCTTTTACAACATCTCCAGAATTTGGCAACCATTCTTTCAACAAAGTTGGAGAATAAGGAGCTGGTGTATCTGCAGTTGTAATTCTTTGGATTGGAGCATCTAGATAATCGAATGCTTTTTCCTGAACCATATAAGTGATTTCCGAAGCAACACTTGCAAATGGCCAAGCTTCTTCCAAAACTACCAAACGGTTTGTTTTTTTAACAGAAGTCAAGATGGTTTCATAATCCATCGGACGAACGGTTCTCAAATCGATGATTTCGCAAGAGATTCCTTCTTTTTCTAATTCGTCAGCAGCAATATGAGCTTCCTTGATGATTTTACCAAATGAAACGATTGTTACATCTTTCCCTTCTCTTTTAATATCAGCAACTCCTAGAGGAATTGTGTATTCTCCTTCTGGAACTTCACCTTTATCACCATACATCTGCTCAGATTCCATAAAAATAACCGGATCATTATCACGGATGGCTGACTTCAACAATCCTTTTGCATCGTAAACAGTTGACGGAACTACAACTTTCAAACCTGGAGTGTTGGCAAACCAGTTTTCAAAAGCTTGTGAGTGTGTTGCTCCTAATTGTCCAGCAGAAGCTGTTGGCCCTCTGAAAACCATCGGCATTGGAAATTGTCCGGCCGACATCTGACGCATTTTTGCCGCATTGTTTATAATCTGGTCGATACCAACCAATGAAAAGTTAAACGTCATAAATTCCACAATCGGACGGTTACCGTTCATTGCTGAACCAACTGCAATTCCGGCAAAACCAAGTTCGGCAATCGGAGTATCAATCACTCTTTTTGGTCCAAATTCATCTAACATTCCTTTTGAAGCTTTGTAAGCACCATTGTATTCGGCAACTTCCTCACCCATTAAATAAATAGATTCATCACGACGCATTTCTTCACTCATCGCTTCACAAATAGCTTCTCTAAATTGGATTGTTTTCATATATCAGTTTATTATCTTCTTAAATTTTGAAACGCAAAAATAAAAATTAAAACGTATATAAAAGCATAATTAAGTTTAAATTAATTAGCATCATTAAGCAGATGATTCTTTCGTTGACAATATCGATAAAGCCCTTCATGGTTTGATTTTACTAAATCTGTCATAAAACCACCTACGAAAACGTTATAATTCACAAAAATATTATGCACGCATAGTTCTTTTTTGAAAATATAGTTGTATTTTCGTCACCGAAATACGATAATCTAAATTATAAAAAAGATGAAAATATTAGTTTGCATCAGTCACGTTCCTGATACTACTTCAAAAATTAATTTCACCAATGGCGATTCAGAATTTGACACCAATGGCGTTCAATTTGTAATCAACCCTAACGACGAATTCGGATTGACAAGAGCCATCTGGTTTCAAGAACAACAAGGAGCAAATGTTACGGTGGTAAACGTTGGAGGCCCTGATACGGAACCAACTTTGAGAAAAGCATTGGCAATTGGAGCCAACGAAGCAATTCGTGTAAATGCAAATCCAACTGACGGTTTTTTCGTTGCAAAACAATTGGCAGAAGTAATTAAAAATGGTGGTTATGATTTAGTTATAGCCGGAAAAGAATCTTTGGATTACAATGGCGGAATGGTTCCAGGAATGTTAGCTGGAATTTTAGGATACAATTTCGTGAATTCTTGCACAGAATTAAAAGTAGATGGAACTTCAGCGACAGCTGCAAGAGAAATCGACGGTGGAAAAGAAACCGTTGCAACATCTTTACCTTTAATTATTGGAGGACAAAAAGGTCTTGTTGAGGAAAAAGACTTGAGAATCCCAAACATGAGAGGCATCATGACAGCAAGAACTAAAGCCTTGACTGTACTTGAACCAGTTGCTGCAAACAACAATACAAAAGCAGTAAAATTCGAAAAACCAGCACCAAAATCAGCGGTGAAACTAGTAAGTGCGGATAATCTGGATGAATTAATCAATTTATTACACAACGAGGCGAAAGTGATTTAAGATTGTTCCAAAATCTAAAATCATAATTCTAAAATCTAAAATTTAAGACTATGTCAATATTAATATATGCGGAATCAGCAGAAGGAAAATTCAAGAAAGTAGCTTTCGAATTGGCTTCCTACGCAAAAAAAGTAGCTGAATCATTAGGAACAACTGTAACAGCTGTAACGGTAAACACAGCAAACGTTTCTGACCTATCAAAATACGGAGTAGATAAAGTATTAAAAGTAAACAACGATAAACTATCAGGTTTTACAGCAAAAGCGTATGCAGATGTAATCAAGCAAGCCGCTCAAAAAGAAGGTGCAAAATTAGTTTTGCTTTCTTCAACTACAGATAGTTTATATCTGGCTCCACTAGTTGCCGTTTCTTTGGAAGCTGGTTATGCTTCAAATGTTGTCGGACTTCCAGTAAGTACTTCACCATTTCAAGTAAAAAGAAACGCTTTTTCAAACAAAGCCTTCAATATTACCGAAATCACTACCGATGCAAAAGTTCTTGGACTTGCCAAAAACTCTTACGGTGTTTTCGAAAGTGCATCTTCTTTAACCGAAGAAGACTTCAACCCAACCATTGGCGACAATGATTTTGGTGTAAAAGTACAATCAGTTGACAAAACTTCAGGAAAAGTAACCATTGCCGATGCAGAAGTGGTAGTTTCTGGAGGTCGTGGTTTAAAAGGTCCTGAAAACTGGGGAATGTTGGAAGAATTAGCCTCGGTACTTGGAGCGGCAACTGCTTGTTCTAAACCCGTTTCAGATCTTGGATGGAGACCTCACAGTGAACACGTTGGGCAAACAGGAAAGCCTGTAGCCACCAATCTTTACATCGCTGTCGGGATTTCTGGAGCCATCCAACACATTGCCGGAATCAACTCCTCTAAAGTAAAAGTGGTCATCAATTCAGATGCCGATGCACCTTTCTTCAAAGTAGCCGATTACGGAGTTGTAGGAGATGCTTTCGATATTGTTCCAAAACTGACTCAAAAATTAAAAGAATTCAAAGCGAATAATTCGTAAATAATTTTTTAAATTGTGCCCATATTAGGGCTATCTAAATCTAGATAGAAATATCCACTTTTAGATAGCCCTTTTTTTTTGTTTTCAGTCCACAATTTTCACGTTTTAGCACATCAACTGCCAACTGAAACTGAATACTGATTACTATTTTTAGGAGCGAAAGGTTTAGGCTTCTTTGGAATCCATTTTCCTGCCTTCCTTCCATCTCGTTCCAAAAAACGAGATTCCCTCCAGTCAGGGCTAGAGAGGAAAGCATAAACCGCCAATCGTTATCCATAATTTTTGGCAAGTAGCAGATTTCCTGCAAGGTTTTCAAAACCTTGTAGGTATAAAACAAAAACAACTACAAGGTTTCAAAAACCTTGCAGGATTTAACAACAAAACAACTCGATTTTTTTTTCAGAATATTATCACAATTCTGAAATCTAAAATCTAAAATCTAAAATTCAAAAATGAGTTTAGTAAAACTAACCATAAAAGGAATTTCATACAGCCAGACACAAAACGGAGCCTATGCTCTAATTTTGAATGAAGTTGACGGCGACCGAAAACTACCAATCGTCATTGGAGCTTTCGAAGCACAATCTATTGCCATTGCTTTAGAGAAGGAAATAAAACCGCCACGTCCCTTGACACACGATCTGTTCAAGAATTTTGCCGACCGTTTTGATATTGTTGTCAAACAGGTAATCATTCATAAATTGGTGGATGGCGTTTTCTATTCCAGCATCATCTGCGAAAGAGATAAAATCGAGGAAATCATCGATGCGAGAACTTCAGATGCGATTGCATTGGCCTTGCGATTTTCGGCACCAATCTTCACCTATAAAAACATATTGGACAAGGCCGGAATTTATCTAAAAGCAAATCCGCTTGAGTCTGATAATCCTTCACAGGACAACGACGACATCCTCTCGGACCCGGAAACCTTCGGAATGGAAGAAGAAACCAATCAGTCAGGCGAAACCTATGCAAAACACAGCTTGTCAGAATTACACGAGTTGCTTCAAGGTGCCGTTGAAAATGAAGATTATGAAAAAGCAGCGAAGATAAGAGACGAAATTTCGAGAAGAGAGATTTAGTATTCAGTCACAGTTTACAGTTACAGTTACAGTTACAGTTACAGTTTACAGTTACAGTTTACAGTTACAGTTTACAGTTTAATAAAATAAAACTTTGTGCCTTCGAGCCTTTGTGGCAAAAATAAAATAATATGAAACAATACCACGACCTTGTAAAACACGTTTTAGAAAACGGAACACAAAAAGGAGACCGAACAGGAACAGGAACCAAAAGCGTTTTTGGCTACCAGATGCGTTTTGATTTGAGCGAAGGTTTCCCGATGGTCACGACCAAAAAACTACATTTAAAATCCATCATATACGAATTGCTCTGGTTTTTGAAAGGCGAAACCAATATTGCTTATCTAAAGGAAAACGGAGTAAAAATTTGGGACGAATGGGCCAATGAAGAAGGAGAATTAGGTCCTGTTTACGGTCATCAATGGAGAAACTGGAACAGCGAAGAAATTGACCAGATTACGGAATTGATTGAAACTTTAAAAACAAATCCAAACAGCCGTAGAATGTTGGTTTCCGCTTGGAATCCATCCGTTTTGCCGGATACTACAAAATCATTTGCAGAAAATGTAGCCAACGGAAAAGTTGCCTTGCCTCCTTGTCATGCTTTCTTTCAATTTTATGTAGCCGACGGAAAATTATCATGCCAATTGTACCAAAGAAGTGCCGATATTTTCTTGGGAGTACCTTTCAACATTGCTTCTTATGCTTTGCTAACGATGATGATTGCTCAAGTTTGCAATTTAGAACCTGGAGATTTTATTCATACTTTTGGAGATGCTCATATTTACAACAATCACTTCGAACAGCTTGAACTTCAATTATCGCGTGAGCCAAAACCTTTACCAAAAATGGTGCTTAACCCAAATGTGAAAAACATTTTAGACTTTACTTTTGAGGATTTCACTTTAGAAGGCTATGAACCTCATCCACATATTAAAGGTGCTGTTGCGGTTTAAGCAATGGCTCTTTTTAAATTTATTCAACAAATCCGATTTCTGTAAAAACGCTTTTAACAGAAAAAAATAGTCTTTATTGCTTTTTTTTCACTAAAATTGAACGTTTTTTAACATACCGAAAATGAACAGCATCAAAAAGTCTTTATTCTTATTTTTACTGGTTTCCTTATCAGCTACAGCTCAACAAAAACTCACCTTGGAAGAAATTTGGGGTGGAGCTTTTAGAACCGAAGGAATGGACGAACTCCAAGCCTTAAAAAACACCAACCAATACACAGTTTTAAACTTTGACAGAGCTTCGAGAAGTATGCAAATCGACTTGTATGATTATGCAACTTTGAAGAAAGTTTCGACTTTAATTGATACTAAAAATCATCAAGGTCTTCCGATGATTGACAGTTACACCTTCAATTCAAAGGAAAATCAAATTTTATTGGCGTGCGAATCGGAACAAATTTTCCGCCATTCATTCGTTGCTGATTATTATTTATACGACATTACTTCAAAACAATTGACTAAATTATTTGATTTCAAAGTTCAGGAACCAACTTTTTCGCCTGACGGAACTCAAATCGCTTATGCAAAAGACAATAATTTATTTGTGTATAATCTTCAAAACAAAACTTCAAAACAAATCACAACCGATGGAAAGAAAAATGCCATCATCAACGGGATCACGGATTGGGTTTATGAAGAGGAATTTGCTTTCGTAAGAGCTTTCGACTGGAATGCTTCGAGTGATAAAATTGCCTATATCCGTTTTGATGAAACTGAAGTTCCAGAGTTTTCGATGGACCTTTACAACCAAGGTTTATATCCTGTTCAGCAGGTTTTCAAATATCCGAAAGCAGGAGAAAAAAATGCTTTGGTTTCGCTTCATATTTATGATTTAAAAGCAAATAATGCCAAGCAAATCAATCTTGGAAACTACAATGATTTTTATATACCAAGAATAAAATGGACGAACGAAGCCAATGTCTTGAGTACCCAAGTCATCAACAGACATCAGAATAATCTAGATTTGCTTTTCGTAGATGGAACTTCTGGAACTGCAAAAGTGGTCTTGAATGAAAAAGACAAGGCTTATGTTGACATTACAGACAATCTTACTTTTTTGAAAGACAACAGCTTTATCTGGACGAGTGAAAAGGACGGTTTCAACCACATCTACCATTACGACAAAACTGGAAAATTGAAAAATCAGATTACAAAAGGAAACTGGGAAATCACGAAATATTATGGTTTGAATGAAAAATCGGGAACAGTTTTTTATCAATCCGTAGAAAATGGTTCGATCAACAGAGATATTTATTCGATTAATTTAAGCGGAAGCGGAAAAAAAAGACTTTCTTCTGCAACGGGAACAAACTCCGCTACTTTCAGTCCGAATTTTGATTTCTACATTAATACTTTTTCAAATGCTACGACACCAACCCAATATTCTTTAAATGATGCCAAAACAGGAAAAGAAGTACAATCCATCAAAAAGAACGACGGACTTTCTTCAAGACTGAAAGCCTACGATTTGCCTTCAAAGGAATTCTTTGAATTTACTACAGAAAAAGGACACAAATTGAACGCTTGGATGATCAAGCCTAAGAATTTTGATGCTTCAAAAAAATATCCAGTTTTGATGTTCCAATATTCAGGACCTGGTTCTCAAGAAGTTACAAATTCTTGGTTGGATATTAATGACATGTGGTATATGATGCTTTCCCAACAAGGTTATATCGTGGCTTGTGTGGATGGAAGAGGAACTGGTTTTAAAGGTGCCGAATTCAAAAAAGTGACCTACAAAGATTTAGGAAACTTGGAAGCTCAAGACCAAATTGACGCTGCGAAAGTGATTGGAAACTACAATTATGTAGATAACAGCCGAATTGGAATCTGGGGTTGGAGTTATGGAGGTTTCATGTCTTCGAACTGTATCCTAAAAGGAAATGACGTGTTCAAAATGGCAATAGCTGTTGCTCCAGTAACGAATTGGCGTTTTTATGACTCGGTTTACACCGAAAGATTCTTGCAAACTCCAGCAGAAAATGCTTCAGGATATGACGAAAACTCTCCGATCAATCACGTAAGCAAATTGAAAGGAAAATATCTTTTAATCCACGGAACTGCCGATGATAATGTTCACGTTCAAAACACAATGTTGATGGTGGAAGCTTTGGTTCAAGCCAACAAACAATTTGAGTGGGCTATTTATCCCGACAAAAACCACGGAATCTACGGTGGAAAGACTAGATTGCACCTTTATACAAAAATGACCAACTTTATTAAAGATAATTTATAATTATGTGGAAATCGCATCCTAAAGCCCTACCCTATTTGTTCTTATCTGAAATGTGGGAACGTTTCGGCTATTATTTGATGATTGGAGTTTTCACGCTCTATCTTAAAGATGTTGAAGCCGGTTTCGCCATGACCGAAAAAGAAGCTTCGGACTTATACGGAACCTTTATCGCCTTGGTTTTCCTCACTCCTTTTATCGGAGGTTTGGTGGCCGACCGTTATTTAGGCTACAGAAAATCAATCGTTTTGGGCGGATTGATGATGGGTGCCGGCTATTTTATGATGGGCATCCATAGTTTGACCATGTTGTATATTGCAATGACGCTTGTAATTGTGGGTAACGGATTTTTCAAGCCGAATATTTCTACACTGTTAGGTAATTTTTACTCTACTGACGAATATAGAGACAAGAAAGACGAAGGTTACAACATCTTCTACATGGGAATCAACGTTGGGGCATTTATCTGCAACTTCTTTGGTGCCGCTTTGCAAATCCTTTTAGGGTGGCAATATGCATTTATGGCGGCCGGAATTGGGATGTTTATTGGCGTTGTCGTTTTTCTTCTAGGCACGAAACATTATACTGGTTTCGACCAGAAAAAAGGAACACAGGAAGGCGACATGCCTTTTTATAAAATCGTTCTTTTCATATTGGTTCCATCGGTTGTTTTTGGAATCATTGGATGGTTTTTGAAAGGAGTTCAATCTGAAGTCAATCTGGACAGTTCTATTTTTGGTTCGGACAGTACCGATGCTTTTATATTTGCATGTATTCCTGTAATTTACTTTTATGCAAGCTTATATTTCAAGGCAAAAGCTGACGAGAAAAGACCAATTGGAGCTTTACTTTCCATATTTGCAGTCGTGATTTTATTCTGGGCGGTTTTCAAACTCAACGGTTCGGCACTCACAACTTGGGCCGATAGATATACCGATAGACAAGTTACAGGAACCACTGAAAAAGTATTTTCGACATTAGTACAATCAAAGGAAATAACTTACGCAAAAGCCGAAACAGAGTTATACGATGAGCAATTTCGTTTGCAAAAAGAAAACGGAGAAGTAAAGAAAACAATAGATTATCCAGTCTATTTTAGAAATGTAGCTCCCGAAAAACTACCAGAAGAAGGAACGAAAATTAGCGTTTGGGCAACCAATTTAAGCCAATCAATAAATCCTGGTTGGGTGATTATTTTGACACCGTTGATTGTAGCTTTCTTTACTTATCTAAGAAGCAAGAAAAAAGAGCCTTCAACACCAACTAAGATTGCTTTCGGATTATTAATTTCGGCACTATCTGTTTTGGTTATGGTTGCCGCGGTAAATATTGGAAGCAACGGAACAGAAAAAGTAAGTGTTTGGTGGCTTGTTGCAAATTACGGAATCATCACAATTGGAGAATTATTTTTGAGTCCGATGGGATTATCGATCGTCTCAAAATTATCTCCAAAAAACATAACTGCATTAATGATGGGTGGCTGGTTTCTATCTACATCTATTGGAAATAAATTGAGTGGTGTTTTGGCCAGCATGTGGGACACTTACGATGATAAAGCAAACTTTTTCTGGGTCAACTTTGGGCTCTTGATGTTTGCTACTTTGCTGATGTTTGCATTGGTGAAAAATTTAAATAAAGTAATGAGAGAAAAAGGCATCAATTAATTTGTTGCCATGAAATAACGATAACAAAAACAACATAAAATGGAAAACAATTACCCGTTGTCATCTGCAAATGCAGGCCCAACTTTAGAAGAAATTCAAAATTTTGAAGGCAAATATCCAAAGCAATTATGGTATTTGTTTTTGGTGGAAATGTGGGAACGTTTCTGTTTTTACGGAATGCGTGGTGTTTTGACCATTTTTATGGCCGACCAAATTTTAGGTTTGGCTTTATCTGACAAAGAAGCCAATTTAAAGTACGGTGCCATTCAGGCTTTCGTTTATGCTTTTACCTTTATCGGAGGAATTTTTGCTGATAAAATTTTAGGTTTTAAAAAATCGCTTCTTTTTGGTGCAACTGTAATGATTCTTGGAAACTTAATCATTGCCTTTTCTCCACAGGAATTCTTCTATTTAGGAATTACACTCTCAATCATCGGAACTGGTTTCTTCAAGCCAAATATTTCGTCGATGGTTGGAGAACTTTACAAAGAGGGAGATAGCAGACGTGATGCTGGTTTCGGATTATTCTACTCTGGAATTAATATCGGAGCTTTACTTGGTGGAGCTGTTTGTGTTTATTTAGGAACTAGTCCTGATTACGGCTGGAGTTATGCTTTCTTGTCTGCTGCAATTGTAATGGTTATTGGATTGATTACTTTTATTTATACAAAAAAATCTTTGGGACCAATTGGAAACTCTCCGCTTCTTAACCTAGAACCTACTAAAAGAACTACTCGTGAAATTGCAGTTTATGTAGGTTCGTTACTTAGCATTCCCTTGATTTTTATGATGATTAAGAATACGGATTATACCGATTATTTCATGTACACCATCGGACCATTGGCAGTATTGTATTTCTTATTTGAAACGTTTAAAGAAAGTGATGAAAGAGCAAGAAAAAAACTGATTGCTGCATTTGTTTTTATTCTTTTCTCTGTTGTATTTTGGGCATTTTTCGAGCAAAGTGGTGGTTCATTGGCATTATTTGCAAAAAACAACCTTCATCATAACTTATTGTTCTTCGAAATTAATCCGAACATTGTAAACAATACATCAAACTCTTTGTTTGTTATCATTTTCAGTCCGATTGTTGGTTTGATTTGGCTGGCAATGGCTAAAAAGAAAATTGAACCAAATACCGTAATGAAATTCGGAATCGGATTTTTATTCCTAGCAGCCTCTTTTTACACGTTCTATTACACACGTTTTTTCGCCGACAGTGAAGGAATAACCTCTTTAAATCTTTTCACTTTTGCCTATTTGATTATCACTTTTGGAGAATTATGTTTATCCCCAATTGGGTTATCCATTATGACGAAACTTTCTCCAAAACGTCTTTCGGGAATGATGATGGGAATGTGGTTTCTGGCTAGTGCTTACGGACAATATGCTGCTGGATTACTTGGAGCAGGAATGTCTTCACCAGACGAAAATGCAACCTTATTGACAAAATTACAAGGTTACACTGAAGGATATTATCAATTGGCAATTTATGCTTTGGTAGCAGGTTTGTTGCTTATCATTGTTTCGCCTTTGATTAGAAAACTAATGCAAGAAGTAAAATAACATCCTACTATTCATCATAAAAAGCGACTTTTGGGTCGCTTTTTATGGTCTATATCTTTTCAATTAAAATCTAATTTTCAAAATGTCAGATACTAAAACTTCACTATTTACTACAATTAAATCTTTTAATAAAAATTTCTGGATAGCCAGTTTTATGGAACTTATGGAACGTTGGGCTTGGTACGGAATTTATACACTTTTAGGACTTTATTTAGTAGGGTCAACTGATACCGGTGGTTTAGGTTTTGATCACATCCAGAAAGGAAATATCATGGGGAACATTGTCGGGATACTTTACTTTCTTCCTTTGATTTTTGGAGTAATTGCCGACCGTATAGGCTACAAGGTATCTTTAATCATTTCTTATATCATTATGATTTCGGGTTATTATCTTTTAGGTGAAGTAAACACCTATTGGAGTGTCTATATGGTTTTCCTACTTGTTGCTGTTGGTGCCGCATTCTTTAAGCCTGTAGCGTCAGCAATTGTAGCTCGAAACACCGATGAAACAACAGGAACTATGGGATTTGGCATTTTCTATATGATGGTAAACATTGGTGGATTTATCGGTCCTGCGATGTCTTCCGGATTAAGAACTACTTACGGATGGAAGATTATTTTTGTCCAGGCCGCAATTGTAATTGGTATAAACCTTATTCTTTTATTGCTTTTTTATAACGAACCAAAGGTTGAAAAACCAAAAAATTCCATTCTTGAAGCCATTAAAGAATCTATTTTAGGTATTTTCGAAGCCCTTAAAGATGTACGATTAGGAATATTACTTTTATTAATGATTGGTTTCTGGACGATGTTTAACCAATTATTTAATACCCTTCCGAATTTTATAGAAGACTGGGTAAACTCTGCTTCAATTAGCAATTGGCTAAATGAAAAGCTTCCTGCTTTAGGAAGTTTAATAACACAAGACGGTCAGGTAAAACCCGAATGGTTTACAAATATCGACTCATTGATGATCATACTTTTCCAGATTACGATATCGTTTTTTGTTATTAAAATGCGTCATATCAATGCGGTAATCCGTGGTGCCATAATTGCAACAATTGGTATCGGTTTAACATTTTATTCAGGAAGTGTCTGGTTTACTATCATTGGAACGATGATTTTTGCTATTGGTGAAATGATGAGCAGTCCAACCGTATCATCATTTATTGCATTGATTACACCAAAAGGGAAAGAAGGTTTGTACCAAGGAACTTACTTTCTACCTGTTGCAGCAAGCTACTTTGTTACAAGCATTATTTCGGGAAGCCTTTATCAGTCCTGGTCCGATAAATTATCGCTATTGAAAAAAGAAATGGCAGGTAGAAACATTGAAATGCCCGAAGTTGTAACCAAAGAAGAGTTTATAGAAAAAGGATCCAAAGCATTAAACATGTCTATTTCTGGCTTTGAAAAGCAATTTAATTTAAAAGCAGAAACAATTGATTGGACAACCGTGAAACAATCTTTTACAGATTTAGCATCTTCTAAAAGTATTGATATCAATCAGATACATTTTCCATTCTCAAAAAACGAATATTTTGCTTTAGCCGAACAAAAATTAGGAATGAGCCATTGGGATATGACCAATATGCTTTGGGAAACCTATAATCCAAACAAAATATGGTTTGTGATTGTGGGAATTGGTATATTTTCAATCATCTCTTTAGCCATTTATGACAAAATGATTATTAGACCTCTTGAGAAAAAAGCAGCTAAGTAAGCACAGCCGTATAAATTAATTATTTTTTGATTATCTTTCGCATCCAAAATATTTTTTAAAATTAAATTAAATGACTACAGAAGCTGGAAACCCAGATTTTTTCAAATCAAAAGTTTTAGGACATCCTTCGGGATTATTCGTTTTATTTTTCACAGAAATGTGGGAACGATTCTCTTTCTATGGAATGAGGGTTCTATTAATATTATTTTTAACTGCTGCCCTAACAGGAGACAATCCAGGCTGGGGTTGGAGTGCTGAAAATGCTGGTGCTTTATACGGAACTTATGCAATGCTTTTATATATTACCCCTATTTTTGGTGGAATCATAGCCGACAGGTTCATTGGCTACCGTTGGGCTGTAGTCATTGGGTCGATAATAATGACACTCGGTCACGCGGCTATGGCTTTAGATACACCATTTATGCTTTATCTAGGTTTAGGCCTTTTAGTTATTGGTACAGGATTTTTTAAACCTAATATGACCTCAATCTTGTCTGAGATGTACAAGCTTTTTCCGGAGAAAAAAGACGGAGCTTACACAATTTTCTATATGGGTGTAAATGCAGGAGCTTTTTTCGGAATGATGCTTTGTGGCTATTTGGCAGCAAATTTAGGTTGGCATTGGGGATTCGGCTTAGCTGGAATTTTTATGCTTCTGGGAACCATACAATTTTGGTTAGCAAAACCTCTTTTTGGCGACATAGGAGAGGTTCCGTCTAAACAAAAGAAAGCCGAAGAATCAGCAAGAGTTGCCTTGTCCAAAAATGAGGATGATAAACCAAATCCTTACACCACTGTTGACTTTATTTTAATAGCAGTTACAACCGTGATTGGTCTTCTTTATGCTTTTAATGATCCTTTGTCTAAAATTGGCGGAATCAATCTTTTCAACTTTAAAATTGGCAGTTTGGATGGTTCTATATTTATGATATTAGTTGCTTTATTCCTGTTCCTTTATTTAGTTATTTCTCGATTGATGCGTTACACCACAATTGTACGACACAGAATGATTGCTGTAATTATTTTTGCCTTCTTTACCGTTTTTTTCTGGATGTCTTTTGAACAAGGTGCCTCATCTTTGGTGATTTTCGCTCGTGATAATGTTGACAGAACACTTGAAGGATCTTCATTAACCATTTTCAATACTATCAATACACTTCTAACTGTTGTACCTTTAGTTATCATTTCATGGGTATTAATCCTTCTTGCAAAACAAACTTGGAAGAAAGCTTTAGTGTCAAATGTTGTTTTGGCAATCACTTTTTTAATTATTTGGGGTATCGCAATTTGGATGCTTAATAATGAATTTAGTAAAGAAGCTTCAGAGATAGATCCAAGTTGGTTTTCCATCTTAAACTCCTTCTTTATCATTGCTTTCGCTTCAACAGTTTCAAAATTATGGGATAGCAAATACAATCCTCCTGCAGCCGTGAAATATGGTTTAGGACTAATTATTATGGCAATCGGATTTGGATTACTGGCATTTGGATCTTACGGTGTTGCAACCGGTATAAAAGTTTCTATGCTATGGTTGGTTCTTGCATATTTATTCCATACACTTGGTGAATTATTTTTATCTCCTGTAGGTTTGTCTTATGTATCTAAATTGGTTCCAGCAAGAATGATTGCCTTTATGTTTGGAATGTGGTATTTGGCTATTGCAATAGGGAACAAACTTGCCGCGGTTTTGGGTGGACAAATTGAAAATATAACTAACGAATATTCTCTATCAACATTTTTCTTGATATTTACTATTGTTCCAGCAGTAGCCGGTCTATTGGTAATTTCTTTAAATCCAATTCTAAAAAAACTAATGCACGGAGTTAGATAATTTAACGGCATCGTTTTTGAAAGCTAATTTTTAAAAATTATAAAATGAAAAAAATAGTTCTAACATTACTTTTAGTTCTTGGTTCGATGACCATCGAAGCCCAGGAATTGACTTGGCACACAGATGTGAACAAAGCATCGGAAATTGCCATTAAAACTAAAAAACCTTTATTATTTTTCTTCACAGGAAGCGATTGGTGTGGATGGTGCATCCGTTTGCAGAAAGAGGTTTTCACGAAACCGGAATTTGCAACTTGGGCCAAAGAAAATGTTGTTTTGGTAGATTTAGATTTTCCGAGAAGAAAACAACTTTCGCCAGAATTAACCAAACAAAATAACGAATTGCAACAAATGTTTGCTGTTCGAGGTTATCCAACGGTTTGGATGGTAACGCCAACTATGGTAGATAAAAAAGTGAGCTTCGAAAAATTAGGAAGTACAGGTTATGTAGCTGGTGGACCAGAAAAATGGTTGGCTGGAGCCAATCAAATTCTTGCCAACAAAAAATAACAGTTTATTCAATTCTATAGAATCCCTTTTCACCAACTGCGTGAAAAGGGATTTTTTGCTTCTCACAGGTTGCCTTCCACCTTTCTATGTAAGTCTTATAATTAGAACCGTCGGCTACAATAATTTCCGGCTTATGAACCAAAAGAAATCTGTCGAGATTCACTTTTGGAGATTGAATCAATAGGACAACATCGGGCTTAATGTTTTTCGGATAGACACCAGAACTGTCAATTACGAAAATTTTCTTCTGATTGAAATAATAAAAATTACTACTCTTTTCCTTTTTAATAGTTTCAATAAAATTGGCTACTGTGAATGATTTTAGGTTTTTGTCCTGTTCCAAATTTTTCAAAATGCTGTCGTTTGCAAAAACCTTTAATTGTTTTCCTTTTCGCTCCACAAAAATGGAATTTTTTCTGGAATGAAAAACCAGCATTTCATTTTGGTTTTCAGTGTGATATTTGGTTCCGAAGAGTGAAATCTGAAATAAAATAAATGCCGACAAAACAAAAACCAATCGCTTAAAACTTCTTTTTTCCATCCAAAGAACCGACATCGCAATCCATACATACAAACTAATTTCCATGTAAATATTAAACGGAATATCCCTAAAAATAAAACTCTCAAAAGAAGCAATCCAATTGATAATCCAGTTAAGTCCAAAAATGCTATATTCCAATGCTTTGACAAAAATTAATGGAACCAAACCAAACAAAGCCCAAATCATTACAACCATACCAAGTCCCATTATAAAACCTAGGAAAGGCAGAATAATCATGTTGGTTAAAAAAAACAAGCCTGGGAATTGATGGAAATAATAGATACTCAAAGGGAAAGTTCCAATTTGAGCCGAAAAAGAAACTGTGAGTATGTCCCATAAATACTTGCAAACCTTATTTTCAGGTTTCCAAAAGCCACTCAAAATGGGTTGCAACCAAAGAATAAAAAACAAGGCAAAGTAGCTCAACTGAAATCCAACATCAAACAGAAAGGATGGCTGGAATATCAAAATCAGTAGCATCGAAACAATCAAGGTATGAAAAATATTGGTTTTCCTCCTGAGATGCATTCCAATGGCAATAAAAGAAAACATTGTCACCGACCTCACAATCGATGGCGAAAGTCCCGCAATAATGGCAAAACACCACAAACACGAAATGATGAGGAAAAGTTTTGTCAGATTTCCAACTCTTGTCTTTGGTATTCTCCTTAACAAGAAATTTAAAAAAAGTAAAATATAACCAACATGCAAACCCGAAACCGACAAAATATGAACAGCTCCGGCATATTGATAATCCTGCATCACTTCGGGAGAAATATCTTGCTTTTGTCCCAATATCAAAGCAACTGCAATATTCAATTCGGTATTATTAAAATTACTTTTTTCAAGATTTTCAATGATCCTATTTCTTAATTTCGAAGAATAATACCACAGATTTTTGGTGATCTTATCGTTAATCTTGATTTCCTGAACATCAACATAAACCTGCGAAAGGATGGATTTATTTTCAAGATATTTCCCATAATCAAATTGGTCGGGATTGTAGGGATGCTTGTGTTTGTAGATGTTTTCCTTTAGAAGCAAATTAGAACCAATTTCCAATTTATGCTTCAAACTATCCTTCCTGATGTTCAGCAATATTTTGCCGTTCGTCTTGATTCCGTCAATATAATTCACAGTTGCTACATAACGTTCATTATAGCTGGTCGTCTTTAATTTCTCTCTTAGAGTAACTGCAATCGTATATTCTCTATCTGTTTCGGCGACAAGATGAATGTAATTCTCCTTATCGAAATAATCATTATGAACAACCAAAGTAGTTGCACCAATTAAAAAAGAAAGCAAATAAGTCGAAATCGCAAAGTGAATCTTCTGATTGATTTTCTTTATTGATAAGAAGAAAGAGAGAATAAAAACAACGGAGAAAA
The DNA here is from genome assembly GCF_031456785.1 of Flavobacterium arsenatis. Taxonomy (NCBI): domain Bacteria; kingdom Pseudomonadati; phylum Bacteroidota; class Flavobacteriia; order Flavobacteriales; family Flavobacteriaceae; genus Flavobacterium; species Flavobacterium arsenatis. The sequence goes on from NZ_JAVDVI010000001.1 coordinate 437,578, forward strand.
AACCCAAAAACAAAAAAACGCTCGATAAATCAGGCTTCAGATAAAAAGCGGATAAAATACCGGCTATAAAAAACAGCGTAATTCTAGCTAAAGGAAATTGCAGTACTTTCATTCATCTAAAATAACAAAATATTTTAGATGTGTGATAATTTTATTGTAGAACTCTATTGATTTGAACGAAAGTTTTCTTGTAGTAAGCCTCATTCATTGAAGAAACAACAACACCTTGTGAAGTCGAAGAGTGTATAAACTTTATTTCGTTATCATCCGTTACTTCTGTAATTATACCAACGTGACTAATTCCTCTTCTACTGGTTTTAAAGAAAATCAAGTCGCCTTTCTTGGCTTCTTTTTCGTCGATTTTTTCACCAACAGTTGCCATTTCGTGAGAACTTCTTGGCAATTTCAAATCAAAAATATCAAAAACAGCAGTAACCATTCCAGAACAATCCATTCCAGCAGTAGTTGTTCCTCCACCACGGTATCGAACACCTAGAAATTCCATCGCATTATTAATCATCTGCATGGCAAGGTAATTTTCCGGAGGCGAAATAAGCAAATCCTTGTCGTCCGGTTCACTTTTGTCGATAGAATATTTTTTGGGTTTTGGAGTGCCTTTTGTAGTCGATTTCACTTCCGGTTGTTTCACTTCTTGGTAAGCAACAGCAGTCTCTGTTTTTTTAGAAAGCGAAGCCATAGCTTCCGATTCTTTCTTTTTGTCTTCTGGTTTTTGATAAACCCCTTTCTTTACAGCTTCCTTCTTTGAAGTTATGATTTGCCCAAAACTCAAGGAAGTAATTGACAATAAAACAGCCGTTAGAAGTAGATTTTTTGAATTTATCATATTTTATTTTTTTATTTTTCTAGCAAAACCAAATAGTTGTTGCTATTAGATTTATGAAATAAAATTCCGAAAGAATTTAAGGATTTTGATACTACAGATATAACGCAGTATTTATTTCGAGATTGTAAAACTACTAAAAAAAACGAGTAAAGCATAAGTTTTAACGTTATTTTTTTGTTAGCAATTAACGAAAAAGAACGGAAAAATTATTTTAACCAACTGTATTAAAACATCTTACAAATTCAATTTTTCAATTTTAGGCTTTAACATTATCAACAATCATTTTGGCAGTTTTCACACTCGCACCAACGCCTCCAAGCTTTTCTTCAAGCTCATTATATTGCTTCAAAAGTCGTTTTCTATATTCTGGTTGCATCAATTTCCCTAATTCTCTTTTAATGTTTTTGGAGTTGCATTCGTCCTGAATCAATTCCGTCACAACTTCCTTGTCCATGATCAAATTCACCAGAGAAATATACTTCAACGTGATGATTCTCTTCGCAATCTGATAGGAAGCCCAACTGCCTTTGTAGCAAACCACTTCAGGAACTTTAAAAAGAGCCGTCTCCAAAGTTGCCGTTCCGGAAGTTACCAAAGCACAATGTGAAACACTCAACAAATCATATGTTTTGTTGGCTATAAAATGTACATTTTCATCCTTCAAAAACTGACTGTAAAATGAATATTCCTGGCTTGGAGCTCCAGCAATCACAAACTGATGATCCGGAAAATCCTTCACAACGCTCAACATCAGCGAAAGCATTTTGGAGATTTCCTGTTTCCTACTTCCTGGAAGCAAGGCTACAATTGGCTTTTCATCAAGATTATTTTCTTTTCTAAAAGTCGCATCGTCCATCGAAGTTCTGTTGTGAATCGCATCAATCAAAGGATGACCTACAAACTCAACAGGAAAACCATGCTTCTTCTCGTAAAAATCCTTTTCAAAAGGCAAAATCACATACAATTTATCAAAATCGCGCTTGATGTCCTTGATCCTATTCTCCTTCCAAGCCCAAATCTGAGGCGAAATATAATAATGTGTCTTGATCCTTCTTTCCTTTGCCCATTTTGCAATCCGCATATTGAAGCCAGGATAATCGATAAAAATAATCACATCTGGATTAAAATTTTCAATATCCTTTTTGCAGAATTTAATGTTGTTCAGAATCGTTTTCAAATTAAAAACCACCTCAATAAAACCCATAAAAGCAAGCTCTCGATAATGCTTCACCAAAGTCCCACCCGCTTTTTGCATCAAATCGCCACCCCAAAACCGAATTTCAGCCTGAGCATCTTCCTTGTACAACGCCTTCATCAAATTCGAACCGTGCAAATCGCCCGAAGCTTCACCGGCAATGATATAATATTTCATCTTTTTACTTTTTATTTTTAGGAGCAAAACAGTAGGCTTCTACTCCATCAATGTTCCTGCTGTACGTTCCTCTCGTCCCAAAAGACGAGACCACTTCCATCAGGGCTAGAAAAACAAACTTTAGGCACTTTTTAAACCTTGAGCCTTAACCTAGACCAATATCGTGACAATCGTCAGCAAAATCATAGCCAAAACCACACCTCTCGCCATCAATTCCTTATTCATCTTTAATAGCAAAAAGAAAACAACCAGATTCAAAATAGCACCTACCGTTATCAATTTCCCGAGTTTGCCTTCCGCTTTTGTCGCTTGGATTGCCGTTTGAAAATCATAATCGGTAAACAATGACACAAACAGAAAAACTCCGACAAAAGAAGTTATCAAACCAATTATAACACCATAAAACAAATCAATTTTTCTCATTTAACTTCCAAGTATTTAATGTTTGAATAGCGTGATGGGCCGTCAAATCAAATTGCACGGGAACCACCGATATAAAACCTTTTTCCAATGCAAATTCATCGGTATCTTCTCCTTTATCCTGATTTACAAACTCACCCGTAAGCCAATAATAATCCTTTCCTTGTGGTGTTTTTCGCTTATCAAAACGTTCCATCCACATCGCTTTCGCCTGACGACATATTTTTATACCTTTTATTTCCTTTTCTTTCAACTTCGGAATATTTACATTCAAAATTACGCCTTCGGGCAAACCATTTTCCAAAACCTCCAAGGCAATCTTCTTAATGAACTTCTTGGCCGATTCAAAATCGGCATTCCAGTCATAATCCAATAACGAAAATCCAATTGCTGGAATTCCTTCGATTCCAGCCTCGACAGCAGCACTCATCGTTCCCGAATAAATCACATTGATAGAAGAATTCGATCCGTGATTGATTCCCGAAACGCACAAATCTGGTTTTCTCTTCAAGACTTCATTCACGGCAAATTTAACACAATCAACCGGAGTTCCCGAACAGCTGTATTCCAAAAAAGGCGAGTTATCATCTGAAATCTTATTCAAATAAAGAGTATTATTGATCGTGATGGCATGTCCCGTTGCACTTTGAGGCTTGTCTGGTGCAACCACTACAATTTCTCCAATTTCCTGCATTACAGCAATCAAAGTCCTGATTCCAGGAGCTGTAATTCCGTCGTCGTTGGTTACTAAAATTAAAGGTTTATTTTTCATTTATATCCATCTTAAGATAATTTTTCAAGTCCTAATTCTATGCAAAAATTTAGGCTAAAATAAGCATTTTTAATAGGAAGTTAGTACTTTAGCATCTTTAACAAAAAATTATAGGGACATTGCGACAACTGGCATAGTTTTTCCTTAATTTAGATGAAAATTAGATTTAAAAAAAATTGATGAATGCAATTTGGAGCTTTATGAAAAGAAACTATAAAATAATAGGAGTTGTTGCAATATTGTCAATCGCCCTATTGAGCTTTTTTCCCCTAAAAGAAAAAAACGACCCGGAAAAAGATAAAATGCTGATTGAATTGTTAACGTTCATTGTTGAAAAAGGACATTATGATCCAAAAGACATTGACGATAATTTTTCGAAAGGTGTTTATACGGAATACATCATGGGATTGGATCCTTCTAAAAGGATTTTCCTTCAATCGGATATTGATGAATTTGCAAAATATGAAACGCTGCTAGATGATCAAATCAAAAACAAGGATCTATCTTTCTTTGATCTGACTTACAGCCGTTTGATGCAAAGAACAAAGGAAAGCGAAGCCTTCTACAAAGAAATTCTCGACAAGCCTTTTGACTATACCATCGATGAAGAAATCAATACGGATTATGAAAAAACGCCTTACGCTGCTAATAAAACAGAACTTAAAGATAGATGGCGTAAACAAATAAAACTATCAACTCTATCTTCTTTGAACGACAAATTAAAGTATGAGGAAGACAAAAAGAATGGCGTTTTTGAAAAGGCAAATGACTCTTTGACAGCATCAGAAAAAAAGAGAGCCGAAAAAGCCAAAAAAGATAAAGAAGGCCCAAAAAGCTATGAAGAATTGGAAAAAGAAACGCGTGAAAGTTCTTTAAAATCTTTAAATGAATTGTATAGTTTCATGAAAGATTTGAACCGCGACGATTATTTCTCAATCTATTTGAATGCAATTGCCGAAGGTTTTGACCCTCACACCAACTATATGGCTCCAGACGACAAAGAAAAATTTGACGTGAGCATGAGTGGTAAATTTTTCGGAATTGGAGCACGCCTTCAAAAGAAAAATGATTTTACCGAAATTACAGAATTGATTTCTGGCGGTCCGGCTTGGAGAGGAAAAGAATTGGAAGCCGGTGATGTTGTGATGAAAGTTGCTCAAGGCGATGCAGAACCTGTTGATATTGTTGGAATGCGTCTTGATGATGTGGTAAAGAAAATCAAAGGACCAAAAGACACCGAAGTTCGATTGACGGTTAAAAAATCTGACGGAACAATCAAAGTAATTTCCATCATCCGTGACGAAGTTGAAATTGAAGAAACGTATGCAAAATCGAGCGTTGTAGAAAAAGATGGCAAGAAATACGGAATCATTTATCTTCCAAAATTCTATATCAATTTTGAAAATAAAGATGATAGAGATGCTGCAAAAGATGTAGCCATCGAAGTAGAAAGACTAAAACAAGAAGGTGTTCAAGGAATTGTGATGGATGTTCGTGACAATGGCGGAGGTTCTTTGAGAACAGTTGTTGACATTGCTGGATTATTCATCAAAGAAGGTCCAATTGTTCAGGTGAAAACTACTGGCAAAAACAAAGAAGTTTTGTCCGACAAGGACAGTAGAATTCAATGGGATGGACCTTTGGTTGTAATGATCAATAACTTCTCTGCTTCGGCTTCAGAAATTTTAGCCGCTGCAATCCAAGATTACAAAAGAGGTGTAATCATTGGAAGCAAACAATCTTATGGAAAAGGAACTGTTCAGAATGTTTATGGATTGAACGACTTTATCAGGAACAGCTCTGTTGGCGATTTGGGAGCTTTGAAAACAACCACTCAAAAATTCTATAGAATCAACGGCGGATCTACTCAATTGAAAGGCGTTAGCAGCGACGTGAACATGCCAGATCGATTTTCACACATTGAAATCGGAGAACGCGACATGAAAAATGCAATGCCTTGGGACAAGATTGACGCAGCCAAATTCGAACCTTGGAAAATTGAAAATTACGATGCCGTGATTGCAAACAGCAAAAACAGATTGGCAAAAAATCCGCAATTTCAATTGATTGACGAAAATGCAAAATGGATCAGTAAACGTAGAGATGAAAATGTTTACAGCTTGCAGCTGGATAAATTCAAGAAAGAACAAGAAAATCTTGATGCTGAAGCCAAAAAATACAAACCGATTTCTGATTATAAAAATAAACTAGAATTTAAATCATTGCCAAACGAAATGGCTATGATGGAAAAAGACAGTTTGTTCAAGGAAAAAAGAGTACGTTGGCACGAAAGCCTATCCAAAGACGTGTATGTTGAAGAAGCATTAAATGTTTTAAGCGACATGCAATCTAAAAATGTAGTGAAAGCAAAATTGCCTTCTAAAGCAAAGAAAGGTAAATTAGTTGGTTCTCTATAAAGTTATTTAATGACAAATAGAACCCAATCTTTAACAGCTATCGCGCTCCAAAAATTCAAAAAGAATTTTTGGGGCGTTTTTAGTTTCTGGTTTATCGCTCTATTGATTTTTCTTTCACTATTTGCTTACGTTTTTGCACCAGACAATTCTGAAAATGCCAATCAGATGCATCTTTCCATACATTCTAAAAGTCCAGGATTTGAAGTGAAAATGCTTTCTATTCCATTAGATGAAAAACCTGAAACCTCATTTTCAAACTATCTGTTTGGATTTCCGAATACGGTTACTGAAATCCCTATAAAGAATTATAAAATAGTAGGGAACAGTATTGAATATACTGAATATTCCGATGATCCATCAGTAAACATGAGCAAACAAATTAATTTGGATAAATTTTCTGGATATAAAAGCATAAAGGAAGTTGAAAACGAGTTTATAAGAACCCAGACCTTTCGCCTCGGAACCGACAAATACGGAAGAGACCTCTTGAGTCGGATGCTGATTGGCTCGCGTGTTTCATTATCCATCGGATTTGTTGCGGTTTTTATTTCCTTGATTGTTGGAATATTTTTTGGAGCAATTGGCGGTTATTTCGGCGGAAAAACAGATGCTTTCGTTATGTGGCTTGTCAATATAATTTGGTCTATTCCCACACTTTTATTGGTTATTGCAATTACACTGACACTTGGAAAAGGATTCTGGCAGGTTTTTGTTGCTGTTGGATTAACCATGTGGGTCGAAGTGGCAAGGGTTGTTCGCGGTCAAGTCATTAGCGTAAAAGAAATGCAATATGTAACGGCCGCACGAGCTTTGGGTTTTGGGAATTTCAGAATCATATTCAACCATATCCTTCCTAACATTATGGCTCCTGTAATTGTTATTTCGGCTGCCAATTTTGCATCAGCCATATTGGTAGAAAGTGGTTTGAGTTTCCTCGGACTTGGAGCACAACCGCCAATTCCAAGTTGGGGTGGCATGATCAAGGACCACTACAGCTATATTATTCTAGGAAAACCCTATTTGGCAATGGTTCCTGGACTTGCCATTATGTTTCTCACTCTCGCTTTTATGATGATGGGAAATGCTTTGCGTGACGCTTTGGACGTTAAAAGCTAAAAATGTTTCTTTAAAAAAATAAACGCAAATTTTTATTTGTGTAAATCTGTGTGGAATTATCCTTTAATATTTTTATTCAAATCGCCTTCTTTTTCAATCACATTCCCTTCAAATTTCAAAGTCCATCCCATAGAATTTGTAAGAATTAATATCTTTGATAATTCGCTGACCAAGCGGTTTTTGGCATTGGATTTTAAAGTAGATTTTTCGATTTTCTTCGCCAAATTTGCTTTTACGGTCTTGTTCACTTTGTTATAATCGTCTCCCGTAAATTGGTTGAATCGGCTTTGATTGACATCATAAAACTTGATATCGGGACTGATTTTTATTTCTTCTTCGGGGATATTTGTAATCGTGATGACTTTGTTTTTTTCGTCGATATCATATTTAACTTGACGTAAGTCGTAGGAAACCGTGACGTCTGCATTGACAACTATCAGTGCTTTTTTCTCGAACGAAATTAAATCCATCAAATACTTATCTTGGTCTTTATAAGTGAGTACTTCGGAGAAATGACCTTCGGTGACAACCAGTTTTCCAACATTTAGGATTTGTTGTTGGATAAGATCCGAATTATATTCAATATTGGATTCGTCTTTCTTGAAATCGCAAAATTTGAACAACAAAATCACGCCAACAATAATCGCTACTCCAATTAGAATTCTTTTCATTTTTATTTTTTTATAAAAATAAGAAAAAAAAGAAGCAATCAAGTTTTATAATTTTCAGATTAAGTTATTGCTTTTCGCCTTCTGAACTGCTTCAAGCTTGTTGTGAACTTGCAGTTTTGCATAGATGTTTTCGATGTGTTTCCTGACCGTACTTGGCGATAGAATTAAATTATCAGCAATGGTATTATAATTTAATCCTTTACTCAATTGTTCCAAAACCTCTATTTCTCGTGTGGACAATTTAATTTCTTCCTGACATTCCCTATTTTCAAAATCTTGTGGATTTCGAAGTAATTTCAAGGTTTTAAATGCAATTGATGGATGCATAGCGGCACCACCATTCAAGGTTTCCAGAATTCCCTGATGCAAATCCTTCGGGTTGATTTCTTTCAGCAAATATCCATCGGCTCCAGCTTTTATGGCATTGAAGATGTTTTCATCGTTATCAAAAACGGTAAGCATCAGGATTTTGATGTGAGGGTATTTATTTTTGATGAAATTTGTGGCTTCAATTCCGTTCATTTCAGGCATTTCGATGTCCATCAAAATCAAATCTATGTTGTGGTTGATTTCAAGCTTATCGATTAAATCCTTTCCATCAACAGCAATTAATTTCACTGCCAAATCAAAAAAAGACAGTTTTTCCTGTGCTGTTTTGATCAAAAAAGAATTATCATCAGCGATTGCTATTTTTATCATTTGCTTTAATTTTTAATCCATTTTACTTTGGAACTGTCAAGGATATGGTTGTTCCTTTTTCTAATTCCGATTGCAAAGTGAAAGTTCCTCCAATATCTTTTATACGTTTTCTTATGTTTTGAATGCCATTTCCTGGAACAATAGCATTTTCATCAAAACCAATTCCGTTGTCGGAGATAATGATGTTTATTTTATCGTCAATGCTTTTTACATCAATCCTAATTTCAGTCGCTTTCGCATATTTAATACTGTTGTTGATGGCTTCCTGAATTGTCCGATAGACATTCATCCCTTTTACGGAAGTGAATTTTTGCTGGCTTAAATTATCATCGATATTAAACTTGAATTCAATTTCCTCGGTTGCGATTTTTGCCTTTTCGATAAAATTAAAAATCCTCATCTTCAAATCTTCAAACGAAATTTCGTCGTTGTTCATTGCCCAAATCGTGTCGCGAAGTTCTACGATTGTTGATTTTGTGAAATTGCTGATGCTTTGCAACTTGCCGTCGAGCTTAGTATTTTCTAAATCAAAAACATACTTGATATTATCCACAGATGAAATTATAAAAGTCAGCTGGGCTCCAATATTATCATGCAAATCCCTCGAAATACTCAATCGTTGGTCCTGTAATTTGTTCTGGGTTTCAATTTGTGCAATGGCCGATTTGAGTTGAAACTCCTGTTCTTGTTGCCTGTTTTTTAATTTTTGCTGACGGTAGAAAAGATAACCCAACAAAATTGCCGAGATTACAAGTATTGACAATACAATCAGCAAGGCGTTTCGCTGTTTTGCTTCGGCTTCTTTTTGAATTAGTAATTTTTCCTTTTTTTCGGTGTTGTATTTTGTTTCGAGTTCAAAAATTGCCTTGGTTTTTTCGGTTTTAAACAGGCTGTCGATTCCCGTCGTGTAAAGGTTGGAATACTTATAGGCTTCCTCAAAATTTCCAAGTTTAGAATTGGCTGTTGCCAGATTTTGATTGGCATTTACTTCCAGAAAAAAAGCATTTACTTTCTTCGAAAATTCCTTTGATTTATTCGAAATCAGAATACTTTCCTGAAATTTTTCCTGCTTGATGAGGCATTTTGCATAAGCATTGCAAATATTTGCAACCTCGTAGGAATTCAGATATTTTTCGTGTAATTTTATGGCTTCGATATAATTTTTATTGGCTTCTTCAAATCGATGCAAACTATCATAAACCACTGCAATATTTGAAACCGGATAGCCTACATATCGGTCATAACCCATCTTTTCATAGCCTTCCTTGGCAATTTGAGAATATTTTATAGACTCTTCGTATTTTCCAAAATCGATTAAAATGGAACCTAAATTTCCAGATGAAACCGTAATTCCAAAATCAGATTTTACTTTTTTATATAACTCGTTTGCCTTTTTATAATACTGAAATGTCTTTTGATATTCCTTCTGGGTTTTATAGATGATTCCGATATTGGTGTAGGTCATTGCCAGTTTTTCAAGGTCTTTTTTCTTATCATAAAAATAAAGAGCCCTAAAATAATTGTGCAACGATTCCGAAAACAAACCCATTGAATCATAGGCAATTCCGAGGTTATTATAGGAATCGGCCATACCAATAGTATCCTTGATTTTCTTTCTGTGATGCAATGCTTTTTGATGGAAAATCAAAGCCGAGTCGAGCTTGCTTTTGTACTGATAGGCATTGGCGATCGAGTTATAGGAAATTGCCAACAGCGTATCGTTCTTTGCTTTTTTTGCATTTTCTAGTGACATCTTTGCATACCGCAAGGCAACATTCAAATCCGTGTTGCTGTATTCATCGGACAACAGTAAAAGTGAATTGCATCTGTTTTTGACATCTCCTTTCGTAGTTGCCTTTTTCAGGCTGTCAATCTTCTGTACAGTCAAACCTTGTGCAAAATTCAATGAATTGAAAAATATAAAAAGTAAAATGTAAAGTTTTCTCATATTTTCATGGTTTTTACAAGGTTGATTTTGTTAAAATTTATTAAATATATAAAACTTCAGCATTCAAATTAAAAAATAACATCACATTAGATTATTTTTTTGAAATGATTTCCAGGAATTCGTGTTGCAGGGATAAAATTTTATCGTTCAATATCAATCTTGAGTCCTTGAAATGCTCCTTAAAATCATCTGCCAATCGAATCTTTTCCTGATTGACTCTTTGGTTTCTCGTCAATTCCAAAATAATCAAATGTAAATCTTCAATTTTTTGAAGATGAATCTCCTGCATTTTTCCATACCTCCTATTCATAAAAAAAATAGTAGTCAATAATGCAACTATTATTAAAATCAGAATCACAACCATCTTCCTACTCTTTACTATTTACAAAAGGAGAAAGCCCTTTTCAGGTCTGAAAAAATGATCCTACACATCTTTCCATTATGAAAAAGGACTTTCAACCACCCTAAACACTATTTCATTAAATCATAACCGTATATTGATTTGTCGTTTGCTCTGTAATACAAAAGTCCAGCAACCTCATCTACCACATATTTTGGTTTTTTATCTTTCAGAACAATTTCTTTTTCCTTTTTTCCCGAATCTTTATGAACTTTCACCAAACCTACACCATCATCCAGTTTTGTCAAGATAAACTGTGCATTTTCGGTTGCTGCAGTTGCCTTGAAACGTTTGTTCATTTCGGCAAACGAAGCCGATGCAATCTGAGTAAAATTATCCTGAATGTTTTTGGCATTTTGTCCACGAGCGTTGTATTGACCGATAGTATTTTTGTTCATTCCGGCTTCATAGGCAGCCGATGTTGCAACTGCCATCGACGTTACCGCCAATGCTCCTGAAAGGATGGCACCAAATGCACTCTTACCTGGAGATCTGTGGTATTCGTGGAATTTTTTAGATCCATCAAAATTAAGCATCATCACATTCTGATCGGAAGTCAGCAAAAATCCGCCTTCGCGAACGTGCAAAGTGTTTGGAGCTTCCTTTTCTTCAAATTTATAGGTGCAAAAAGTACTGATGTCACCCGAATTTTCATCTATGGCAAGCATTTCTTCTCCAGTAGAAATCAAATATCGTTTTCCTTTTTCATCATAGGTACTGCAAACCGACTTGGCTTTTTTATATTTGATTGGCTTGCTCCAGATAGATTCGCCTGTAGAAAGATTGATAATATCAGCATCGGTATCAGTGATATAAATCATCCCTTTTGGCGTTAAAGCCATGGTATGAATATTTTCTCCAGTCTTTAATGGTTTCTTAAAAAGTGTCTTTCCATCAAAAGAAATCTTGTTGATACCACCTTCTCTGATTCCGAATAAAATTCCATCTTCCATTACATAGAAATGCTGAACATATCCTTTTGTTTTTGGAGCCTTATCCCACAAATCTTCTCCATTTATGGCACTCATAAATCCAATTTTTGATTCTGCAGCAGCGGCAAAAACACTTTTACTTCCCGTATCGGCAACATCGCTCACGACCGCCAAACCTTGCGGAAGAATTTGAAAATTACTGACTTTTCCTTTTACCTTTTGGGCATCTTTCCAAAGCACTTGTCCGGTGTTGCTGATTTTATGGATTTTTGTATCGCCACCTGGTTTTTCTTCGAAAGCATAGATTTCTTTTCCTGTTGCATCGGCCGTCATCCAAGTAATGTCGTCCACTTTTGCTTCCCAAGTTACATTACCCGTTTTTGTGTCAATGTGCATCAATGATTTGCTTGTTGGCACAATCAATCCGTCGCCAACCATCAAAGGCCGTCCTGTAACTATTGTCGCAGCTCCTTTTAATTTGAAGAATTTTTCTTCTTTTCCGGTAGCCAAATCATAAACCGCAACTGCCATTGCATATTGATCAGTCGCTTTTCTTTGACCGCTTACAACAAGCTTGTTTTGTGGCAAAAGAATGTTGAAGGTATAGGTCATTTTCCAACCGTTATCTTCGGTAGCAAAAAGTTTTTTTCCTGATACAAAATCAATGACACTCTTCTTTGAACTGAAAATACCGCCTTGGGAAACAATCACATAAGGCGAAAGCGGAATAAACTCAAGTTCTTCTTCTTTTACTTTTCCGTAATCGCTAAAATCAAAATGAAGCTTGTCTTGTCCTGGCTTGATTCCGGCAAAACCATCGCCATTTGCCACGACCAAAACACCTGAATCGGTGAGTTTCATAAAATCGATTTTACCTCCGAAATTATAGGTGAAATTTGGAGTTTCTGCTTTTTGAGCCATCAAGTGGTTAGCATTGAAGGACAGGAAAGCACAGGAAACCATTGCTGTTAAAAGATGTTTCATATCTGGATTTTTTTTGGTTGAAAACAAACCCGACAATTTTAATAGAGAAACTGTCGGGCTTTGATAAATTAGGGTTTATCCGTTTTAGAATTGCATGAAATTCACGTTGAATGAACCTCCAGTCACTTCCTTTACATTGTTGGCATCTTCTTGATTTCTTGCTGTGAAATTGAAAGTTCCTTTGATGTTGGTATCTGAAATTTCAGTGATTGTGATGGATCCTGAAACATCATCTGTTCCGTTTGGAGCCGCCCATGTTTGAGAAGTAAAGGTTGTGGTGTTTACTTCTGTATAGCTTCCGATTGCAGAAATAGCTGCCTCCTGACTGATTTGGTAGGTGCCAGTTGTTGCATCAACTCCATTAAGTATCAATTGAAGTTGTCTTCCTCCCAAGTCGGTTCCTTGAACTGTAATTGTGAATGCTCCACCTGTTGCCACTTTCACAGCTGTTGTTCCCTGTGTTATTGAAGTAAAATTAGCTCCTCCAACATTGGCCGTGATTTGTCCTTCAAGTGCTGTTGGTGGTGTTGGGTTGCCATCATCATCTCCCGAACAAGAAATGACAGCCGTTGACAATACTGTCGCTAAAAATAAAATACTGATTTTTTTGAGTGTTTTCATGATAAAAATTTTGTTAGTTAAACCTGTTCCAAAATTGCGATTATCTGAAAACCAAATCAATAAGGCAAATGCCCTATTTTTTTTACTAGAAGTATATGGAATAAAAATTACGTATGAAAACGGATATGAGGGAACTTTGTCTCCACATTTTTTATCTTATCCTGAAGTTGGGATAAGAATTTCTGATGCTCCTCGCCATTTTCATTAAACGGTCGATGGTGGAGCGATCTTTGAATATTTTCTACAACACTCATTGTAGAAAAACTTTCACTAGTAATGTATGCTTCCGCAAAAAGCTTCCAGATATAATCAATTGCGGTTTGATTGGGATGAAGCATGTCTGGGGCATAAAAACGATAGTCACGCAAATCATCCATCATAATTTCGTAGCTAGGAAAATAGTTGGAAGTTGGAAGTTGGGGGATGGAAGAATGCAAAGCAGTAATTAGATGTGCCTTGCTCAATTGATTTTCTACAAAACCATCCTTGATGTGGCGAACGGGCGAAACCGTAAAAATCATGTTGCAATTTGAACTTATTTTTTGGATCAAATCGATTGTATTATGAATTGCTTTTTCGATAGCTTCAATCGAAAGCAAGTCCTTGTCAAATTGTTTCTGGGGCAGTTTATGGCAATTGGCTACCACTTCATATTGTTCTTTTTCGCGGTATACCCACGAAGTTCCGTAGGTAATGATGATATGGGTTGAATCGATTAATTGCTGATACATTGAATCGATTAATTCGTTTAGACTACTTAAAAAAACTTCTTTGTTTGGATGTGACAATTCAGAATGCACTTCAAAGCAATGCCATCTGTCATTAAAGAAGAAGATATCATCTTCAATAAAAAACCTTTTCTCAACGATTCTCCTTACAATCTTTTCAATCGAAACGGGATTGAAGATAATCCCAAACGGATTTGTTGTGGTTTGGAATTTATAATATTGAAATTTCTCACCAATATTCACTGCAAAGCAAGAACCCAAAGACACCACCTTTGAATTGTAATCTATTGGTTGATTACTTCTTGAAATGGGTATTTGGGTTCTGAATTGCATTAAACGATATACTTTTTAGCTTTCTTTAGTAGAAATAATTGACTTTAGCACTACTGCTACCAATTGTAGTTATAACCGAAGTTGGGTATCCTGCACTATTATATTCATATTGTTTAGAATTGGAATCAAGAACAACTTGGTTGGCATCAAGATAGGTTGTCGTTACCACGTTATGGTATTTGCCTGTTAGAGAAAACAATTTATCCCAACCCAAAACGTTCTTAAATATATTGTTTTGATTGTCGTAGGTAAAATTAGTAGTCAATGTACTATTCGTATTGACATTGGTTGTTTCGATTTTAACCACTTCCTGATCCTCATTAAAAAAATACTTGCCAGTTGATACCAGCTCTGTAATACTCCCAATCTCGCCTGAATACGCTAAAAAAGAAATACTACCATCTGGTTCATAAGTAAAGTTTCGAGTTGTCAAATTTGAATTTATAAAATATTTAGACTCTTCTTTCACAAGTCTGTCATTAGCATCATAATAATAAATAACTTCAATTTCTAATGTACCATTAGCGGTAAGATAACGCTCTAATTTGGTTATTAGATTTCCGGTATAAAAATACTTTACTTGTTGACCGTTCAAAACCTGAACCGTGTTAATTTTATTGCCGTTATAAGAATAATTAAACGTCATTCCCTCACTACCGTCTGCTTCAACCGAAACGGCTTTTTTTACCAGAGTGAAATCCGAATTAGTAGTACCGCCATCATCACTTGAGCAGGAAAACAAAAGTGCGATTCCGCTTAAAAGAAATAGTAATTTTTTCATATTTATTTATTTTATAAAATCAACTGCTTTTTCCAATGCTTTCTCAATCCCAGAAACATCTTTTCCTCCGGCTGTAGCAAAAAACGGCTGACCACCGCCTCCTCCTTGGATGAATTTTCCCAATTCGCGAACTACTTGTCCGGCATTTAATCCTTTTTCAGCAACCAATTCTTTAGAGATATAGCAGGTTAACATTGGTTTATTTTCTTCGGCTGTAGCCAAAACTAAAAACACATTGTTTCCTAAAGTTGCTAAATCATAAGCCAAGTCTTTTGCCCCTTCAGCAGATAAATCAACTTGCTTGGCTAGGAATTTCACGCCATTGATTTCCTGGATTTCTTTTGCCAAATCACCTTTTAAGTTTTTTGCTTTTTCCTTTTGCAAAACTTCCAATTGCTTCTTCAACTTCGCATTTTCTTCTTGCAACGAAAATACAGCCTTAACCGAATCTTGAGGATTTTTCAACGCTTCCTTGATTTCCTTCAAGGTTTCTTCCTGTGAAGTATAAAATTCTTTTACACCTTTGTTTGTAATCGCTTCAATTCGACGGATTCCTGCCGCAACTGCTCCTTCCGAAACAATCTTGAATTGCCAGATATCAGCGGTATTTTTCACGTGGATTCCTCCACACAATTCCATGCTTTCGCCAAATTTGATGGCACGAACGCTATCTCCGTATTTTTCTCCAAACAAAGCCATTGCTCCTTCTTCAACTGCTTGAGTGAATGGAATGTCTCTTCTTTCAATCAAAGGCAATTGGTCTTGGATTCTTTCGTTTACAAACATTTCCACCTGATGCAATTCCTGTTCGGTCACTTTTGCAAAATGCGAAAAATCGAAACGCAGATAATTCGGACTCACGAGCGAACCTTTTTGCTCCACATGTGTTCCTAAAATCGTTCTCAAGGCTTGGTGCAACAAATGTGTAGCCGAGTGATTGCTTGCTGAATCCGATCTTAAGTTCTTATCAACTTGAGCAATAAAGGTGGCATTTACATTTTCAGGAAGGTTTTTCGTGAAATGCAAAATCAGGTTGTTTTCTTTTTTTGTATCTAAAATTTCGATGGTTTCGTTTGCACTCGTAAGTATTCCTTTGTCACCAACCTGACCTCCTCCTTCTGGATAAAATGGAGTGTGATCCAAAACAATCTGATACAATTTTCCATCCTTTTTAGAATCGATTTTTCTGTAACGTGTGATTTTTACTTCGTTTACTAAAAGATCGTATCCAACGAAAGTTTCGGTGTTTCCCTCGACTAGAATTGTCCAGTCGTCAGTAGAAGTTTCGGATGCTGCACGAGAACGTGTTTTTTGTTCGAACATCGCTTTTTCGAAACCTTCTTCGTCAAAAGTATATCCTTTTTCTTTTAAAATTAAAGCTGTTAAATCTTTAGGAAAGCCAAAAGTATCATACAACTCAAAAACGACTTCACCTGAAACAACTTTGTCTGTATTGATTTCTTTAATTTCTAAAACAGACTCTAATTTATTATCCAATTCAAGAGATTTTATATATCCTTCAATCCTAAAAATCCCTTGTTCCAGAGTTCTCAAAAACGAAGCCTCTTCCTCACGGATTACGTTCGTAACCAATTGCTGTTGTGATTTGATTTCAGGGAAAAATTCGCCCATTTGGTTGGCCAAAACTTCCACCAATTTGTTGATGAATGGTTCTTTTGTATCCAAGAATGTAAAACCGTAACGAATCGCACGACGTAAAATTCTACGGATAACATAACCAGCTCCAGTGTTGGATGGCAATTGCCCATCAGCAATAGCGAATGCTACGGCACGAACGTGATCCACAATCACACGGATGGCGATATTGGTCTTATTTTGTTCTTCAGATTCTTCACTATCGTTCAGAATGACATCATTGGTAGTATATTTGAATCCTGTAATTTCTTCCAATTTTTCTATAAGCGGTGTAAAAACATCGGTATCATAATTCGAAGTTTTTCCTTGCAAAGCCATACACAAACGCTCAAATCCCATTCCGGTATCTACGTGTTGTGCTGGTAATTTTTCCAATGAACCATCGGCTTTACGGTTGAATTCCATAAATACATTGTTCCAGATTTCTACCACTTGTGGATGGTCGTTGTTGACCAAACTTTTTCCTGAAACCAATGCTTTTTCAGCTTCCGGACGTAAATCAACGTGGATTTCGGAACATGGTCCACATGGTCCTTGGTCGCCCATTTCCCAGAAATTATCTTTTTTATTTCCTAGAATGATTCGGTCTTCATCGATTAATTCTTTCCAGATGTCCCAAGCTTCTTGGTCGAACGGAACGTTTTCGGCTGGATTTCCTTCGAAAACTGAAACATATAAATTTTCTTTTGGAATTTTATACACTTCTGTCAGCAATTGCCAAGCCCAGTTGATGGCTTCTTTTTTGAAATAATCGCCAAAGGACCAGTTTCCTAGCATTTCGAACATTGTGTGATGGTAGGTATCGAAACCTACATCCTCCAAATCATTATGTTTTCCTGAAACACGAAGACATTTTTGAGTATCGGCTATTCTTGGACTTTTCGGTGTTCCGTTTCCAAGGAAATACTCCTTGAATTGTGCCATTCCTGAATTGTTGAACATCAGGGTTGGGTCGTCTTTTAGGACAATTGGAGCCGAAGGAACGATTAGGTGTCCTTTGCTTTGGAAAAAGTCTAAGAATTGCTTGCGAATGTCTTGTGATTTCATTTTTATTTTTTTTTGCCACGAATTTCTCGAATTCGCACGAATTATATTTTTTGTGAATGGTTATTTTATTCAAATGGTTTTCCCTCTAGCCCCGATTACCTCACATTACACTTATTTTCATAAGTGTTCGGTGAACACTTCGTGTTTGCAGAGAAAATCTTTTCTTTTTTTTCTTTAAAAAAAGAAAAGATTGCAACGGAAAGCGGGAACAAAGGTTTCCAAAAATGCCAAATGTTTCGCTCTAAAAAATTATTTTAATGAAACATTTATTAAATTTGTTCGACTAACCTTTTTGAAGGTGCAAAAATAGTATATTTTAAAATATGAAGAAGGTAAAATATTACTACGATTCTGAAAATTTGGCCTATAGAAAAATCGTTACCAAGAAAAGGAAACGGTTTGGCTATATTGCTTTGTTTTTGCTGTCTTCGGGCTTGTTTGGAGTACTCGGATTTGTGGTTTTATTGAATACGCCTTTTTTTGAAACACCAAAGGACAGGCTTCAGGCTCGTGAGATTGAGAATTTGAAATTGAGGTATTCGATCTTGAACAAGAAAATGGACCAGATTGACGAAGTTTTAGAGCATGTGGAGGAACGGGATAATAATTTGTATCGTGTCTATTTTAATACTTCGGCAATTCCTGAAGAGCAGAGAAAGGCTGGTTTTGGTGGTGTAAACCGTTATAAGGATTTAGAAGGTTATAATAATTCTGAATTGGTGACGAACACTACAAAACGTGTTGATATGCTTTCGAAACAATTGGCGATACAATCAAAATCGTTGGATGAAATCTTGAAATTGGCGAAGGAAAAAGAGAAGCTTCTATCGGCAATTCCGGCGATTCAGCCTGTAAAAAACGAGCAGTTGAAACAGATGGCTTCGGGTTTTGGATATAGAAGTGATCCTTTTACGAAAGTGCGAAAATTTCATGCCGGAATGGATTTTACGGCAAAATCAGGAACTCCGATTTATGCCACGGGTGATGGCGTTGTGGATCGGGCTGACAACACTGCCTCGGGCTATGGCAACCACATCGTTATCAGGCATGGTTTTGGATATGAAACTTTGTATGCTCATTTGAGCAAATATAAGGTGAGAGCCGGACAAAGAGTCAAACGTGGTGATGTGATAGGATATGTTGGAAGTACGGGACGAAGCGAAGCGCCACACTTGCATTATGAAGTGCATAAAAACGGTGAAGTTGTGAACCCGTTGAATTTTTATTATGGAAATATTTCGGCTGCAGAATTTGTTGTCATTTCTAAATTAGCGAACCAGGAGAATCAGTCGTTGGATTAATGATTGAATAATTTAAACTTTGAACCAGAACAAGATAAATGCATATAAATTTAAACCCAGACAAGAGATATTACAGTATTGGCGAATTGGCGAAAGCCTTTGATGTAAATGCATCCCTGATTCGTTTTTGGGACAAGGAATTTGATATTCTGAAACCTAAAAAGAATGCAAAAGGCAATAGAATGTTCACTCCTGAAGATGTGAAAAACCTACAATTGATTTATCATCTGGTAAAAGAACGAGGCTTTACTCTTGATGGTGCCAAAACACATTTGAAGGAAGGACAAAAGAAGACATTGGATAAATTTGAAATCATCAGCAAGTTGGAAAGTATAAAAGTGCAGTTGGTGAATATTAAGAATGAATTATAAAAGAGAACATTAAAAACAAATAAAAACTAAAACAAAAAAAGAAAATGAAAAAGTGGTTAATACCTGTAGGAATTATTATTGCGGTTGTAGTAATTATCGGATTTTGGGTTGTTGGAATCAAAAACACAGCCTTGAAACACAATCAAGCAGTTGGAAAAGAATGGGGAAATGTTGAAACAGCCTACCAAAGAAGAAATGACCTTATCGGAAATTTAGTAAATACCGTAAAAGGTGCAGCTGATTTTGAAAAAGGAACCTTGACAGCTGTTGTTGAAGCTCGTGCAAAAGCAACTTCAGTGACTATTGACCCAAGTAATGTGACTCCAGAACAAATGGCTCAATTCCAACAAGCACAATCCAATGTTTCTTCTAGTTTGTCTAGATTATTGGTTACAGTTGAAGCTTATCCTCAATTGAGAGCTAATGAAAATTTCTTGAAATTACAGGATGAACTGGCTAGTACGGAAAACCAAATTTTGACAGCTAGAACAAGATTCAACGAATCGGTTCAAGTATATAATGGATATGTACTTTCTATTCCAAACAGTTGGTTCTTGAGTGGATATCCAGAAAAACCTTATTTCAAATCTACTGAAGGTGCAGAAAAACCTGTTGAAGTAAAATTCTAAAAAAAAATAAATGTCAAAAGTTGAAGATTTTTTAACCAAGGAAGAAGAACAAGAAATTGTTCGGGCGATTAGTAAAGCCGAAAAAAATACTTCTGGGGAAATAAGAGTTCACATTGAAGACCATACCGAAAAACCTCCGCTCGAAAGAGCCCAGGAGGTTTTTCATTTTTTAGGTATGGATGCAACAGTGTTGCGAAACGGTGTTTTGTTTTATATTGGCGTTGCCGATCATACTTTTGCAATTATTGGCGATGAAGGCATTGACAAGGTTGTTGAAGATGATTTTTGGGACTGCACAAGAGATGTTGTCATTTCAAATTTCAAAGAAAGGAAATTCAAAGACGGTTTGGTTACTGGAATCTTGAGAGCTGGCGAACGACTAGAGCAATATTTTCCTTTTAATGGCGACAAAGACGAATTATCAAACGAAATATCAAAAGGATAAAGAATGAAATTCCAAAAAATGAAAAATACAAATTCCAATTGGAAACTTAAATCCTTACTGATCGCTTTCTTGCTTCAAGTTAGTTTCGGTTTTGCACAATATACCATTCCACCTGTTCCCAAATTGCAGACGAGTGTTTATGATTATGCAAAAGTATTGAGTGCTTCGGAAAAATCGGCTTTGGAAGAAAAACTCATCAAATATTCTGACACGACTACAACTCAAATTGTGGTGATTACCATTGAAAGTCTGCAAGGAGAAGATATTGGTATTTTAACTCCAAAATGGGGTCACGCTTGGGGAATTGGCGGAAGCGAAAAAAACGACAACGGAGTCATTATCCTTCTGGCTGAAAAAGAAAGAAAAATATGGATTTCCGCTGGATATGGTGTAGAAGATAGGATAACAGCTGGAATCGGTGGAGAGATTTCGCGAAACGTTATTATTCCTGAATTTAAAGCAGGAAGTTATTATAACGGTCTTGACAAAGGCACAGATGCCATTTTTGAAGTTTTAAAAGGGAAATACAAAGGCCAGAGAAAAGGAAACAAATCAGACGGAAGTCCGATTCCGTTTATTTTCATTATCATCTTTGTTATCATTATCATCATTATTGCCAAAAACAAAGGCGGAGGCAATTCTGGAAACCGAGGTGGAGGTGGCGGATTCGATTTAGCTGACATGATTATTTTGAGTAGTCTTGGCCGTGGCGGTTTTGGCGGAGGTTCATCTGGTGGTGGATTTTCTGGCGGAGGCGGTGGTTTCGGTGGCGGATTTGGCGGAGGCGGATTCTCTGGTGGAGGTTCAGGCGGAAGCTGGTAATCTAAAAAACTTTAACGAATGACCATACAAGAATTAATCAACCAACAAATGAATCATTTTATAGGAAAACTGATGGCCAAAAATCAGCTTTCTATAGAAAAAGTCATTGAAGTCGCAACACATACCGGTGCTTACCTTATTAGAAACAGACACGTCCAAAACAAGGCAATCTCTGAAGATGAAATCAAATTGGTTTTGCAAAGCTTGACCGATTTTATCAATCATAATTTTGAAAATCAATTCCATCAGGAGGATTTCATTTTGATAAAAGACCAGACTTTGGCTCTTTTGAAAAACCCTGCATTCGATCAGGAAATTCAGGAATATTTCAAACAGTTTTATCAATAAAACCAAAATAGAATTAAACACAAATTGCACCAATTTTCACGAAATAACTAGTGAAAATTGGTGCAATTTGTGTTAAACAACTATTCTAAAATATCCTATTCATCCCAAGGATTCTTTTTCTTTCCTGCAAATTTTTCAATTTTATACGTCAACGAAAACATTGCATAGCGTCTTAAAACCGTGTTCTCGACATCCTGTATCGCAGTTGGTGTGATGGTTCGCGTGGCATTCACGTTCTGATTCAGTAAATCATACACTTTTACTTTTGCCAGTAATTTATCATTAAAGAAATTATACCCCAAACTCATGTTCCACAAATAAAAATCTTTCTGGAAACCATCGGCAATGTTTGAATTGTAAGTATAACCAAAATCATTTCCAAAAACAAAATGCTTCGGCCAATAGGAAGTGGTTTCCAATTTAAAATTATGAGTAAAATTTGATGATCCGTCAAGTGTATAATTCTTGAACTTGGTGTCTCTGAAATTATAGCTGTAGCTTGGTGTAATCGTCAACAGCTCGCCATATTCCCAAGACAGTCGAACTTCTGGATTCAACGAGAAAGCTTCGGCTTCATAGGCCTGGTTATTGGTCAGTCCTTTAGACAAATCGAAATTTCCACTTATTCCTAAACTGTATTTAAAAGTATGCCCTTCCATTTTGAACGACTTGTCCCAACTGAAACCAATGTAACTATCATAAGTCGTTCCTGTGTTTTCAAAAGTAGTATTTCGCTTGGCACTATCATCAAAAACCGTTGAAGAAACAATTTGGTTGCTGTAAATCGTTCCGCCAGAATACAAATAGAATCCAGAACGTGTGGCATAATCATAATTATTGAACCCGAAATAAAAACCGTGTCTTTTGGTTGGATCCAAATCAGGATTTCCCGTAATGGTATTCAACGGATTCGAGATATTGATAACAGGCAAAATCTGATTGGCTGTTGGTAAATTAACTGAATATCGGTAATTCGCATACACCGATTTTGATTTCGAAAACCGGTAATTAAAATATCCATTCACGGATGGGAAAATATAATCTTTGTTTAAAACCGTGTTTTCAGCAAGATAATTCGAGAAGTTTTCGAATCGGGTAATTTCGGTTCCAAAATTAATTCTTCCGCTGTAGTTCTTTTTTCGAACGTTCAAAGACACAAACGGATTTACAATCTTGCTGTTCGAATTAATATAATTTGAAAGCGAATCATTTCGGATAGAATATTGATTATTAGCCCCGTCAAAGTTAAAAGTTTCTGTATCATTAACCGAATTCCTCCAAGTATATCGACCACCAACAGAAAAACTTAGCGAATCAGTGATCGGTTCAGTATATGTAATAGAAGTCGAATATTTGTCGTTTATGTTATCATTATTTTCAATTAAATCCCGACTAATGGTTTCATTTCCAGTCTCCTTATACAAAATAGTAGATGAAATGTCCTGATTGGCTGATTGATTACTGGAGTTTTCATTATTGAAATTAAACGAAAGGCTCCTTCCTTTTTTATTTATTTTTCTATATAAATACAAATCATTTTGAAAGGATATATTATCCGAAGTGTTGTTGGTGTAACTGTTGCTTTCGTTTAAGGCTTCACCAAATTCATCAACTGAATTTTGAGCTCTTGTTGCCGTAAATCTTGAATTGTTTTTTCTTAAATTTGGACGAATGCTCAAAGTTGTCAATGAGTCTAATTTTGCCTCAAATTCCACATTCAAATTATGTCCGTTACTAACATTCCTAGTCGTTCCGACTGATTCTGTCGTAAATTTATTTTCCGGCAAAAGATTTTCAACCTTGCTTCTTGTATCGTTTTCGGTCTCGGCCGAATTGTAGAAATAACTCGCACTCGGGTCAATCTTCTTCCCTATTTTATCCGAATAATTCAATCCGATCATATTCGATTGCGTTATGCCACTTCCTCCTCCAAACTGTTGACCGTTTATATTAAAACTTCCGTCACTGCTGGAATACATATTTCGGCCACCACCCATTGAATCAAAAATTTCATCCATCGAAAATCCTACCGAATTGATATTATTAGAAGAACCCAAGAAACTGAATTTCTGGTCATTTTTAAAATAATTGATCAATCCGCTGGATTCATAACGATCGTCGGTTCCCAAACCGCCACTAAATTTCCCAAACAAGCCTTTATTTTTATCTTCCTGTATCGTCAAATTGATGGTTTTCTCTTCGGAACTTGCCGCTTGACCCGACAGTTCTTCTTCTTTGGTTTTAGTATCCGAAACCTGCACTTTATCAATAATATCGGCTGGTAAATTTTGAGTGGCCACTTTTCCATCTTTACCAAAAAAGGGCTTTCCGTTTACCAAGATATTGTTGACTTCTTTTCCGTTTACCGTAATTTTTCCATCAGAAGAAACCTCAACACCAGGCAATTGTTTCAGCAAGGCTTCCACATTCGAATCTGGACGAACTTTAAAAGAAGATGCATTAAACTCTAAAGTATCTTGCTTAATTCTAACCGGTGGAGCCTGTCCTTTCACAACAACTTCGTTCAAGCTATTTGGCTGGTCTTTAATATTCAATACACCAAAATCTTTATTCGTAGAAAGCTCATTGATTTCTTGAGTATAATCCTCAAAACCCATAAAAGAAACCTTCAACAAGGCCGGTTTGGTTATTTTTTTGGTTGATAAAGAGAAATTTCCGTTTTTGTCCGAAATCGTATAATCGATAATGGTCGAATCTTGTGCAGAAGTCAGATAAACTGTAGCAGATTCCAACGGAAGTTTCGAAGTATCTTCAATTACTTTTCCTTTAATGGTAATCGTGCTTTGTCCGAAACTGGAAAAGCTAACCAATAAAAATAAGAGCAGGGCTGGGTAAACTCTGTGCATAAATATGTGTTTTTTTGTTTTTGTTTTGAATGCTAACTGCGAATTAAGTGATTTAGTATTAAAAGAAATAATTTCTTACACAAAATTTAACAGAATTACATTTATGATAAATTATTGATACCGAAAATATAAAGTTGATAATTGAAAAAAGTCAAATTTGCATTAACAAAAAACCCGAAACTTTCGTTTCGGGTTTAGCTATTTTTTATTGATCTCTCTCAGTTGCTGAATATCCAGTAAATCTTTCGGTCGGCTGGCTTTGACTTTACTAGTGATTAAATCTTCTAGCGAAAGTACATTCCAGCTTAAAAAGTCATTGTTTTTTACTGTAACTTTTTCACTATCATTATAAGCTTCATCAAATGATTTATTGACAGAAAAATTGGTGATTAGTTCTAAATCCAAATCCAATGGCGAAAACTTTATCGAAATATTTTGCTCTTGATTTTTAACAGCTTCAGGAAAATCGAGTATCTCATATCCCATTTCATTAAAAACTATCACAAGTTTTCTGAAATTTTCATCTGTAGTTTCAATCCAAAAATCAACATCGGCAGAATGTCTTTGATAACCGTGAAAATTGACAGCTCCACCACCAACCATCAACATACGAACTTTATGTTTGTTGGCCAATCTTACAAAGCTTTCAATGTTTTCTTCCCAGGGTTGAGACATTATTTCGATTTTATAGTGATTACAAAATTTCCTGATTTCGACGGTTCTTCCTTCATTGGAAACTGTTTCATCTGATACATCAATCTCAAAAAACTATAAACTCGTTCACCCTTGGAAAGTTTCAAGAAATCTTCCAATTGCTTCTTATTGCTTTCGTCTTTAGTTTGAAATTGAATTTTCATAATCAAAAAATCTACTACTCAAATTTAAACCATAATTTCGGGAAATCTATTTCTCCCTAATATAAATATCAATCGGCACTCCCGAAAAATCCCAATTCTCACGAATTTTATTTTCCAAGAAACGCTTATAGGCTTCCTTCACATACTGTGGCAAGTTGGCAAAAAACACAAACTGTGGCGTTGCCGTTGGCAATTGCATGCAATATTTAATCTTCACATATTTCCCTTTCAAAGCCGGTGGCGGATAACCTTCAATCACTTTCAACATATAATCGTTGAATTTTGAAGTCGGGATTCTCTGCTTTCTAGCTTCAAAAACCTGAACCGTCGCTTCCAAAGCTTTCAGCAAACGTTGTTTTGTCAAAGCCGATACGAAAAGAATTGGCACATCCGTAAACGGCATCAATTCTTCCCTAATTTTAGCTTCATAATCACGCGTTGACATCGTGTCTTTCTCCACCAAATCCCATTTGTTTACCAAAATCACAACACCTTTACGGTTTTTTTCAGCCAACCAAAATATACTTTGGTCTTGCCCTTCAAATCCGCGGGTTGCATCAATAATCAAGATACAAACATCGGCATGTTCAATTGCACGAACAGAACGCATTACCGAATAAAACTCCAAATCTTCCTTCACTTTGGCTTTTCTACGAATTCCCGCAGTATCCACCAAGTTGAATTCAAAACCAAAACGGTCAAATTTGGTATCAATTGCATCACGAGTTGTTCCAGCAATATCCGTCACCATAAATCTTTCCTTACCAATCAAAGCATTGATAAAGCTTGATTTTCCAGCATTTGGTCGACCAACAACTGCAAAGCGAGGCAATTCGATTTCTTCCTGGGTTGGTTGTGGTTTTTCTGGAAAAGCATCAATCAATGCATCCATCAAATCCCCAGTTCCGCTTCCCGAAATACTTGCAAACGTATAATATTCGCCTAATCCAAGGTTATAAAATTCTATAGCATCTTTCTCACGCATGGCGTTATCCACCTTGTTCACAGCCAATAAAACTGGCTTGGTCACTTTACGCAACAACTTCGCAACAGTATCATCCATTGGCGTGATACCTTCCTCAACATCCACCACAAAAATAATTACATCGGCCTCATCAATAGCAAGCTCCACCTGTTTTCTGATTTCTGCTTCAAAAACATCTTCCGAACCTCGGATATAACCACCCGTATCAATCACAGAAAACTCTTTCCCATTCCATTCACTTTTTCCGTAATTTCTATCACGGGTCACACCCGAAACCGAGTCAACGATAGCTTCTCTTCTCTTAATCAATCGGTTAAACAACGTCGATTTCCCTACGTTTGGTCTTCCTACAATGGCAACAATGTTATTCATTTTCTTTATTTTAGAATGTAGATTTTAGATTTTAGATTCTAAAAACCGCATCTTATATTTTTTGCAAAGGTACTCTTTTTACTTCACAGTTCACAGCAACCCTTTGACGTGATTATTTCTTATAATTTTTAGGAGCGAAACTAAAGGCTTTTCCAGAAACCATACCTGCCTGTCGGCAGACAGGTTCCCGCCTTCCTTCCTCTCGTCCTAAAAGACGAGATCCCTCCAGTTGGGGCTAGAACTCCATCTTCAGGCATTTTTTCAACTTCTCCGAACTCCTAAACTTCCCAACTCCCTACTGATTATACCCAAATCGCTTCAACATATTCGCATTGCTTCTCCAATTCTTGTTCACCTTCACATACATTTCAATGTGAATCTGTTTCCCGAAGAATTTCTCCAAATCAGCTCTGGCTTCCATCCCCACTTTTTTCAAAGCCGAACCTTTATGCCCAATGATAATACCCTTTTGAGTATCGCGTTCCACCATGATAAGCGAACGGATTCTAATTATATTTTCATCTTCCAAAAATTCCTCCGTTTCAATTTCAACCGCATACGGGATTTCCTTACTGTAATTCAAAAGGATTTTCTCACGGATGGTTTCGTTTACAAAGAAACGTTCCGGTTTGTCCGTCAAAGTATCTTTCGGATAATAAGCGGGCGATTCTGGAAGCAAGTCAATAATTCTCGTAAAAACTTCTTTTACATTAAAATTCTGCAAAGCCGAAATCGCAAAAATTTCAGCATTGGGCACTTTCTCCGTCCAAAAAGCAACCTGCTCTTCCAATTGTTCCTGATTCGAATTGTCAATCTTGTTCAACAAAAGCAAAACCGGAATCTTGGCGTGGATGATCTTATTAAAAAAAGCTTCATCTTTCAAAGCCTGTTCGCCAATCTCCACCATATAAATCAGGATATCAGCATCTTCAAAAGCCGATTTCACAAAATTCATCATCGATTCCTGCATTTCATAAGCCGGCTTGATGATTCCTGGCGTGTCCGAAAGGATAACCTGAAAGTCATCTCCGTTTACAATCCCTAAAATCCTGTGACGTGTTGTTTGTGCTTTTGAAGTAATAATGGACAATCTTTCCCCGACGAAAGCATTCATCAAGGTCGATTTTCCAACATTTGGATTACCGATAATATTTACAAAACCTGCTTTATGTGACATTTATTCTTTATTTATATTCTGCAAAGGTAATCATATCAGCCGAATAGATGAAATAAAACATTTTTCATCAAAATGCTTGTTTTTCAAGATAATCGTCGTAAATTTGCACTCGAAACATCGCGGGATAGAGCAGTAGGTAGCTCGTCGGGCTCATAACCCGAAGGTCATTGGTTCGAGTCCAATTCCCGCTACTAGGTTTTACTGATTTTAGTAAACAAAAAAATATTGAGAATACAAACGCACATCGCGGGATAGAGCAGTAGGTAGCTCGTCGGGCTCATAACCCGAAGGTCATTGGTTCGAGTCCAATTCCCGCTACAAAGGAAAAGCTTCATAGAAATATGAGGCTTTTTTTTGTTTTCCTTTATTAAACCAAAACACTTTCAATTTTCCCCGCCAATTTAAAATCTTTATCAGTTAAACCACCTGCATCATCATGTGTAGCCAATCTAATAGTAACCTTATTGTAAACATTAGACCATTCAGGATGATGATTTTCCTTTTCGGATAAAATTGCGACTTTAGTCATAAATGCAAATGCTTCGATAAAATCCTCAAATTCAAATTCTTTTTCAATTCCATCTTTTTTGAACGACCATCCATTTATTTTTGACAATTCTTTTTCTGCTTCTTTTGAGTTGTAAATTTCCATTTTATTTTTATTTTAAATTTAATACAATTAAATGTATATAACCCATTTCTGATCTTAAATAATCAACATCCTGAAATTTACAAGATAAAATAAACAATTGTTAATTTTTTAATAAAAAATAATTACATTTGATTATCAAAATCAAAAAAAAAATTTATGGAACCAAATTTTTTAGCCATTTTAGTGGCCGCTTTATCAAGTTTTGTAGTGGGTTTTATCTGGTATAATCCAAAAGTTTTTGGAACTATTTGGATGAGGGAAATCGGGATGACAGAGGAAAAAGCCCGACAGTCGAATATGGTTAAGGTCTTCGGGCTTACGTTTGTATTTGCTTTTATGCTTGCTTTTATGATGCCAACTCTTGTAATTCATCAAGTTGGAGCAATGCAACTTGCTGGCGGAAATGCAAATGACGAAGCTTTTCTAGCCTATATGCAGGTTCACGGAGAAGCTTTTAGAACCTTTAAACACGGCGCCTTACACGGTTGTATTGCCTCTTTGTTTATTGTATTACCCGTAATTGCAACCAATGCTCTTTTTGAGCAAAAATCGTTTAAATATGTGGCTATAACTTCTGGATATTGGGTAATTGTGATGACCCTTATGGGAGCCATTATCTGCGGATGGAAATAATTAACATTTAATTATACTACAATCGCTCTACTTTTGTGGGGCGATTTTTTTTGATTTGAATACAACACTTACGTATAAAATTTTCACCTCAACCACCGAACTTCCTGAAAACTGGAATGATTTGGCGGTTGAAAACATTTTCCTTTCCAAAGACTATCTTCAAGTATTGGAACAATCGGGACCAGAAAATATGACATGCCATTTCATTGGCTTCTTCAAAAAAGAAAGTCTTGTTGGGATTGCATTATCACAGTTTTTAGATGTCAATCAATTGAAATCTTTTGGAGAAAGGGATCGCTGTGTAAAAACTTCAGTTCGTAATTTTTTATTTAAAAACTTTAGTTCTCACGTGTTGTTTATCGGAAATAATATGCTGACGGGGCAAAATGCTTTTTATTTTTTAGAAGAAATAAATACTAATGAAGCTCTGAAAACTTTGAAAAAAGCTTCCGACGCCTTGCAACTCATCTTTACAAAAAAAGGGAAAAAAGTGCACCTAACTTCGTTTAAGGATTTTACCAACGAAGAAATAATAGCTTTTGAAAACATCGGATTCAGGGAGTATTATAAGTTTTGCATCCAACCGAATATGGTTTTTGAAATCAAGGAAAAATGGCTTTCATTTGATGATTATATTTCCGATCTCAACAAAAAATACCGCGACCAATACAAACGAAGCAGGAAGAAATCCGAGGGTATCGAAAAACGAAAAATGCACTTGGAAGACATTATAAAACATGAAGAAACAATTTATGAGTTGTATTTTCATGTTGCCCAAAATGCTCCGTTCAATACGTTCTTTTTAGCAAAAAATCACTTCAGGGTTTTCAAGGAAATGCTGAAAGAGAAGTTTCTTTTTTATGGTTATTTTTTAGAGGAGAAACTAATTGGCTTCAATACTTTGATCAAGAATGGCAACTCGATGGATACTTATTTCCTAGGCTACGATGAAACCATCCAACGAGAAAAAATGCTGTATCTCAACATGCTATATGATATGGTGGCCTACTCCATCAACAAGGGGTTCAAGGAAGTTGTTTTTGCAAGAACAGCATTGGAAATCAAGAGCTCTATTGGGGCAAAGCCTGTAGAAATGTACGGTTACATCAAACACAGCAATTCACTTATCAACAAAAAAATGGATGTGATCTTTGATTATTTGGAACCTAAAACCGAATGGAAAGAGCGAAATCCTTTCAAGTAAATATTATTTCCCACTCGTATTTTTAGAACCGTCAGCGTGATTGTTGTTGGATATAGTTTTCACAAAATTATCCTTGCTACTGTCTGAATGGGCTTGGTCGTTGATGTTGTATTTATCGATGAGCTCACGACTTCCTTTATGTTGTAAATCCATATTTGTTGCATCTTTGGAAGCTCTTTCGGCTTCATTATAACCGCTTCCAGTTGTCTCATCTTCGGCAATTCCTTCTACGGAAGTGTCAAGAGGATTTTTAGTGGAATCAAAATCTTTTAATTGTTCTTTGCTGTCTTCTTTACGTAAATCTTCCATGACGTTTGATTTTAGGATTTAAGTTCAATCAAAGTTCAAGATTTTATAAAGGAAAATTTTACACGATTGTAGTAAAAGGTTACAGGATTATTCAATTCCCTATTCGAAGTAGCTTATTCCTGTCGGTAATGATGATTTTTTTGCCGACCAACTCTATTGCATTTTCTTTTTTAAGTTCCGATAGTAAACGAATACAGCTTTCAGTAGCAGTACCAATCATTCCTGCAATTTCTTCACGGGACAATTGCAATTTTAATGATTTATCAGGATTGATTCCGAAGGTTTCTTCCAAATACAATAATGTATGAGCCAATCTTTCCTTAACAGTTTTTTGTGCCAATCCAACCAAAATATCATCGGCTTCTTTCAAATCGCCACAGATGGTCTTCATTACGTTCATCGAGAAATTATTGTTCTGATTGAAGAAGCCCATGATTTCACTTTTCGGGATAAAACAAACCTGCATATCCTCTAGGGCAACTGCCGAAAGATTGGCTGGCTCGTCACTAATCATAGAACGTTGGCCCAAGAGTTCACCCTTTTTAACCAGCTTCACGATTTGGTCTTTTCCATTCTGACTCAATTTGGTCATCTTGCAAACGCCATCTTTCACACAGAAAACACCATTCACATTCTCGCCTTCTTCAAAAATAATATCGCCCTTTTTTACCTGCATCGATGTCTTGCATTCGGCCATCTTGAGCAACTCGTCTTTACCGAGTGCCTTCAGGGAACTGAATTCTCTAACGATACATTGTTCACATTTACTCATTTAAAAAAGGGTTTAAGGGTGGTCAAATTTACGACTTTATATGACATATATCATATATTAATCAGAGGTCTTTTATGAACTTTGCCGCAGGTAAATGAGCAAAGTTATGGACACAGCAAAATGTTTCCATTGTGGACTTGATATTATAGAAGAAGCGATTGTTTTTGACGAAAAGAAATTTTGTTGCCAGGGTTGCAAGACGGTGTATGAAATTTTCAGTCTCAACGACATGACTTGCTATTATGATTTTGAGAGATCGCCAGGTGCGACTCCACAGGACATCAAAGGGAAATATGATTTTTTAGACAATGAAAAGATAGTTGAAAAGCTATTGGAATTCAGGGAAGACACAACGGCGATTGTTTCCCTCAATATTCCACATATCCATTGCAGTTCCTGTATTTGGATTCTAGAAAACCTACAACGTCTTCAAAAGGAGATAAGTTCTTCACAAGTGAACTTTCCGGAGAAAAAAGTCAGGATTATCTTTAATCCCGAAACGCTTTCGCTAAAAGAGATTGTAGATCTTTTAAGCAAGATTGGCTACGAACCTTACATCAGTTTAGAAAATTACGAAACAGGAAAAACTGTTACCGATAGAACCCTAACCTACAAATTAGGCGTTGCCTTTTTCTGCTTCGGAAACATAATGCTTTTATCGTTTCCCGAGTACTTTGAATCTACGGAATTTTGGCTAGACCATTACAAAGGCTTTTTCAGGTGGTTGGTGTTTGCCCTTTCGCTTCCGAGTTTCTTTTATTCGGCCAGCGGTTATTATGTTTCGGCTTACAAAAGCATCAAGGCAAGGATGTTAAGCATTGATATTCCGATTGCTTTGGGAATCATCGTAATGTTTGTTAGAAGTACGGTTGACATCGTTTTTGATTACGGTCAGGGATTCTTTGACAGCCTTACGGGATTGGTTTTCTTTATGCTCTTGGGCAAAATGTTCCAGATTAAAACCTATAGTTTCTTGAGTTTTGAAAGAGACTTCAAGTCGTATTTCCCGATTGCTGTAACAAAAATAAATGCCGATACTGAAGAAAGTGTTCCTATTTACGACATCCAAAAAGGCGACAGGTTGTTGATTCGCAACGAAGAATTGATTCCCGTTGATGGCATCCTTATCAGCGAAAAAGCCTCCATCGATTATAGCTTTGTAACGGGTGAAGCCATTCCCATCACAAAAAACTCCGGTGATAAGATTTTCGCAGGAGGCAAACAAATGGGAAAAGTCGTTGAGATGGAAGTCTTGAGTTCGGTTTCGCAAAGCTACCTTACGCAATTGTGGAGCAATGATGTCTTCCAGAAGAAAGTCGATCAGAATTATAAAACTATAACCGATAGTATCAGTCGTTACTTTACTCCTATCTTATTACTGATTTCGTTTGCAGGTTTTGGTTATTGGATTTTCTTCGATACTAATACGGCGTTTAATGTCTTTACTGCGGTTTTAATTGTAGCCTGTCCTTGTGCTTTGGCATTGACCGCCCCTTTTACGATGGGAAATGTATTGCGAATTTTAGGCAAGAAGAAATTCTATCTTAAAAATGCTCTTGTAATTGAACAACTGGCGAAGGTAGATACTTTGGTATTTGATAAAACAGGAACCATTACGACCAATAAAAAATCAAACATTTTTTATGAAGGGGAAATTATTTCTGAAGATGATCAAATTCTAATTAAAAACACGCTTCGGGCTTCCAATCATCCGTTAAGCCGAATATTATATGATTTTCTGCCAGAAACCATCAAACAAAAAACCGATGACTTCAAGGAAATTACCGGAAAGGGAATTGAAGCTTCCATTAACGGAAGCAGTATTAAAATTGGGTCGGCGTCTTTTATAGAGAAGATGGAAGAAAATAGTGTCCAACAAACTACGGTTCATATTAAAATCAATGAAAAATATTTGGGTAAATATGTTTTCAACAACCAATACCGTGAAGGTTTACAAGAACTTTTTAAGAGTTTATCTTCTCAATATGAACTCAAGATTCTATCAGGCGATAACGAAGGTGAACGGGAAACTTTAGAAAAATTAATCCCAAAAGGAACCGAACTCATCTTCAACCAAAAACCCGAACAGAAGCTGGAATTCATCAAAAAACTACAGGAACAAGGAAAAAACGTAATGATGATTGGCGACGGACTCAACGATGCCGGAGCCTTGGCACAAAGCAATGTCGGAATTTCGATTTCGGAGAATGTGAATGTATTTTCTCCTGCCTGTGATGCAATCTTGGATGCTGGAGAATTTCAGAAACTGCATTACTTTTTAAAGCTTTCGCATAAAGCGATGACAACGATCAAGATGAGTTTTGTGGTTTCGATTTTGTATAATGTAGTGGGATTGAGCTTTGCCGTTACTGGAAATCTATTGCCACTCGTTGCTGCTATAATTATGCCTTTGAGCACGATAACCATTGTTAGCTTTGTTACGTTGATGAGTAATTATTATGCTCGGAATCTGAAATAAAAAATAGAAATAAACCCATTTTACGATTTTTGCGAATTATTTTAGAAAAAGTAGGCAATTTACCCAAACTTGTCATTCCGACGAAGGAGGAAACTCTGCAATATGGAGCTCCTAACGGAGATTCCTCCTTCGTCGGAATGACAAAAAAAGTCTTAAACCGAATTACACCCAACGGGTAGAAATAAATAATAAATTATCTCACCTGTTCCTTCTTAATATACTTCGCCACATCAACCATTGTAGCCACCCAAACATCCTTTTCTCTTTTCTTCAGATAATCAAAAGCTTCTGATGTTCGTTTACTTCAACATTCATCGGATGTTCACCTCCTACTCCATGAAAAATAAAAACAACCAAAGAGCCTGCTTTTTCTGCCTTTTCAATCTCGGCAATCATTTGCTGAGCAGTAGTTCCAGTTTCTACGAAACCTGTAATATTGGAAAGGTTTACTTGCTTTGCAGACGGATATTCTGGAGTAGCACCTCTTGCACCTGCAAATTCATTTTCTACGAGATTATAAAAAGGTTTTCCGTTAATGGTAAAATCCACACACGGATAAGCAAAAGTACGTTCGGTCTTGCCGTCTAATGCTTTCAGGAAGGTATTCGTCATCCTGATTTCGTGAACCGCCCTTTCAATCGAATAACGCGAAAGGTCAGCTTCGGGGTTTACCCATTCTCTACCAGACAAACTCCCATCACATGGGTGGTTGAGGGTATGATTGCCAAGTTCGTGACCATTTTGGGCTATCTTCCTCCACTCTTCAAGTCTGTTGGCTATTACTGGAGCGGAAGCGATTACATAAAAAGTCCCTTTAAAGCCATACGCGTCAAGCGAAGGAACAACATTATCCAAATGCACATTCAAGGCATCATCATACGTGAGGACTACGGCACATTTTTTACCGTTCCAATTGCGTGAATCTTTTTGGGCATAGGTCAGTCCGCTTATTAGAAGAAACAGCCCTAGTATTTTTATTGTTTTGAAATTCATAGTTTCTATTGAGTTTTTTTTACTCACAATTTCCGTCAACATCACAAGACTCGCCATTTGAGACCTCCAGCTTTGCTTTTGGATTTTGCTGTTGCCATTCTCCAAATGATTTTTCTAACGCTTGGAGGAAAGCTTGTGGTGGTTGTGCTCCAGAAATAGCATATTTTCTATCGAACACAAAAAATGGAACGCCTGTTACTCCAATTGCCCTTGCTTCGTCGATGTCTTGATTTACCTTTTCGGCATATTGATTATCAGTAAAAGCCACTTGCAGTTCCTCTTCATCAAGACCGATTTCCTTTCCTAATGCCGTAAGGATTTCAAGGTTTGCCATATCTTTTCCTTCGGTGAAATAGGCCTTAAAGAATCTTTCTTCAGCTTCGTCTCCAAGTCCTTTTGTTTTGGCAAACTGTATCAATCGATGTGCATTGTAGGAGTTCACGATAACCGATTGCTCCAGATGAAAATCTAGTCCTGCTTGCTTGGCGGTGTTGGTAACATTCTGCAACATAACTTTTACCTGCTCAACAGGAAATCCTTTTCGTTTGGCGAGGTATTCTTCGTGATTATCGGTGGCTATTTGTGGAAAGGTTGGGTCGAGTTGAAAGCTCTTCCATTCTATTTCAATGCTTTTTGCTTCGGGGAATTGCGATAATACTGTTTCAATGTTCCTTTTTCCGATGTAGCAGAAAGGACATATGATGTCGCTCCATATTTCTACTTTCATTTGGTTTGTTTTAATAATACGAAGTTATGAAAAAAGACCACAGTTTGAATTTTGCTATAGTGAAGATTATTTATATCGTGTTAATAATTTTTTCTAGAAAAAAAAATATCAAAAGTATCCTTCCAAAACAAAAAAGCCTATAAATCCTTAGACTTATAGGCTTTTGAAACTACCTGCATTTAAACTTGTGACCGCGAAGGGATTCGAACCCCCAACCCTCAGAGCCGAAATCTGATATTCTATCCAGTTGAACTACGCAGCCATTTTATTTCAGATTTTAGAGTTCAGATTTAAGATTGTAAACAAATCTAAAATCTGAACTCTAAAATCTAAAATTTCCTATGTCAATAATTTTTTTACGATTGTTGAAATGGTTTTACCTTCTGCTGTTCCGCCTAATTGTGCTGAAGCAAGTCCCATTACTTTTCCCATTGATGCAATTCCAGAAGCTCCGGTTTCGGCAATGATTTTTGCGATAACCGCTTCTACTTCTGCTTCAGAGAGTTGTTGTGGAAGGAATTTTTCGATTACTGCAACTTGTGCTAACTCTGGTTCTGCCAAATCCATACGGTTTTGCTCTGTAAAGATTCTTGCACTTTCTTTTCTTGTTTTTACTAGACGCTGCAGGATTTTTATTTCTTCGTCTTCAGTGATTTCCTCTTTTGAACCTGATGCCGTTTGTGCTAAAAGCAATTCGGATTTTATAGATCTTAAAGATTCTAATGCAACGGTGTCTTTGGCTCGCATTGCATTTTTAATTTCGTCCATTATTCTTTCTGAAAGACTCATTCTTTTTATTTTAGATTGTTGATTTT
The DNA here is from genome assembly GCF_031456785.1 of Flavobacterium arsenatis. Taxonomy (NCBI): domain Bacteria; kingdom Pseudomonadati; phylum Bacteroidota; class Flavobacteriia; order Flavobacteriales; family Flavobacteriaceae; genus Flavobacterium; species Flavobacterium arsenatis. The sequence goes on from NZ_JAVDVI010000001.1 coordinate 474,077, forward strand.
AGATTTTAGATTGTCGCTTCGCAGTTTATGATTTGCCCTCTAGCCCTGATGGTGCCATTGTTTGAGCTCTTAAAACTGTGACTAACAGTTTTAAAGCGAGTGGCTCCAGCAGGAAAATGGATTAAACAAATGCCCTAACCTTTCGCTCCTAATTATTCTACACAAACCGGATGCGAAGATAAAAAAAATAACCCGAAAATCACAGGGATTTTTCGGGCTATTGGAGTTTGGTTTGAGTTAATTAATCCACGTTGTCGTGAAGGAATGAATTATTGGAACGCAACTGAATGTCGTCGTTACTATCAGTCCCCAATGAGGTTCGGGATTTATTATTGTTTGCAGGAGTGCTTGAAATATCGATTCCGAGACGCTTGTAGGCTGGCTCTTTTTCATATTCATCTACTCTTGACGGATTGTTGTGGAATTTATAGTTGAATTCTTTCAGCTTTCTTCTTCTTTCGTCGGCTCTTAATCTTGATGCCTCTTCGAGAGACATTTCGGTTGGCGAGATGGCTTCGTAGTTGTTTCCAAAATTAGAAGGCTCGTTCACTTTCATCGTGATTTTCAGCTCTTCGCTTTCTGGCTCGGCTACTTTTGCAACTGGTTTTGACTCCAAAAGGCTGTTTTCGACTTCCATATATTCTTCTAGCGAATAACGGATTACGCCATTTTCGTTCAACTCGGTCATTGGAACTACTTGAACGGGTTGGTTTACCTTGATTTCACGTGTTTCATTTGTCAATTCAAAAAGCATTCTGTCTTCGTTTGGTTTTTCAACCTTGCTGATTGGCAAATCGAACGAAAATGTGATTTGCTCTTCCTCACGCACTACGAATTCTGGCTCACGAACTTCGATTTCCTTAACTTCTGGTGAAGTGAAATAGAAATCATCTGAAGAAATTGGCTTTGAAGCCGATGGCGAAACGATTTCAAACGTCACATCCAAATTCTTGATGAACTCGGTTGTTGGAACCAAATTGTATTCAAAAGCTGGCTCTTCTTTAGCAACTGGCTCTGTAAATAGAGGCATATCGAAAAGCGGTTGTTCTTTTACAGCTTCTACAATTAGAGGCTGTTCGAAAGTTGGTTCGTCTTCCATCAAATCGTGAACGATTTTATCCTCATTCTTTGCTGATGGAATTGGGGCTGAAAAGTCGAATGACTCAATCACTTTTTGAGACAAATTGTGTGTCAATTTTTGCTCATCTTCCAAAGAATGGATAATCTTTTTTGGCTCTGTATTTACTATTTCATTTTGTTGTTCGACATTGAAACCTGTAGCAATAATGGTAACGGCAACTGAATCTCCCAAAGACTCATCTTCACCAACTCCCATAATGATATTGGCATTGTGACCTGCCTCAACCTGAATATGGTCGTTGATTTCTCCGATTTCGTCGATCGTGATTTCATTGGTTCCAGAAACGATAAGCAACAATACGTTTTTGGCTCCTGTGATTTTGTTGTCGTTCAATAATGGGGAGTCTAGAGCAGAAATAATCGCTTCTTTCGCTCTGTTTTCGCCACTTGAAATTGCAGAACCCATGATGGCAGTTCCGCTGTTTGACAATACGGTTTTAGCATCTTTTAAATCGATGTTTTGCGTATAGTGGTGCGTGATTACTTCGGCAATACCGCGAGATGCAGTTGCCAAAACTTCGTCGGCCTTGGAGAAACCAGCTTTGAAACCAAGATTTCCGTAAACTTCTCTTAATTTGTTATTGTTGATAACGATAAGCGAATCTACTTGTTTTCTTAATCTCTCAACGCCTAAAAGTGCCTGATCCTGACGCACTTTCCCTTCAAATTGAAAAGGAATGGTCACGATACCAACCGTTAGGATGTCTCTTTCTTTTGCCAATTGAGCAATTACCGGAGCAGCACCAGTTCCAGTTCCACCACCCATTCCTGCGGTAATGAAAACCATTTTGGTGTTGCTGTCTAGCATCTTCTCGATATCGGCAATGCTTTCGATTGCTGATTGTTGTCCAACTTCCGGGTTTGCTCCAGCTCCAAGACCTTCGGTAAGGTTTACACCTAACTGAATTTTATTAGGAACAGAACTGTTTTGCAATGCCTGAGAATCAGTATTACAAACGATGAAATCTACTCCTTTGATGCCTTGCTGGAACATGTGGTTGATGGCATTACTTCCGCCACCACCAACACCGATTACTTTAATAACATTTGATTGGTTCTTAGGTAAATCAAATGAAATACTTCCAAAATCTGAGTTGCTTGTCATATTATTTGGTATTTAATTTTTAGTTCTTTTTCTTTTTTATAGCTAATTTTTGTTCTTTTTCTTTTAATCTAATTTTAAAATGATTTTAAGTTTTAAATCTAAAATCATTATTCTGCATTGTCCAGAAAGTCCCTGATCTTGTCTACATATTTATCAAAAAATGATTTTCTGATTTTAGTTTCTGTAGATTCAGGCTCTTTTGCTTTTGCTGCTGGACGTTCTTGTTCCTGCACTTGCACTTCTTCTTCATATTGTGTTTGCACTTGAGGTTCCGGCTGTCTGTAAACCACTTTAACTTCTTTTTCAACCTCAATAGCAACGGCACTTTTTGTATTGTTTTGGATAGAATTCATAACCAATCCAACTGCTGTAGCATATAACGGACTAGAAATTTCCTCGCTTGAATTACCCGCTAAATGTTCGTTTGGATATCCAATTCTGGTGTCCATTCCTGTGATGTATTCTACTAATTGCTTGATGTGTTGCAATTGAGCTCCACCACCAGTCAAAACAATTCCTGCAATCAATTTTTTTCTTGGGTCTTCGTGACCATATGCTTTTATTTCGGCAAAAACCTGCTCGATGATTTCAACCACACGTGCGTGAATGATTTTCGACAAGTTTTTCAACGAAATTTCTTTTGGTTCTCTTCCTCTCAAACCTGGAATTGAAACAATCTCGTTGTCTTTATTTTCTCCTGGCCAAGCCGATCCAAATTTCACTTTTAATAATTCGGCTTGTTTTTCGATGATTGAACATCCTTCTTTTATATCTTCTGTAATCACATTTCCACCGAAAGGAATTACTGCCGTATGGCGAATGATTCCGTCTTTGAAAATGGCCAAATCTGTTGTTCCTCCACCGATATCAATCAAGGCAACACCCGCTTCTTTTTCTTCCTGACTTAAAACGGCATCGGCCGAAGCCAAAGGTTCCAACGTCAATCCAGACAATTCAATTCCTGAACTTTGGATGCATCTTCCCACATTTCTGATAGAAGAAGCCTGACCTACCACAACGTGAAAGCTAGATTCCAATCTTCCGCCATACATTCCGATTGGTTCCTTGATCTCCGATTGTCCGTCGATTTTAAATTCCTGTGGCAAAACGTGGATGATTTCTTCACCCGGAAGCATTGCCAATTTATGTACTTGATTGATTAACAAATCAATATCCTTATCTCCAATTACTTCTTCAGGATTATTTCTGCTGATGTAATCGCTGTGTTGAATGCTTCGGATGTGCTGTCCTGCAATTCCCACCACAACATCTTTAATCCTGTAACCTGAATTCGCTTCCGCTTCTGCAATCGCTTGTTGGATCGACTGGATGGTTTGCGTAATGTTATTTACAACACCTCTCGCCACACCAAGACTTTTGGATTTTCCAACGCCCAAAATCTCTAATTTTCCATATTCATTTTTCTTGCCAATCATTGCAACAATCTTTGTTGTCCCAATGTCTAAACCAACAGCAATATTTTCTTTTTCCATAACCATTTTATTTTGTGCACACTACCTGTTGCGTAAACTTCAGATTTATTTCCTTGTATTTACTAATCGAACTATCTTGAACTGCCTTTTGAAAAAACGCCTTATAGTTGTTGAATTTCTTCTCTATGTTTTTTGTTTTTCCAAAATCGATGACATAATTAAAATTTCGGTTCGCCATTTTAACGCTACCTCCGTGCAAAACTTGAATACCGATGATGTTTTTTTTCAAAAAATCGTCGTTGTAAATAACCTTCAGCAATTCGTGTAAATCCTTACTATTCGCTTCTTCAATTTCACCAGAAACCAATGGAACTCTTGCTGTATTCACTTCAGACAAGGGCATCCTATCCCCCTCTAAATCAATGTAAAAAGATCCATTTTCATCAAACACTCTCGCGATTGGGGTTTTCTGTTTTACGACTGCTTTTAGGACACCATCGATACTCACAAATACTTCTGATTTCTCAACCATATTGTGTTCATTGATGGATTTTTCCAGTTTATTCAAATCTAAATTAACTTTCCCAATAGTTTGTCGGTCTCCATTATTTTCTATTAACAATTTATTAACCGATTCGTGCGTCAAAAAAAGACTTCCTTCATCGAGAAATTCGACTACAGGTTTCTTGATTTTTCGATCTTCGTTTCGTTTAGAAGTAAAGGAATACAAGAACACAATCACTGCAAACATTAGCAGTAACCGTACATTTGTCCAAATATTTCTCCAATTAAGCTTTTTCATTCAATGCTTCTTTAATCGGTTTTACCAACTCACCAATATCTCCTGCACCAATGGTTACGATAACCTTTGCGTCACTCTTTAAAATCGTTGAAATTAAATTTTCTTTTAAAACTAATTTCTTGTTTGCATTTGTCATTTTTCCTAAAAGCCAAGCTGAATTTACATCTTCAATTGGAAGTTCACGAGCTGGATAAATATCCAACAGGATTACTTCATCAAAAGCCGAAAGACTTTTTGCAAAATCATCTATAAAATCTCGCGTTCTACTGAACAAATGCGGTTGAAAAATCGCCAGCACTTTTTCATTTGAATACAATTCAGAAACCGCCTGATGTACGGCATTTATTTCGGTTGGATGGTGGGCATAATCGTCGATATACACCAAATTATCCGTTTTGATTTGATAGGAAAATCTCCTTTTGATTCCTTTAAAAGAAGCTAAAGCTGAAATAATCGCTTCGTTTGAAGTTCCGTAGGTTTTGGCCATAGCCAAAGCCATCAAGGCATTCGTCAGATTGTGCTTTCCTGGTAATCCGAATTTTATATTTTGTATTGTTTCCGATGGCGTTTCTACATCAAAAACATATTGGCTGTTTTCAATTCGTATATTCACTGCTGTAAATTGAACTCTGTCAGGGTTTGAAACCCTGACAGAGTTGTCTGTACTTACAATAACTCCTTCTAAAGGCAAATCTTTTGCAATAAACAATTTCGATTTGTCTTCAATTTTATCTGCAAATTCAACGAACGAAGCCTCAATTGAAGCACTGTCGCCATAAATATCCAAATGGTCAGCATCCATTGACGTGATGCAGGCGATATTTGGATGCAGATGCAAAAATGAACGGTCGAATTCGTCTGCCTCGACAACGGTTACGGTTTTTCCGTTTCCTATCAAATTAGAATTATAATTTTCTACAATTCCGCCAAGGAACGACGTTACATCAGCTCCACTTTCATACAAAATATGACCTAAAATGCTAGAAGTTGTTGTTTTTCCGTGAGTTCCAGCAACTGCAAAACAGAACGTATCTTTAGTTATGATCCCTAAAACTTCAGCTCTTTTCTTGATTTTAAAATCTCTTTCCAAGAAATAGTTCCACTCCGAATGTGTTTTTGGAACCGCTGGTGTGATTACCACAAGTGTATTTTCGATGTAATAATCCTTCGGAATCAAATTGATGCTGTCTTCAAAATGAATATCAATTCCGCTTTCTATTAACTCATCTGTTAATGTCGTTGGTGTTTTGTCATAACCCGATACATTTTTCCCCAAGGTCTTGAAATAACGAGCAAGAGCACTCATTCCGATTCCTCCGATTCCGATGAAATAAACGTTATGTATCTGATTTAAATTCATTTTCAATGGCAAAATTCAATTTCAATTTCAAATTTCAATTCTAACCTTGATTTTTGATATTGTCATTGATATTGTTATTATTTTTTTATCAATTTTACTATTTCGTCTACGATATCTTTTGTGGCATTCACTTTTGCTAGTTTTTCGATGTTTTCGGATAAGCTTTTTTGCAAATTCTCATCATTCAACAAATTATTGAAAGTGGTGGTGAATTTTGTATCCAACTCCACTTCCTTCACCATCAAAGCTCCATTTTTTTCAACAATTGCATTGGCATTCTTCGTCTGATGGTCTTCTGCGACATTTGGAGACGGAATAAAAATAACCGGTTTTCCAACGATGCATAATTCCGAAACTGAAGAAGCTCCAGCTCTTGAAATCACGATATCTGCAGCAGCATACACCAAATCCATTCTATCTATAAACGACAAAACCTGAACGTTTTCATTTTCATTGAAGCGTTGGTATTCGTCGAAATATAATTTTCCGCATTGCCAAATCACTTGAACATTTTGCGAAGTGAAATTCACCAATTCTTTTGCAATAAGCTGATTTACTCTTCTCGCGCCTAAACTTCCGCCAAGTACCAAAACCACTTTTTTATCTTCGGCTAGACCGAAATATTCCTGGGCTTCTTTTCTTTTATTCTTGATGTCAATCAAATCCTGACGAACTGGATTTCCTGTGAGAACTATTTTATTTTTTGGAAAAAATTGTTCCAAATTTTCATAAGCAACACAAATCTTGCTGGCTTTTCTGCTCAACCATTTGTTTGTAATTCCAGGATAAGAATTCTGTTCTTGGATAACGGTTGGAATTCCCGCAAAACCTGCAACCCTCAATAATGGACCACTTGCAAAACCTCCAGTTCCTATCACAACATTTGGTTTAAAATCGATTATAATTGTTCTTGACTTTAACAAACTATCCAATAATTTTACTGGGAAAAGTGAATTATCAAAAGTGAATCTTCGTTGAATTCCGGCAATCCACAAACCTTTAATTTTATATCCGGCTTGCGGTACTTTTTGCATTTCCATCTTGTCCCTTGCACCTACAAAGAGGATTTCGCAATCTGGAAAGCGTGATTTTAATTCATTTGCAATAGCGATTGCTGGGTAGATATGTCCACCTGTTCCGCCACCACTTAATATGAATTTTAAATTTGCCATTTTATTTTTTTGCCAAAAAGGCACTAAGAATCTAAGTTTTATTTTTTATTTAGAACTGCATTCATCGGATTATCCGTAATCGAATATTCTTTTTCATCGTTTTCATCTTCCGAAAGAATTGTATTTTCAGCCATTTCCTCTTCTTCCAATTGTTTGTCGATTAAGCGTTTCAAGGCTTCTTCTCGTTTTTGTTTTTCGTCCAATTCTGCTGCAATTTCTTCTTCCTTCTTGGTCACGCTCAAAATGATTCCGATGGCGATACAAGTCATCCAAACCGAACTACCTCCACTACTTATCAACGGTAAGGGCTGTCCCGTAACAGGTAATAATTCCACAGCAACTCCCATATTAATCAATGCTTGAAAGATGATCGGGAATCCTAATCCTACAACCAATAATTTTCCAAAAATCGAATTCGACTTATGAGCGGCAACTATGAATCTGAAGAACAATAATAAATACAATGTCAAAACACCCAAACCACCAATCAATCCGTATTCTTCGACAATAATGGCGAAAATAAAATCGGAAGAAGATTGGGGCAGAAAATTTTTCTGAACACTTTTGCCTGGACCCAAACCATATATTTGACCGGATGCTATTGCAATTTTTGCTTTTTCAATTTGATAGTCGTCTTCACCCGGCTTATCACTAAAAAAATTTTCCACCCTTTTCTCCCAAGTATCAACCCGATTATTGAAAGCATCTGGAAAAGCTTTAGCTACTAAAACAAAAAAGGCAAGTGAAAGAATTCCTATTCCAACTACAAACCCAATATATTTCAATGGATATTTTCCAATAAAAACCAACAGCAAAACCATCGCAAAAATCAAGGCTGCGGTTGAGAAATTTGCTGGAAGTATAAACATTAACGTCACTCCTACTGGTGTCCAAAGTTCCCACAATGAGTTTTGGAATGTTACCGGAGTTTCTCTTGTTTTAGATAGGTATCTCGCCACAAAAATCATCAATACAATAGATGCCAATGTGGAGGTTTGAAATGTAATCCCAACGAAAGGCACTTGAATCCATCGACTTGCATTTGCTCCATCAATAACGGTTCCTTTCAATAATGTGTAAGCCAACAATAGCCAAACAACTGGCAATGCAATTCGGGAAATTCCCCTAAAATAATGGTAGGGAATTTTGTGCATCTGATAGATGATTACAAATCCTGTCAAGATACTGATTCCGTGTTTCACTAAATAGCCAATGGTATTTCCGGTACCTTTTCCGCCCATATAGGCTAAATTACTACTTGCACTAAAAACAGGCATAAAGGAAAACAGGGCCAATAAGGCCACGAATGACCAAATGCCTTTGTCTCCTCTTAAACTGTTTATTAATCCTTTCATTTTTAATTTTAGATTTTAGAGTTCAGATTTTAGATTGCTTAGGATTGCTTGTTATTAATTCGATTATTTACTGTTTTTAGAGAGCTTACAAAAATTGCTGTTAACTCATTTCCTTCTTTCCAAACTTTTTCTAATTCATCTTCGAGCACCCATTTTTTTTCTCTTATAATCTCTAACCAAAATAAAGTTTCATCAGCTTCTTCTAAAACAATATTCATTTTGGAAACAAATTCCCTATCACTTCTAGCTCTACAAACTGCTCTGTAATTAGCACCTACAGATGTTCCGCTTCTTACAATTTGATTTCCAATTACTCTTATTGTATTTGAGTTTGGTAGTTTTTCAACTAAGTCTATTATTTCAATTGAAAATTTCTTTGTTCTTAATTTTAATTCTTCCGTTGTCATAATCCTTTCTTAAATCTAAAATCTGAACTCTAAAATCTACAATTATAAATTCTGAACTGCCTGTTTGAATTGTTTCCCTCTATCCTCGTAATTTTCGAACAAATCAAAACTTGCACAAGCTGGAGATAATAAAACGGCATCTCCTTTTTCCGCCAACCTTTGTGAAGTTCTCACTGCATCTGACATATTCGAAACTTCCACCATCACATCGACAACATTTCCGAAAGCATCAATTATTTTTTTATTATCAACACCAAGACACACAATCGCCTTTACTTTTTCACGCACCAAAGACATCAATTCTGAATAATCATTTCCTTTATCAACACCACCTACAATCCAAACCGTTGGAACGGTCATACTATCCAAGGCAAAAAATGTAGCATTCACATTCGTAGCTTTAGAATCGTTGATGTATTGTACATTCTGGATTTTCAATACCTTTTCCAAACGATGCTCCACACCTTGAAAATTCGACAGGCTTTCTCTGATGGTCTGCTTTCTGATTTTCATCAATTGAGCTACAGAAGCAGCCGCCATTGCATTTTTCATATTGTGCTTCCCTTCGAGTGCCAGATGTGTGGTGTCCATTGTAAATTCTTCGTCTTTGATGTTTATTTTCATTGTCTTGTCTTTTATTGAGGCTCCTTTTTCAAGTTCTCTTGAAATTGAGAAAGGTATTTTTTGTGCTTTTGTTTTGTTGTTTTGAAACCATCCTGAAATGGCTTCGTCATCATCGTCATAGATCAGAAAATCTTCCTTTGTCTGATTCATCGTAATCCTGAACTTCGAATTGATATAGTTTTCATATTTGTATTCATATCTATCCAAATGGTCGGGACTTATATTTGTAATTACTGCAATATGTGGGTTGAACGTGTAATTTCCATCCAATTGAAAACTACTCAATTCCAGAACGTAGGCTTCAAACTTATCTTCGGCAACCTGCCAAGCAAAACTCTTTCCTATGTTTCCACCTAATCCTACATTCAATCCTCCTGATTTCAGCAAATGATAAGTCAGCATTGTTGTGGTCGTTTTTCCGTTGCTTCCCGTTATTCCGATTAGGGTTGCATCCGTCCACGAAGCTGCAAATTCAATTTCAGAAATCACTGGGATTTTCTTTTCAAGGAGCTTTTTTACTATTGATGCTTTATCTGGAATTCCTGGGCTTTTCATTACCAAATCGGCATTCAGAATCAGCTTTTCTGTATGTTGCTCTTCTTCCCAAGCAATTTTATTAATCGTAAGAACTTCTTTATAATTTTCTTTTATCTTTCCAAAATCGGATACAAAAACATCATATCCTTTTTTCTTTCCGAGAATTGCCGTTCCAACGCCACTTTCTCCACCGCCAAGTATCACGAGTCTTTTCATTATCTCAGTTTCAGAGTGACAATTGATAAAATGGCCAATAAAATTCCAACAATCCAGAATCGGGTTACAATCTTACTTTCGTGGTATCCTTTTTTCTGATAATGATGGTGTAATGGCGACATTAAGAAAATCCTCTTGCCTTCGCCAAAGCGTTTCTTCGTATATTTAAAATAACTTACCTGAAGGATTACCGATAGATTTTCGGCAAAGAAAATCGCACATAAAACCGGCAGTAACATTTCTTTCCTAACGGCAATTGCCAAGACTGCAATGATTCCACCAATGGTCAAGCTTCCTGTATCTCCCATAAAAACAGCGGCCGGATAGGAATTATACCAAAGGAATCCCACCAAAGCTCCAACGAAAGCGGCAATAAAAACCGTCATCTCTCCCGAATTGGGGATGTACATTATGTTCAGATAATTCGAAAAAACGATATTACCCGAAACGAAGGTAAAAATCCCAAGTGCCAAGACCGAAATCGCCGAAGTTCCTGCTGCAAGTCCATCTATTCCATCAGTTAAATTGGCTCCATTTGATACTGCTGTGATGATAAAAATCACAATCGGTATGAAAATTAGCCAAGCCAAGTTATGGTAATCGTCTCCTGTCCAAGCCAATAATTCGGCATAATCAAATTCATTATTTTTAAAGAACGGAATTGTCGTAACCGTTGATTTTTCTTCAATTGGCGTTTGCGAGATCACATTTTCAGTTTGTGCTTTATAGGTAAAACTTCCGCCTGTATCCTGTCTAACTGTAACACCTGGATTGAAATACAAAACAAGTCCAACTATCAATCCTAAACCAACTTGCCCTATAACCTTGAACTTTCCTTTTAGACCTTCTTTATCCTTTTTGAAGATTTTAATATAGTCATCTATGAAACCAATAGTTCCCATCCATAAAGTGGTAACGATAAGCAAAACAATGTAAATATTATCCAGTCGGGTTAGCAAGACAACCGGAATCAATGTGGCCATGATAATTATCAAACCACCCATTGTTGGCGTTCCTGCTTTTTCGTTTTGACCTGCCAAACCAAGTTCTCTCACGGTTTCACCAACCTGTTGTCTTCTCAAGAAATTGATAATTTTTTTACCAAAAACGGTAGAAATAAGCAACGATAGCAATATTGCCAAAGCTGATCTAAAAGTGATATATTGAAAAACTCCCGTTCCTGGAACATCGAGTGTCTTGTCTAGGTATTCGAATAAATAATACAGCATTTCTTTAATTTTAGATTTTAGATTTTAGATTTTAGATTTCTGAAAAGAATTAAAATCGAAATCAAAAATTATTATTTTCCCATTGTTTCTAAAAATTCCTTAACAATTTTCATATCATCAAAATCATATCGAACGCCTTGGATTTCCTGATAGGTTTCGTGACCTTTTCCTGCAATTAGAATAATATCATTTGGCTGAGCCAATTGACAAGCAGTTTTAATCGCCTGTTTTCTATCGGTAATCGAAATTGTTTTTTTAAAATTCTGTGGTTCCACTCCTTTTTCCATTTCGGCAATGATGGCTTCTGGGTCTTCCGTTCTAGGATTATCAGAAGTGATGATGGCTTTGTCGCTCATCGATGAAGCTATATTTGCCATAATTGGTCTTTTTGTTCTATCCCTATCGCCACCACATCCTACAATTGTGATTAGTTGCTCGTTCTTTGTACGTATATCATTGATGGTTTTCAATACGTTTTCCAAAGCATCAGGTGTATGTGCATAATCCACAATCGCCGTGATTTTTTCATTTGAAATGATGAATTGAAATCTTCCCGAAACACTTTCTAATTCTGATAATAATCTCAGAACTTCTAACTTGTCCAAACCTAATTCAACGGCAGTTCCATAAATCGCCAGTAAATTATAGGCATTGAAAGTTCCAATCAATCGTACCCAAACCTCGTTATCGTTAATTCTCAACAACAAACCTGAAAGTTGATTTTCAAGAATTTGAGCTTTATAATCCGAATACGTTTTTAGAGCATACGTCAATTTTCTTGCAGTTGTATTCTGCAACATTACCGTACCGTTTTTATCATCAATATTGGATAAAGCAAAGGCTGTTTTTGGTAAATTATCAAAGAACGATTTCTTCACATCTCTATATTCTGCAAACGTCGGATGATAATCCAAATGGTCGTGCGAAAGATTCGTAAAAACGCCTCCTTCAAAATGCAAACCTTCAGTTCTTTTTTGATGAATTCCGTGAGAGCTTACTTCCATGAAGCAATATTCAACACCAGATTCATTCATTTCCTTCAAGTATTTATTGATGGTCAACGAATCTGGAGTGGTGTGAGTTGCTTTATATTCGATATCATCCACCAAAATTTTCACGGTTGAAAGCAAACCCACTTTGTAACCTGCTTTTTTGAATAACTGATATAAAAGTGAAGCAATCGTGGTTTTACCATTTGTTCCCGTAATTCCAATCAGCTTCAGGTTTCTCGAAGGATTTTCATAGTAATTCGAAGCCATAAAAGCCAAAGCCGAATTGGTATCTTTTACTTGGATATAGGTAATTCCTGTAACAATTATTTCTGGCAAAGTGTCACAAACAATGGCGATTGCACCAAGGTTTATAGCTTTTTCAATGAAATCGTGTCCATCAGAAACGGTTCCGCGAATGGCAACAAAAACATCATTCTCTTCCACTTTTCGTGAATCGAATTCGATTTTGTTCACAGCGGTTTCGGTCGTTCCGTGAACCGACTCAATTGCTACTTTATATAATATGTCTTTTAAAACAATCACGATAATTCGAGTGTTATAGTTTTATTTTTTTCTAATCTTTCTCCTGCGGAAAGGGATTGTTTTTTCACTTTCCCAATTCCGATTACTTTTACTTTCAATCCAAGATTTCCTAACAACGCTACAGCATCCATTCCTGACATTCCGTGAACATTCGGAACCAAACTAGTTTTTGTTTCTGCTTTCGCGTAATAAGTACTGTAGTTTTTTTCCTGAATCTTATCTTTCTTTTGAAGATTTTTCACTTCGTTAGTTGTTGGCGAATCCGTAAAAATCTTTTGGGCAACTCTTTTAAAAACCGGTCCAGCAACATCGGCTCCGTAATAATTGTTTTTTGCTGTATTGGGTTCATGAACCACGACAATGCAAGAATATTTTGGTTCATCTGCAGGAAAATAACCTACGAATGATGAAATATAATGTTTCTCTGAACCGCCATTTTTTCCGTAATTGGCTTGAGCTGTTCCTGTTTTTCCAGCCATCGAAAAATCTTTTGAATACAATTTTGCCCCAGTTCCTTTTTTCACTGCATTTTCCAACACTGCTTTTACTTTTGCTAAAGTTTCATCCGAACATATTTTTGGGTTGATTACTTCTTTATCATATTTCTTGATGGTTTTATTCCATGCTTTAATCTCTGAAACAAACTGTGGTTTTACCATTTCTCCATTATTTGCAACTGCATTATAATAGGTCAAGGTTTGCAAAGGGGTGATAGAAACTCCATATCCAAATGCCATCCAAGGCAAAGCAATAGCACTCCATTTTGGGTCTTTTGGATGCGGAATATAAGGAATACCTTCCCCTTTAAAAGGCAATCCCAACGGCTTGTTCAAACCATAATTGTGTAAATGATTCACAAATTGAGTCGGATTGTCTTTATAAGCATTATAAACCGCCTGAACCATAACAGTGTTTGAAGAAACCTCAAAACCTCTTGCAAGCGAAATCTTTCCGTAACCACCTTCTTTAGAATCGCGAACTTTCTTTCCCGAATAGGTTACAATTCCACCAAACGAATTATAAACATCACTCGTATCGGCTTTTTTATCTTCTAGCAAAGCCATCAAATCGGCTAATTTGTAAGTAGAACCTGGCTCATGCGATTCTGCAATGGCATAATTTGTTGTTTCATAATAGGACCCATCTTTTGCTCTTCCGAGGTTTGAAATGGCTTTCACATGACCCGTTTTGGTTTCCATTACTACCACACAACCGTGTTCTGCTTCATACAGCTCCAACTGTTTCAACAAGGCATGATGTGCAATATCCTGAATGTAAACATCGATTGTTGAAATCACATCATAACCATCTTGAGGCTCCACTTCATTGACATCGCGAATAGGCTTCCATTGTCCTTTTGCTATTTTTTGCTTTAAAATTTTGCCGTCTTTACCATTTAGATATTTACGAAAAGCCCACTCTATTCCTTTTCCATCTGGAGTTCCGTCTGGATTAACTCTTTCATAACCAATTGTTCTTTCGGCAATTTTTCCAATTGGATGTTCCCGAACCGTTTGTTGGTCAACGATAATTCCTCCTTTGTAAACTCCAAGATTGAACAATGGAAAACTTTTAATCTTTACATATTCGGTATAACTCAAATTTCGAGCAATCAGGTAATACCTGTTTTTATTGGTTCTGGCACGTGTTAATTCTCTTTCGTAGAAACTTTTTGGCTTGCCCAATAAAACCGAAAGCGAATCTGCCAAAGGCTCTATGTTTTTTTGAAAATTTTCAGACGTTGGCGCCAATGCATCAAACCTTATATAATAATTAGGTATCGATGTGGCAAGCAAACTTCCATCCGAAGAATAAATATTACCCTTGTTGGCTGGAATTACAAATTTCTTAACCGAGCGATCCTTGGCTAATTTTCTGTAATAATCACCTTCAACCCATTGAATGTTAGTTAATTTTATGACAATTGCAGACGCCATCAGCAGTATTGCAAATGCAAACAGATAAATTCTATAAGAGATATTTTTATCTTCTACTGCCATAATTTTTTATACCAACTTTTTTCTTCTTCTTTGACTACTTTTATTTTTACCGGTGGAACCGACGATGGGATGATTCCTTTTTCTAACATCTTCTTCTCAATGGTCGATTCGAGTTTAAGCTCCATCAACTCTGAACGTCTGTCCACAAATTCCGACCTTAATTCTTTTACTTCCTCTTCTAAAGCCTTGATTTTGAAAATCTTTCTTTCGTATCGATTCGTATTTGCAATCATAACAATCGCTAGAAGAATCACAAAAACGATGAACCTCCAATTCCTATTGGCATCTTCGTTTACAAGAAATCTGGCTTTTAATATGTTGTAAATTCCGCCTTTCATTTTTATTTTGCCACAAAGACGCTAAGACGCCAAGTGTTTTTTAAGCTTAAACTATATTTTTTCAGCAATCCTCAATTTTGCACTTCTTGCTCTGTTGTTGATTCGGATTTCCTCGTTTCCTGGAACAATTAATTTTCCAATGGTTTTGAATGGAACTGAAAAATTTCCGAAGAAATCACGTTCCGGCTCACCTTCAAACATTCCGTTTTTGATGAATCTTTTCACCAAACGATCCTCTAAAGAATGATAGGAAATCACACTCAATCTTCCTTCTGGATTTAAAATTTCTAATGATTGCTCCAAAAATTCTTTTAAAACATCCATTTCTTGATTCACTTCAATTCGGATGGCCTGATACATTTGGGCTAGAATCTTATGACTTTTATGAGCCGGAAGAAATCGACTTAAAACCGTTTTCAATTGCTCGGTATTCCTAATTTCCTCTTTTTCTCTTGCTTCCAAAATCACTCTTGCAATTGCTGGAGCATTTTTCAATTCGCCATAATCCAAAAACACACGACGAAGATTTGCCTCATCATATTCATTCACAACCTTATAAGCACTCAAATCATTTTTCTGGCTCATTCTCATATCTAATTCGGCATCAAAACGAGTAGAAAAACCTCTTTCGGCCACATCAAATTGATGAGACGAAACGCCTAAATCGGCAAGAATTCCATCAACCGATTTAATTCCGTGGAAACGTAAAAATCTTTTTATGAATCTGAAATTTTCATTGATCAATGTAAAACGCTCATCTGGCAAGGCATTCGCCAAAGCATCTTCATCTTGGTCAAAAGCATATAATTTTCCGTTTGGACCCAATCTGCTCAAGATTTCTTTTGAATGACCACCACCACCGAAAGTCACATCCACATAAACCCCGTCAGGTTTGATATTCAAACCATCAACAGTTTCCTTCAATAAAACTGGATTATGATATTCCATTGTCGTCGTCATTTAAATTCCCCATTACTTCTTCTGCCAAATCTCCAAAATCAACATCATCATCGCCAATTGATTTTTCATATAAATCCTTGTCCCAAATCTCCACGATGTTCACTTTTGATGAAAGCACCACATCTTTTGAAATCTTACTGAACGCCACAAGGTCTTTTGGAATCAATAATCTTCCCAGATCATCTATTTCAATCACTTTTACACCCGCCATAAACTTTCGGATGAAATCGTTATTCTTCTTGTTAAAGCGATTCAGTTTATTGATTTTGAGCATCATCAAATTCCATTCAGACATCGGCCAAAGCTCCAGACAAGCATCAAACACTGAACGTTTTAGCACGAAACCTTCCTGCAAAGACGCCGTTAATTGCTTCTTTAAAGGCGATGGCAACATCAGCCTTCCTTTAGCATCAACTTTACATTCGTATGTCCCGATTATTGAATTCAACTCGTTCTGATTTGTTTAAGGACAAAAATATAAAAAATAATACCACATTTTACCACTTTATCCCACTTTGTTGATAAGTTTTACCACTTTGGCTTCAAAAAGCTTAAATGTTCGATTTCAGATTATTAGAAATGCTTGTAGATACTTTAGTGATATTTTAAAAACTCAAAAGAATCATCAGCAAAAAGAAAGAAATCGATTGAATTTTAATTTATCTGCAAGAAATTGATTTACAGCAATTACATCAAATATTATAACTCCTGAAAATTGTATTGTTAAAAATTTACAAAAAACGTCCTTTTGAAATCTTTGTAAATCATAAATAAAAAATGAGGAAAAAATGGTTTTTGTCTATAAAATCATATATTTGTTGTTCTCGAAGATTCGGGATAAAAATGCCAAAACAAGAATGGAACACGACTTAAAAAAAGAAGGAAAATACAAATATTACGAAGCCGGAGAAGGTACCCCAATCATCATCCTACATGGGTTAATGGGAGGCTTGAGCAATTTTGACGGAGTTGCCGATTATTTTCCGAAACACGGTTATAAAGTAGTAATTCCAGAATTGCCAATTTATACGCAAAGCATTCTGAAAACCAACGTTAAGGCTTTCGCCCGGTATGTGAAAGATTTCATTACCTATAAGGGTTTTGAAAGAGTAATTCTTTTAGGAAATTCACTTGGAGGACACATCGCTCTGTATCACACCAAAATGTATCCTGAAAAAATGCTTGGACTTATAATTACAGGAAGTTCAGGACTATATGAAAATGCAATGGGCGACAGTTATCCAAGAAGAGGCGATTATGACTACATCCAAAAGAAAGCTGAAGATGTTTTTTATGACCCAAAAATTGCCACCAAAGAAATCATTGACGAGGTTTATACAATGGCCAATGACAGAATAAAACTGATCAAGACCTTAACCATTGCCAAAAGTGCGATTCGTCATAATATGGCAAAGGATTTACCGAAAATGCATGTTCCAACTTGCATCATTTGGGGTAAAAACGACAAAGTAACACCACCAGAAGTTGCGGTTGAATTTGATAAATTATTGCCAAATTCTTCCCTATATTGGATTGACAAATGTGGCCACGCCGCCATGATGGAACATCCGGACGAATTTAACGAAGTGATGCACGACTGGTTGAAAAAAGCCAATTTGTAGATCCAAAACAGATAAACGACCACTATTTTACTGAATTTGATTCAGAAAAGTAGTGGCCATTTTTTTTGACTAACTTTGCCAAAATCTATTGAAGTAATGAAAATTAATACTGCCGAATTTATAATCAGCAATTCTGAAGTTGCAAAGTGCCCAAAAGATCCAATTCCGGAATATGCTTTTATTGGGAGATCTAACGTTGGGAAATCTTCGCTGATTAACATGCTGACAAACCATAAGAATTTGGCAAAAACTTCTGGAAGACCAGGTAAAACACAGCTTATCAATCATTTTAAGATTAATAATAATTGGTTTTTGGTCGATTTACCAGGTTATGGATATGCAAAGGTTTCAAAGAAAACAAAGTCCGTTTTTCAGCAATTTATTACTGATTATTTTGAAACAAGAGAACAATTGGTTTGTGCTTTTGTATTGATTGACATTCGTCATGAAGCTCAGAATATCGATATTGAATTTATGAGCTATATGGGCGAAAGCGAAATTCCTTTTTGCATTGTTTTTACAAAAGCAGACAAGATTAGTAAGACCAAAATTGATTCACACATTGCAGCATACAAAAAGCAAATGTTTGCTAACAATTGGGCCGAAATGCCTCCGTATTTTGTTACATCGGCTCTTGATGCAATTGGAAGAGAAGAGCTTTTAGGATACATCGGAGAAATCAACGAAGATATGTTCAAGAACAACTTGTTGTAGCAAAATAACTTTTACACGAATTGCACCAATTTTCACAAATTAATTCGTTTCGTAGCTACCCGAAGGTGGCGATTTCGAAGCACTTCACTGTCAACCAAGCACAAACTTTGATAGAAGCTCAAAGCTTGATTTAACCACTGAACCGCCACTTTTGGGTAGGTGCTGTTATGGTTAGTTTTTCTTGATTTCATTCAGTTTTTCAATTGCTTCGGGTTCTCCTTTGTCAACTGCTTTATTTAAAAATTCAAGTCCTTTTTCTGTCTCACCGTTCTTTATTAAAAAGTCCGAATAATGATACTCTAAAAGGTCAACTGATTCAGTTATAGATTCAAATGACTTTTTAAAATAATCTTCGGCTTTGTTTAGCTCTCCTTTAGCTTGATAGTAAAGAGCGTAATTTCTATAAGTATAAGCAATGTCGTTGTTTTCTGTCTTCAATGCTTTTTCTAAAAACTCCTTTCCTTCTTCCAACTTGCCTAGTTGAATTAAAGCATATCCTAAATTGTCATTTGCATAACCGTAGTCCGGGATTATTTTAATAGAACTTTTGAAGTAAGATACTGATTCTTCATAATTCCTAAGCCTGATATTGTAATAGCCTAAGTTGTTGTATACATCTGCTTTCATTACATCATCATTTGTCAGGAAAAGTATTTTTTGCAAGTTGTCAATTGCTTCTTCAAATTCATTTTTTAGATATTGGTCGTAAGCAATTTTAAAGAGTTCATTTGCTTCTAATTCTTGCTTGTCATAAAGTTCACTTGGGTTGTCGTTTAAGTATTTTATCGCTTTCCCAAATTGGCTTTTCAAATCACTTGGCAAATCATCTTTCCATTTTGGTGTGTCTTGCTCGATTAGTTTTGAATATGTTGCAAGGGCAAATGCCATTATTTCATTTGGCATTTCAGAAATGTAATTCCATTTGGTTTCCCAAAAACCATCATCAACCCTTCCTGTGTCTTTTAGGTTTTGTGAAAGTAAAACACCAAAGCCAAAATATATTCCTGCTAGGTATATGAACAAGTCTGTATCATCTCCTGTGTCATATTGAAGTTTGTTTTCGGTAAGTTTGATTCTTATAAATTCATAGACTAAACTGTATATAAGTCTTTTTGGGTGTTTTTGAAGACTATTTGCAATATGGATTTTATACTTTTCTTCTTCTATTTCTAACTCTGTTTCAAATAGCCTTCCTTCAATTTGATAAGGCATACCATAAATATCTCTAATATCGGAAACGACTTCAAAAGCAATCTTGTCTTCTTGAATTTGAAGAAGTGAACACAGGTCTTTAATTATATTTTCAATTAAAACTCTGTCACCTTTAAAGGTCTTTGCAAAGTAGTTTTCCGAAAGTAGAATCTGTTCACTTTCTCGGTAAGGGTAACCAAAAACTTTGATTAACCATCTAAAATTATCTTCAACCCATAGTCTGTCAGGCTCCGTTATCCCAAACGTGTCATTTTCCTTATTTTTAAAGAACCCGAATAGTTTCATTGTGTCGTTTTAAAATTAACCATAACGTGGAAATTGGTGCAATTCATGTTTAATCCCTATTGCTTTTCTATCCCTTCAACTCCATCTTTTCTGCAAAATAATCGCAGAAATCCTTCATCGTATCAGTCATTTTTTCATCATCGGTTGCACGGTGAAAAGTATCGGCCATGGCAACAAGCGTTTGATGAAAGAATTTTTTCATTTCATCAACTGGCATGTCCTTCGTCCACAAGTCGATTCTTAATGTTTCTTGGGCATTACTGTCCCAAATAGACAACATCAGTGCTTTTGCCTCTTCAGCATCAACACCGCCGTCTTGAGCTGTCCAGCTTAATTTTTCGGGAACCCTATTTTCGTCTAGTTCAACTAGGAATTTTATTTCTGAAGTAATTGTATTGGCCATTATTTCTTTGGTTTATATTTCGACTTATTAAAAATTTCTACAGCATCCATTTGCAGGAATTGCTCCAAACTAACATCGTTCTTTTTGATAAAAGAGCGAACGATTTGCCATCCAACCCAAGTTCCGATTCTTCCCGGAGATTCATTATCAATTTCAAGATAAAATTTTGAAAAGGGTGCTTTGTTGATGAAGCGGTTTCCTAACTTAGAATCTGAATCATACAAAAGATTTCCTTCCACGAAATACCTCCACATATATTCCTCATTTTCTTCGCACCACGTAATTTGTTCTGGAGTATAGCCAATTTTATCAGCATCGGAAACTTTTGGAAGCAACAAATCCTTAATATAAAGTTCTTTTCCAGCATAAATCATTTGCGACAAAAGATTCTTGTTTGTTGGTTCCGCAATTTTTCCGGTTGTAAAAGCCGAAACAATATCCGGCATCAACTGCTGTTTCTCGAAATTCTGACGAATATAAGCTGGGAATTCACTCTGATAATATTCATGGTCTTTACCAAGATACAATTCCATTGAAATCAAAAGTAAATCGCCTGTATAGATTACCTTATTATTATAATCCATTTCTCCAATCACAGTAATTACTTCTGGAGTTTGAGTTTCAGGAAAATAATATTTCGCATGACGAAACACATCCTCAATATCAGCTTTTTCCGAACCAAAATCGCCAAAGGCTTTTTGAACTTCCGAATAAAGCTCTTTCCACATCGGATTGGTCATTTTTTCAATCCAAACCTGGTCTTCAACACCTTCTGGAAAAAACTCAGGGTATGCTTTCTTGATTTTTGGAAGTTCTTCAACTGGAGATTCAAAAAAAATCTTGTCAAAACGTTCTACTTTTATTTCAAGTGGAATTTCTTCGACTTCTTTCTCTACTTTAGTTTTCTTATCGCAAGAAACCAAAAGAAAGACCAACAAACTAACTAGACTTATTTTTTTCATATATTATTTGTGTCAACTCTCAAGTACTGAAATATTTTAAAATAATACTGAAATTGTATAACATTCAGTATTTTTGCTTTTTATAATTTTACCAACTTGGAAATACAGTGCAAATATACACCGCTGTTTTTTTACATATCAAAATATTATGCAAAAAAAGAATACAATTGATGCTGAAAAAATTAACGAACATATTGTAAATTGGTTGAAAACGTATGCTCTTAACGCAAAAGTAAACGGTTTTGTTGTAGGAATTTCAGGTGGTGTGGATTCAGCGGTTACTTCAACACTTTGTGCTCAAACCGGCTTAAAGGTTTTGTGCGTTGAAATGCCAATTCATCAGGATCCCAAACAAGTGAGCCGTGGAAGAGAACATATTGAAAAATTGAAAAATCGATTTGCAAATGTCAGCAATGCAATCGCGGATTTGACTTCAACTTTTGAAACTTTTAAAAGTTCAGTTGATGAAACGGATGACTTGGCAAAACTAAACCTATCGCTCGCCAATACGAGGGCACGTTTACGAATGACAACGTTATATTATTTTGCAGGAATCCAAGGTCTTTTGGTTGCGGGAACAGGTAACAAAGTCGAAGATTTTGGTGTAGGTTTCTTTACAAAATATGGCGATGGAGGTGTTGATTTGAGTCCGATTGCCGATTTAATGAAGAGCGATGTGTATGCTTTGGGCAAATATCTTGAAATTCCAGAATCCATTTTGAATGCAGCTCCAACCGATGGTTTGTTTGGCGACGACCGAACGGATGAAGACCAACTTGGAGCGAGTTATGATGAATTGGAGTGGGCTATGTTGGCTGATGAGGAAGGGAAAACAGCAACGGATTTTTCTGGTAGAGAAAAAATTGTATTTGAAATATATAAGAAATTAAATACACTAAATCAACATAAGATGAATCCTATTCCTGTTTGTGAAATTCCCAAGTAATAAAACGACATTTTTTTAACATTATTATAACAATATATATTTTTTTTATTTAACTTTACGTGCCCGAATTGATTAACGTTTCTTAAATTTATTATTATGACCAAAGTAATTATAGCAGATAATCAGCCGGTGGTTCGATTTGGAATTAAGTCTTATTTTAAAAATCATTCAGAAATTAACATTTCTGGCGAAAGCCACGATTTTTCAGAAGTATTGGATACTTTGAAAAACAAAGATGTTGATGTTCTGGTTCTTGATTTAGAATTTGAAGGTTTAAAAAGTGTAAATGTGGTAAAAACAATGGTTAAGGATTTTCCTAGCACCAAGGTTGTCATTTATACAAATCTTTCAGAAACAATGTATGCTCCTAATCTCCTGAAAACTGGAGTTGCAGGATTCATACATAAATCAGAAAGTCTTGAAACTTTAGAATCTGCAATAATCAAAGCCTCTAAAGGCGAAGTTGTTTTCAGCGAAACAGTGAAAAGAAACATTGCTATGGCAGCTAAACTTCACAAAAGCGAAAGACTCTACAGAAAATTATCTACAAGGGAACTTGAGGTTCTAAGGTATTTGAGTGGCGGAAAAAAGAACCACGAAATATCTCAAATCCTTGGATTAAACGAAAAAACAATCAGTACTTACAAGCTTCGATTGCTTAACAAACTGAACGTAACCAATCTTGTAGATTTGGTAAACAAAGCCAAAACTTTGGATATCGTTTAATGGTAGCGAGACATTACTCTTCCTAATTTAGACGAAAAAGAATTAATTAATTTATAATAATCCATAGCGGTTGAAAGGGTTTCAGAATTGTCAGCATTCGGTTCTGGGGATATTTCTCCTTTCAATTCTTCGATTATTTTATCCACTAAAAACCATCGTAAAGTCAGTATTGTTTCAGAAACATACTGACTTATCGATTGGTTTTTTTGTTTTACGATGATGTTCTGAGCTTCCCAATTATGGAGCGTCACTTTTTCATCTTCCATTAAAATATCGGTTACTTCTTGGGCAAAATCCTGGTTCAGTTGCATCAGATAATGTTCCATATTAAAATTTTCTGCTTGATGAAAATAATTAATAAGGTCATTATAAATATCCCTAAATAAAGGATTGGCAAGCTCTACCTCATCTTCTTGTAGGCTCAAATAAATTCTCTGATAGACTTTATAATTTTTCTTTTCAGTAACGGTTTCAATCTCGCCTTCTTCATTTGCTTTCATCAAAACGTCTTCAAATTCATCCTCAACGTTTCCGTAAAGCAACAAAATCTCGATTATTTTTCGTTCTAAACCATAAAGAATGTCAATCTTTTCTGGTGTATAAGTTGGATCTTCATTCTTAACTACTTCAAACGCCTTCTGTTCTTGCTTGAATTTCTTTCCAGTTTCAGCAATGTCTTTTTGAACGAGTTGTGCCAATGTACTCACCAAAACTTGTTCAGAAATATCCATGATTCGGGAACATTCCTGAATATAAATCTCTCTTTGAATTCGATCTGGAATTTTAGAAATACTGACTACTATTTCCCGAATCAAATCGGCTTTCTTTACCGGATCATTCTTGGCATCATCCATCAAAAGCGAGGCCTTGAATTGTATGAAATCTTTTGCATTAGTGTCCAAATAAGCAATCAAATCTTCATAGGAAGTTTTTCGTGCAAAACTATCCGGGTCATCTCCATCTGGAAAAGTGCAGACCTTCACATTCATTCCTTCCTCCAAAATCAAATCGATTCCTCGGATGGAAGCCCGAAGCCCGGCAGCATCTCCATCAAAAAGAACCGTAATGTTTTTGGTCAATCTATTGATTAAACGAATTTGATCCGGAGTTAAAGCGGTTCCCGAAGAAGCCACAACATTCTCAATTCCGGCTTGATTGAATTGGATAACATCGGTATAACCTTCGACCAAAAAACAATTATTTTGCTTGGCAATGGCTTGCTTGGCCTGATAAATTCCGTATAAAACTTTACTCTTATGATAGATATCGCTTTCGGGTGAATTGAGGTATTTTGCCGCTTTTTTATCATTCGTCAAGATCCTACCACCAAAACCCAATGTTCTCCCGGACATACTTTGTATTGGGAACATCACACGTGCACGAAAACGATCCAATAATTTTTGATCGTCTTTTACAATCGTCAAACCTGTACTTTCAAGGAATTCTAATTTATAGCCTTTTCCTAAAGCTTCTTTTGAAAATGCATCCCAAGATTCAGGCGAATATCCCAAACCGAATTTCTTGATGGTTTCGTTAGAAAATCCTCTTTCCTTGAAGTACGAAAGCCCGATGGCCTTGCCTTCATCCGAATGCAAAAGCGTGTCGTGAAAATATTTTTGTGCAAATTCCGAAACCAGAAACATGCTTTCCTTTAAGTCAACATTGGCTTTTTCGGCTTCGGTCTGTTCGGTTTCTTCAATTTCGATGTTGTATTTCTTTGCTAAATAGCGAATGGCTTCCGGATAGGTAAAATGTTCGTGCTCCATCAAAAAGGCGATGGAATTCCCTCCTTTTCCAGAGCTAAAATCCTTCCAGATCTGCTTGACAGGCGATACCATAAACGACGGAGAACGCTCGTTCGAGAACGGACTCAATCCTTTAAAGTTGCTTCCGGCTCTTTTAAGCTGAACAAAATCGCCGATAACCTCCTCTACTCGGGCGGTTTCGAAAACAGTATCTATGGTATTTTTGGAAATCATTTATGGAAAAGTTGCAAGGTTGCAAAGATACAAAGGTTATGATGTTTTGAGTTTGGTTGTGGAAAAGTTTTTTTAATACGATTGGGTAGTTTTTAAGAGCGATTTACATTTATTATTTAGCCCCGATTGGAGAGAAAATCCTTTTTTCAATGGCCTTGGGTTTTAACCCAAGGCTATTGAAAAAAGATTGAAACGGAAAGCGGGAAAATGGTTTCTGAAAATGCCCTAACCATTTGCTTCAAATAAAAAAAGTGCCTCCCGAAAGAAGCACTTTGCATTATAAACTAGTAACTAACCAAACTTTAATTCAAATCGAAACGAATTCCCAAGGAAATGTTATTCTGGTCGATGGCATTGTCTTTGAACATCGGATTCAGGTCGTATTTGATGTAGAGACTCGTTTCGCTGTAGCCAAAATAGGCACTCACACCATACACAAAATCATTCACGTTGAAGTTTCCTTTTGTCACTTCCCTACTTTTGTATCCGTCAAGTTCGTACTTGATGATTTGTTTTGATTTCACATTAACCCCTGCATAACCACCAATTCCAAAACGGAAAGTTTTATGCGTCTTGAAGATTTGCTTTCCGTCGTGTTCTCTCTTTGGCGTAAAATCGAATTCCAAATGAACTGGAACCACAAGATTTACATTTCTGAAACGGGAATCTTCCATGTTTACAGGCGAAGTTTCTAAATCCGTTGTATTTCCATTATCCACAAACAATCGATTATCAGTAGCACGAAGGTTGTTGTACATCACCGAAATTCCGTACTTCAAGTGCAAAAGGTTGTTGTTTTTTGCCAAACGTGTGTTCCAAGCGGTTCCCCACTCATAAAAATGCGAACCCATATATCTGAAATCTGAATTGGCCACAGCTCCATCTGTTACTAAATTATTGATACCTGCCGCAAAGACAAATTGCGAGGTCGTTCTGCTTTCAGATGTTATGTGCTGTATAGAATCTCTTTTTCTTGCATCTTTTTTCCAGCTGCTGCTACGCCAAACAAAATGAAATCTTTTAAGCGTGTCAGGATCTTTAATCTTTCCGTCCACTTTTTTCTGTACGATATCTTTTAATTCTAATTCATATTGAGCTACTTTGGTTTCGATATTGTTCGATCTGATTTCGGCAAGTTGCAATTTCTTTGCATCGCCTTCTTTATAGGTTAGTTTTCCTTCTTCAACTTCTTTGTTAACCTGGTCAACTTCTTTTTTAAGCAACGCTTTTTCTTCTTTTGTTACCAGTTCAATTTTTTGAGCGATGTCGCGAACTCTTTCGTCAAAAGTATCTTGTGCTACCATTTTGGTTGCTAAAAGACATGCCGTTACTGCTAAGTAAATGGTTAAATTTCTCATGGTTGATTTTGTTTTAAAATGATTGATGATTTATTCTTGGTTTCTGGTACTCAAAGCAACTTTTACTTCCTGGTAGTTTTTGCTCACGGATTTAATTACTTTTTGCCTGAAGGAAAGCTCCAATTCGCCATCCACTTGCGAAAGCAAATCGTTTGAATTTACTCTAACAGTTGCTTTGTCTTGGAAAAGCTTGTCGGTCTTGTTTTTCTTAACCGCTGCCAAAAGTTCGTCAACATTGGCGTAGTCAGATTTAAGTTGGGAATTTTCAGTTGTCAGTTGTCGGTTGTCGGTTGTCGGTTGATGATGAACGGCAACTTCGTTTTGAGGATTTACAACTGTTTGATTTTGGTTAATTAAATTTTGATTGATGATTGATTTTTTAGTATTGTTCGATTTATTTTCAGTAGTTGCAATAGTTGATTCTTTTTCTCTCGGAGTGATATTTTCCGTTTTGATCACTTCCTCTTGAGAAGGTATAGCGATTGTCTCGTTCACAATTGGTGATTTTTCAACATCAATTAATTCTTCAGTCTGACTTAGGAAAAATGTTGCAATCATTATAAATACTAGAAAGCTTGCCGCAATCCCGAAGCTTCGGGACATCCAGCCAAAACTTCTTTTTGTTTTTTTCTTTTCCTCTACAGTATTGTTCGAGTCAGCAACTGTCAGCATCGCATCCAAACGATCCCAGGCATTTTCAGAAGGCTTGATTTCCCTATTGTTTAGTTTTTCTCTAAACTGGTTTTCTATATTGTTATTCGGTTCCATTTTCATAATTTTTTAATTTGTTAATCTGCTCCTGCAACATTTTCCTGGCGTGCGATAACTGTGATTTTGATGTTCCTTCGTTAATATTCAACATCTCTGCAATTTCCTTGTGCTTATAACCTTCGATGGCATAAAGGTTGAAAATCATCTTGTAACCATCCGGCAAACTATCTATCAGCGACTGAATATCTTCTACCGAAAAATTACTTTCGATGTTGTTGAAACTTTCTTCCTTATAATATTCGTCTTCCAGAAAGCTTACCCTTTTTTGTGCCCTGATGAACGAAATACTTTCATTTATCATGATTCTTCTGATCCAACCTTCGAAACTTCCTTTGCTTTCAAAATTCTTAAGGTTGGTAAAAACTTTCATAAAAGCAGTAATCATAATGTCTTCTGCTTGATGAACATCTTTTATATATTGACGGCAAACGCTTAACATTTTAGGCGAAAATTTAGAATAAATCTGATGCTGAGCATGCCTATTATTTTCGGCAGCCAGTCGGATCAAATCCTTTTCGTCTTGATGTAAGTTAATTACCTTCATTTTTTGATTTGGGATTTACGAATTAGGATTTTTCCAAAACCTAACCAGTAAATTTGATTTCTATTAGTATAGACGACAATGGTTGAAAAATGGTTGCATGGAGTAATTAAAAATTATGAATTAAAAATTAAAAAACCACGCATTTAAACATAAATAACAGATTTACAATGGATTATCATTAAGAATAATCAAATTGACAAATTTTCAAATTACCTTTTATTTTTTTCTTTCGATAACGTAGTTGACCATCAAGGTCAAAGCGTCTTTGTATGGAGAATCTGGATAATTTCCGATTAGAGATAATGCTTCCTGTTGGAATTCTACCATTTTATCTTCGGCATAAGAAAGTCCGTTGTTGTTTTTTACAAATGCAATAACTTCCTTCACTCTTTTTTTATCCTTATTATGGTTTTTAATGGAATTGATGAGCCAGTCCTTTTCCTTTTTTGTGCAGTTGTTGAGAACGTGAATCAGAGGCAACGTCATTTTTTGCTCCTTGATGTCAATTCCTGTTGGTTTGCCGATGGCCTCGTCTGTATAATCAAATAAGTCGTCCTTGATTTGAAAAGCCATTCCAATTAGTTCGCCGAACTTTCGCATGTTCTCTACCTGAACTTCATCTTCAATGACCGATTTTGCACCAAGAGCACAACAAGCTGCGATTAATGTAGCGGTTTTTTGTCGGATGATTTCGTAGTAGATGTCTTCGGTGATGTCCAGACGGCGTGCTTTTTCTATCTGAAGTAACTCACCCTCACTCATTTCGCGAACGGCCACGGAGATGATTTTCAATAAATCGAAATCGCCATTGTCTATGGAAAGTAGTAATCCTTTGGAAAGCAGATAATCGCCAACTAGAACGGCAATCTTGTTTTTCCAAAGTGCATTGATGGAGAAAAATCCTCTTCGGCGATTACTGTCGTCTACCACATCGTCGTGAACTAGAGTTGCGGTGTGAATGAGTTCAATGACCGAAGCACCACGATAGGTTCTTTCGTTTACTGTTCCGCCGGAAACCATTTTGGCAGTTAGAAAAACGAACATTGGTCGCATTTGTTTTCCTTTTCTGTTGACGATATAATAGGTAATTCGGTTGAGCAAAGCCACTTTTGAAGTCATGGAGTCCTGAAACTTCTTTTCGAAAAGTTCCATTTCCTGTTGAATGGGTTGTTTTATTTGCTCGGTAATTTTCATCGATGGCAAATATACGGCTAATGATTGAAAATTTAAAGATTAAAAGATTGAAGGATTTAAAGATTCGGGGATGGAAGGATTGAGGGATTTTTTTATAAACTCCGTCAGAGTTTGAAACTCTGACGGAGTTTATAGCGGTTTCGGAATTGATAACGGTTTTGAAATGAAAGTTTAAAGAATGCCTAAAGTTTTTATCATAGCCCCGATTGAAGTGGAAATCCTTTTCTTTTTTTTCTTTAAAAAAAGAAAAGATTGGGAACGGAAAGCGGGAACATGGATTGAATAAATACCCTAAGATTTGCTCCCACAAAAAAAAACTATGCTTCTTTATTGGCCAATTGACCACAAGCGGCATCAATGTCTTTTCCGCGACTACGACGTACTTTTACTACGATTCCGGTGGCTTCGAGTGCCTTGATGTAGGCATTTATGGATTCTTCGGAGGCTTGCTGGAATTCGCCATCATCTATTGGATTGTATTCGATTAGGTTGACTTTGCAGGGAACGTATTTGCAGAATTTCACGAGTGCATCGATGGATTCCTTGTTGTCGTTGATGCCTTTCCAAACCACGTATTCGTAGGAAACCTTGCTTTTGGTTTTTCGGTACCAATATTCTAATGCTTCACGCAAATCCGCCAAAGGAAAATTCTTGCTAAAGGGCATTATTCTCGCCCTAATTTCGTCGATTGCGGAATGTAGAGAAACTGCTAGTTTGAATTTTACTTCATCGTCTGCCAACTTTTTAATCATTTTCGGAACTCCGGATGTGGAAACCATGATGCGTTTTGGCGACATTCCTAAACCTTCTGGTGAAGTGATCATTTCGATAGCCTTGAGGACGTTGTTGTAGTTCATCAACGGTTCTCCCATTCCCATAAAAACGATGTTGGAAAGTGGATGATTGTGGTACAAACGGCTTTCACGGTCTATGGCTACGACTTGGTCATAGATTTCGTCCGGACCGAGGTTTCGCATTCTTTTTAATCGTGCTGTTGCACAGAAATTGCAATCTAGACTGCAACCTACTTGGCTTGAAACACAAGCTGTTGTTCGGGTTGCTGTTGGAATCAGAACGGATTCTACCACAAGACCATCATGAAGGCGAACGGCGTTTTTCACGGTTCCGTCTTCGCTTCGTTGCATTTGGTCGACCTTGATGTGGTTGATGACAAAATGTTCTTCGAGCATCTGACGCGTTGGTTTTGCCACATTGGTCATGTCATCAAATTGATGAGCTCCTTTGCTCCAAAGCCATTCATAGACCTGGTTGCCACGAAAGGCTTTGTCTCCATTGGAAACAAAAAATTCGCGCAATTGGTCTTTTGATAATGCTCTGATGTCTTTTTTCTCGATTTGCATGGTGCAAAAGTACTGAAATTGTTTTGCATAAAAAAGGGAGCTAAAATGCTCCCTTTTTGTGTTATTCTTTTATAAGTTTGAAATTCTTGGTCTTATTAGAAGTTACATCGGTTAACTTCAAAAGGTAAACCCCTTCTGCATTTCCAGACAAATCAATTTGATGCTGGTTGCTATTTGAGCTTCCTTTTTTGATGGTTTGTCCTAATAGATTATATACTTCATATTGAAAATCTAAAGTAGCATCAAATTTTAAATTGAAGATTCCTTTTGATGGATTTGGATATACTTTTATGAAATCTGCAGAAGCAAAATCATCTGTTGAAAGGTTTTCGAAAGCTCCAAACGTTATAGATTCTCCGCTTCCATAATTACCTCCTTGGATAATGATGGTATTGTTTGGTGTTTTTAATGAATAACTTCCATTTCCATAACCGCAACAGATTCCGTCTCCTTCTTCATCGTTAATTGAAAATGTGTAGCATCCATCAGCTGGCAAATCAATCGTCTGGTTGAACGTGATATTATTTGCATAATTGTTTCCTGATGCAATTATCACACTATTTGCATTTGTAATATTCCAAGATACTTCATCGCCATAATTATCAGTATTCAATTGGAAAACTACTTGAGTCGTTTCATATGAAGTGGCAACACTAAATGCAACTGATGCGGAATTATCATTTGGAAAACCGTCGGTTGTGTTGTTTGGATTTTCGATGACTGCATTAAAAGTGCTTTCGCCACTGGCAATATTCAATTGTCCTACAGCTACATCAATACTTTGTCCTTGCGGTAAATTTCCTGTCCAGTTTATTGTGGTTTGAGCACCCGTATTCAAATTATACTTAATTGTAGCCGATGTTAAAGTGGTTGATCCGTTATTGGTTATCTTAATAGAAGGACTAATCTGACTTCCGCAAACAATAGTGTTTAATCCTACTATTGATGCTGAAGCATTAATAGGGAAAACCACATTCGCTGGATATACATCAGCTGTCATGGCACCTGTATTGGTTGGATCTAGCCAATCTCTCAATCGTGTTGCAGCAGTTGTTCCTGTGTTCCAAGATGTATTGAATCTTCCGTAATCATCATAACCTCCATTGTCCGAAAGTCCGCTACATGCAGCAGAACCTCCCCATAACTGACCAATAATTCTACCTTGATTGTTGAATAGTGGCGAACCAGAGGACCCTCCTTCTGTGACACCTTGTGTCCAATCGTTAACTCTCCAAACATTCCCACCAGAGTTCATGGAGGTTGGCGCTCCATTATCAAGACACACCTTCATGATTGCTCCAGATGGATGGTGAATTCCGAAAACAGATGGTGGTGCAGTTGTACTTCGGTCCCATCCTGCCCATTTTACATCCCAAGTTGAAGGTATTGCCGAATTGATTTGAACCAAACAAAAATCGGATTGTTCTCGACTTGCTTTTAAAGTTGCTCCACTTATGGTTAAATGTCCTGTCATGTTGGTACTCGGTAAATTTTGAGCACAAACCGGATTAGGGCTGATCCACTTGAACCTGAACGACCAAGTAGCCGGATTAGAATAGCAATGATCAGCTGTTAAAAAATAAGGAGTTCCGTCATTACTGGTATTGTTTATTAAAGCTCCAGTGCAAAAACTATTCCCGCTTGTTATCATTAATCCAACGGATTTTTTGTTGACGTTTTTCAAGGCATCGATAGTTCCCATAACGCAATCAACGTCGTAATTGCATTTTCCTGCAGAATTCAAGTCATCGTCAACTGCTTTTAAGTTTTCATCTGAAGTTCTATATCCGTGAATTACCTTGAAAACTTCCAATTTTCCTTGGTTGAGCTGTCTTTGTGGTTCATAATATTCCAAGAAAATATCTTCTCCGCTTACCAGCCATGTTCCTAGAACCCTTTCATCATTATTTTGTTTAGCGTCGTAAGCTCCCAATAAATCTGTTCTGGTGTTGTTGTAAAGATATAGCGTAGCTCCTTCAGGCATATAAAAATCGCTGAAAATAAAATTCATCGTTTTTGCACCGTTCGATTTGAAGCGGATTCTCCAAATTCTATCTCCGTTTTCAAGTGTAGTCCATTGTCCTGAATTTCCTAGATTATAATCTACAATGATTTCTTGCCCAAAACGCCAAGGAATATCTTTTTGCTGATCGTTTACCAAATCTTCTGCTTTTAATTTCTCTAAATCAATTTCAGGAAGAACTATTGGGGCTAATTTAGTTGTATTTCTTAGGCTCCAACTTGCGGGTTTACCTTCATTTGTAACTTGTGCATTTATTCCGTAAACAGAGAACAATATACACAAAATGGAAATCTTCAATTTCATTTTTTAACAATTTAATTATATATTTTGTAAATAAAACAAAAAAAGTCGAGAACTAAAATTTTAATGACGCATTTTTTATCTTTACCAAAAAATTCAAGCAATGCATTTCATATCCCAAGAACTAGAAGACTACGTTTCCCATCATTCCGAAAATGAACCAGCACTTTTGTCGGCTTTAAACCGAGAAACTCATCAAAAGATTTTATTACCGAGAATGTTGAGCGGTCATTTTCAGGGTCGTGTTTTGAGCATGCTTTCAAAATTGATCCGTCCTTTGAATATTTTGGAAATTGGTACTTATACCGGTTATGCAACTTTATGCCTTTGTGAAGGAATGAAAGAAAACGGAACCGTTGACACCATCGACATCAATGAAGAGTTGATGGATTTCCAGAAAAAATATTTTGATTTATCCGATTGGAAAGGTCAGATATTCCAGCATTTGGGAGATGCAACTGAAATCATTCCAAATCTCGATAAAAAATATGATTTGGTTTTTGTGGATGCCGACAAGGAAAATTATCTGACGTATTTCGAAATCATCTTGCCTAAAATGAATAAGGGAGGAATCATTTTATCTGATAATGTCTTATGGAGCGGTAAAGTTTTAGAAACGCCAAACCCGAAGGATTTGAGTACAAATGTCTTGCTGGAATATAATAAAAAATTAAAAGAAGACCCCCGAGTAGAAACGGTTTTATTACCAATCAGAGATGGTTTGACGGTTAGTAGAGTTCTTTAAAAACCAAAAAACACCTTCTAGATGAAAGCGTTCTTATTTTGTTTATCGGTCAATTTGTATTTTGTGTTGAGATAGCAGAATAACTTATAAAAACCAAATCCGCTCATCAATCCGAAGGCATATCCCGCTAAAATATCTCCCGGAAAATGCAATCCTAAATAAATTCGGGTATAGGCAAAAAGCAATGGAAAAAGGAACATCAGGAAGGCATATTTGTAGTATTTCCTTAAAATCAAGAACAAAATTAGGGTCGAACCACTTGAATTAGAGGCATGACCCGAAAAGAAACTCCAACTATTACTCCCTTTGACAATTCGAATCATATCTTTTAAATCCGGATCATTAACCGGACGGAAACGCTGAACGGTGTTTTTGATTAAATTGGTCATCTGATCGGTAAAAAGGAAGAAAACCGCCAAAACCAAAATCAATAATAGAAACTGTTTTGGGGTTATTTTTTTGAGTAATAAAAATATAAGTAGTAAAAAATAGGGCCACCAATTGAGTTGTTTGGTAATGTATACGAAAAAATCATCCCAATTTTCGGAACCCAAACCGTTCAAATAGACAAATAATTCCCGATCAAGTTCTATTAAATTTTGCAACATTATCGCTGTCTTTTGATTGGTCCCGTCATGTCTTCTATATTTTCCTTGGCTTTGTTGATTTCAGATTCGATATCACCAGTAACAGAGCTAATGTTTAATGGGTTTTCGGCAGTATTTTCGCCAATCATTTTATTGAAACCTTGCTTGACATTATCAATTTCTTCTGTAAATCCGCCAGTTAAGCTTTTTTTATCGAAACCGTTGTCTTCTGCACTTCTTTGGATTTCGCTTTTGATGTCGTTGGTTGCATTTTTCAATTGAGCCATTCCTTTGCCTAATGTTCTTGCAATATCCGGCACTTTATCGGCACCAAAAAGCATCACGACAATCAATATTATGAAAATTATTTCTGAACCGCCTATTCCAAACATCTTACTTCTTTTTGAGGTTGCAAAGTTAACTAAAAAATGGTTTTGGGCTTTGCCAATTCTCTTAAGATTTTCCTATTTAAACCAAATTTCGATTAATCAAATTTCGATTTTATTTCTTGTTTTGGCCAAGTGTTATTTGTGGTGTCAATATCGGCCGTCAATAATTTTGGATCTATGGTGATTTTGGAAATCTTCTTTTCGGTTGCAAAAACCCGACTTACTTCCTTGTCGTTCATTCGCCAGATTTGTGCTGGAAAAGAATGATTTTCGGTAGTTCCGTCCTCGAACGTAAGTTCAACTAATAAAGGCATTACCAATTCGCCTGGTTTTTCGAAAGCAACCTGATAGAAATACTTTGGTGTTTTTAATTTGCTTCTTTCTTCTTCAGAAAAATTTGATTTTAGATATTCTTCCAATGGTTTGATGTCTTCTACTTTTAATGCTTTTGTTTTCCCGACATTACTATCTTCCACCATATAAACCATCGTTCCTTCACGGTTGAATCTGTTTCTTCGGGAAGGTTGTTCTACTTTTATTCCGGCTGGAGCCTTATCGGTTACTACAAAGCTTTTCACTTCTTTGATTCCGATATCGTTCACCCAAGTGGTATAAAACCATCCTCTCCAAAACCAATCCAAATCAACTGCCGAAGCGTCTTCCATCGTCCTGAAAAAATCTTCCGGTGTCGGATGTTTGAATTTCCATCGGTTGGCATAGGTTTTAAAAGCAAAATCAAACAATTCTTTCCCCATCACAACTTCCCTTAAAATATTGAGTCCGGTTGCAGGTTTTGCATAAGCATTATTACCAAATTGACGGATACTTTCGGAGTTGGTCATAATGGGTTCCAAATCCGATTGATCGCCACTCATATAAGGAACAATCAATTTTGCTGGACCTCTCCTTACAGGAAAATCTGCTTGAAATTCTTGTTCTGCAAGATACTGAAGGAAAGTATTCAACCCTTCGTCCATCCAAGTCCATTGGCGTTCGTCGGAATTGACAATCATCGGAAAATAATTATGTCCCACTTCGTGAATGATTACACCAATCATTCCGTATTTGGTGCTTTCCGGAATAGTTCCGTCTTTTTCTGGTCGACCAAAATTCCAGCAAATCATCGGATACTCCATCCCTTGGTCTCTAGCATTTACCGAAACTGCTTTTGGATAGGGATAATCAAACGTATATTTTGAATAGCTTTTCAGCGTATGAGCCACAACCCTTGTAGAATATTGTTCCCACAAAGGGTTTCCCTCTTTTGGATAAACCGAAGTTGCCATGACATCCTTTTCGCCAAGCTTGACTGCCATTGCATCAAAAATGAATTTGCGGGAGGTTGAAATTCCGAAATCTCGAACATTTTCGGCCTTGAATTTCCAGGTTTTCTTTTTATCAGAAAATGATTTTTCAGCTTGTTCTGCTTCGGCTTGGGTTACAATAATTACAGGATTGTCATAGGATTTTTCGGCTTGGACATATCTTTTTAATTGTTCTGCCGTGAAAACCTCTTTTCTATTTTGCAAAACTCCTGTCGCTTCCATAATATGATCGGCTGGAACGGTAATGTTGACTTCATAATTTCCGAAAGTCAGGGCGAATTCGCCATTGCCCCAAAACTGCATGTTTTGCCAACCTTGAACATCATTATAAACCGCCATTCTTGGATAGAATTGAGCCAAAACATATAAATTATTGCCATCTTCAAAACGTTCATAACCTGAACGCCCACCTTCCACCATGTAATTGTTAATGTTGTACCACCATTTTATCGAAAACGAAATCTTTTCGCCATGCAACAAAGGTTTTTGCAAATCAATCCGCATCATGGTTTCGTTTATGGTATAAGCCAAGGCTTTTCCGTTGGCATCTTTTACATGTTCAATATTGAAACCTCCTTGAAATTTTTCTTCTAAATAGGTTTTTGAAAATCCTTGGACACTGATTGCAGGATCAACCGAATTGCTGTTTCTCTTTTTGGTTACCGATTTTGGATTATGCGAATTCTGGTCCAATTGAATCCACAAATAATCGAGCTGTTCCTTGGCGTTGTTGTGATACGTAATGGTTTCTACACCATCCAACCGTGCTTTTTTATCGTCCAACTCAAGGTCCATCTTATAATCGGCTTGTTGCTGATAATATTCTGGACCCGGAGCTCCCGAAGCAGTTCGATACATATTTGGAGTTGCCAAAAGATCATACATCTGGCGGAATTTATCGGTATTCGCTTCTGGTTTCTGGGTGTTTGCTTCTTTTTGCTGTGCAATTGAAAATTGAGCAACCAATAAAAACAATAGGAAGGTGTATTTTTTCATAGGGAATGAATTGTGGCTTTTAAAAAACCAAAAGGCTAAAAGTAATTATTTTGTTTGAATTTTTAAAATTTTAAGATACCTGAATAATCTTCTCCTTCAAACATAAGACTTTTCTTTTTTCCGTAGATATTGGTTTGGATGATGTTCTGCTGATCGGAATTCAAATCAAGAAGGACTTTATTTTGTATTTCAATCGAGTTGATTTTTGAAATATCTTTTATGTTGAAATAACAAACCACTACATTATTATCAATTTCCTTGCTTAGAAAATGAATCTGTTTTTGCTTTCCATTGATTTTGATGGAGAAATTGTCGTTGATGTATTTTTTCATCATCGAAACATCTTCCTCGCTTTCGATAGGTTCTCCGATATTGACTCTTTTCTTGAAGTTTTTTTCAAGAACAAAATTCAAATCGTCCATAAAGATTCTGGATGTGATTTGAAGCATTTTCTTCTCCGGAACATAATTAATCTGATAAATCGAAACATAGAATTTATGCAGTCCGAAAGAAGACAAACTCACGAATAAAACAGCTAAAAACAATAGAAAACCTTTCTTTTTCATCTGTCAAAAATACTATTTCTTTTCAAGTGATTTGATGTATTCCGGTTTTTTAGAAATCAAGAAATCTACCAATTCAAATTCCTTATTGGCATACAACAAACCTTGAGCTCTGGAATCATTTTCGCAATAGGCCAAGAAAAGTCCGATTTGATCTTTCTTCAATTTCAATGTATCCAAGAAAAAACTTTCCGGCAATTTTTCCTGAACGGCTTCCGGGAATATTTTCGTAGAAGTGTAGGCTATTTTCTTATCCTCTTTTTTGTCTTTAAACAAACCAAACATCTTTACAATTTTAATCAAATCGGGTTGAAACAAAGGTGCAATCGCTCCAGGTCCTTCCATCGCTTTGTTATAAACTGCCGTTATTCCATCCGCTTCATATTGAGTTGCAAGAGCATCCTTCATATTGATCTTTGGGTCGATTTGCGTCACTTTTATATTCTTACTGTCCTTATCCAAATCTCCAGTAAGCGAATTTGGGTCAATCACAACCTCATCCAATTCCGTTATATGGCTTTCCAATTTTATCTTTAAGACCTTCATTTTTAAATCGGATGAATTCAAAACAACCGATTTTGAAGAATAATTCATACTCGAAAAAACCAAGGTGTCTTTTTCCCTAGCATACAAGCTGAAATTTCCTTCATTGTCCGAAACGGAATATCGGTTGGTTGTTTTATTGGTTATGGTAATCCCTTCAACCGAGATTGAATCGGCAATAATTTGTCCGTGAAGAATTTCTCGCGGAAGTTGCTGTGCAAAAAACAATTGCGAGATAAAGAGCAAAACGATGGTAAGGGTACTATTTTTCATTTGAAATTTTTTTAAATTCTTGAGCAAGTCCGCCAATTAGGAAAGTTGCCAAAAGTTTGTTTTTGGAATTGAGTGCATTTATAAAACGTTCATCATAAATGATGTAATATTGAAAAGCCTTGATGGCCTCTTTTTTAATTTTTAATTTCTCTGTGTAATAACTTTCTTCAAATAAGTTTTTGAGCTTATGAAGCAAGAATTCTTTTTTCTCTACCTCTGCTTCTTTCTTGAGCATTGATGTTCGTCCAGACATCCAATTTAATAAAGGATCAAGCCCGATGGAACCTCCCATCATTGTTCCTACATTTGCCGTTGGATACAGTCCTGTGGCAGTTTGCAATCGCCTTTCGGCTGGCGTATAAACTTTTGCCGGTTTGGAAAGTATTCCTAAACTCACGGCATTGATGTTAGAATAATTACGAACTTCCACTTCATCAAGTTGTGTAATTTTAGAAGTCATTTCGATGGTTATAAGCGATGAATTATAATCTTCCTCCTCGATAAATTTACGCATATGATCCAAATGCTTCGCCGAAAAAACCAGTAAATCTTCGGGTTTTACCCAAATACTGAATTCGCCTTTATTGTCCGTCAATACTTCTTTTTCGCTCACAAGATTCACCACTCGAATGCCTTTCACCATGGCATCTTTCACGACAACTTTTCCCTTTATAAGCTTTTCTTCTTGAGAAAACATGAATTGTGTGAGCATCAAAAAAACTAAAAGAATATTATTTCTCATTGATCAGATTGTATTTTTGAGCGATTTCTATAATTAAGAAAGTAGCAAGCGTTTTATTCTTTGCATCCAATGCTTCGCCAAATCTACTGTCTTCTACGAGATAATAATGAAATCCCTTGATGTTTTCCTTTTCGATACCAAGCTCTTGCAAATAGAATTGATCTGTGTATAAACCATCCAATTTCTCTAACAAAAACTCTTTTTTCTCAATTTCAACACCATTCTCAAGCATCTTTGTCCTTCCCGAAAGAATGTTGATCAAAGCATCAAGCGGAGAACTTGTAGCACCATAGAGTTTTCGTTCTGCCGGAGTATAGGATTTTGCAGGTTTCTCCAAAATTCCCAAGGCTACGGCATTTATACCTGAATAATTCTTCACTTCTACTTCCTCAAGCTGATTGATTTTGGAAGTCATTTCCACTTTCAAAGTTCCCGAATCGTATTCCTTTTGTTCCACTATTTTTCGCATATAGTCCAAATGTCCGGCCGAAAAAACCAGTAGATCATCTTGACTTACTAATATAGTGAATTCTCCTTGACTATTTGTTATGGTTTCTTTGTCTTTTGTTAGATTAATGACATGTATTTCGCTCGTTTTCGCATCTTTTACCGTGATTTTTCCATTGATAATTTTTTCCTCCTGACAAAAAGTGAATTGGGATATGAAAATCAAAAAAAATAAAAGGCTAGTTCTTGTCATTTGAAATTAAATTATTGTATTCCACAGAAAGTTGGCTCATCAAAAACGAGATTTGTGCTTCATTGCTTCTATTCAAAACAGCAATAAATTCATCATTATCAATTAGATAATATTTGAAACCATCCACATAATCAGCATTTATTTTTAATTTTTCTGTGTAAAAAGTTCCACTGTAAAGCTCTTCCAGCTTGGAAAGATACCTTTCTTTTTTCTCAATCTTGATTTCCTCCTTCAACCTTTTTGTTCTTCCGTTTATGGCATTAAGGATTGGGTCAACAGGCAAACTACCACCCAAAATACTCAACAAATGTATGGGTTTGAAATCACCGGCTGTTTTTAGTTTTCGTTCGGCTGGAGTATAGGTTTTAACACCATTAGTAATACCTAAACTTTCCGCATTGAGATGAGAATAATTTCTAACTTCTACTTCATCGAGTTCATTTATCTTGGAAGTCATTTCAATTATCAAAACAGGAGAATTGTAATCCGAAGTTTCGATAATTTTTCTCATATAATCCAAATGATTCGCCGAAAATACCAACAAATCATCAGGTTTTGCTTCAATCAAAAAAGCACCTTTACTATCGGAAACGGTTTCTTTTTCGTTCATCAAATTAAGAATATGAACACCTTGAGGCGTGGCGTCTTTTACTGAAATTTTGCCATAAAGAAGCTTTTCGCTTTGCGAGAAAACAAATTGGGAAACGAAAAATAAAAAAATTTGGAAAGTAGAATTACTCTTCATAGGCAATCAACTTTTTGTATTTAACCGCCAATTCTGCCAAGGCAAAATCACGTACAACTGCATTATTTCCTTCCAATAATTGTACAAATCTTTTGTTTTCGACTAAAAAATATTGAAAACCTTTAATATATTCCGATGGCAAATTCAATTTATCAATCAAAACCACGTCTTCAAATAGTTCTTCGATTTGCTTTATCCAAGATTCTTTTTTTTCGGTTTCGACATTTCGTTTCAATTCTGCCGTTCTGCCCGAAAACATATTTAGTATCGGATCAACCGATAAAAATCCTTTGCTGGCCGTTTTTAATTTCCTTTCGGCTGGAGTATATTTTTTTTGATTTGGAGAAACAATTCCGAGTGAAACCGCATTGATGTGATTATAATTCACAACGACAACTTCATTCAATTCCCTGGCAACGGTTTCGAGTTTCACAAACAATAAATCCTTCTGCAAATCTTCTTCGCAAATCAATATTTTCAAACCTTTTATATTGGTTCCGGAAAACATCAAAGTATCGCCTTCCTTGGCATCAATAGAGAAATAACCTCCCGTTTGGGTTCTTTTGAATTTCTCTGTTTGAATATTTATTACGTCGATGTCTTCAAGATTATAGAGATCGGCCAGAACTTTCCCGTTCAGATTTTTCCTCGCAACTTCCTGTGAACACATAGTATGCGAAACAGCTAGGAAGAAAATCAAACTCAACGGAAATCTTTTCATTTTCAGAAAGGTGTAATTGTTTTTGGTAAAAGTATCCCAAACCCTTCCAAATTAATTATTAATGCATTTGTAAAGTTATGTTAATTAAAAAAGGGTTAATTACTTCCAAAATGAAATTCAAGATTTTTATCTTTAACCAAAATTTAATTCCTTATATGAAAAACCTTATCATAGCCAGTACTTCAACCCTTCACGGAGGCGATTATCTGGAGTATATTCTACCTGAATTAGAACTTCATTTTCAAAATTGCAAATCAATTCTGTTCATCCCTTTTGCCCGTCCAGGCGGAATTTCGCACGACGATTATACGGAAAAAGTTAAATCGGTTTTCGCCAAAATAAATCTGGATGTAAAAGGACTTCACGAATTTGAAAATCCTGTCGAAGCCATCAACAAAGCAGAAGGAATTTTCACGGGTGGAGGAAATACGTTTTTGCTGGTTTCGCAATTGTATAAATTCAATGTGATGACGGTTTTGGCTGATGCTGTAAAAAATGGAATTCCGTATTTGGGAACAAGTGCTGGAAGCAATATCACGGGACTTTCGATGCAAACCACAAATGACATGCCCATCATTTATCCGCCAAGTTTTCAAACATTGGGATTGATTCCGTTTAATTTGAATCCGCATTATTTAGACCCAGATACGAATTCAACACATATGGGCGAAACGCGTGAAACAAGAATTAAAGAGTTTCATCAGTTCAACAGCATTCCGGTTCTAGGTTTGAGGGAAGGAAGCTGGCTGGATGTAAAAGGTGATAAAATAGTTTTAAAAGGAACATTGACAGCCCGACTTTTCAAGCAAAATCAAATTCCAGAAGAATTGGAAAGCGGAAGCGATTTGAGTTTCCTTGGAACGCTTCAAGTTTGAGCATAAAAAAAGCCTCTAACTTTCGTTAGAGGCTTTTGAGCGGAAGACGAGGCTCGAACTCGCGACAACCAGCTTGGAAGGCTGGAGCTCTACCAACTGAGCTACTTCCGCTTATCAACGGTGCAAATATACACAAACTTTTTTCTTACCTGCAAGCTTTTTTTTAAAAAAATTATCACTTTTTGCTTCTTAAATTTACTTTAAACACATAATTCATTTACAATTAAAAAGTTATCGGTTTAAAAAAATTCGATATTTCTACTCAAAAACATCAATCTGAATGCGGTTGCAATCCAATCTCTGTCTTTTTTTAAACCAAAATCCCCTTCAAAAGTTTTAAAAACCATTAGAAATTGATTCCATTTTTATTTTGTTGATGAATTTTTAATCTAAAAAAATAAAAACGGCATTAATTCAATAAAGAATTAATGCCGTTTTAAACTTTTAAAAAGTAGAATTAAGAAATCTGTCCTATTGAACCCTTTTTGTTTGAAGAAGGATGATAGATAAAAAGACAAGATTTATCTTTAATCGTATTGATGATTTCCTTTGTCATTCCAACTGGAATTGCAGGACAACCAAGACTTCTTCCCAAACGTTTGTTTTGCTTGATGAACGATTCTGCTACATAATCGGCACCGTGAATCACAACGGCTCTTTCTCTTGCCTTGTCGTTCACGCCTTTTTCAAGTCCGTCTAGTTTTAATGAAAGTCCGTGTTTTCCTTGATAAACTTCACCAGTTGCATAAAAACCTAAACTGCTTTTATATGATTCCGGCTGATTTGAAAATGATTTTGCAAATTCATCACCTGTGTTCCTTCCGTGTGCAACCAAGGAATTATATAAAACGGTATTGGTGCTCAAATCGATGATCCACATCCTTTTGGTATTTGAAGAAAGGCTGAAATCAACTAAAGTCAAGATGTCTCTTTTAATTTTTCCTTTTTCCTTCAAATCATAAAAACCTTCCAAAGCTTTGGTAAAGCTTTCTAATTTAGGCAATGAAAGATTGTTTGAATTTAAATTATTGTATAATGATTCTGCTTTTGAAGCGAAACTTACTTTTGTTGTTGCTGCTGTTAATTTTGGCTCTGTAGGTTTTATTTCGTTTGAACTAAACGTTGAAAACAGAAATAATAAAATCGGGGTTATTTTATAAATCATTGAATGTGTTTAGGTTATACAATTTTTTAACGGTGGCAAATATTAGAAAAATAGTTTACAAATTCTAATGGAAAGCAAACTTTAACAATCTTGTAATATTTGCAGAATATATTATAAAACGGCTTTTTTTGAAATTTATTATAAACAAAATTGTTAATGTTAGTTAAATTATTACTTTTGTTTCCCCCAACCCAACAATATGCATCCTTTTTTCAGAGCACTTTTAACTTTAACTCTTTTAGCCACAAACCTTGTCTACAGTCAGAAAAAAACTGTTGAAGCGAAATCTATTTCCGAAAAAATAGTGATTGATGGAGAACTCGATGAAAACATTTGGAACACTGCAAAAGTGGCTTCAGATTTTGTAATGCTCGAACCTGATAATGGTGTTCCAATAGCTCCCGAGAAAAAAACCGATGTTAGAATCCTGTACGACAACGAAGCCATTTATGTTTCGGCACTTTTATACGACAACCAGCCTAATTTGATTTTGAAGGAAATGACCCAACGGGATAATTTTGGAACTGCCGACCATTTTGGGATCTACATCAATGGTTTTAACGACGGACAACAAGATTTTAGGTTTTATGTTAGTGCATCCGGAGTTCAGATGG
Source organism: Flavobacterium arsenatis (assembly GCF_031456785.1). Classification (NCBI taxonomy): domain Bacteria; kingdom Pseudomonadati; phylum Bacteroidota; class Flavobacteriia; order Flavobacteriales; family Flavobacteriaceae; genus Flavobacterium; species Flavobacterium arsenatis. Next base: position 517,673 of record NZ_JAVDVI010000001.1, read on the forward strand.
ATTGCATTGCAACAGAAGCTGAAGAAGATTATTCTTGGGATGCCATTTGGAGCAGTAGCGTGAATATTACCGAATTTGGATGGGTTGTAGAAATGCGAATTCCCTATGCGGCACTTCGATTTTCAAAAGAAGAAAAGCAAACCTGGGGATTGAATTTGTACCGCGAAATAAAAAGAGACCGCCAAAAATATACTTGGAGTCCGATAGACCTAAAGATTGGTGCCACTTTGCCACAGGCCGGGCTTTTGCAAGGAATTGAAAATATTAAGCCTCCGGTGAGATTGTTCTTTATTCCTTATGCTTCCTATTATCACGAACGAAACGAAAATACTTCAAACAATACGTTCAAGGCTGGAATGGACATTAAATATGGCATCAACGACTCCTTTACTTTAGATGCAATTTTGGTTCCCGATTTTGGGCAAACTGTTTACGATAATGTGCAATTGAATCTTGGTCCGTTCGAACAGCAATTCAATGAAAACAGGCCTTTTTTTACCGAAGGAACCGATTTGTTCAATAAAGGAGGATTGTTGTATTCGAGACGAATTGGCGGAAGCCCATCCACTTATGCTTCAAGCGAAAATCCCGACGAAGAGGTTAAAAATCCTGCTTCTGTAAATTTAATCAATGCCGTAAAAGTTTCCGGCAGGACTTCAAAAGGATTGGGAGTTGGATTTTTGAATGCCGTTACAGAGCAAACTTTTGCAACTGTCAACAACAACGTTTCTGGCGAATCCCGCAACGTCGAAGTAGAACCTTTAACCAATTACAATGTCTTTGTTTTGGACCAACGTTTCAACCAGAATTCGTCTGTGTCATTTGTGAACACGAATGTAACCCGAAACGGAGATTATCGAGATGCAAATGTTTCGGCTTTGGTTTATGATTTGAATACCAAAAATAACAAATACAACCTTTCGGGCGATTTGAAATACAGTTATATTAATGAACTCCGGAATTTTGATGATCAAAAAGGAATCAATACCACTTTAGGATTTGCTAAAAAAGGCGGAAATTGGAGATACAGCCTCGGAGGAAATTATGTGTCTGATGAATATGATTCCAATGATTTAGGAATTCTTTTCATCAACAATTATCACGGTGGTTATGGGAATTTTGGCTATAGAATCCTCAATCCTTCTGGAATTTTCAATACGTTTAGAATAAACACCAATTACTATCTTGAATTTCAAAACACCACTGGAAGAACCCAACAAGCCCAAGTGAATATTGATGTTACTTCCACCACAAGACAGAACGATTATTTCAGTCTTGCAGTGTATCTGAACCCTCTTCAGACCTACGATTTTTATGAAGCACGAACTAGCGGAAGATTTGTAAACATTCCGAAGAACATCTACACTTCGTTGTATTTTTCATCCAATTATAACCGACCTTTTGCATTGGATTTAAATTTTTATTCGACCGCCACAACTGAAAGGAATCGTGAAAATATTGGCTTTACCATTGCACCTCGATACCGCGTTAACGACAGACTGCTGCTGAATCTTTCGGGAGATTTTTATAACCAATTTAGCGACAAAGGCTGGGTGGCTTTTGATGGCAATGACATTATTTTTTCTGAAAGGGATCGAAATACCATTACAGGTCAATTGGCTGTGAAATATGCCATCAACCCAAGAATGACCGTGAACGTATCCTCACGCTATTATTGGTCCTATGCCGAAAACAAACAATTTTTGACACTTCAGGAAAATGGCGTCCTTATTCCTAATTCAACTTTCACCGAAAACAGGAATTATGATTTTAGCACCTGGAATTTTGATTTATCCTATTCTTGGTGGTTTGCACCAGGAAGTCAGCTTTCGGTTTTGTATCGAAATAATGCATCAAATTTCAGCAATGAAATCAACAAAAGTGTTCGTGATAATTTCAGTAATTTATTCGAAAATAATCTTAACAACATCTTTTCGGTTAGCTTCAGGTATTTCATCGATTATAATTCAATAAAAAATGCTTTTTAACCCAAAGGAAGCCATTTATTTTAATTTACAACTTTTTAATCTTTAATTGATGCCACTATAAGGTTTTCGTAATTTATAGCAACATCCACTTCTGCATCAACACATTTTAACATTGAAATCTTTTATCTTTGTTTAAAATTTTTTCAAAAATGAACAAAAAAGTAATCCTTATGATCCTTGACGGATGGGGAAAATCTCCAGACCCAAAAGTTTCAGCCATTGATAATGCAAACACGCCTTTTATTGACAGTTTATATACAAAATATCCAAGTGCACAACTCCGAACCGATGGCTTGAATGTTGGTTTACCCGAAGGACAAATGGGAAATTCCGAGGTTGGACACATGAATCTTGGAGCCGGAAGAATCATCTATCAGGATTTGGCAAAAATCAATCTTGCGGTTCAAAACAAGACCTTGAATCAGGAAAAAACCTTGGTGGATGCTTTTCAATATGCAAAAGACAACAACAAGGATGTTCACTTTTTAGGTTTGGTTTCGGATGGTGGAGTTCACTCTCATATCGAACATTTGAAAGGTTTGGTTGATGCAACTCAAACTTTTGGTTTGGAGAAAGTATTTATCCATGCTTTTACAGATGGTCGTGATGTTGATCCTAGATCGGGAACTTTCTTTTTATCAGATTTAGAAAATCATATCAAAAACACTACTGCAAAACTGGCTTCGGTTATCGGAAGATATTATGCAATGGACCGTGACCGTCGTTGGGAAAGAGTGAAACTCGCTTACGATTTGATTGTGAACGGAGTTGGAGCTCATTCTACAAATGCCATCGACAGCATCCAGGACGATTATAAAAAAGACATTACCGACGAATTCATCCAACCGATTGTTATGGTTGATGAAAACGACCAGCCTGTTGCAAAAATCAAGGATGGTGACGTGATTGTTTTCTTTAATTTCAGAACCGATAGAGGCCGACAATTGACCGAAGTCCTGACGCAATTTGATTGTCACGAACAAAACATGCACAAATTCAATGATTTGTATTATGTGACAATGACAAACTATGACGACACATATAAAGGAATGCACGTGATTTATGACAAAGACAATATCACCGAAACCCTTGGAGAAGTTTTAGAAAAAAACGGAAAGAAACAAATCCGAATTGCCGAAACAGAGAAATATCCACACGTGACGTTTTTCTTTTCGGGTGGTCGTGAAGAGCCTTTTGTCGGCGAAAGCCGCATCCTGAAAAACTCTCCAAAAGTAGCCACCTACGATTTGCAACCCGAAATGAGTGCCTTTGAATTGACAGATGCCCTAGTTCCTGAATTGGAAAAAGAAGAAGTTGATTTTGTATGCTTGAATTTCGCAAACGGAGATATGGTTGGCCATACCGGTGTTATGGAAGCCGCCATTAAAGCCTGTGAAGCCGTTGATAAATGTGCAGAAAGAGTAATTACGACAGCTTTAGAACATAATTATACCACAATTGTAATTGCCGATCACGGAAATTGCGAAACGATGATCAATTCTGACGGAAGCCCGAATACGGCTCATACAACAAATCCAGTTCCGATTATTTTGGTGGATAAGGATTTGAAATCAATTCACGATGGCGTTTTGGGAGATATTGCTCCAACAATTCTAAACTTGATGGGAGTTGAAAAACCTGAAGTAATGAACAGGCATTCTTTGTTGTAATCCAAATAATACAACTACTATATACAATTCAATATCTCATTTTCATAAATGGGATATTGTTTTTTACAACAAGCCCTTACCAAAACCAACGTATAAATTGCCTTATTATCTTTAATATTGAAAGCGTGAGTTAAAGATTGCCTTTCCTATTTTTTACAGCAATTATCCAATCCTTCATAAGCGGCGACATCGGCTTCCAAATCATCGGCATCATAGCCAAGCTTGGTTATAGCCGTTTTAACTTTCGTTAAATCGGTTTTTTTTGTATTGTAAACCACCTCGATGGTCATTTCTTTTTCATCAACCGTAACCATCTGAATTCCTTTTTCACGCAGCAACACTTTTTGGAATCTTTCGCCACAGGTTTCGCATTTAGCACAATGATTGCAATAGATATTTGTTTTGATTAGTGCTTTCTCTATTGTTTTTTGCTTTTGAGCAAATGCTGTTCCAGAACATACTAACAATGAGAATATCAACAAAAATTGTTTTAAAATCTTCATAATTTACTGGTTTAGTTTATTCGCAAATATAATAATTCATTTCACTTTACATCAACCTCAATAAATTCAACTATGAAAATAAAATTTTTGTGATTTCTTTTTTTGCCAGTTCACATTTGAAAAAGTATCTTTGCACAAGTTTTAAAAAACCAAATGAAAGCCTTGAACGCTACGCAAAATACACTTTCACTCAAATCTATTTTTACTGATTTCAAAGAAATCACTAAAGCAGGTTTGGCAGTTAGCGTTGTTTTTTCGTCTTTGGCCGGATATCTTTTGGGTGTTTTCGACTTCAATGCTTCGAGCTGGACTACCTTAATAATGCTTGCTATTGGAGGTTATTGCATGGTTGGGGCTTCAAATGCCTTCAATCAAATCATAGAAAAAGACCTCGACAAGCTGATGGACCGAACCAAGAATCGTCCCATTCCTGCCGAAAGAATGTCTACAACTACAGCTTTCATTATCGCTTGTGTCCTAACCGCTATCGGATTAACGATTTTATACAACATTAACCCGAAAACAGCAATGTTTGGTGCGGTTTCGATATTTCTATATACAAGTGCTTATACTCCACTGAAAACCGTTACTTCATTATCTGTTTTTGTTGGAGCGATTCCTGGAGCAATTCCTTTCATGTTGGGATGGGTTGCCGCAACCGATGATTTTGGAATCGAAGCCGGAACTTTATTCCTTATACAATTTTTCTGGCAATTTCCACATTTTTGGTCTATCGGATGGTTTTTATATGAAGACTATGAAAAAGCTGGATTCTTCATGCTTCCGACAGGAAAAAAAGACAAGACAACCGCTTTGCAAACCATTTTATACACGGTTTGGCTGACCGGAGCTTCACTACTTCCTGCTTTAGGCTATACTGGAAGATTATATTTGACGCCAATTGCAGCAATTATTGTACTTTTACTCGGAATTTGGATGTTGGTCTATGCCGTAAAGCTCTATAATTCCAGAACCGCTAAAGCAGCAAAAACCTTGATGCTTGTGAGTGTTTCCTACATTACCCTGTTACAAATTGTTTATATTCTAGATAAATTTTTACGATAATTATGCAAATGACTTTTCAAGAACATAAAGACAAGAATGCCCGTTCAAAAAAACTGCTTTTGTGGTTTGCCATGATCAGCATGATAATGGTTTTTGCTGGACTTACAAGTGCTTACGTGGTAAGTAAATCAAGAGCCGACTGGAAAAGTTTCGAAATGCCATCTGCTTTTATTTTTAGTACTGCTGTCATCTTGTTAAGCAGTCTCACTTTTCATCTGGCAAAAAAAGCGATAGAAAAAGACAAAAGGAACACTACAACTTGGCTACTTTTGAGTACCTTGGCATTAGGAGTTTTATTTGTTATCCTTCAATTTGAAGGCTTTAAAGAATTAATTAAGATAGGCTTATATCCAACAGGGCCAACAAGTACGGTAACAACTTCTTTCTTATATGTAGTAGTAGTTGTACACCTGACACACTTGGCGGGAGGATTAATTTCTATTTTAGTTGTAATTTATAATCATTTTAAACAAAAATACAAATCAGGTCAAACCCTTGGATTAGAGCTAGGTGCGATGTTTTGGCACTTTCTTGATTTTCTGTGGCTGTATTTGTTTTTATTTTTATATTTCTTTAAATAAGAAAAAAACGTAAATTTGGGAACTTTTTAACGAATTAATTTTATGGGAACGACAGTTACTACTGCAAAAAGCGAAGGTAAAACTTGGGGTGGCGGAAATGAGCCAATGGGAGCCAGCTACGGTAAATTGATGATGTGGTTTTTCATCGTATCGGATGCTTTAACCTTTTCTGGATTTCTTGCCGCGTATGGTTTTTCAAGATTTAAATTTATAGAGACTTGGCCTTTGCCAGATGAAGTTTTTAATCACTTTCCTTTTATGCATGGAGTGAATGCACCGATGTACTATGTGGCATTGATGACATTTATTTTGATTTTCTCTTCTGTGACAATGGTTTTGGCAGTTGATGCCGGTCACCATTTAAAGAAAGGAAAAGTAGCATTTTACATGTTTCTTACCATCATCGGTGGTTTGATATTCGTTGGATCTCAAGCTTGGGAGTGGAAAAACTTCATCAAAGGAGAATACGGAGCTGTTGAAACACACGGTGGAAGTCTTTTACAGTTTGTAGACAATACCGGAAAAAGAGTAAAACTTGAAGAATTCGCCGCACTTCTTCCAGAAGACAGAGTTCAAGACACAAGAGATAAAGGCGTTTGGTTTTCAAGCGAAGCTTCTTTGCCAACTTATTCAGTTGCCGAAATCCAAGCTGGTTTCAAAGCACATCCTGAATTGTTGATTAGAACCGAGGTGATCTATGAAGGTTCAAAAGAACAAAAAGCAGACAAAAAACTTCACCCAACATTAAACAGCAAGAAAAAACAAAAATCTATTCTTACAAGAGAAGAATCAGAAGCGATGTTGGCAAATGCTCATTATGTTGTTGAAGGTGCAAACTTGACAAGAAACGAATACGGAAGCAAATTGTTTGCCGATTTCTTTTTCTTCATTACAGGTTTCCACGGTTTCCACGTATTTTCAGGAGTTGTTATCAATATCATCATTTTCTTCAATGTTATTCTTGGAACTTATGAAAAGAGAAGAAGCTATGAAATGGTAGAAAAAGTTGGACTTTACTGGCACTTCGTAGATTTAGTTTGGGTATTTGTATTTACATTCTTCTACCTAGTTTAATTTCAAAAAAGCAATTATTATGTCACACGAACACGTTTCTAATACAAAAAGAATTTGGATGGTTTTTGGATTACTATCTGTAGTAACCACAGTAGAGGTAATCCTAGGTATCATAAAACCAGAATCATTGCACATGAACAATTTCTTGTCAATGAATTTACTAAACTGGATCTTCATCCTTTTAACAATCTATAAGGCTTACTATATTGTTTGGGCCTTTATGCACATGGAAGGCGAAAAACCAAGCCTTAGATGGTCGGTTGTAGCTCCATTGATCTTTTTAGTTCTATACCTAGTTTTCATCCTTTTGGTTGAAGCTGATTATATTTACGAGGTTTTTAAAAATGCCACTATAAAATGGAATTTTTAACATCATATTAATTCACAAAAAAAGGGACGCTTTGCGTTCCTTTTTTTATTTTTGCACTACAATAATTTCAAATCTAAAATGAAAAAAAATATTGTTCTTTTTTCGCTGTTTGTTTTACCAATCGTAGCTTATCTGTTTTTTGCCTCGGGTGTAAATACGTTTTCAAAACTACCAACCCTGACTCCAAAAATTCAAGATTTGGGAAATTGGAAATCACTCAGTGGCGAGAAGGTGACATTAGACAAGAAGATTACCGTTTTAGGTTTTTCAGGAACTGAAATATTTAAGAATAGAGGAAACTATTTCAACCTCAATCAAAAAATCTACCAACGTTACCATAAATTCAACGACTTGCAATTTGTTGTGGTTTGTCCTTTAGGAACTGAAAAGGATGTAAAGTACATCATCGAGAAACTAGGCGAAATAACAGATACTGCTCAATGGAAATTCGTTTTTGCAGAGCCTCAGGAAATACAAGCTTTTTACAATCAATTGAAATTAAGGGAAAAACTTGACGAGCATCAAGGAACTGCAAATGTCTATATAGTTGACAAAGACCGGAATTTGAGAGGACGAAAAGTACAGGATGAGAAAGAGTACAAGGAAGGTTATAGTACGTTTCACATTTCGGAATTAAGCAACGAAATGCTGGATGATTTCAAAATCATCCTTTACGAATACCGAGCTGCTTTGAAAAAGAACAACAACGCCTCAAGAAAAATTTAATAATCGAGTTATTTTGAAAAACAAATCATACATCTGGGTTTCGCTCATCATCTTAATTTTTGGAATTCTTGTCGTTCCTAAAATTGTTGAAAGAGTAAAGAACAACGACATCGTGAAAGGCGACAGATTGAATACGATTTCTACACACAAGGAAAGTAATCTGATAAAAATTGGTCCTGCACCAAAATTCATCCTTACCAACCAAAACAACAAACAGGTATCGAACTCAACCTATGCCGGAAAGGTATATGTCTTGGAATTTTTCTTTTCGACTTGTCCAACCATCTGCCCGAAGATGAATGCGAATTTAAAAACCGTTCAACAGGAATTTGCTGGGAATAATAATTTCGGAATTGCATCCATCACCATCAATCCAGAAAACGATACTCCAGAAGTGCTGAAAAAACACGCCGAAGAATTAGGATTTACATCTGAGAATTGGCATTTCTTAACAGGCGAAAAAGAATATATTTATCAGATTGCAAACAAAGGCTTCAATATGTATGCTGGCGAAAATGCAAAAGCAAACGGCGGTTTTGAACATTCAGGACTTTTTGCATTAATCGATAAAAACGGAAATATAAGATGCCGTGAGGACGAATTCGGAAACCCAATCCTTTATTACGACGGACTCGAAGAAAAAGGAATCAAGGCTTTAAAAGAAGATATCAAACTATTATTAGAAGAATAAGATGGAGAATAATTTGAATGCAGTAGAGTTGAAATACAGAAAATGGATCATCATCCTATCAATAGCAATCCCTTTGGTTGTAGCACTTTTATTTGGTGTGAAACTAAAAGATTTTGGATACAATGTTGAACCGCTATCCTTCCTTCCTCCTATCTATGCAACCATAAACGGAATCACGGCTGTATTGCTAGTTACTGCAGTTTGGGCCATCAAAAACGGAAAAAGACAATTGCACGAAAATCTAATGAAAACCGCAATCGCTTGTTCAGTAGCGTTTTTAGGAATGTATGTTGCCTATCACATGACCGCTGATTCAACAAAATTTGGTGGCGAAGGAGCTATAAAATACATCTATTACTTTATTCTTTTAACCCATATCGTCCTTTCGGTAATCATCATTCCATTTGTATTGATCACTTACGTTAGAGCCTTAGCAGAACGTTTCGACAAGCATAGAAAACTAGCCAGAATCACCTATCCAATGTGGCTTTATGTTGCCGTAACTGGCGTTATTGTTTATTTAATGATATCTCCTTATTATGTTCACTAAAAAGTCAAAAGCCAAAAGTCAAAAGCCAAAAGTAGCAACAGAAGCATTCTTTCTTCTTGCTTCTTTCTTCTTTTCTTTAGATGTAAACGCCCAATGTGCCATGTGTCGTGCCGTTCTAGAAACCGAAGAAGGTGGCGTAAAAGCCGAAGCCGTAAACGACGGAATCGTCTATTTAATGGCTTTCCCTTACATTCTTGTTGGAATTTTAGGCTACGTAATTTACAGAACGAGACAAAAAAAGAAGGTTTAAATTTTTACTTCAAGCCATCAACCGTAACGCTAACTTCACCATTTACAGATAGGAAAGCAATAATCGCTTTGTTGGTCAATTGCACTTCTTTAAAAACAATATCTCCCATTTTGCCGTTTACAAACACACCCGGCATCGGCGAAAAATTGTTCATATATTTCAACATCGTTTGTTTTCCTTCATCCAGATTTGGCTTGATCGAATAGCGGCAACTTTCTTCCATTTTTTTTAAAATCGTTCCCGAAGCCAACCAATTTGCAGTTCGAATCAACTTGCTTTTCGTATCAATCGCATAATCCAATTTATCGAAATAAATCTCTTTCGTCGCTTCATTATATTGAGGAAAACCCGTCAGATAAACCGTTCCATTCAAGCTTCCCGACAAATCCAAGGCAATAACCATCTTGTCGTTTTTGTGCCAAAGAGCTACTTTTATCACTTTCACCTTTTTACTTCCCGAACCAAATTCCTGCCCTTGAAAATTCTTTGTAATCACTTTCGAAGCATCCTGATACGTCGAAACCGCAACGATATTTGCCGTAATATTATCCGGCATTTTCGAAACGGGCTTCAACACAATCTTATTCCTATCGAATTTATTCGCAGGTTTTTGACCCACCAAGGTTTCAATCGTGCATTTCAAACCCATCTGCATGTTGATGGTTTGCCCTTTTAAAACCGCTTCCGTTGTATACAATTCCACCGGAACAATTCGCAACCAGCTTTCATATTCGGCATTCATTTCCGTTGGCGTGCAAATTTTCTCCAAAGCATCCAAAACATTCGGTTTAAAATCCAACGATTGCTGAATCGCATCATCAATACTTTTCTCAATCTTCGATTTAAAAAGCTTGATTGCTGGATTGATGGCATACGTAATCGGAACATTTTTCCCTAAAATAGTCATCGACGGACTTTCCTTCCAATCCACCGACTTGAATTCGGTATTCGTTTTCAGTTTCCAATTCGTCAAACCCACCTCACTCATCAGCGTCACCACACCATTAAAATTGAATTCCTTCGTTTCATAAAGTGCAATTCCAAGTCTGTCGGTTCCAATCCTGTATTTCACATAAGCCTTCAACGGCAAAACCGTCTTGATTTTTCCGCCCACATTCTCCACCGAAATCGGAGCCTGTTTCCAAATTTTCAACTCATAATCGTCGTCCTCAATCTTGTTGTCCTCATAAATCAACCCATTCATCAACCTGTTCGTCTGATTCTCGATATCCTTGATTTTTATCGTAATGGGCATGCTTATAAACGACGGCGTGTTGTCATAAATCAACGGAGTCGCATCATCCGGCTCAGGTTTCAACGCCTCGATTTTCTGGGTCGAAGAACAAGCTGATACAACTAAAACTGAAATTATCGAAAGAAAAAAATATCTGATGGTAAGCATTTTGATTGATGTTTTTAAAACCGCAAAATTAGAGAATTGCACCATACAAATGATAAAAATTTGAAGCGAATCTTTTAGGCGTTTTGGGAAACTTTGTTCCTGCTGGAGCCACTCGCTTTGTCTCGTTTTTGAGAACGAGACAAGAGCTCAAACAATGGCACCATCAGGGCTAAAAGGCAAACCATATTCACTTTGGAATCATTCCAGAAATATAATTCAACTAAAATGTAACATTTTACAGATTTTTACGTCTTAATAGAAACAAGTAATTAAATTATTAACAGATTTTTATTACAAACCAATTTTTCAAATCCTTAATATTGCCCTTAAAATTATCCGAAAATGATTGAAATCAAAGACCTTCACAAATCCTACAAGACTGGAAAATCAGAACTACACGTTTTAAAAGGAATCAATTTTAGTGTAAAAGAAGGCGAATTGGTTGCAATCATGGGCTCTTCAGGTTCAGGAAAATCTACCTTATTAAATATTCTTGGAATACTAGACGAAGCCGATTCTGGAACCTATGTTCTGGATGGCGTTCCGATAAAAAATCTAAACGAAACCCTAGCTTCTCAATACCGAAATAAATTTCTCGGATTTGTATTTCAATCCTTCAACCTTATCAACTATAAATCAGCTTTAGACAATGTTGCTTTGCCTCTATATTATCAAGGAATAAAAAGCAAAGAAAGAAGCGAAATTGCAATGCAATATCTTGAGAAAGTAGGACTTGCATCCCATTCACATCATTTACCAAACGAATTATCAGGAGGACAAAAACAACGTGTCGCAATTGCAAGAGCCATGGCTTCACACCCAAAAGTTTTATTAGCCGATGAACCCACTGGAGCTTTAGACACCAAAACTTCATACGAAGTGATGGAACTCATACAAGGAATTAACGACGAAGGAAAAACCATCCTAATCGTGACCCACGAACCAGACATTGCCGCAATGTGCAAACGAAACGTAATCCTACGAGACGGATTAATAGTAGAAGACAAATACATCACACAACAAAGAGTTACAGCAAATGTTTAATATAGAACGCTGGCAGGAAATATTTGAAGCAATCAGCAAGAACAAGCTCCGTACTTTTCTTACTGGGGTTTCTGTCGCGTCTGGAATTTTCATTCTCGTGATTCTTTTAGGAGCCGGAAGAGGAATCCAAAACGGAATCCAAAACCAGTTTGCACAAGATGCCACCAATAGAATCTCAATCTGGCCTGGAAATACTTCAAAAGAATATAAAGGTTTAGGAATCGGAAGAGAGACCAAACTCAAAAACCGCGATTATGAAATCGTAACCCAAAAATTTGAAGACTATATCGATAACAAATCCGCCATCTATTCGGTTTGGAGTGGCAATGTTGTTTTTGGCAAAGAAACCGGAACCTACAGAGTTGAAGGTGTCGATCCAAATTATCAGTTTATTGAAAATGCCTCTATTATAGAAGGTCGTTTTATCAACTACAGTGATATCGACCATTATGAAAAAGCCGCTGTTATCGGCAAGAAAGTAGCAACTGATTTATTTAAAAAAGGAATAAAACCTCTCGGACAAAGCATCAATATTTCAGGGATGATGTATAAAGTGGTTGGCGTTTTTACTGATCCAGGTGGCGAAAGAGAAGAAACCCGTGTTTTCATTCCGCTATCAACCGCTCAAAAAGCCTACAGTGCTGGAGATAACATTAGAAGTATGGCTTTTACGATGCCTAAAGAAACTAATTTTAATAAGGCTGTAGCCGAATCTAAAAAATTCACCGAAGAACTTGGAAAAGTTTTGAAAGAACGGCACATGATTGCTCCAGATGATGAAAGTGCATTGTTCATCAATAACTCATTGGAACAAGCTCAAAATATCTATAAACTTACAGATGCTATTCAAGCGTTCTTTTGGTTTGTAGGAATATTGACCATTATTGCTGGAGTTGTAGGTGTTGGTAATATCATGCTCATTGTTGTAAAAGAACGAACAAAGGAAATTGGAATCAGGAAAGCATTAGGAGCTTCGCCAGCATCTATTATCTTCATGATATTGCATGAATCGGTATTTATAACTCTAATTTCTGGTTTTATGGGACTGCTATTTGGTTTGTTACTTTGGGCAGGAATTGGGCCATTAATTGAAAGTGATTTTTTCTCACACCCAGAAGTTGATTTCAATATTGCACTAACAACCGTAATATTGTTGACCGTTGCCGGAGGTTTTGCGGGATTTATTCCTGCTTATAAAGCGGCAAAAATTAAACCGATTGTAGCACTTAGAGACGAATAATATGTTCAACAGAGACAGATGGAATGAAATACTTGAAGCCCTTTCGGCAAAACCATTACGTACTTTTATTACGGCATTTGGGGTATTTTGGGGTATAACAATTTTAGTAATTTTATTATCTGCAAGTACTGGATTGGAAAACGGTGTAAAAAAAGGTTTTGGCGGAATGTCAACCAATTCAATGTTTGTTTGGGCAAATTCAACTTCGAAACCCTATAAAGGATTACCACAAGGAAGATATTTCAATTATAAAAATGGCGATGTTGATGCCATAAAAAGAGAATTTAAAGATTTATTGTATGTATCTCCTCGAAATCAATTAGGTGGTTTCCGTGGAAGTAATAACGTGATTAGAGGAACAAAAACCGGGGCTTATAATGTATATGGCGATTATCCAGAATTCATCATGCAACAGCCAATGAAAATCCTAAAAGGGCGTTTTCTTAATTACGAAGACATCAGTCAAAGGCGAAAAATTGCAGTTATTGGCGAAGGAATTATCCGTGAAATGTACAAGCCTGGAGAAGAAGTTTTAGGCAGTTATGTCAAAATCAACGGTGTCAACTTTATGGTGGTTGGCGTTTATAAAAGCATCTCGAATATGGGTGGTGATGCCGAAGAAAGCCAGAAGCAAATTTTCACCCCTTTCACCAGTTTTCAGCAAGCCTTTAATTATGGAGATATTGTGGGTTGGATGGCCATTACGGCAAAAGAAGGCATTCCAATCACCGATTTAAAATCAAAAATTTTCGATTTATTAAAAGCCCGGCATACCATTGATCCAACAGATGATCGAGCAATTGGTAATTTTGATTTATATGCAGAATTTTCAAAAATCAGTGGATTGTTTTTTATTCTAACGGCTATCTCCTATTTCGTTGGAGGATTGGTTTTACTTTCGGGTGTTATCGGAATCATCAATATCATGCTGATTGTTGTTAAGGAAAGAACCAAAGAAATAGGAATTCGTCGAGCTCTTGGAGCAACACCTTGGGACATTCGGGTGCAAATTTTAACAGAATCAGTTGTTTTATCATTGCTTGCTGGAATGGCTGGAATTATATTTTCTACTGGAATTATAGCCATTGCAAATGCTGTTTTAGATGGAATCCCTGATAAATCAGAAGTAATGTTTGCTAATCCAAGTATCAGTTTGGTCGTTGTTGTAATTGCTTTAGCCATACTAGTTGTTGCTGGATTAATTGCTGGATTTATTCCAGCTCAAACCGCCATCAAAACCAAACCAATTGACGCATTAAGAACCGAATAAAAAATCATCAAAAACAAAAATTAGATACTTTTTAGATATGAAAAAAAGAACCACCATTATCATTTTAATTTTCCTTGCGGTATTGTTCGGAGGAGCTTTATATTATTTGTTCCAAAAAAACCAACAATCTCCAATTGTTTATAAAACAGAAAAAGCGGAGATTAAAACCATCACAAAAAATACGGTTGCAACAGGAAAAATTGTTCCAAAAGAAGAAGTCTTGATTAAACCAAACATTTCAGGTATCATTGAGGAAGTTTATGTAGAAGCTGGAGACGATGTAAAGGCAGGAGATTTGATTGCAAAAATCAAAGTTGTTCCAAATATTTCTAGTTTGAATGGAGCTCAAAACCAAGTGCAGACAGCAAAAATTGATTTGGATAACCAACTTAAATTATACAACCGCCAAAAAACATTGTTCGACAAAGGCGTGATTTCTGCCAATGATTTTGATGTTGCCGAAACAAGCTACAAACAATCACAGCAAAATTACAGGGCTGCTTTGCAAAACGTAGAAATCATCAAAACGGGAACATCAAAAGGAATGGCCAATGTGGCCCAAACCATGATTCGTTCCACCGTTAACGGAATGGTTTTGGATGTTCCCGTAAAAGCCGGAAACCAAGTAATCGAAAGCAATAACTTCAACGAAGGAACCACAATTGCTAGTTTGGCAGACGTTGCAAGTATGATTTTCGAAGGAAAACTGGATGAATCCGAAGTGGGGAAGATCAAATTGAATTTGCCTTTGGAAATTACAGTTGGAGCAATCGAAAATAAAAAATTTAGTGCCGTTTTGGATTATATCGCTCCAAAAGGAACTGAAGAAAACGGTGCGGTTCAATTCCCAATCAAAGGAACTTTAGACAATAAGGAAAACACTTTTATCCGTGCTGGTTTAAGTGCAAATGCTTCAATCATTCTTGAAAAAGCTGATAAGGTTTTAGCCATCAAAGAATCCTTGGTTCAATTTGATGAAAAAACAAAAAAATCATTTGTAGAGGTTGAAGTTGGATTTCAAAAATTCGAGAAGCGAAATGTTACTTTGGGTGTTAGCGACGGAATTTATGTTCAAATCAAAAGTGGCGTAACCAAAGATGATAAAATCAAAGTTTGGAACCAAGCTGTAGAATAATTCCATTAAAAAAGTACGATTCTTTCTTATTCAAAATATGAAAAAAATAAATTACATAGCCGTTTTGACCCTGCTTTTTTCGGGATTATCTTTACAGGCACAAGAAAAAAAATGGACCTTGCGAGAATGTGTCGAACACGCTTATCAGAACAACATCACCATTCAGCAAACCGAATTAGATGCTCAACTTGCCACTATCGACAAGAAAGATGCCTTCGGAAATTTCCTTCCTTCAGTAAATGCAAGTGCTTCCCACAACTGGAACATAGGTTTGAACTTTAATCCGATTACCAACTTAGCCGAAACCCAAACCTTTCAAAACACAGGAGTTGGGTTGAATGTTGGCGTTGATATTTATAGAGGTCTGCAAAATCAAAACCGTTTGAGCCGTTCAAGATTGGCTATAATTGCTTCACAATATCAATTATCAAAAATAAAAGATGATGTTTCCTTGAATGTCGCCAATGCCTTCTTGCAGATTCTTTTCAATAAGGAGAATTTAAAAGTGCAAAAAGAACAATTGCTGAACAATCAAAAACAACAGGAAAGATCTCAAGAATTAGTGAATGCAGGTTCGGTTCCTAGAGGTGATTTGTTTGATATGAAAGCTACAGTTGCAACAAGCCAGCAAGCTGTTGTGACGGCAGAAAATACGCTTTTGATTTCAAAATTAAGCCTAGCTCAACTCTTACAATTGGAAGATTTTCAGAATTTTGATATTGCCGATGACAGTTATGAAGTGACGGAAAGTCAAACGATGCTTCAAACGCCAAGTTCCATCTATGAAAAAGCAAAAGAACAAAGAGTTGAATTGAAAATTGCCAGAACCAATCTCGAAATTGCCGAAAAAGACATCAAAATTGCAAGAGGTGGTTTCCAACCAAGTCTTCAAGGGTATTATAGTTTTAGTGCAAGAGCAACCGATGGTGATCGTGTAGTCACTGATGCTTTTGGAAACTTGACGCTTCGTGGTCCGGCTCCAATTTTTGACCAATTTAGCGATAGTAAAGGTCACTCGTTTGGATTTCAATTGAACATTCCAATCTTGAATGGTTTTTCTGTACGAAATAATGTCGAGCGTTCAAAAGTGGCATTGGAGCGTTCAAAAATCAATTTCAAACAACAGGAATTGGATTTAGAACGAAATGTTTTCACTGCTTTCACAGATGCAAAAGGAGCTTTAAATGCTTATGAAGCTTCTGTAATTGCTCTTGATGCACGAACAGAAGCCTACAATTATGCCAAAGAACGATTTGCTGTAGGCTTGATGAATGCCTTCGATTTGAACCAATCTCAAACCTTATTTGCAAATGCTCAATCAGATGTTTTGAGAACAAAATACGATTATATCTTCAGGGTAAAAGTGGTTGAATTCTATTTTGGAATTCCTATAATGGAACAATAAATTATGGCTTCAGAAAAGATTTATATTTTGAATATTGAAACGGCAACAAAAAATTGCTCGGTTTCGATTGCAGAAAATGGAGTAACCTTGCTTTGCAAAGAAATTGCAGAACAAGGTTATTCTCATGCTGAAAAATTGCACGTTTTTATTGAAGAAATTCTAGAAGAATGCAATCTTACTGCTAAAAATTTAACTGCAATTGCAATAAGTCAAGGTCCTGGTTCTTATACTGGATTGCGAATTGGCGTTTCTGCCGCCAAAGGTTTGTGCTTTGCTTTGGATATTCCGCTGATTGCTGTTGATACTTTGGAATCTTTTGCTAGACAAGTAGATAAAACCGATGGTTTAATTGTTCCAATGATTGATGCCCGAAGAATGGAAGTTTATAGTGCAATTTTCAATTCCAATCACGAAAAAACAAGAGATGTAGAAGCAGAAGTTATTACCGAAGAAAGCTTTAACGACATCAAAGAAAACATCTATTTCGTAGGTGATTGTAGTGAAAAATGCAAAGCCGTTTTGACAAAAGAAAACTTTATTTTTCTTGAAAATATAATCTATCCTTCAGCAAAACAAATGAGCCAAATCAGTTTTGACAAGTACAAAAAAAACGACACTGTTGATGTCGCTTACTTTGAACCTTTTTATTTGAAAGATTTTTTTATGGCGAAGTAATTTTAATATTTATTGCTCTTCTTCCATTTCAAAAACCAAAAATTATCAATTTTAATTTTTAATTCCTAATCTTTAATCGAAGTTTATCCATGATAAACTCTAGAAAAAACAATCTTATTATCTTTTACTTCTAAAACTTCGGCGACAAGCATTTCTTCTTCATTTTCGACGGTTCGGATGTATTCCATAAAAACCCTGTTTTCGTTTGCTGTTAGCGAAGTTACTTTGTAATGCAAGCTTGGCAAACGCTCGAAGGCTTCTTTCCACCAACTTCTCAAGGCTTCTTTGCCAATAACCAAACCATTTGTTTCCGGCAATCGAATTTTGAGTTTTGGACTATAATGTTGTGCTTCGTCGTCATAAAGCGACAAAAGCTGTTCGAGATCGTGTTTGTTGAAGGCATCAAACCATTTGAAGGCGATGGATTGCAAAACTTGTGGTGTCATGTATTGAATTTAAAAACTCCTCTTTCAAAAGTTTCAAAAGAGGAGTTTGTTTTATTTTTTTCTGAAGCTATTATACATTCTTCAAATTGATAATTTCCTGTTCGGTTAGCAATCTCCAGTTTCCTCTTGGTAGATTTTTCTTGGTCAATCCTGCAAAAGCAACTCTGTCGATTCTCAAAACATCATATCCGAAGTTTTCAAATATTGAACGAACCACCTTGATATTTGAACTTCTTAATTTAAGCCCAACTTCGCTTTTTGGTTCCTTTTCAATATAACTGATTTCCTCTACAAAAATTCTGTGATTGTCAATCGTCAAACCTTTACTGATTTTTTCTAAATCTTCAAACTTCAAATTTTTATCCAAAGAAACCTGATAGATTTTAGAAGATTTCTGACTCGGAAGACTGAATTTTCTAATCATATCCGTATCGTTTGTCAACAAAAGCAAACCTGTGGTGTTTTTGTCCATCCTTCCAACAGCAGCAATTTTTGCAGTTGTAGAACCTTTTACCAATTCTAAAACATTACGGTATTCTGTTCCCTCATCGAAGGCGGTTGTGAAGTTTTTTGGCTTGTTCAAAAGAATGTATTCCTTTTTTTCTGGTGTAAGATTCACTCCGTCGAAATTCACGACGTCGGTTAACTTTACTAGATAACCCATTTCAGTTACAGGAATCCCGTTTACTTTTACGTTTCCAGATTGGATGTAGATATCTGCATCACGTCGCGAACAAACTCCTGAATTGGAAATATACTTGTTTAGACGGATTTCGTCTGAAGCTTTTGCTCTTTTTGGTGCCTGATTAGGCTTTTTGGCGATTTTCTCGTCTTCTACTTTTGGCTTGTCAGCGACTTTCTTCTTTGGTTTTTGAGAACGCTTGTCCATTGCCGGTTTTGGCTTGTTCGAACTTGGTCTGCTTGAACCAGTTCGCTTACTATTGCCTCCATTGTTATTCATAAATCAACATAATTTGTGCAAAGATAGGTTAAAATTGTAGATTTTAGATTTTAGATTTCAGATTTGGATCTAAATTGCTGATTGCTAATCACTAGCCCGGATTGTAACGGAAACCCCGGAATTGTGAAAGCTAGTTTTTCCTGATGCAAAAGAGCGACCAACGGAAGCTCCTTTTGTGGCTTGGAAAAACAGCTTTCACAATGAGGAGTTGCAGTGGAAAGCCGGATGAGCTCCTGAAAAATTATATCTTTAATAGTAAGTTTCTTCCGTTCCACAAAACGGTTGGATCGATGAGGACGATGCAGAAAACGCCAGCAACGATAAGGAATTTCAGGACGTTATGGAGTTTTAGAAATTCTTCTTTGGTTTTGGATTTCCAGAGATATAAAAGAAAGAATATTAGGATAATTAGGCAAACATAAAAATAGATATCCATATAACCCACATCGTCTAATTCGATGAGAATGTAAACGGGAATGATGGTCAGGAAACATAAAACCGTAATGATGTATTTGGATACTTTCTCGCCATAAACGACCGGAATAGTTTGATAATCGTTTGAAAAATCGCCGATAATATTTTCTAAATCTTTTATCATTTCTCGAATTAGAAGCAAAAGGAATAGAAATGTGGCGTGTGAAAAGATAACCACGTAGGAACTTTTGTCTTCGATATCTTTATAATACATTAAAAAGATGGCAAAAAACGGAAGGATTGCCATTAAGGTTGACATCAGGTTTCCGATGATGGTGAAGCGTTTTACTTTATGGGAATAGAACCAAATCAGGAAAATATAAACCGAGAAAAACAGCGAAGCTCTCCACGAAACGAGTAAAGCTAAAAATGCTACTATAAAATTGAGCGAAAAATAGACCGTAAGTTTTGTTTTTTGGCTAACCAAACGGTCGAGCATTGATTTTCGTGGTCGGTTGATGAGATCTTTTTGGCTGTCGTAGAAATTATTGATGATATAACCAGAAGCTATCGTAAGCGAAGAGGCCAAAACGATGATGAAAAGATTGAAATCTAAAAGGGTTTCGAGTGCCGACTTGTTTTTGGCCAATATAAAAATCGCCGAAAGGTACTGTGCTAAAACGATTATCGGAATGTTGTAGCCTCTCACGACAGAGAACAAACTGATAATTTTCATTACGAGAAGTTTGTTCTTTCTGCTTAGCATTTTATGGATTTTGGATGTTGATTGTTAGGATTTAATCCAAAAGTACTTTTTAAAATTGATAAACCACTTCTAGTTTGTAATCTTTTAAGGTTTGTTTTGCTTTTTCTAAATCTTGGGTAAAACCTAGGATATAACCTCCTCCACCTGAACCGCAAAGTTTTAGATAATAATCGTTTGTATCAATTCCTTGTTGCCAAATTCCGTGGAATTGTTCCGGAATCATAGGCTTGAAGTTGTTCAAAACGACTTTTGAAAGCTTTTTGGTGTTCGAGAATAATGATTTGATGTCGCCACCAAGGAAATTCTCCACACAAGCGTCGGTATATTTTACGAACTGGTTTTTCAACATAGCTCGGAAACCTTTGTCTTTCAAGTTTTCCATAAAAATATTGACCATTGGAGCAGTTTCGCCCACAATTCCAGAATCTAACAAAAACACAGCACCTTTTCCGTCAAAACTTTGAGTTGGAATTCCGGTTGCTTCGATATTGTCTTTAGAATTGATCAGGATTGGAATGCTCAAATAACTATTCAATGGATCTAAACCAGAACTTTTTCCGTGGAAAAAAGATTCCATTTGAGAGAAAATTGTTTTTAAAGTCAAGAGTTTTTCTCTGGTAAGATTTTCTAAAACCGTTATTTTATTGTTGGCATATTTGTCATAAATCGCGGCAACCAATGCACCGCTACTTCCTACTCCATATCCTTGCGGAATACTGGAATCGAAATACATTCCGTTATCGACATCCTTTTTTAAAGTAGCCAAATCGAAAGTAACTAAATCAGGCTGTTCTTCTTGCAAGTTTTCAAGATAAGAAACAAATCTTTTGAGACTTTGGTTGGAATTTGCCGAAGCTTCGTCTAAAACATCAGCACCTTTCAAAGCTCCGTTGTAAAAATTATAAGGAATGGATAAACCTTTAGAATCTCTGATAATTCCGTATTCTCCGAAGAGTAAAATTTTTGAGTAAAATAATGGTCCTTTCATTTAGCTATTTTATTTTTTTATCTTTTTAGGATTTTGTCTTGTATCGAAAATGGAAACAATGTGAATTTTATTTTTACTGGCAATCTTATAAAAAATTGTTGTCTGTTTTGTGACTACACATTTTCTTAAATCTTCATATTCCGCTTTTTGAAAATTTTCAGGATTTGATGCAATATAATCTAAATTCAATTGCAACTTTTCTAGAAACTCCATTTTTATTCTTTGTGAAAATTTAGCCTCAATATATTCTGAGATTTCTCTAATTTCATTAATACTCCTTTTGGAAAAAGTAAGTTCTCTCATAAAAGACCAAATTCCTTTTTCATTTCTTCATAAGAAACAACTCTTCCGTGTCTAAAATCGTCTAAACCTTCCTCAATCGCCTCCTTCTGTTCGTCTGTCAATTCATCCCAAAAATCTTTCTTTTCTTTTTGGAAAATCTTCTTTACAGCTTTAATTATCGATGGGTTTTCGGTTTCTGCCAATAATTTTATAAGCTCTAATTTTTCTAATTGAATGTCCATTCCTGCAAAATTTAGTATAAATATACGAATTATTTCAATTGCTCCACACCATTTCCAATTACATCGCAAATATACTGCCGATTTTGACAATAGCCAACCAATTCATCTTTAATAAATTGCAAAACGGCTTCGCTAACGCTTTCGGGATACAAAACATGCACATTTGCTCCAGCATCTAGCGTAAAACATACTGGAATTTGAGTTTCGCTTCTGAATTTCCATATCTTGTTGATGATTTCCAATGTATTAGGTTTCATCAGAATAAAATACGGCATCGATGTCATCATCATAGCATGCAATGTCAAAGCTTCGCTTTCTACAATTTTGATGAAGTCCTCCAAATTTCCGTCTTCTAAAATTGATTTTATTTTGGAGAGATTTTCATGAGCCTGTTCAAATCGCCTTTCGGCAAAAGGATGGTCGTGCATCAAATCGTGGCCGACTGTACTGGAAACTTGCTTCTCTCCTTTATCAACTAATAAAATCGTATCCTGATAATTCTGAAAACTACTATGGACTGTATTTGGAAATTCAACCCCAAATAAATCTGAACTTCCTGAAATTTCGGCATGATTTCCCCATTCTACGATTTTTCCTTTAATACTTCTACAAGCACTTCCCGAACCTAAACGTGCTAAAAAGGAAGCTTTCTGATAAAAATAATCATCAGTCATTTCAGAATTCAATGATTTTTCCAAAGACATCAAATTCATCGCCAAAGCCGACATTCCCGAAGCTGAAGATGCAATTCCAGAACTATGTGGAAACGTATTTTGGGTATCAATCATAAAATGATAATCTTTTAAAAAAGGCAAATACACCACAACTCTTTCGAAGAATTTTTGAATTTTTGGCTTAAAATCTTCTTTTGGTTGTCCTTCAAAAAGCAAATTAAACGAAAATTCATCGGATGCAACGGATTTCTTTTCGAATGACAATTCCGTGATCGTTTTGCAATTATTCAAAGTAAAACTTATGGATGGATTGGCGGGAATCTGATGTTCCTTTTTGCCCCAATATTTTACCAAGGCGATATTACTTGGAGCACTCCACTTGAAAACTCCTTTTTCAATAGACGAAGAATATTTGAACGGAATAAAATCGCTTGCAACAATCATTGATTATTATTTTTTTTTTGCAAAGATACTTTTTTTGAACAATTACTGAATTCGATTATGGAAACGAATCAGTTTTTGAAGCAGAATGTTTATTTTTGAGCAAAATTCCCACTATGAACAAATACACCAAAATATTAGTAATGGTTGCCACTTGCTTGGTAATTGGCTATTTTTCAAGCATCGTAACCCAATCAAGCATCACAACTTGGTATCCCACCATCGAAAAACCAAGCTTTAATCCGCCAAATTGGATTTTTGCCCCTGTTTGGACCGCCCTTTATGTCATGATGGGAATTGGAGCTGGCTTGGTTTGGAATCAAATCGAAATTAAAAGAGAAGAAGTTCGTTCTGCCTTGATTTTTTTCGCCATCCAACTTGCTCTAAACTCGCTTTGGTCGTTTTTATTCTTCGGTTTGATGAATCCGTTATTGGCATTAATCGAAATTATTGTCCTTTGGTTGATGATCTACGAAACCTTCATAAAATTCAACAAACTGAATAAATTTGCTGGATATATGTTCATTCCCTATCTTCTTTGGGTAAGTTTTGCAATGATTTTAAACGGTTCAATTTGGTGGCTCAATCGATAATTTTTAGCTTCGATTTGGTTTACTGAACGAAATATTCTTATCGAAAAACGAATAAGTTTAAAACATTTACAATTTTTCATCTTATTTATAATCAATAAAAATTAGCTATTTACAACGATATAGTTAAAACGAAATTGCTTTTTATGGTTGTGATTTAAATAGATGAAACCTATCTTTGTAAGCAAAATTTTTTGGCTAAAAATATCATTATGCAATCAGACCAATTAGATTATTTTCCAATTTTAATGCAGTTAGTCCTAGCTGTAGGATTTGTAGTGGCAACCATTATTGGCTCTAGTTTTCTGGGTCCAAAAAGGTCTTCAAAAAATAAGGACAAGAACTTTGAGTGCGGTATCGAATCTGTTGGAAACGCACGTATGCCGTTTTCTGTAAAATATTTTCTAGTAGCCATCCTTTTCGTTTTGTTTGATGTCGAAGTAATCTTTATGTATCCTTGGGCTGTGAATTTTAGAGAAATGGGCTGGATGGGATTAGCCAAAATGGGCATCTTTATGTTTCTTCTTGTGGTAGGTTTTTTCTACGTGATGAAGAAAAAAGGATTGGAGTGGGAATAAAAATTTTAGATTTGAGAGTTTAGATTTTAGATTCTCAGGTTACTAATTAAAAAAGATAACAGTATTTTAAGTTTTTGATTTTTTGAAATCTAAAATCTAAAATCTAAAATCAGAAATTAAATGAGTGATTCAAAAGTAAATATAGTAGATGCTCCGGAAGGAATTGCTGGAGAAGGCTTTTTCGCAACAAAATTAAGTGATGTTGTAGGAATGGCTCGTGCCAATTCACTTTGGCCTCTTCCTTTTGCAACTTCATGTTGCGGTATTGAATTTATGGCAACGATGGCCTCACATTATGATGTGGCACGTTTCGGCTCTGAACGTATGAGTTTTTCTCCCCGTCAAGCGGATATGCTACTGGTTATGGGAACTATTGCAAAAAAAATGTCCCCAATTCTACGTCAGGTTTACGAACAAATGGCCGAACCAAGATGGGTAATTGCCGTTGGAGCCTGTGCATCATCAGGTGGGATTTTCGATACTTATTCAGTTTTGCAAGGAATTGATAAAGTAATCCCAGTTGACGTTTACGTTCCAGGATGTCCCCCAAGACCAGAACAAATTCTAGACGGAATTATGAGATTGCAAGATTTAGTACGATCAGAATCCGTTAGACGAAGAAGTTCCCCAGAATACACCGAATTATTGGCTTCTTATAACATCAAGTAATTATAAATGGCATTAGAAACCTCCGTTATACAAACAAAATTAGTTGATAAATTCGATACGATCGTAACCGACTTTGCTCAACAACACGACATATTTACTTTTGAAGTAGATGCAAATTCTATCATTGAAGTAATGCAGTTTTTAAGAGACGATGCAACATTGCGTTTCAACTTCCTTACCGATTTATGCGGAATTCACTATCCAGATGCAACTCAAGACAAGCAATTTGCAGTTGTTTATCACATGCACAACTGGAGAGACAATGTAAGAATCAGAATCAAATGCTTCCTTGACGGAGAAAACCCAGAAATTGATACCGTTACAAGTTTGTTCTTGAGTGCCAATTGGCAAGAAAGAGAAACCTACGATTTCTACGGAATTATATTTAAAGGTCATCCACAATTGAAGCGAATCTTAAATATGGATGAAATGACTTCTTTCCCAATGCGTAAGGAATTTCCTCTCGAAGATGGTGGAAGAACAGACAAAGACGACCGATTTTTCGGAAGAACAACGGATAATTGCTAATTTTAATAAAATATTTAAAGTCTGATGTAAATCGTAAGAAAAAATAATTGATGAAAATAAAAATCTTTATAAAATATAATTTCTTCTTTATAGTCTTTGCAACCGTATTTTTAAACAGTTGCCAACAAGATGATTCTACCCAGGAACAACTGCAGCAAAACAAGCTAAATGTTAAGATAGAAGATAAGACACTCAAGGAATTAATGAATGATCAAACATTCTCAACGGCATTCAGTAAAATACCAAAACAAGAATCCAATCTTCCGAACAATCTTGCTTCTAGAACGGTTATGGAACAAGATTATAATTTTATCATTTCCGATGATATTCCTGCGAAAGTTATTACTACTGAAAGTGTTATTTCATACACTTTTCACATTAGCAGAGAAAATGATACTGTTGAAAATTCCGATTCTTTTGAAAATCTTATTGTCTTAATAGACTCACTTGAGACAGCAAAGGCTTATATAATAAAATACAATCTGTTATCAGAACCCATTTATGTGAGCCAACACGATTCTTACACCATAGATGCTGAAACCGAACTTACACCTATAAATTTTAATGATACCCAGGCAAGAATAAGTTATACCAGCAGCGACGGATGTACTGTCATGACACTAATGTGCCCTTATGATCATCCCCATCCTGCAGGCGGGGGATGCCTTGCAGAGGACAGGGGTGATTTGTACTGGTCAGCTGACAGTAGCAATTGTTCAGGAGGTGGGGGCGGCTCTTCGGGCAGTACTGGTAATCCGGGTTCAACGCCTGGAAACGGAAATTCCAATCCAGGTACTTCCGGAGGGGGAAACTCTAATTCAGGTAGTGGTTCTGGTGCTGGCTCACCTTTGGTTACAACTCCTGTGGGGGTTATTCCAAAAATAACAAGCGAAAGTATTAAATGTGCTACTCTGAAAGCTCTAACAAAAACCGATTCTTTGAGTGCCAACATCAAACCATTGGTTGACCAATTAAGAACAAAAACCAATCTTGACAAGGAATGGTATTGTACTTTTAAAAGATCTCTTGCCTATAGTGGTGAACAATATAAGACCTATGATTTTCCTGAAGGAATAAAAGAAGGAGGAGGTATAGATGAAGCGAAACTGTATTTACATCCCTCTTTCATGGGGCAGATACACACACATCCCTTGAGCAGATATGCAATGTTTTCCTGGACAGACCTAAAGGCGTTAAGAGATTTATATCATAATGCAGGCAACCATAACAAACAAGATGTGTTTTTAATGATAGTGTGCCATAACGGAGCGGTATATTCCCTAAAGGTCGACAACTTTAATGCCCTGAACGTAAAAATAAATAATGACTGGGCAACTGCCAAGGGAACTAACGATGATAGGAAAAGAAAATATTTAGATTCTGAAATAGAAAAGGAATATACAAAAGACAGAAACAATCTTGAACGTGTTTTTTTAAAAGAGTTTAAAGATTTTGGGATTTCTATCTACAAGGCGTCAGACGATAACCTAACCAATTGGAACAAGCTTGAATTAAACGATCCTAATTCAAATAATTCTACAATAAAATCAACACCCTGTAATTAAAAAAACTCATGAAAAAAACGTTAACAATAATAACAGTACTTTTGAGTTTGTATAGCTACTCACAAACCCCTGTATTGTCATTAGAACAAATGGGGTCACATAAAAATAATATAGCTGGTGCCTATTATAAAGATTTGAATAATGTATTAAACCAATATGAAGGAACTTGGGTATATACCAATGGCAACACCTCTCTTAAAATTGTTTTGGTAAAAAAAAGTATGTACTTTGAAGGGAAAAGTTATGAGGATCTGATGATTGGAGAATACCAGTATATAGAAAATGGAGTAGAAAAAATAAATACACTCTCTCGTTTAAACCAGAATCTTAATTATAATCATGGAATTTATGG
The DNA here is from genome assembly GCF_031456785.1 of Flavobacterium arsenatis. NCBI lineage: Bacteria > Pseudomonadati > Bacteroidota > Flavobacteriia > Flavobacteriales > Flavobacteriaceae > Flavobacterium > Flavobacterium arsenatis. Next base: position 544,808 of record NZ_JAVDVI010000001.1, read on the forward strand.
GAATTCTATCCATAAAGATTGTTACTATACACCGCGTGGAGACTGCACGGAGGGAGAGGCAAGATTGATACTTAGTTTATTCGATATTACGGAACATCATTCTGCTGAAATGATCCTTAAAAGAAGGGTTGTCAATGGGCAGCAGGCAATAAAGGCTTTTATAAATTTCCAATATTCTGGTAATTACTATGTTGATATAGAGACGCCAAGTCCCACAATGCCATGGCAGGATGATTACATTCTATTTAAACAGTAAAATTAAGATATGCTTGGTTCTCAAAAATTCATCAAGTTTCAAAAAAAAAAAATAGTTAACAAACTCCCTCTCGAAGATGGCGGAAGAACAGACAAAGACGACCGATTTTTCGGAAGAACAACGGATAATTGCTAATGCACCTGAAATAATATTGATATAAATGTCAGACTTATTATTACCACCAGAATTACGATATGCCGATATCATCAAACAAAGGCAAAATGAAGACGGAAGCGAGCTTTCGATTCTGAATTTAGGTCCTACCCACCCGGCAACCCACGGAATTTTCCAGAACATTCTATTGATGGATGGAGAAAGGATTATCGATGGCGAAGGAACTGTGGGTTACATTCATCGTGCATTCGAAAAAATTGCAGAAAATCGACCTTTTTACCAAATCACGCCTTTGACGGACAGGATGAATTACTGTTCAGCACCTATAAATAATATGGGTTGGTGGATGACTTTGGAAAAAGCCTTGAATATAGAAGTCCCAAAACGTGTACAATATATGAGAGTTATCATAATGGAATTGGCCAGAATTGCCGATCACATTATTTGTAACTCCGTTTTAGGTGTTGATACGGGAGCCTTGACAGGATTCTTATATGTTTTCCAATACAGGGAAAAAATCTACGAAATCTACGAAGAAATTTGTGGTGCCCGTTTGACAACCAATATGGGAAGAATTGGTGGTTTCGAAAGAGATTGGAGTCCGAAAGTATATGAACAACTAAATACTTTTCTTGAAGAATTCCCAGCCATTTGGTCTGAATTTGAAAATCTGCTAACTCGAAACAGAATTTTCATGGATCGAACGATTGATGTTGGACCAATTTCTGCCGAAAGAGCCATGAGTTATGGATTTACAGGGCCAAACTTGAGAGCGACAGGAGTTGATTATGACATTCGTGTGATGCAACCTTACAGTTCGTATGAAGATTTTGAATTTGATATCCCTGTTGGAAAATCAGGCGATACGTACGACCGTTTTTGCGTTCGTAATGGCGAAGTTTGGGAAAGTTTAAAAATTATCAAACAAGCATTGGCAAAAATGCCTGAAGGACCATTTCATGCAGATGTTCCAGATTATTACCTTCCGCCAAAAGAAGATGTTTACAACACAATGGAAGGATTGATTTATCACTTTAAAATTGTAATGGGAGAAATTCCAGTTCCAGTAACAGAAGTATATCATCCTGTTGAAGGCGGAAACGGAGAATTAGGTTTTTATTTGATTACAGACGGAAGCCGAACTCCTTTCAGATTACATTTTAGAAGACCTTGTTTTATATACTACCAAGCTTTTAATGAAATGGTTCAAGGACAAATGCTTTCAGATGCCATTGCAACCTTATCAAGTTTGAATGTAATTGCAGGAGAATTAGACGCTTAGAATTTTAGATTAAGGATTTGGGATTTTAAGATTTATAAACTTTGTGACTTAGTGCCTTTGTGGCAAAAAGAAATAAAAATGGAAAGAACACAATACAAACAAGAAATAAATATCACAGAAGCTTTGATGACTCGCATCAATGAACTGATCAGTCATTATCCAGAGGATAAAAGAAAATCGGCTTTACTTCCTGTGCTTCACGAAGTACAAGATGCTCACGATAACTGGTTGAGTATTGAATTGCAAGACAAAGTAGCTGAGATATTGCATATAAAACCTGTGGAAGTCTATGAAGTGGTAAGTTTTTACACCATGTTCAACAGAAGACCAATTGGAAAATATATGTTTGAATTCTGTCAAACTTCTCCATGTTGTTTGAGAGGTGTTGAAAACCTGATGGATTATACCTGTGAAAAACTAGGTGTAAAAGTGGGAGAACCAACACAAGACGGAATGTTTGAAGTTCGTGGTGTGGAATGCCTTGGAGCTTGTGGTTATGCCCCAATGATGCAATTAGGCGATTTTTATCAGGAACATTTAACACCCGAAAAAATCGACCAACTGATAGTAGATTGCAGAGATAACAAGATTACTTTACACGATAAATAATATGTCACAAAAAATATTATTAGATAAAATCAATGTCCCGGGAATCAAGACCTATGAAGTATATCGTCGTGAAGGTGGTTATGCTTCTGTAGAAAAAGCCTTGAAAACCCTTACTCCTGATGAAGTGGTTGAAGAAGTAAAAACTTCTGGACTTCGCGGTCGTGGAGGTGCAGGATTTCCTGCCGGAATGAAGTGGAGTTTTATTGATAAGAAATCAGGAAAGCCAAGACATTTGGTTTGCAATGCCGATGAATCTGAACCGGGAACATTCAAGGACAGGTTCTTGATGGAATACATTCCGCACCTTTTGATAGAAGGAATGATTACGTCAAGCTATGCATTGGGAGCGAATTTATCCTACATCTATATCCGTGGAGAATATATGTGGGTGTATAAAATTTTAGAACGTGCCATTGCCGAAGCAAAAAATGCAGGTTGGTTAGGTAAAAACATATTAGGTTCAGGATACGATTTGGAATTATATGTTCAAATTGGTGGTGGAGCTTACATCTGTGGAGAAGAAACTGCACTTATTGAATCGTTGGAAGGTAAAAGAGGAAATCCTCGTATCAAGCCACCATTTCCAGCAGTTTCAGGACTTTGGGCCAATCCAACAGTGGTAAACAATGTTGAAACTATTGCAGCCGTGCCGTGGATTGTAAACAATTCTGGTGCTGATTATGCAAAAATCGGAATCGGTCGTTCTACTGGAACCAAATTAATTTCTGCTTCAGGACATATCAAAAATCCTGGTGTTTATGAAATTGAATTGGGACTAAGTGTTCACGAATTTATGAATTCTGATGAATATTTGGGTGGAATGATAGACGACAGACCTTTGAAAGCGTTTGTTCCTGGAGGTTCATCTGTTCCTGTTTTACCAGCCAATTTAATTTACAAAACAGCTAATGGCGAAGACCGATTGATGAGCTATGAATCGCTATCAGATGGTGGTTTTGCAACAGGTTCAATGTTAGGTTCTGGAGGATTTATTGTTTATAATGATACGGCTTGTATCGTTAGAAACACTTGGAATTTCTCAAGATTCTATCACCACGAAAGCTGTGGACAATGTTCACCTTGCCGTGAAGGAACAGGTTGGTTGGAAAAAGTATTGCACAGAATTGAAAATGGTCACGGCCGTGAAGAAGATATAGAATTGCTTTGGAGCATTCAAAGCAGAATCGAAGGAAACACGATTTGTCCGTTAGGCGATGCAGCGGCTTGGCCAGTTGCAGCAGCTATTCGTCATTTCAAAGAGGAGTTTGAATACCACATCCGTTTCCCAGAAAAAATTAAAAATAGAGACCATTTTGTGGCAGAACCTTTTGAAAAGGTGAGGCATTTGGTAGCGAAACAAACAGTTTAATAGGTTTGAAGTTTAACATTTAAAGTTGTAAAACCTTAAATGTTAAACCTTAAACTTTCAAACAAAATATAAGAATGAAAGTAACAATAGACGGTCAAAGTATAGAAGTAGAACCAGGGACCACCATCCTTCAGGCTGCTCGAATGATTGGAGGAGAATCTGTTCCGCCAGCGATGTGCTATTACTCTAAATTAAAAGGCAGTGGCGGAAAATGCCGTTGCTGTTTGGTTGAAGTTGCAAAAGGTAGCGATGCCGATCCAAGACCAATGCCAAAATTGATGGCATCTTGTGTAACAGGTTGTATGGACGGAATGGAAGTGAACAGTACAGCTTCTGAAAGAGTTCAGGATGCTAGAAAATCGGTAACGGAATTCCTTCTGATCAACCATCCGTTGGATTGCCCTGTTTGTGACCAAGCTGGAGAATGCGATTTGCAGAACCTAAGTTTCAAACACGGAAAATCACAAACCCGTTATATCGAAGAAAAAAGAACGTTTGAACCAGAAAATATCGGTCCAAATATTCAATTGCACATGAACCGTTGCATCCTTTGCTACCGTTGTGTAATGGTTGCCGACCAATTGACGGATAATCGTGTTCACGGTGTAATGGACAGAGGTGATCACTCGAACATTTCTACTTGTATTTCGAAAGCAATTGATAATGAGTTTTCTGGAAATATGATTGATGTTTGTCCTGTTGGAGCTCTGACAGACAAGACGTTCCGTTTTAAATCGAGAGTTTGGTTCAACAAACCTTTCAACGCTCATAGAGAATGTACAACTCCAGGATGTTGCGGAAAAACTACGGTTTGGATGTTTGGTGGAGAAATCCAAAGAGTTACAGGTAGAAAAGACGAATATCACGAAGTGGAAAATTTCATCTGCAACACCTGTCGTTTTGACAAAAAAGAAGTTTCGGATTGGACAATTGAAGGACCTCGTAAATTCGAGAAAGATTCGGTTATCAACCAAAATAATTATACCAGAAAATTAGATACTGTTGTTATCGAAACTGAAGAAGGAATCCTGAAAGGTCGTCCAGAAGACCGTAAAAAAATCAGTATGCCTGCAGTTCCATTAGACAGGGAAGAAAATGCAGTTTTTAAAAACGGAAACGTATAACCAATGGATAGTGCTATTATTTTAGAAAAAGGGATTTTCATTGTAGTTATTTTTGCTATTACAATGCTATTTGCAATGTATGAAACCCTTGCCGAAAGAAAAATTGCGGCTTGGCTTCAGGACAGAATCGGACCTAATAGAGCTGGTAAAGGCGGTATCTTACAACCTTTGGCAGATGGTTTGAAACTATTCTCAAAGGAAGAGTTTTTGCCTGATACTCCAAATAAATTTTTATTTGTTGTTGGACCAGCAATTTCAATGAGTGTTGCTTTGATGACCAGTGCTGTTATTCCTTGGGGAGACAAATTGCATTTATTTGGCAGAGATATTATTTTACAGGCAACTGACATTGATGTTGCCCTTTTATATGTTTTTGGAGTACTGTCGGTTGGAGTTTATGGAATTATGATCGGTGGATGGGCTTCAAACAACAAGTTCTCTTTAATGAGTGCTATGAGAGCGGCTTCCCAAATGATTTCCTATGAAGTTGCTATGGGACTTTCAATTATTGCACTGATAATGATGACTGGAACTTTAAGTTTGAGAGAAATTTCGGCTCAGCAAAGTGGTATGAACTGGAATATTTTCTATCAGCCGGTTGGTTTTATCATTTTCTTGATTTGCTCATTTGCTGAAACCAACAGAACACCTTTTGATTTGGCAGAATGTGAGGCGGAATTAATTGGAGGCTATCATACGGAATATTCATCAATGAGAATGGGATTCTATTTGTTTGCTGAATATGCTGCAATGTTTATCTCTTCGACTATTTTAGCAGTTTTATATCTCGGTGCTTACAACTATCCAGGAATGTCTTGGGCGGTTGAAAACTGGGGTGTGAATATTGCAAACGTGATAGGAATATTTGTTTTATTTGCAAAAATATGTTTCTTCATCTTCTTCTTTATGTGGGTAAGATGGACGATTCCAAGATTTCGTTATGACCAGCTGATGCGTTTGGGATGGAAAATGCTGATTCCATTGGCTATAGCGAATATTGTGGTTACAGGAATTGTTATTTTGTTGTTTGATAATTAGTAGCAACTTTAAAGATTAAATTATAAGCCAAATAAAATAATTATGGATAAAAGTATTGTTCCAACTGAAGTAATAATGAATAAAATATTATTCATTAGAGGTCAAAAAGTAATGATTGACCGTGATTTAGCAGAACTTTACGGGGTTACAACTAAAAGATTGAACGAGCAAGTCAAGAGAAATGTAAATCGTTTTCCTGAACATTTTATGTTTCAATTGAATGAAGTAGAAAAAGAATATGTGGTCGCAAATTGCGACCACCTCAAGAAACTGAAGTTTTCATCAACATCACCATATGTCTTTACAGAACACGGAACAATGATGTTGGCTAGTGTTTTAAATAGCGAAAAAGCTGTAGAAACGAGCATTAGGATTATCGAGGTTTTTGTTAAGATGCGGGAATATTTTACTGATAATCTGAACTTGAAACTAGAGATTGAAAGCATCAAAAAGAAGCTTACGAATCATGACAAAAACATCGAGTTGGTTTTTAATTATCTTGATGAATTGATGGACAAGCAGGATAATAAGGTGGAACGAAGTAGAATTGGTTATAAAAAATAAAGCATAAAAAAGAGCGAAAAGAGTATCATCTAGCCCCGATTGAAGTGGAAATCCTTTTCTTTTTTTCTTTAAAAAAGAAAAGATTGTAACGGAAAGCGGGAATATGGATTACAAACACAAAACAACGATTCGCTCATTAAATAAATAAATTAAAATTGATGGTTTGGAATGTTCCAATCTAAAATCTGAAATCTAAAATGAGTATAGAAACTATATCATTATCGGGAAGAAAAAAAGAGGTTTCGAACAAGAAGATGACTTTTTGGGAGAGCTTGTATCTTGTGGCAATTGTCAAGGGTTTGTTTATTACAATCAAGCACTTGTTCACCAGAAAAGTAACGATTAAATATCCAGAGCAAGTAAGAACACGAAGCGATGTGTATCGTGGACAACATATGCTGATGCGTGACGACGAAGGTCGTGAACGTTGTACGGCTTGTGGATTATGTGCACTTTCTTGTCCGGCTGAAGCGATCACGATGAAAGCTGAGGAAAGAAAACCTGAGGAAAAACATTTGTACAGGGAAGAAAAATATGCTTCGATTTATGAAATCAATATGTTGCGTTGTATTTTCTGTGGATTGTGTGAAGAGGCTTGTCCGAAAGAGGCGATTTATTTGACAAAATCTAAAGTTTTGGTTCCTTCGAATTACGACAGGGAAGAATTTATTTTTGGAAAAGATAAATTGGTTATGCCGCTTGAAGCTGCAATTGCAAATGGTAAATTAAAAAACGCTAACTAATGTCGACTATACTCATCGTATTTTCTATTCTTGCCGCTGTAACATTGGCTTCGGCATTTATGACCATTTTCACTAAGAATCCTATTCATAGTGCTATTTATCTAGTAATTTGCTTCTTCTCGATTGCTGGTCATTACTTATTGTTCAATGCACAATTTTTGGCTATGGTTCATATTATTGTGTATTCTGGAGCTATTATGATTTTGATGTTGTTTACCCTTATGTTGATGAACCTCAACAAGGAAGACGAAGTGCATAAACCTAGGATTACCAGACTTGGAGCGGTTATTTCATTCTGTTTGATCATCTCAATCCTGATTGCCATCTTCGTTCAGACGAAACCAATCGTTGGACCTTATGACACGACAGGAGAAGATTATCAATCTATAAAAGTATTGGGCAAAGTGTTGCTTGACGAAGAAAACGGATTTATGATTCCATTTGAATTCGCATCTGTGTTATTGCTTGTTGCCATGATTGGTACAGTATTATTGTCTAAAAAAGAAAAATCATCTAAATAATTATGGATAGTGTTTTAAACCAAATTGGTATCGAAAATTATATCTTCCTTTCAGTAGCACTATTTTGCATTGGTGTTTTTGGAGTGTTGTATAGAAGAAATGCCATCATCGTTTTTATGTCGATTGAAATTATGCTGAATGCTGTAAACCTTTTGTTTGTTGCTTTTTCAACGTACCATCAGGATGCACAAGGTCAAGTTTTTGTATTCTTTTCGATGGCTGTTGCCGCTGCAGAAGTTGCTGTAGGTTTGGCTATTTTGGTTTCGATCTACAGAAATTTAGGTTCGATTGATGTAGCTAATTTAAAAAACTTAAAAGGATAATTTTCAATGGATACCAATTTAGCTTTAGTATTATTATTAGCTCCTTTTTTAGGATTTTTATTAAACATATTCTTCGGAAAGAGTTTAGGCAAGAATGTTTCCGGAGTTATCGGAACACTTGCTGTGGCAATTTCTTTTGCCGTAACGCTTTCGTTTTTTCTACAAATTAATCAGACAGGGCAACCTATAAGTATTCATTTGTTTGATTGGATTGCCATCAGTAATTTCAATATTGAATTCGGATTTTTATTAGACCAATTGTCGTTGCTTTGGTTGATGTTTGTAACCGGAATCGGTTCGTTGATTCACTTATATTCCATCAGCTATATGCATGAAGATGAAAATATGCATAAGTTCTTTTCGTATTTGAATTTGTTTATCTTCTTCATGATTACGCTTGTAATTGGTAGCAACCTGTTGATTATGTTCATCGGTTGGGAAGGTGTTGGACTTTGTTCTTACCTGCTTATCGGCTTCTGGTATAAAAATCAAAACTATAATGATGCTGCAAAAAAGGCTTTCATTATGAACCGAATTGGAGATTTAGGTTTCCTTGTTGGTATTTTTATCATCGGTTTCATGTTCAATACTTTGGATTTTGCTGCTTTGAAGGCTACCATCTTAGCTGGGAATAATTTAGATGCTTACTGGATTGCAGCTGCGGCATTGGCTTTGTTTATTGGAGCTTCTGGAAAATCTGCACAAATTCCGTTATACACTTGGTTGCCGGATGCGATGGCGGGACCTACTCCGGTTTCAGCCTTGATTCACGCGGCAACGATGGTAACAGCTGGTATCTTTATGATTACAAGATTGAACTTCTTGTTTGATTTGGCTCCAGCAATTCAGGACATAATTGCCGTAATTGGTGCTGTAACGGCTTTGGTTGCTGCAACAATCGGTCTGGTTCAGAATGATATTAAAAAAGTATTGGCCTACTCTACCGTTTCTCAATTAGGTTTGATGTTCTTGGCTTTAGGTTTGGGAGCTTATGAAATTGCCGTTTTCCACGTCATCACGCACGCTTTCTTCAAGGCTTGCTTGTTCTTGGGTTCAGGTTCGGTAATTCATGCTTTGCACCACGAGCAAGATATGCGAAAAATGGGTGGTTTGCGAAAAGCGATGCCAATCACGTTTATAACAATGTTGGTTTCAAGTTTGGCCATTGCTGGTATTTTCCCATTATCTGGATTCTGGTCTAAGGACGAAATCTTGATGGTGGCATTCCACGAAAGTCCAGTTCTTTGGGTAATCGGTTCTATTGCTTCAATCTTGACGGCTTTTTATATGTTCCGATTGATGTACTTGACGTTCTTTAAAGAATTCCGCGGAAGTGAAGAACAAAAACACCATTTGCACGAAAGTCCAGCATTATTGACTTTTCCTTTGATTGTCTTGGCTATTTTGGCTGCAATTGGCGGATTGTTGAGCCTTCCAGGACACAGCTGGTTGAATCATTACCTTGAGCCGTTATTTGCTAAAGCCCGCGAAGCACATCATTTGGGAACAACTGAATATATGCTTATGGGAATTGCAACTGTTGGTGCCTTGGTTGGAATTGGAATTGCATATGCGAAATATATAAAGCAGGCTCAAGTTCCTGAAGAAGACGAAAAAATTACAGGTTTCTCTAAAGTGCTATACAACAAATACTATGTTGATGAAGTTTATGATGCCATCATCGTAAAACCAATCAACTTACTATCTCGTTTCTTTAGGGATTATATTGAAACCGCTTTGGCTGCAGTTGTTTTTGGTTTCGGAAAAGCGGCCAACGAACTAAGTTTCCAAGGAAAAAAATTACAGAATGGAAGTATCGGTTTTTACCTTTTCGCTTTCGTGATAGGCTTTTGTGCCATTGTTTCGTATTTAATTTTAGCTCAAAAAAAATTCTAACATAATGGATGTATCTTTTATACTAATTATACTTTTAATTGGCGCTTTTGCAACTTATTTTTCTGGAGATAAACTAGCTCCAAAAGTGGCCTTGTTTTTCGGATTGGTATCCTTAGGATTTTCCGTTTACTTGTTGAGCCTCTTCAATGCCGGACAAAATATTGATTTTATGTCGGCTTGGATTACAAAACCTAGCATTTCTTTTTCGCTTAAAGCGGATGGATTGTCGTTGGCAATGTTGCTTTTGAACACGGCCTTGACACCTTTGATTATTTTTTCAGCTTTTGGAAATGAATTCAGAAATGCAAAAAACTTCTATGCTTTAATCTTATTTATGTCCTTTGCAATGGCGGGAACTTTCCTAGCTTCTGATGGACTTTTATATTATATATTCTGGGAATTGGCCTTGATTCCGATTTACTTCATCGCATTGATTTGGGGTAACGGAGATGCCGAAGAACGTAAAAAAGCAGTAGTAAAATTCTTCATCTACACATTGGCTGGTTCGTTGTTTATGTTGACGGCTTTTATTTATTTGTATGGAAAAGCGGGAAGCTTCTTGATCGAAGATTTATACAAATTAGAACTTTCTTCGCAAGAACAACTTTGGATTTTCCTTGCCTTTTTCTTGGCGTATGCCATCAAGATTCCAATCATTCCATTTCATACTTGGCAGGCAAAAGTATATCAAAAAGCACCAACTGTTGGCACAATGTTGCTTTCAGGGATTATGCTAAAAATGGGATTGTACAGCGTTATCCGTTGGCAATTGCCTCTTGCTCCATCAGCTGCTAAAGAATACATGACCATCTTTATTGCTTTGGGAATTGCCGGAGTAATCTATGGTTCGATTGTAGCCTTGAGACAAAAAGACCTTAAAAAATTATTGGCTTATTCTTCTCTAGCTCACGTTGGATTGATTGCAGCAGGAACGTATACCTTAAACCTTGACGGACTTCGTGGCGCTGTCTTGCAAATGATCGCTCACGGATTTGTAGTGGTTGGTTTATTCTTCGTGGCTGAAATCACCTACAGAAGATATGAAACCAGAGAAATCTCCGAAATGGGAGGCATCAGAAGCCAATCGCCAAAATTCACATCAATGTTTATGATTTTGGTTCTAGCATCGGTTGCTTTGCCCTCAACATTCAACTTTATAGGAGAATTTACGGTATTGTATAGCTTATCGCAAATTGGAATCATCTGGGCTATCCTTGGTGGAACTACCATCATTTTAGGAGCTTATTATATGTTGAGAATGTTCCAACACGTAATGCTTGGCGAAACCAATGCGAAACTTTTTAAAGATGTAACTACTAATGAAGCGGTTGTTTTGGTTAGTATCATAGCATTCTTATTGTTCTTCGGAATTTATCCAAAACCTATTACTGACTTGATTACTCCAAGTCTTCAAGAAATCTTAACACAAATAAATCGATAACCCTCAAATAAAAAATGAATACATTAATAGCTATAACAGGATTAGGTGTTTTATGCCTTTTATTTGAAATTTTCAATTTAAGAAAAGGGATTATTCCTTTTACGATTGTTGGATTGTTGGCTTCACTTGCCTTGACGATTAACGATTACGGAACAACTGCAAGTTTCTATAACAATATGGTGGTTGTGAATAATTTCTCGGTTACTTTTTCGAGTTTGTTTATCGTGTTGACCATCTTTTTGGTTGCCTTGAGTCATAACTTCTATGACAACGAAGTTGCTACTAAAATATCCGACTTTATTGGCATCAAGATTTTTATGCTTTCTGGAGCGGTAGCAATGGTTTCTTTCGGAAATCTGGCGATGTTCTTTTTAGGAATTGAAATCTTATCGATTGCGTTGTATATTTTATGTGCCAGTAACCGTTTGAATTTAAAGAGCAATGAATCCGGAATGAAATACTTCCTGATGGGAGCTTTTGCATCGGGTTTTATTCTTTTTGGAATTTGCTTGGTTTACGGAGCAATGGGAAGTTTCGACGTTGTTGAAATCAGCGAATTATCCCGTTCAGCAGAATTACCCGATTGGTTCTTTATCGGAATTATAATGCTGACGATTGGTATGCTTTTCAAGATTGCTGTAGTTCCTTTTCACTTTTGGGCTCCAGACGTTTATGAAGGTGCTCCTGCCCTAACCACTGCAACAATGAGTACGTTGGCAAAGGTTGTGGCAATGGCTACTTTATTTAAGCTTTTAAGCGTTTTAAATGCTGACATTTCAGAATCGTTCCAGATTGTTATTGTGGTGCTTTCTATTGCTTCGATGACAGTTGGAAACATTATGGCGTTGCGTCAAGTGAATGTAAAAAGAATGCTTGCCTTTTCGGGTATTTCGCATGCAGGTTTTATGTTGATGACCTTATTGACTTTAAGCACTTCGGCTTCTACCTTATTGTATTATGCTGCCGCTTATTCTATTTCGGGTATTGCTGCATTTGCTGTGATTTTATATGTATGTAAAAACAGAGATAACGAGGATATTACGAACTTTCACGGTCTTGGAAAAACGAATCCTTTATTAGCGGCTGTGTTGACCGGAGCCTTGCTATCGATGGGTGGTATTCCTATTTTTTCTGGTTTCTTTGCTAAATTATTCTTGTTCAATCAAACAATTGAAGCGGGTTATATTGTTTTGGTAATTGTTGCTGTAGTGAATTCTATCATCAGTATTGGCTATTACTTCAAATTGATTTTGGCGATGTACGGGAAAGAACCAAACGAGAAAAAAAAGGGTACTCCAATCCTTTATTACTCCGTTGCAGTAGTTGCTATCGTGATTAATATTATAATTGGTCTTTTCCCTTCTTTGGTTTTAGACTTGATGTAGAAACATTTTTTACCTTATTAAACAATAGCCATTCGAAAGAGTGGCTTTTTTTTGGCTTATTATCGATAAAGGATTTTCGGAACATCGGTAAACTCTTTAGGTGCATTGGGAAGTTCTTTCGGTGCATCGGAAACTCCATCGGTGCATTGGGAAGCTCTTTCGGTGCATTGGGAAACTCTTTCGGTGTATTGGAAATAGGTTTTTATACAGAAAAAATCCCAACTGCTTTATTGCAATTGGGATTTTTTATTTGTTATTGATTCTTTAATCAAGCTTAATTCACGATGAGCTTTTTTGTCTGTTTGAAATTATTTTCGGTGGTAATTTCAACCATATAAACGCCTTTTACTAATGATCCAACATTCAGAGTTGATTGTTTTGAAGAAAGGTCTTTTGTGGAAAGAATTATTTTACCCAACACATCATACAAATTGATTTCCTTCAAATTTTCAGTTGTGTTTTGGGTATTGATGTACACCATTCCGTTTGAAGGATTCGGATACATTAAGAGGTTTCCAGACGAGAATTCTGGTGTTGACAACTGCTCCTCGAAAGTAGAATTAAAAGTATTGGTGATGATAGGCGGATTGTTATCAAAATAAATTTCGGCCGAATTAGGGATGATATCACCTGCTTCGAAGCCTGGTTTTAACTTAATTTTGAACGTCACATAACCGCTACTAGAATCCGAATTTTCTAAATAACTTGGCAAGTAAACATAGTCAAAGTTCCAAGTCACCTCATTTCCTATTCTTTTCATTGTGAAGGAGTGGCTTGCACTTACCGTCTGTATACTTTCTTCATCTAATTGAGCATCCAAAACATCTTCTATACGAATATTGTTCACACTTATGGTGGCTTTATTTTGGAAGTAAATGGTATAATATAAATACGATTCCTCTGTAAATGTTGTGATGTCCAAAAGACTTCCGTGCGATTCTGTTTTATGAATAAAAGACTCTTCACTGACAAGTCCTTGCGAAATTTGAAATGAATTATTACTTGAATCGATATCACCGGAAGAGGAAGAAATGGAGATATTACTTGACAAAGGAGTGCTTTCAATCATTTGTCTTCCAGCGGGAACATTCATTTGAATAATGAAAGAACGGGTTTCAAATGGAGTAAGATTTTCAAAATTATAGGTAAAACCAGTTGGCGTTAGCACCACCCCACTTTCGGCTGTAGAAACGGTTACCGATACATCTTTAGTATAATTTATTATTCCAGATGCAGCGATATTTCCCATATTCTGATAGACTACTTTATTCGCATAACTCGAGCCTGCAACGGGTTGTCCGAGAGGAATGATCGAAACCGATAAATCAGTAAAAGCTTCAATTTGAGTAATAGGAAAATACAAAGTTTGAGTGCCACTACCTTCAGGAATTGTAATATTATCAAATGAAGTCGTACCTGAATAATAGGGGGTGAATTCAGATTGGATATTATAGGTAATATCATAAGAATCTAAAGGATTCACACCAAAAATAGTGTGCAAGCCATTTGAAGAAGAAACTTCAATGCTATCTACAGCATCATTAATTTGGTATGCAAAAGAACCATTGGTAAAATTAATTTCTGAGTCTTCTTTAATCCCGTTATTATTGTCATCAATAAAAGCAACCAATTCTATTCGATCTAAACATTGTGATTGTCCTGAGGTAAAACTGCCGGCTTGAATAAATACCGCTGAATCATAAGTAATAAATCCTCGGTCAGCAATCACAAGTTTAATATGATAGGGATTATTTGGCACTATTGAGGCAGAGGCTGTCATTAAAGCAGTATGCCCAATAAAATTAATAGGAGAAAACAAACCTTCGTTTAGACCTCCATATAAAGAACCAAAAAATCCTTCATTGGTTGAGGGACATGATGTATTATATTGCATATCTCTAATTGTATTGACCGATATAGGAAACTGAGTACCAGGCACGACCGCTAAATTGGTTATGGTTCCAGTAGTTAAATCTGTTAGCAAAAATGCAAATGCATCTCCTGGTATGCATTGGTAAACACCATAGTCTTCAGAAGCAAACAAAAAGTTGAAACTCATAAAGTCATTTTGAGTTGTAAAATCGAATTCTAATTTGGTTGCATTTTTTGAAACTATTGGCGTTCCAGTTGCCTCTAATATGGTCGCATTTAAATCTTCATCACCAGCATTAGCCCATGCAGATGAATTTCCTTCGCTGGATATGGATGGATTTGGTCCTCCAGCATTTGCGGCATTTCCTGTAGACAGTATAATTCCTGAACTTATTGGAAAAAGTGGGTTGTTATTTGTAAAATAACCAATACCATTGACCGATCCAAAATTTGTCCCGGTACTTGATGTAATGTTGGACACCGCTATACATGGATCAGTAATCAAAATATCCGATATTAATTCTTGGGATGTAAATTGAGTTGTATTGGCAATTAATGGTTCATCTTGATTTGTAATAATAAGTTTATATGTGGCATTTGTAGGATTGGAACCTGCTGACCAAATTCTAATTTTATACGCTTGACCAATAATCAAATCGTTTAGAGTATTTACTCCAACAGTACTACAAAAAACTTGTGTCAAATTATCGCAATCACCGGTGTAAACAGCGAAATTTATTAAAATTGCAAAACTACTGGACCAGTCGAAATTAATAGTATGTCGAGTTGCAGTAGCTATAAACTCATACCATACATCATCATCGGCTTCTGGAACACAATTATTTTCTTCGCTCGATTGAGTAGCTCCTTTTACACTTGCATTAATTGCATTCAGATCTGAAATTGTACTTGTGGGAACCAAAATGGCATTTGAACATTCGTCGTTTACCGCTAATGCATTGGTTGAAACAGCAATCGTAAAGCTAGCAAACATATTTACGCCTTGACTTTCAGTGTATACTCTAATTTTATAGCTTTGACCAATAGTTAACGTATTTAGGGGGACTGAATTATTTCCACATCTCTTGAGAAACATACTAGCACAATCCGCACCTTCATAAACTGCAAGTTTTAAATTATTGGCTATTGGATTAACATTTGACAATGTTATGGTATGAAACTTCGAGGTTGCCACAAAGCTAAACCAAACATCATCATCGGCCGAATCGTTACAAGTGTTTGGAACGTCTGAATTTGTAGCGCCAAAAGTGGATGAATTAACGAAATACTCGGTTTGATTGACAGCATTGACTTGAAGTGATATTGCATTTGCACATTCGTCATGTTCCGGTTGAGGAATCGTTGTAATACATACTTTGACTTGTCCTGAAACGGGTGCTAGGTAATTTTCTGTATTTAATCTTATTTTATATTCATTTCCAATTATCAGATTATTATAATATCCTTTTAATCCTTGAACATAAGAGTAGCCGATACCTTGATTCGTATCACAAGCATCATTATTATAAAGTACAAAATTAGGCCCTGAAAATACACCGTCTAGATCTTCAAATTGTATCGTATGTGTTTTTGAAGTGGCAACAAAATGGTACCACGTAGCATCACTTGGCAGCATAGTTCCATTTAAATTCCAAGTTCCAGCTTGTGTGTTAGTTATTATAAATTCATCACAGGACGTTGTAGGATTAACAGGCACTTCAATTGAATTTAAGCATCCTACATTAGTCACTGGTTGATGTGTTCTTATAGAAAGGTCAAACACTGCCGACAAATCTTCAGCAGACGATTTTACTCTAATAACATAAGCATTCCCTACAATGAAATTACTATATACTGTCCCAAATGTAGAATTCATACCTTCGAAAGGATAGAGCAAAGTGGAATTAGCACAATTTGAGTTTTCCTGTAAAATTTCAAATTGAATAGTATTGATTATATTGTCAAAATAAATTAAATGCTGTGTTGAAGTTGCTATAAATCGATAATACACATCTCGATCCGTACTGTCCATATTTGATGGAGTGGCCCCTGCTGTTGAACCTGCTACAAAGAAGTTTTTTTGTAAATCTGGATTTGCAAGAACCGTAATTACATTTTCGCAGTCATCATTTAAAGGAGCTTCAAGGGAATTGATAATGATTTTGAAAGAAGATTGAGAAAGACTTTGGATAGTATTCTTAATCAATTTAATTGTGTATGTTGTTCCAACTGTAAGATTTTCTAAAACGCCATTGGAAATGCAAGCAACAGGAATTAAACTGCTACAATTTTCACCTGTAAACAATGAAAATGTTTTAAAAATTTGATTGTTATCCAAATCAAAAAAACGTACACTATGAGTTGGACTTAAGGCTGTAAAATGATACCAAGTATCTTTCTCGTTATAACAATTGCCAGTATTTGCAGAATTAGTAGCTCCTAAATCAGTGGTGTTTAAAAACAAGTCAGTAGTCATATCTGGATTTACCGGAATATTTATGGCATTGCTACATTCATCATTTATCAGAGGATCTGTAGTAAAAATGGCAAAGTCAAACGCAAAAGTAACCACTTGGATAGAAGAATAAACACGTACTTTGTAGGCTTGTCCCACCACTAGATTATTTACCATACTTTCTTCTCCATATCCACAGACAACAGGTGTTAAAGTACCACAATCAGATCCCGAAAAAACTTGATAGCTCAATTGATTTGAGGGCTGAAAATAAACCACATTATAAAATTTGAAAAAGTGCATTGTAGAAGTAGCTACAAAACTATACCAAATATCATTTTGATTTGCAACACAGCTTCCAGAAGTGGCTGAATAAGTAGCTCCAACGGTAGTGCCCGAAACGAAAGAAACAATTTCTGAAGTGGGATTTATAGCAACATTAATGGCATTTTCACATTCATCATTAATTGGGGGGTTAGTGAGGTTTGTTTCAACTACGACTAACGGATTGTCTTTTGCATTTCCTATTTGCAAACCAATGCATAAAAGCAAAATAAAAAAAAGTAATTGTTTTTTCATAAAAATTTTTAAGGGAGCTTTAATTCGCCAAATATAAGCTGTATAGTAGATATTAGTTTAAAATAGTAAGATTTTTTTTAAACAAAAACCGACTATTTGTAATAATCGGTTTTTTGGAAATTGCATATTTTTTTTAATTCACCACTAATTTTTTTGTCTGCTTGAAATTATTTTCTGTCGTAATTTCTATCATATAAACTCCTTTTGACAATGGAGCAACATTTAAACTTGCTTGTCTTGATGATAGGTTTTTCGAAGAAAGAATCAGTTTCCCCAACACATCATACAAATTAATTCCCTTCAGATTTTCGGTTGTATTTTGGGTATTGATATAAACCAATCCGTTTGAAGGATTGGGATAGACCAGCAAATCAGCAACAGTAAATTGTCGTGTTTTTAAAGTTTGTGTAAACTCTGTATTGAACGTATTAGTAATAATCGCCGGATTATAATCAAAATAAATTTCGGCTGTATTTGGAATAATATCCCCAATCACGAAGCCTGGTTTTGGTTTTATTTTAAATTGAACAAAACCATTACTACCAACTTCATCATTCATTTCTGGAGGAAGATTGATGGCATCAAATTTCCAAACCAAATTTGCATCAGTCCTTGTGAAGGTATATTCATGGCTTGCGTTAATCATTCGTAAAGTGGTTTCGTCTAATTGTGGATCTAAATAATCAACAAGTCGAACAAACTGTGCATTGGCAGTTCCTGTATTTTGAAAACGGATGGTATAAAACAGGTAATCATTTTCATCAAATGTATCAAATTCAATTTTTCCACCATGTGCTTCTAATTTATCGTTTGGATCATAAGAACCTACAACAATTTGATTTAGCTCGAATGAATTATTGTCTGGCTCAATGTCGCTAGAATTTATAGATTGAACTGTGTTTGAAACTACTTGACCTAAACTAATCGTTGGTATCGTGACTACTGTTAAATCTACTACTATTGACCTACTTTCATTCGGCTGAAGATCGGTGTAGGTATAAGTAAATCCATTTGGCGTTAATGTTGTTCCTTCTTGTGAAATATTGGAAAGCGTTAAAGCCGTATCATGACTAAATTCCAGTGTTCCCGAAGCAGCTGTAACGCCATTATTTTTATAATTTATGATATTGCCATACGTAAATCCTGGAACTGGTCCTTCAATCGGAACTATAGAAACTTCAACATCTGTATAAGGTTGGATATTGGCAATTGGAAAATAATAGATATTCGTGCTTTCACTATCATAGACAACATTTCCAAATGCAGTGTCAGTGCTAAAATATTCTTGCAGTTCAGGAAAGACAACGAAGCTTAGGATATAGCTATCACTCAAATTTTCGGGGAAAATATAAAAATTACCATTTGAAGTTTGGCTTGCAATCTCTACTTCCGAATCATTGACGATATAATTGAATGTTCCTCTATTGTAATTTATTTCATTTGGATCTTTTATGCCATTATTGTTTTCATCAACAAAAGCTACTAATTGAATACTCTGACATTGATTCGTAAAAGAAAAGCTCCCTCCTTCAATAAAAACCGCCGAATCAAATTGGAAGTCTTGATAATCGCCAACAGCAAATTTCAACGAATACTCTTTGTTAGGGATTAATGTAGCCGATGCTGTCATTGAAACAGTTTGTCCGATAAAATTGATGTGACTATCAGGATTATCTACGTTATAACTTCCAAAATATTCCTGATTTACAGCACTACAATTCGTATTGTAAAGTGAATTTCTAATAGTTGTAGTTGAAACTGGCGTTGATGTACCTGGAACTATTGCTAGATTTTGTTTTAAACCCGTTTCCAAATCTGTTAGGATAAACCCAAAAACATCAGAATAGGCACATTGGTACAATCCATATTCATTTGATGCAAAAAGAAAATTAAAACTCAATTGATTGCTTAAAGCCGTAAAATTAAATTTGATGGACGAAACATCATTTACAGTTCCTGGTTGTCCAGATGCGGCAATGATAGCATTTAACTCTGCATCACCCTGCTCTGAACAGATAGAAGAATTATTGTTTCCCGTGTAAGTCCCTGCAGATAAATGAACCTGTCCCGAACGAATAACCAAACCTTTTTCAAAAGGAAAACTACCTTCGTTATTATCGAAAGCTCCAATGCCACAAATTCCCTGGGTGATAATGTTACTGACATTAACACAGCCATTGTTGAGCAAAACATCAGTAACAAGCTCCGTTGGAGTAAAATTTGTATCAACCGAAACCATCGTTCCGCAACTTGCTGTTTGAAAAACAAAAGGCCCCGTCCAATCTGATTCTTGCATATTACAAGTAGCTCTTAAATAAAAAGTTATGGTTGAATTACAAGGAAGATTTGTTAATGTATAGGGATTTGTATTTGTAATTATTCCTAATGTGTTTGGAGTTGGAGGCTGACTATCTGCTTGAACCAAAAAAATTTCCCAAAGCGTTTGATTTGGATTGGATTGCCAACTAATTTGTGCAGAAGTACTGGTGATATTGGACACTTCTTGATTTGAAGGATTTAAACATTGACCAAACCCACTGATCACACTAAAAAGAAGAAAAAAATGAAGTAAAGTTTTTTTCATAAAATAGATATTTTCGTCAAATATAATTGATTTTCAAATACCTACAAGTCCAAATCGAACTAAATCGAATTTGCCACAATAAACCCGCTTGTCCAAGCATTCTGAAAGTTGAAACCTCCCGTGATGGCATCAATGTTTACAATCTCTCCAGCAAAAAACAAGTTCTCATGGATTTTGCTTTCCATTGTTTTGAAATTGATTTCCTTTAAATCGATTCCGCCAGCGGTTACAAATTCCTCTTTGAAGGTGCTTTTTCCGTTCACTTGGAATTGTCCGTTTGTAAGTTGATTGGATAAATTTTGCAATTGATTTTTAGACAAATCGGCCCATTTTGTTTCTTCTTGAATTCCTGAAGCCAAAACCAAACTTTCCCAAAGACGATTCGGGAATTCAAAAGGCGATTTCTTCGAAACGGTTTTCTTAGAATGTTCTTGTTTTAAATCCTTCAGAATTTTTTCAGCATCTTCTGAATCGACATCATTCAGCCAGTTTACAAAAATGGTAAATTGATAATTTTTTTCGAATAAAATTCTGGCTCCCCAAGCCGATAATTTCAAAATGGCAGGTCCGCTCATTCCCCAATGCGTCACCAACAAAGGTCCGGTTGAAGTTAGTTTCGTGTCTTTTACTTTTACAGAAACTTGTGCAGAAACGCCAGGCAATTCTTTTATTCGAGAATCTTTGATATTGAAAGTAAATAATGACGGAACCGGACTCACAATTGTATGCCCGAAATCTTGAATCATTTCCCACATTTTCGGGTTGCTTCCAGTTGCCAAAACCAACTTTTCACAATTATATTGTTCGTTTTGGGTTTCAATTTTCCAGAAATTTCCATCGGGAGTTTCCGATTTATAAATCGATTGAACGCTTTGTCCTGTCAAGACTTGAATTCCCAGTTTTTTTGTAGCCGATGTAAAACAATCGATGATGGTTTGGGAGGAATTCGAAACAGGAAACATTCGTCCGTCTTCTTCAATTTTTAATTCCACACCGTGTTTTTCGAACCATTCGATTGTGTCACCCGAACAGAATTGATGAAAAGGACCACGGAGTTCTTTTTCGCCTCGAGGGTAAAATTTCACCAACTCGTTTGGCTCGAAACAAGCGTGCGTGACATTGCATCTTCCACCTCCAGAAATTCTGACTTTTGTCAAGACTTCCTTACCTCGTTCCAAAATCGCAATTTTTAGTTTTGGATTCTTTTCTGCAATATTTATTGCTGTAAAAAAACCTCCGGCTCCTCCGCCAACGATGATTATGTCGAAATTCTGGCTCATATTCTTTCTGGGAAATCGGTGATGATTCCGTTTACTTCATACGTTTTTATTCGTTCGATATCTTCCGTTTCATTGATGGTCCAAGTATAAACCTTGAAACCTTCATCTTGTGCTTTTTTGACATTTTCTTCGGTCAAAAGACTGAAATGTGGATGTATGGCTTTCGCCGAAAAAGTACTCGCCCATTCCAATGCCTGATTGACACTTGCCTGAGTCAGGATTCCGAGATGAATGTTTGGGTTTATCGTGAACATCATTTCTAATTCTTCTCGTTGGAAACTTGAAACGATAAAATCATTATAGGAATATTCTTTTTCAAGAATGTGTTTTTCTATCAGATGTGAAACTGGTTTTGCGGTATGTCGTCCTTTTAATTCGATGTTGATGAAACATTTTTTTCCGACCAAATCAAGAACTTCTTCCAACGTTGGGACTTCAATTTCATCATTTATTCGTAATGTTTTTAGTTCTGAAAGTGATAATTCTGAAACAGCACCCGAACCATTCGTAGTTCTATCAACGGTGAAATCATGGATGACAATTAATTCTCCTGTTTTGCAAATGTGCACATCAAGTTCAATTCCGTCAACATTGAAATCCAATGCTTTTTGGAAGGAAGGAAGAGTATTTTCGGGTTCGTGACCTTTGGCTCCTCGGTGTCCGATGTTTAGTGTTTTTTTCAAGGGAAGATTTTTTGCAAAAGTAATGTTTTTATTTTTTTGCCACGGATTATATGATTTGCACGGATTGTATAATTTGCACGGATTTTTCGACAAAGGTGGCCAAAAAGATTAAAAGAAGCCTGAAGATTGTTTTTCTAACCCTGACTGGAGGGAAAATCCTTTTATTTTTTTTCTTTAAAAAAATAAAAGATTTGGAAGGAAAGGCAGGAACATGGATTAAAGAATACCTTTTGTTTTGTTTCAAAAAAAAACAATTTGCTTATTTCAAAGAGATTCCTCCTTCGTCGGAATGACAAAAAACGGCAAAATAAAAAGCACAAACCGGGAAGATTTGTGCTTTTTATTTTTACACCATTAAGGTATTAAGTTTCATTAAGTTCAATCTTAACTTTTCTTAATTTCTTAATGGTTCAAATGTTTTTCTAGTTCAATTCCAAAACTAAAACCGATTTTCCCTCCAAAGAAATTTCATTTGAAACCTCAACGGTTTTTCCTGAAAGTACATCTTTTCCTAATTTGAAATTTTTGATGCTTTCCTGAAAACGATTGGTTTTGATGGTTTTCGCTTCCGCAGAATTGTTCATCACGACCATCACGGTTTCTTTTTCGTCGTATCTGAAATAGACATAAACATTTTCTTGCGGAATGTAATGCATCATCTTCCCGAAGTGAACGACCGATTTATTTTTTCTCCATTGGAATAATTTTGACGTCACATCAAAGAATTTATTCTGCTCTTCGGTTCTACCCAATTTTGTGAAAGCATTATTTTTGTCGCCTTCCCAGCCTCCAGGAAAATCCTGACGGATATCGGCATCGCCTTTTCCTTTGTCACCCGCCATTCCGATTTCTGAACCATAATACAACTGCGGAATTCCACGAACAGTAGCCAACAAAGTCATTGCCATCGTATATTTCTTGATGTCGTTTTTATAGTTTTGGTTGAAACGTCCTGTGTCGTGGTTTTCTGCAAAAATTAGAAGATTGTTGACATTTGGATAAAGGAAATCGTTCGTGAAATTATCGTACACCTTAATCATCCCGTCGTTCCAACCGTCTTTGTCTTCGTTGAAAACATTTCCGAAAGCATCGTGCAAAGTGAAATCCATCACACTCGGACAATAGGAATTATAACTTTGGATTTCAGCGATTTTGCTGTCTTTTTGCCAGTAGGACATTTGGGCTTGGTCGTGCATCCAAACTTCTCCAACGATGTTGAAATGTGGATATTCATCCGTGATCGCTTTTGTCCATTTTGCGATTCCAACTTTGTCGTTATACGAATAAGTATCGACTCTGAAACCATCCAAATCTGCATATTCGATCCACCAGATTGCGTTTTGAGTGATGTAATTCAACACCAATGGATTCGATTGATTCAAATCAGGCATTGACGGAACGAACCAACCGTCCATGCAATTTTTAGCATCGATTGCAGAAGCGTTCGGGTCGAATTGAGTCGTCATTCGGTAATTGGATTGTGAATATCCTGGAAATTGGTGTACCCAATCATACGTTGGTAAATCTTTATACATCCAATGTTCGGCACCCCAATGATTGGTTACATAATCTTTGATTAATTTCATTCCTCGTTTTTTCAGTTCAGATGAAAGTTTCAAATATTCTTCGTTGGTTCCGTAACGTGGGTCAATCTTATAAACATCCGATTGTCCGTAACCATGATAGGAATAACCCTTGTCGTTGTCCTCACAAAGTGGTGTGCTCCAAAGTGCCGTAACGCCAAGTTCAGAAAGATAATCTAGGTTTTTAATAATTCCTTCGATATCTCCACCATGACGACCTCCAGGTAAACTTCTGTTGGCTTTTTCGGTTGTAGCGGAGTTGCTGTCGTTGTTTGGATTCCCATTTGCAAAACGGTCGGGCATAATCAAGTACATCATATCCGATGAGTCGTAACTTTTACGTTCTGCGGAATTGGCACGTCTTTGTTTTAGGGAATAATTCTTTGTAAACGCTACCTTGTTTTTGTTCTTGAAAGAGAAAACAAAATCAGAAGCAGGGAGATTTTTCGTGTCGATGGTAATGAAAATGTAGTTAGGATTTTCGGTTTTGACTACGTTTTTTATCACGACATTATTGGAAACCGATGCTTCATATTGTGCGATATTTTTTCCGTAGAACATGATTTGTAGTTCAGGATTATGCATTCCAGCATACCAGAAAGGGGGTTCTACTTTATCGATTTGGGCGAAAGCTGAAAGGGATAGAAATAAAAGTAGGATTGTTTTTTTCATTGTTGTTGTTTTTGAACCATTTTAAAGAATTTTTGAACCATTAAGAGATTAAGTTTCATTAAGCTCTGTCTTAACTTTTCTTAATACCTTAATGGTTTAAATTTTAATACAGCCGTGAAAAATATTCATTGACAAAAGGCTTCATTGATTTGGTAATATTTGTTGTATTGAAATTAATTAAAAGACCTTGCGGTTTTCTGAGCAATTTCATATAAGTCAATAGTTGTGCTTCGTGAATTGGTAAAATATTTTCTACCGTTTTCAATTCTACAACTACGCAATCGTTAACAAGTAAATCAATTTTCATATCGGTTTCAAATTCAATATCTTCATAATTTACTTTCACAATCAATTGTTGTTTTACATCGTAGCCATTAGATTCTAATTCATACTTTAAACAGCGTTCGTAAACACTCTCTAAAAGACCCGGACCTAAAATTTTATGAACTCGAATTGCTAATCCCGTTATTTCATACGACAATTGCGTTACTTCTTTTTGGGTCATAATTTTTCTTGTTTTGAACCATTAAGAAATTAAGTTTCATTAAGTATTGCCTTAATTTTTCTTAATCCCTTAATGGTTTAATTTTGGTGTATAATGTTGAATTTTCTTAAACTGTAACCAAAGTATTCGGCTCGACCAAAACAGCTTTTCCGTTCACAAAAACAGTAAGCTCTTTCGTGCCTTCCAGATTAAAATGGGTTTCATTTGCTTTTACCGAAACTTGCAGAATTTGATTTCTAAAATTGATTTTAAACGAATAACCCGTCCATTGTTCTGGGATTCTTGGTTCGAAATGCAAGGCATCATCTTTGACACGCATTCCACCAAAACCTTCCACAATACTCATCCAAGTTCCCGCCATCGAGGTAATGTGCAGACCTTCTTCAACTTCTTTGTTGTAATCGTCCAAATCCAATCGGGAAGTTCTCAAATAGAAGGTGTAGGCCTGTTCCATTCTGCCCAAAACCGAAGCTTGAATCGAGTGAACACAAGGCGAAAGCGATGATTCGTGAACAGTAAAGGGTTCGTAGAAATCAAAATGTTTCTCCAATTGTTCTTTTGAAAAATGATCTTCGAAGAAATAAAATCCTTGTAAAACATCAGCCTGCTTGATGTAGGGCGAACGAAGAATTCTGTCCCACGACCATTTTTGGTTGATTGGTCGTTGGCTTTTATCCAAATCATGCACTTTCACCAATTCCTTGTCCAAGAAGCCGTCCTGTTGCAAATAAACATCGTGTTCTTCTGAAAAAGGAAGGTACATTTTGTCGGCCACTTTCTTCCATTGTGCCAATTCGCCTTTGTCCAAATTGACTTCAGACATGATTCTTGAATGGTCGGAAGCATATTCTTTTTCTACTTTTTCAATTTGCTCTAAAGTGTAATCGATACACCATTTCGCCAAATAATTTGTGTAGAAATTGTTGTTTACATTGTTTTCATATTCGTTCGGACCTGTAACGCCAAGAATTACAAATTGGTCTTTATTGGTAGAATAAGTCGCTCTTTGGTGCCAAAAACGGGCAATCCCGATTAAGACTTCCAAACCTTTTTCTGGAATGTAGCTGTAATCGCCGGTGAATCTGAAATAGTTGAAAATCGCGAAAGCAATCGCACCATTTCTGTGGATTTCCTCAAAGGTAATCTCCCATTCGTTGTGGCATTCTTCACCGTTCATCGTCACCATCGGATACAAAGCAGCACCATTTGTAAAACCTAATTTACCGGCGTTTTCTATAGCTTTTTCAAGATGATTGTATCTGTAAGTCAACAAATTTCTCGCAACTTGCTGGTCTTTTGTCGCCATATAAAACGGAATGCAATAGGCTTCGGTATCCCAATAAGTAGAACCGCCATATTTTTCTCCTGTGAAACCTTTTGGACCAATATTCAAGCGAGAATCTTTGCCCAAATAAGTCTGGTTTAATTGAAAGATATTGAAACGAATTCCTTGTTGCGCTTTCACGTCGCCATCGATGGTAATGTCTGACATTTCCCAGATTTTCGACCAAGCTTGTTTTTGATTTTCCAATAGAGTTGTATAACCTATTTTCAAACCTTCGGCAATTACGTTTTGAGCAGCAGTTTGGGTATTTTCATGATTTAAAGAAACCGTGTAACCTCCAAATTTTTGAAAGGAAACTGTTTCTGTAATTCCCACCCTTGTTTCATAAGAAAACTGAATTTTATCTGAAGTCATCTGAACTTCTGATGGATTTTGCTTTTCTGCAACTCCATTCAACAAAATCGCATTTTGCATAAAAGTCGTTGCCGTAAAATGTGTCTTGAATGTTCTTGTCGTAACAAAAGCCTCATTTTCTGAATATTTTACATCAAGTGGTTCCCAGAATTTTTCTTCCCAGTTGGCATCTTCATTATGAACACCAGCATCAACATATGGTTTAAAAACCATGTTTGCATCTGCATTTAAAGGTGTGATTTCATAATTAATAACACCTAATTCGTCATTATCCAACGAAAGAAAACGGGTAATTTTAGCTGAAATTTCAATTCCGTTTTGCAAAACAGCTTCAAAAGATCGGTAATAAACACCTTCTTTCATGTTCAACTCACGCTTGAAATTGGAAACCGATTTGCATTTGGCCAAATCAAAATTTTCTCCATTGATTTCAATTTCAATTCCAATCCAATTTGGAGCATTTAGAACTTTTGCAAAATATTCCGGATAGCCATTTTTCCACCAGCCTACTTTTGTTTTATCAGGATAATAAATTCCGGCGATGTAGCTTCCTTGAAAGGTTTCGCCTGAATAATTTTCTTCAAAATTGGCACGTTGTCCCATGGCTCCGTTTCCGATGCTGAACAAGCTTTCGGACGATTTTACTCTTTCGGCATCAAATCCTTCTTCTATGACGGACCAATTATTTGGTATGATATAGTCTTGATTCATTGTGTTTTTTGTTTAAAGTTTAATGTTTAAAGTGGAAGGTTGCATAACTTGAAACCTTAAGCTTTAAACCTTTAACAGTGATTTATTTGATTAATGATTCGATGAATTGTTCTTCAATATGTGTGAAATCAGGAAAGATAAATTTTGCTTCGTGCAAAACTTTTACTTCTCCAATTCCGACGCTTGTCATACTGGCAATGTTTGCCGCTTGAACTCCTGCTACAGAATCTTCAAAAACAATGGCGTTTTCTGGAGCAACATTTAAAAGCTGAGCTGCTCTTAAAAAAACTTCAGGATCAGGTTTTGCATTTGTAACATCGTTTCCGTCCACAATCGCATCGAAATAGCTGATGATTCCCGTTTTTTCTAAAATTGGCCGTGCATTCTTACTAGCAGAACCTAGAGCAATCAACTGATTGTTTTCTTTTAAAAATTTTAAAACAGGAACAACACCGCTTAAAATTTCGCTTTCGTCCATATCTACTAAATACGACAGATAATCTTCATTTTTTTGAACCAGCCATTTGTCTTTGTGTTCTTGATCGGCTTCAATTTTTCCTAATTCAAGTATGATATCAAGCGATCGAACACGGCTGACACCTTTTAATTCTTCGTTGTGTTCTGGGGTAAATTCGATTCCGAGCTGGTTGGCGATTTTCTGCCACGCCAGATAATGGTATTTTGCGGTGTCTACAATAACTCCGTCAAGGTCGAATATGAATGCTTTTTTATTCATTAATTGTAATTTTTGTTCTTTCGTTAACGCGTAAAGTAAGTAATCCAGCGATTATCATTGAGAATCCACCAATAATTAAGGCGTAAATAGGTTCATCATCAAAAAATTGTTTTACTATAAACCCTAAAATTGTTGCAGCTACAATCTGTGGAATTACTACGAAGAAATTAAAAACACCCATATAGTAACCCATTTTTGCTGCCGGAAGTGATCCTGAAAGCATCGCATAAGGCATTGATAAAATACTTGCCCAAGCGATTCCGACTCCAATCATTGGAAGTAACAAAACACCTTTATCTCCGATAAAATAAATTGAAATTAAACCTATTCCTCCAGCAATTAATGCTAATAAATGTGTCATTCTGATTCCGACTTTTTTAGCAACAACAGGAAGTAAAAATGCTACAGCTGCCGCAACACCGTTATAAACAGTGAATAAAACCGAAACCCAATCGGCTGCATCGTTATACAATTTTGAAGTAGTATCGGTGGTTCCAAAAACATGTCCTGTAACGGCTTGAGTCGTATAAATCCACATTGAAAACAAGGCAAACCAAGAAAAAAATTGAACCAATGCAAGCTTTTTCATCGTTGTTGGCATGTTAAGCAAATCTGTCATGATAATGGTAAAACCATTTTTGACTTTTTTGTTTCGCATTACAGCACTCGAAATAAATAGGATTCCGATGACGATTAAACCGATAAAGAGGATGTAAAGTTCCTTGGTTAGGTTTTCTTCATAAATATATAAAGAAACAAGTGCTCCAATAAAAGTCATAAAAAAACCCAAACCAATTTGCTTGTTGATATTTTTCTTGGTTTCAAAATCCTCTACTTCTACTTTTCCCAACGCTTCTTTTTCTTGTTGTTCAAATGCATGAAGTTCTTCGGGAGAATATTCTTTCGATTTAAAAACGGTCCATAAAACGGCTAGTAAAAAAACTACTCCACCGATGTAAAAAGACCATTTTACAGAATCAGGAATAATTCCAGGTGCGGCAGTATTGCTAACGCCAAAAAGATTGGTAAATAAATAAGGAAGAAGTGAACCTACAACAGCACCCGTTCCAATAAAGAAACTTTGCATCGCAAAACCAAGCGTTCGTTGTTTTGTTGGCAAATTATCGCCCACGAAAGCCCTGAAAGGTTCCATCGAAACGTTGATGGAGGCATCCATAATCCAAAGGGTTCCAGCGGCAATCCAAAGAGTTGGTGAATTTGGCATTATGAACAATGCAATTGAGGAAAGAATTGCACCTATTAAAAAATAAGGCCTTCTTCTTCCTAATCTTGTCCACGTTCTGTCGCTGAAATAACCAATAATTGGTTGAATAACTAAACCTGTAACCGGAGCTGCAATCCATAAAATTGGAATTTCATCGACTTTTGCCCCTAAGGTTTCGAATATTCGGGAAGTATTTGCATTCTGCAGAGCAAAACCAAACTGTATTCCCAAGAAACCGAAACTCATGTTCCAAATTTCCCAGAAACTTAATTTACGCTTTTCCATTATCGTAATGAATTGATTTACGATAAGCGATATTGCTTATCAAAACTTTATTTTGTTTTCGAAGTAAAATTATAAGCTTTGATAATTGCTGTAAATATATAAAAGATTTTAGATTTTAGATTTCAGATTTCAGATTTTTTGCACTTTAACATTTCAAACATTCAAAAAATAATAAATTTAAATATTTGTATGCTAGGTAATTATAAAAAACTACAACGTTGGCGTAGATTCTCTGATCACAAGATGCGTTTCGATGACTTCCGTTTTGTAATGTTCTTCTTCCTCCTCTTCGGATTCTAATCGTTCTATCAACATTTTTGCAGCCTTCCCTCCCATTTTGATTCCGTTCTGGCTTACAGTTGTAATACTTGGAGACGAATATTTGGAGATAATTCCGTCGGTAAAACCAATTATGGCTAAATCTTCAGGGACTTTTATTCCGATACCTTTTGCCGCTTTGATGGCGGTTACTGCAAAAAGTTCGTTTACGGCAAAAACAGCATCAATTTCATTATTTGAAATTAAGCTTTCAATTTGATCCGAACAATTGTCTATGTCTTCAATTTTTAGAATCAAATCCTGATCAACCTTGATGTCATTGGTTTTTAATGCTTTTATATAACCATCGGTTCGAAGTTTCCCGACACTCACATAATCTACAGTTGTAATCAAGGCGATTCTCTTGAAACCTTTGTCTATCAAGGCTTGAACCGCATCGAAGGCAGCTAAATTGTCGTCAATAATTACTTTATCGCACAAAACATCGTTCGTCACGCGATCAAACATGACAACGGGCATTCCTTGATTGATAACTTCCGTTATATGATGGAAATCCTTTTTATGCTGGGTTTCTTTAGACAAGGACATGATGAAACCGTCGATGGTTCCGTTGGCAAGCATCTCCATATTGATCACTTCTTTATCAAAGGATTCATCCGATAAAGTTACAATAACATTATAGCCGTGTTCATTGGCCACATGCTCAATTCCGCTGATTACGGTTGCGAAAAAATGGTGCACAATTTCGGGAATAATAATTCCAATGGTCTTGGTTTTTTTATTCTTTAAGCTTAATGCAATTAAGTTGGGTTTATAATTGTATAATTTGGCAAAAGCCTGCACTTTTTGACGTGTATCTTCACTGATTTCCGGACTGTCTCTTAACGATTTTGAAACCGTTGAAATGGACACATCCAATTCCTTTGCAATTTGCTTTAAAGTTACTTTTCTTCTCATTCTAATTTTCGTTAAATGGTGTTTTCTGAATAAAGATAAATTTATTTTTTATTAATCTGATTTAAATGCCTGAAAATCTACATTTTCATTAAAGTTTTCAACACGAAAACGTTTTCGGTAGGCTGTTTCGCGAAAACGATTTTTTAGTTCCAAATATTTACATAAATTTAACATTCGAAGTAGATTTATAGGCGTTTTTAACTAACAAAACTCAATTTTTAACCTAAACAAAATGTATGAAAACAATTTATAAAAAGTTGTTACTTTTATTACTACTACTCCCGTTTAGTGTACTAGCACAAAGCACATTAAGCGGAACGGTATCGGAAAAATCTTCCGGACTACCACTTCCTGGAGTAAATGTAAGTGTTGAAGGAACCCAAAACGGTTCTGCAACAGATTTTGATGGTAAATTTAAATTATCAAATGTAAAAAAAGGCGATAAAATCGTTTTTTCTTATGTTGGATTTAAAGATTATTCCATCGTTTATGATTCTCAATCTGAAATCGCGGTTTCATTAGAAGAAGATTCTTCTGAATTGGATGAAGTTGTGGTAATTGGATATGGATCTGTGAGGAAGAAAGACAACACCGGAGCTGTTTCAAAAGTTTCTGCCGAAAATTTGAATCAAGGTACTTTAGTAGATCCAATTCAAGGATTGCAGGGTAAAGCTGCTGGGGTAACTATCACCAAACAAGGTGGTGATCCAAATGCAGGATTCAATGTTAGAATTCGTGGAGCTGCTGGATTTGCAGCTGGCGGAGGTCCTCTTTATGTTGTTGATGGTGTCAGAGGTGTAGATATTACTGCTATAGCACCTGAAGACATTGTATCTTATGATATTTTGAAAGATGCCGCTTCAACCGCAATTTATGGTGCAGATGGAGCAAACGGTGTAATTTTCATCACTACAAAAAGAGGTAAAGATGGAAAAACCACTATCGAATACAATACGTATGTAGCTATAGATGAAGTAGCAAACAAATTAAATCTACTTTCTGCAAGTCAATATAGAAGTGCTATTGCAGATAAAGGTGTAGCGTTTACAGATAATGGTGGAAATACGGATTGGCAAGATCAGATTTACAGAAGCGGGATTACCACCAACCATCAATTTGCTATTTCTGGAGGAAATGATTCAAGCAATTATAGAGCTTCTATAGCTCATACTGATTTTGAAGGTGTAATATCAGGTTCTGGAAAAACTAGAACAATTGGTAGATTAAATGTTACTCAAAAATCATTTAATGACAAATTAGTAATTGATATGGGAATTTCAGGAACTATAGAAGGAAATACTTATGTGAATTATGGTGGAAATGGGCAGAATGATGTTTTGTTTCAATCTTTCCAAAGAGTTCCAACAGATCCTGTTTACAATGCAGATGGAACTCTTTTTGAGACAAATAGTGTATTCAACTATTACAATCCAATGGCTTCTTTACAACAAATTGAAAACAATAGAGATGCTAAGAGATATACTGGAAATTTGAGCTTGGACTATGAATTAGCAAAAGGTTTGAATGCTAAAGTTGCTTTAACCTATTTAAGAAATGATGACGAATCAACTTATTTTGAACCAACTTATGCCACAATATATTCTGGACAAACTCTTTCGACAGAATTAAGAAGAGGATTTGGAAGAAGAGCTTATAATAATTGGGAACAAAGTATGTTAGAAGCTACCTTAACTTACAAGAAAACATTTGGAGAATCTCACAACCTTACATTATTAGGTGGTTATTCTTTTAGAGGAACAAATTGGGATGGGTTTAGTGCACAAGGAAGAAACCCAATTTCTAATCAATTAGGATCAGATGACTTGCAGAATTTCGAAGATGTATTATTGGGTGATATTGATTCTAATAAAGGCGAAAGAAAGGATATTGGTATGTTTGCAAGAGCTATGTATGATTATGATTCAAAATATTATTTAACAGGTATGATCAGAAGAGATGGATCTTCTGTATTTGGAAGAAACAACCAATGGGGTTATTTCCCATCTGTTCAAGCTGCTTGGAACGTTGCCAATGAAAGTTTTATAGCAGATAACTTAGAAAGTCTAAATCTTTTGAAATTTAGAGCCACTTGGGGTATTTCGGGCAACAGTAACATTCCTGCTGGAGTTCAAGATTTCCGTGTTGGATATGTTGGAACTGGTATTGATCCTGATACTGGAAACCCTATCGTTAATTTAGGCTATTACAACAATCCTAATCCAGATTTGAAATGGGATGAAAACCAAGAGATAAATTTAGGTTTAGATTTTGGATTGTTTAAAAACAAAGTAAATGGTTCCGTGGAATACTACAAGAAAACATTGGATCAATTGCTAATTGCTAACAATAATATTCCAATTGAAACAAACTTTTCTAACACAACATATATAAATGGAGGAAAGATTAAAAATGAAGGTATTGAAGCTACTTTGAATATCAATCTAGTAGAAAGTAAAAATTTCACATGGAATACTACTTTGGTTTACTCAACAAACAAGCAATCAGTTGATGCGTTAGGGAATGGAACTTATGACTATGACTTTATAGATGTGGACTTTATTTCTGGTCCTGGATTAGTTGGAGTATCAACACAAAGAATGCAAGTAGGATACGAATTGGGAACATTCTTTGGTTTTGAATATGCAGGAGTTGCTGACGGAAAATGGTTAATAAGAGGAAATGACGGAGAATTACATTATTTAGACGATGTTGGTCAATCTGACGATCATAAAAAGGTAATCGGTAATGCTTTACCTGATTTTGAAGCGGGTTGGAGTAATTATTTTACCTTTAAAAATTGGGATATGAGTATGTCGTTCAGAGCTGTAGTTGGACATGATATTTACAACGCAACTAACATGGTTTTTGGAAATCCTGATTATTTAGGATCAAGAAACGTAAACAATGAAGCTGTATTACTTAATGGAACTGTTGGGGGTGTATATCAAACAATGGATTATTACATTGAAGATGGAAGTTTCATCCGTCTAGACAATATTAATTTAGGATACAGCTTTAACAATCCTTCCTTTGCAAAAGGTATAAGTAAATTAAGATTATATGCTTCGGTAAATAATGTTTTCACACTTACAAATTATGGAGGAATTGATCCGGAAATTAATTTTTCTGGAGGAAATGGAAGTAATGAAATCTTTTTTGGAACAGACAAGTACAACATCTATCCAAAAACTAGAACATTTACATTTGGTTTAAACATTGCATTTTAATAAAAAAGTTATGAAATTAAAAAACAAATTAGGGCTATTGGGTTTAAGCTTTTTCGCTTTTGCCTGTACCGATTTAGAAACAGACAATAGTGATTATCTATTGGCTGATCAATATCCGGAAAATCAAGAGCAGGCTATTCGTGTGGCAAATCCTGTATTTGCAAGAACACAAGGCCATGCCGATTGGGGCGGATGGTGGTTCCTACAGGAAATCACAAGCGATGAAGCCACAGCTCCAACTAGAGGCGGAGATTGGGATGATGGTGGTAAATGGAGGGCATTACATCAACACAGTTGGGGAACAACTACTGAAGCTGTGGAACAAATGTATCGCTTTGTCTATGAAACAATGCCTCGTGCAAATAGAGCTATCGAATTACTTCAATTGGGAGCTGATGAAGATCCTGCCGTTCAAAGAGTACTATCTCAAACAATTGTTGCAAGAGCGTACTTTTACTATTTGGCAATTGATAATTTTGGTGCAGTAGCTTTTCCAAGAACTTTTACTGGAGCAGATGAATTTCCTTCAAGAACTCCTAGAGCAGAAGTTTTCAATGCAATCGTTCAGGACATAAAGGACAATATTGAGTTCTTACCCAATCCAACACCGGGTGCTTCTTCGAGTTCTATCAATAAAGGTACTGCTTATGCATTATTAGCAAAATTATATCTTAATGCAGAAGTTTACACTGGAACTCCAATGTGGCAAGAAACAATAGATGCATGTGATATGGTAATGTCTTTTGGCTATGCATTAGAAGCTAATCCGAGAACACCGTTTTTATCGAATAATGCTGCTACAAAAGAAAACATCTACACAGTTCCTTACGATGAAGATACATTTACTGGTTTCAACTTGCACATGAGAACTTTAAACTATCAAAATCAACTCACTTTTGGAATGGGTATTCAGCCTTGGAATGGCTTTGCAACATTAGAAGACCATTACAATACTTTTACAGCTAATGATGCTCGTAGATATGCATTATTAGAAGGTCAACAATTTGACATCAATGGAGTAGCCTTAACAGATGCCGATGCCGATGGAGCAAATGTAGTTTTGACACCTAACATTCCAGCTTTATTAATGCCTGCGAATGTTTTCAACAAACAACAAATCAGAATGTCTGGAGTTAGAGTAGTGAAATGGGAAATTCCTGTTGGAGCTAGAGAAAATTTGAGTACAGATTTTCCAATCTTTAGACTTGCCGATTTTATGTTGATGAAAGCTGAAGCACAAGTAAGGCTGGGTGGTCCTGGTGCTGGCGATGCTTTGGTTAATGAAATTAAAGGAAGAGCTAATGCTCCAATTACTGGAGGATATAACCTGGACGACATTCTTGCTGAAAGAGGAAGGGAAATGATGTGGGAAGGACACAGACGCCAAGATTTAATTCGTTTTGGAAAATTCCAAAACCAATGGTGGGAGAAAACCAACACTGACCCAAACAAAAAATTATTCCCAATTCCTCAATTTGCTATAAACGCAAATCAAAATCTATTACCAAATAACCAAGGATATTAAAAATATAAAAATATAAAGAAAATGAAAAAATTAACTTTCTTATTAGTTGGATTACTAGCATTTACAATAACATCTTGTAGTGATGAAGATCCAGATATCAATGTTTTAGGAAGCGAACAAATGACTGTTGCTCCTATGTTAGAAATACCTGCAACAATGGATTATGTTGTTGTTGAAACAATTGATGATATTGTGGGTAATGAAACTATGGAGGCTGGAATGTTTTCATGGTCAGCTGCAGATTCAGACTACAATGGTGAAATCCAATATTACATTCAATTAGCTCCAGCAGGTTCTAATTTTGTTGATTCAGCCCGTCTATTTACATCTGGAGTGACTGATTTGTCAAGAACTTTTACTTTCGGTGATTTGAATAGTGCAATGAACAGGTTAAACAACCTACTTGTTACAAACGGAAGTAATGCTCTAAATTTTGGAGAAGCTAATCCTATAGATGTGAGAATAATTGCGGTAGCTGGAGTTTCTCAAGCCACTATCTATTCAGAACCAATTACAATTAATGTAACTCCTTACGAATTTATCGTTGCAGAAACTCCTGTTTTATATTTAGTAGGAGCTCCTCAATCCCACTATGGGCTTGGAGGCTGGGATAACACAACAGCTATGCCAATGAGATATATCGGTAGTGGTGGGGCTTTAGTTTTTGAAGCTTATGTAAAAGTTGGAGCCGACGAAGGATTTAAATTCATTGGTAAACAAGGTTCTTGGGATGATGGAAATTATGGTACAATTGGTGGTGCTCAAGATGGAAACCTTGAAAACTCTGGAGGTAGTGGAGATATTAAAGTATCTGGCACTGATGGTCCAGGATTATATTATGTACAAGTTGACATTGATGCACTTACTTACAAAGCTGTAAAAATGGATTGGGGTATTATCGGTTCTGCAACTGCTGGTGGATGGGACAATGAAACTTCTATGACTTATGATTTTGCAACGAATAAATATTCAATCACAGCTTCACTGGCAGCTGGTGAATTAAAATTCAGATCTGCAAACACTGGTAACTTCATTTATAATGATGCTTGGAAATTTAATGTAGGTGTTAGTGATCCAAACGTTACTTACAATCCAGCAGCTGGAAACTTCCCAATTGCTGGAGGCACTTACAACCTAGAACTGACTATCAACTTTGATGGTACAGCAGTTGTAGGAGGACTATAATATATTAACCACAAAGGTCGTCTTTTTTAAGGCGGCCTTTTTTTAAATAAATGCGATGAAAAAAATTATACCACTATTGCTTTTCCTTTGTACTTCTTTGGGTTTTGCTCAAATTACTACAGTTCCTACTATTCCCGAGGCGAATGGCTTGGTTACGCTAAAATTCAACAAAACAGGAACTCCTTTGGCGAGTTATACCGGAACCATCTATGCACATATTGGGCTCACTGTTGATGGTGTTCAATGGCAAAATGTTGTAGGTAGCTGGGGAAACAATTCCACACAGCCAGCCCTAGTTTTAGAATCAGGAACAAACTACAAATTAGATTTGACACCAAATCTTTACACCTATTTTGGAGTACCAACAACAAGCACTATTACACAAATTTGTGTGGTTTTGAGGGCTGCAGGTGGTAGCCCACAAACGGCAGATACCTTTATTAATGTTGGAGCATTTCAATTGACATTAACAGCTCCAGTACAAAACAGTACTACTATTTTGTCTTCTGGCAGTAATATTACGGTATCAGCTACAAACACAGGTGGCAACGCTAGTTATACATTGAAATCAAATGGAGTAACAATTAATACAAATCCTAGTACATCAACCTACTCTTATATACATTCTGCAATAACAAGCAATCAAAACTATGTTTTAGATGCGGTAGTTGGAACGTCAACTATTTCCAAGAAATTCTCTGTCATTGTAAATCCCGGAACTATCAGTCAAGCGCTTCCCGCTGGCATGGTAGATGGGATTAATTATAACCTAACAGATGAGACAAAAGCCACACTGGTTTTAAATGCTCCATTTAAAGATTTTGTTTATGTAGCTGGCAGCTTCAATAACTGGCAACCTGATGGAAACTATGCCATGAAAAAAGACCCTACATCGGGTAAATTCTGGTTAGAAGTTACCAACTTGATTCCAGGAACATCTTATTCCTATCAATATTGGGTAGGAGATCAAACTAGTTTACCTGCTAATTCTCCAGCTTTAGTAAAAACAGCGGATCCTTTTTCTACTCTTGTATTAAGTCCTTTTGACGACCCTGAAATTCAAACTTTAGGCGTATATCCAAATTTACCTCAATATCCTGAAGGTCAAGAAAGAGAAGTTACCGTTTTACAAACTGGTCCAAATGCACATCATGCTTACACTTGGAGCGATGCTACTACTAATTTTGTGAAACCTAGCAAAAAAGATTTGGTGATTTATGAAGTTTTAGTGAGGGATTTTGATGCCAACAGAACCTATCAGAATCTAATAGACAGAATTGATTATTTTAAAAATCTGAAGATAAATGCTATCCAATTAATGCCTGTAATGGAATTTGAAGGAAATGAAAGTTGGGGTTACAACACAGCTTTTCACATGGCACTTGACAAAAGATATGGAAGTGAAGCAAAGCTAAAAGAATTTATCGATTTATGCCATCAAAATGGTATTGCAGTAATTTTGGATATTGCTCTAAACCACGTTTATGGACGTTCACCTTTGGAAAGAATGTGGATGTTGGATTCTAATGGAGACGGATGGGCAAACGACAACCCCAGAGTATCTGCCGAAAATCCATATTGCAACCAAGCTGCAAGGCATTCTTATAATGTTGGAACCGATTTGAATCATTTTAACGAGCCTAACAATCTTACAAACACTTATGTTCAAAGAACAATTGAACATTGGATGAATGATTTTAAGATTGATGGTTTCAGATGGGATTTAACCAAAGGTTTCACTCAGAATTGCCCTTTCACAGGAAGTGGTGCAAATCAAGACAATTGCACCAATAATTATCAAGCAGACCGTGTTGCAAAACTAAAATGGTATGCAGATATGCAATGGGCTATTGACCCTGAATTTTATGTGATTTTTGAGCATTTAGGGAATGGAGGTTCATACAACGAAGAAGTTGAATGGGCAAATTATAGAAAAACAGGTGAAGCTGATGGTATTTCAAAAGGAATTATGCAATGGCGAAAAATGACAGATCCTTATGCCAATTTCTTAAAAGGAAACAGCGCAAACCTTTCAGGTGTGGCAGATGCCACAGAACGTTTTATTGGTTATGCCGAAAGTCATGATGAAGAAAGGGTAATGTATAAAGCCCTAACAGAGGCCGGACAAACTCAAAACAATCTTCCAAAAGCGTTGAAAAGATTATCAGCTCTGGGAGCTCTTCACTTATTGGTTCCGGGACCTAAGATGATTTATCATTTTGGTGCCTTAGGGTATGATGATTCTATTTTTACTTGTAACAACGGGACCGTAAACCCTCCGGGGACCGGAACCGGAAACCCTGCTGGAGATTGCAAATTAGACTCAAAACCTCAACCTCAATGGACAGAAAACTGGCTTGGAGATGTTGCTAGAAAAAAAGTCTATGACGATTGGGCAAAGATGATCAATTTCAGAATCAATGAAAATGTTTTTGAAAACGGACAACATGCTTGGAATTTTGCTACAACAGGAAAACCTAGATTGGATATTTGGACAAGTACAACATCTACACCTGATTTGAGCTATGTTTTTGTATTAACCAATGCTACAAACAGTGCTTCCAATACTACAGCTGGCTTTCCTTACACTGGAACTTGGTATGATTTGATGGATGGAACTCCGATTGTGGTAACAAATACAAATATGACTGTAAATATTGAAGTCGATGGTTTCCGAATCTACGGAAACAAACAAGCACTATTGGATAAAGATGAATTTAACGTAACAAAAGCAACATTATATCCAAATCCTTCGAGCAATGCTTTCCAGATTAATGTAATGACGAAAGAAGTAGCAATTTATTCAGTAACCGGACAATTGGTTAAAGAATTTAAAGGAGGCTTTGAGAGCAATCATTCTTATTCTATTGACAACTTGAACCAAGGAATCTACTTGGTAAAAGTAACCGACGAAAACGACAATCACACTTCAATAAAGTGGGTTAAAAAATAAAGGTTTGATTAGTTATGTGGTTCCGAAAATGCCTTTCCGATTGATTTGGAAAGGCATTTTTTTTATAGCAAAATCTTCACTAATCCTTCGGCTATACATCGCCATAAAAAATTATAGAACGATTTTTCCTGGATTCTTTTAAGCTCGACTTCGGTTTCCTTGAGTTCTCCGTTGGAATCATTTTTAATGAACAGATTCCCGATTGCACTTTTGATTTTGCTCTCCTTTTCTGGTTTCTTCTTCTTGTATAACTTCACCTTGAAATCGTGATATTCTAAAGCAAAATCGCCTTTTGCATTTACATCATTTCCATAAAAATTAAAATAAACCTTGTCTAAAATACCTTTGGTTGTAGCATTGATATAGGGTTTTGAAAACACCGAAATCTGATCCGTATCGAAATTCAAAATGCTTCCCTTGATGTTGAAACCATCCGATTTATCCATTACATTAAAACTCCAATCGACTTTCATGGGCGAAGTATTCATAAACCTGCAGTCGACCTTTATCTTCACATCGGGCATTTTTTTTTGCAGGAAACCACTTTGCAAGTTTGTAGCCGTCAAGTTGAATTTATTAAACGTAAGCAACCCTGCTCCTTTTTCAAAGGTTTTTTCCTCTTCGTATTCCAACAGGGAATTTCTTACTGATAAAGTATCAATTTTCAAAGGGAAAGGAACATCACGAAGCAATTTATTATAGAGTTTCTTCTTGCTCAAATCGTCTTCGGGAATCTTGCTTCGGTAGATATTGGCATACACTTTATCCAAGACAATATTCGTTGTGTAGAAAAAAAACTGGTCGTCCTTGAAACCCCAATCCATATTTTTGATGTTGATGTCCTCCGCTTTAAGCGTAAACAAATCTTTTTCCTTTGCCAGCTGATTTACAAATTGTTTCCTGTTGAATTCCGAAACCATCGAGAAGTTTTTCAATTCCAAACCACTGTTTGTAGTTTTCACATTATTGGCTCTTATGTAATATTGCTGGTTTGTGAGGAAGAAAAGGCTGTCGCAATCAAAGGCATAACTTTTATAGGAAAAAGGGATCTTCTGTTCTAAAGTTTCTTCCGTAATCAAAATACCATCCAACTGAACGGTAACATTTTTGACACTTAAAACTGGCGTATTATCATTTACATAAATAATCTTGAAATCGCCTTTATTCAAATTCACATTTGAAACTGCAATTAGCTTTTGAAAAGGCTCTACGACTTCATTTCTAATGTTTTTGGAGTTGTTTACCGCCTTCCTATTTTTCTTGTAAAGTACCACTTCTGGACGATTGACGGCAATGGAATGTGCCTTGATTTTATCGCTGAAAAGAACGTTCCAAATACTAAAATCGGTTATCTCAATTGATTCGATTTTAGAATAAATTCCGGCCTTGTTGATAGTGTCATTCATTGAAGCTTTCGGAACAATTACAATACCAGAAGCCTTGATATCCCTTGAAAGCAACGAAACATCCAATTGATCGTAAGTGATGTGATAGGGCGTTTCATTTTTCTCCGAAATGATTTCAGGAAGCTTGGTGTTTATCCAAATATTTAGTCCCAAATTGACCAATAAAGCCAAGACCAAAAGACAGGATGCGACAATTATTATTTTGAGATAGAGTGGTTTATTTTTCATATAGTCAGTTCATAGCTATATAAATGTAGGGACTTAAATTTTAGTTGTTGTTTATATTATCATAAAATTTTGTCAGCCTTTTTTTAAAATAAAGTCAGCGGTATATTATTTTCAATATGAAATCCTGCTGTTAATTTTCCTGTTCGAAAGAGATTTACTTTTTCATGAGCCAATCGTGTTGGTTCTGGAATTCGGTATTTTCCCATACAGTTTTTCATGACTTCAAGGCTTTCTTCGACAGTGATTAAGTTTCCTGGAGAAATATAAACCGGTTGAACCTTGTTTTTTGTACGAAGTGCATATCCTAATACCTCTCCTTTATTGAAAATAGGCTCACTGGAAAAAGCTTCTAAACCAAGTTCATCAAATTTCCCATACAACATACTCTTTGCACAACCAATTGTGGGTAGATTGTTCAAGACACCAAAGTGAGAAGCAATTCCCATTCTTCTAGGATGTGTAATTCCTTGTCCGTCCAGAACAAGGATGTCAGGTTTTTGAGGTAATTGTTGCCAAGCTAGCATCAAGGAAGGAACTTCTCGGAAAGCCAAATAACCGGAAACATAGGGAAAGGTAGTTTCGGCAGAGATAAGTGAATAGGATTGAACTGTCATTTCTGGATAACTCAAAACTACAATTCCTGCATAAACTGTTGAGCTGTATTTATTGAAGGAAATATCGGCTCCAGCAATGGTTTTTATTGTCTTAGCAAGTGGTTTCAATACAATTTGTTCCCGCATTTCCAGCTGGAGACGAGTAGCTTCGGTTATTGTAGAATGGTCGTAAGTAAACATTTTGGGGTTTTATTCTTATAAATATAAGAACAAAAATTGTATTCCTTTGTTTAATTTATCTTAAATAAAAAAGCTGTAAACTCTCGTTCACAGCTTTCATTTGTTTTAAATAATGAGCTATTAATAATCAAAATACCAATTGAAGATATCAGCTCTTAAACCGATTGTAAACCAAGTTGTATCTTGCTTGAAAACCTTTGCCGTATCCGTTTCTGGAGTAAAACTTCTGTAAATCAAACTTCCAAAAAGCTTTAAATTTGTTGCTGGATTAATCAAATATCCCGCTTGCAAATCGGCAATCATGATATTGGCTTTATTTCCTTGGCCGATTACAACACCTGTATCAAATGGTCTTTCCAGATCATAATCTTTATAGATATTAGAGCCATAATTCAATCCGTCTTCGGCAGTATCAAAATCCAAACCTCTAACACCAAATGTCAATTTCGCATCGGCAAAATACCTTCCTTTATGATAACGTGCAATTGCTACTAGTTCCTTGAAATTTCCACCCCACTGATGTCCCATACTTTGATTATTATGCCCATAATTGGTTATAGGTTCACTATGAGAATAAACATAAGGACGAACATGATTGTACTCCACCTGAAATAACAAATTCTTGATGTTAAGAGCATTAAAATACTTCACGCCAATTTGATATCCATATTTGTTCTTCCAGCTTTTATCTTGCTCTTTTATGTCTCCAAGTGAAAATTCATCCAAGATAAATTGCCCGTAAAAATTGATTTGGTTGTTCCATTTGTATTTTGCTGTCAAACCCAAAACAGCATTTCCGCTACGTGAGGACGAGGTAAACTCAACCGTCCTGTAAAAAATAATTGGATTTACAAAATTCATATCAAATCCACGATCGTTGGAATTCGACCATATAACAGATTCAAACATACCAATATTCAGCCTTTTGCTAACATTCCAACTCAAATAATGGTTGGCCATGTATTTTGTGGCATAGGTTCTTTCCTCGGTAACATCTGCCCTAACATCTTTGAGCCAAGTATAAGTATTGGTGTATTTTATTTTCCAGAATGTGGTGTTGATTTTAAAATACGGATACGGACTCGCTCCATCTCCCATCAACAAAGATCGGTATCCATCTCCAATGAAATTCCTGCCGTAACCCAATTGCAAATTGATGGCCTTGCTTGGCGTATAAGTCAAATTGGCATCAGCAGAAGGAAAGTCATACGAGTTTTCCTTGAATCTTTTTGCTATTCCAATTCCAGGAATGATCCCAGGATTTCCACCAGCTGGAGGAATAGATTCTGTGTATTGGTTGTAATAGTCAGCAAAACGACCTTGGCTTTCGTAGATTGTAGAAGTTAAAACTAGGTTGTCGCCCAAACCGGCCTGAACTTGAATACCTCTTGTATTTATGTAGGTGTAACTAACATCACTCGGACTGCTTTTACCTAGACGAAGATCGAAAATTGGATTCATCGTGATCCAATATTCTTCACCTTGAACTTGAAAAAAATGTTCGTTCCAAAGCTTCCTTCCCCACCAGCCGTCTTTCTTCTTCATGAGCTTTTGGTTTTCGGCCTTCAAATCGTAATATTTTGAAACTTCAGAATACATCAATGGCTTTGAAGCAGTGTGGTTGTTACTTCCAACTTGATTGATTTCGTCGTCAAACTGGGCATAAAAACTATGCGATAATGGAATATTCAAATGACTTGTAAGAACCGGATTGTCGAATTTTTTATAAACGATGCTATCAAATTCTATCAATTCCTTATTTCTGTTTTCTTTGATTATCGTAGCTTCATCCTTTACGATGGTATCGTTTTGACTTTTAAGCGGAATTGCAATCTTAAACGTATATCTGGAATAGGTTGGATTTCCATTAAAGGTTGGCGGTTTTATTTTTGGAAGCATCCCGAAAACACGTTTGCTTTCCTTTACCAATTCCGGATAAATGGCATCTACATATTGCACCTTGAAAGTTCCTGTCGTATCCACTTCAAAAAGAAGGCGAACCGTGCCTTTGTAATTGTTCTGCTTTAAATTATCCGGAACTTGGAAATTATTGAAAACAAAATCCTCCAATTGTGAATAGAAACAATTCTCCAATTCCTTGTTGTCTAAATTTTCACAGCTAGGGAAAACTGGAAATTTTTCTGAACTTCGGCTTTGCGAAAACATAAAAACCGTATTTAGAAAAAACAATATCATTAAGCTTTTCTTCATGCTACTATACTTCTGAAATTAATAACCACTATTTGAAACTTCGCCGTTTGCAATTGCTTTCGCAGATGAAGTTCCGATTCTTTTAACACCCAATTTTATCATTTCGACAGCCTCTTCATACGTCCTGACGCCTCCGGCTGCCTTTATTGGCAAAGGACAAGCATTTTCAAGCATCATGATAATTGTTGGAACTGTAGCTCCATTAGGAAGATTGTTTTCTGTTTTGTAGAAACCTGTCGATGATTTTACAAAGACATT
Organism: Flavobacterium arsenatis; assembly: GCF_031456785.1. Lineage (NCBI taxonomy): Bacteria > Pseudomonadati > Bacteroidota > Flavobacteriia > Flavobacteriales > Flavobacteriaceae > Flavobacterium > Flavobacterium arsenatis. The sequence continues at coordinate 589,365 of NZ_JAVDVI010000001.1, forward strand.
GCTATAAAAATCTTCCTTGAAATTAGACATTACAACATTCTTTATCAAAGCCGAAAGCTGAACGATTTGTTGATGATCTAAAGCGGCGACTTCGATAATCCATTTTACAATCTTATGATGTTCTAACCCCAACCTTGTGCATTCTACGATTTCTTCCTTCACCAAGGCAATCTCACCTTCTTTGAATGCCTCATAATTGCAAACAAAATCCAAGTCATCGGCTCCATCCAAAATGGCTTGATTGGCTTCCTTGAGTTTTTCTTCCAAGGGAGAATTTCCTTCTGGGAAATCTATAACGGTTCCGACATTTACTTTTGATTTTGCCTTCACAATCATTTCCTTGGCCAATGTTACCATTTCTGGACGAATCATGATCAATTTAAATTGCTCATCGATGGCTTCCTGGATAAATTGTTGTGCTGTTTTTCTATTTTCACTGTCGTCAAGCCCTGCCTGTTCAGCCGTTTTTAAATAAGTAGAATCTAGATATTGTTTGATATTCATCTTATAAAAATATAAAAATATTGAAGAATGCAACCATTATTCTAGTTTAATTTTCTGCTGTATTTCTGCTGTATTTTATACATAGGATTATAAAGATTATTGCCAAAAAACTTCCTGATATATTGGCAACGACATCCATAACATCTCCAGTTCTTGTTGCTGTAAATTGATCTTGACAAATTTCAATTGTTATTCCATAAAAAAATGAAAATAAAAAGGCCTTTATCAACGCTTTTTTATTTTCATTCAAAAATTTAAATCTAAATGCCAAGAACCACAGGAAAGTTATTCCGAAATGAAAGGTAATATGGCCTAACTTATCAAAATTATCAACACTAATTTGTGGTAGTTCATTAAAACTGGCGAGACAAAAATAAGTAACTATGGCTGTCCAGATAATAGCCAGCCATAGTGTTATTTTTTTATGCTCCGATAAGTTCTTTATAAGCTTCACTTGATAGTAATTCATTGAAATCATCTACATTGGAAACTTTAACTTTAATCATCCAGCCATCTCCATAAGGATCTTTGTTTACTTTTTCAGGATCACTTTCCAATGAATCATTGAATTCGATAATTTCTCCAGCAAGAGGCAAGAACAAGTCTGATACTGTTTTAACAGCTTCAACCGTTCCAAAAACCTCATCTTTTTCAAGAGTTTGATCAAGAGTTTCTACTTCTACATAAACGATGTCGCCTAATTCTTTTTGAGCAAATTCTGTAATTCCTACAGTTGCTACATCGCCATCTAAGCTAACCCATTCGTGGTCTTTCGTGTATTTTAAATTCGCTGGAATATTCATTGTATTATTGTTTTTTGTTTGAAAAAGCAAATGTATAGCTTCCTATTTTATTTTTAAAATGTTTTGAAGACTAAGTTTCAATTAAAAATTAAAAATTAGGAATTAAATGTGAAATTACAACTCGATAGTCTTCTTTAATTAGTTCTATTAATTACCGAAATTGTATCGCAATGTAATCCAAGATCTGATGTTTGTAATCGGGAAAGCGGTGGAAATTACGGCTTTCGAGAACGAATGATCATAAGAGAAAATAGCGGTTAGGTTTTTACTAAACGAATAATCTGCTATGAATTTCACCGACCACAGGTTTTGTCCTCCAGCCAATTGATTGTTGTCATAATCCAAATATCGAACAATGGTCTGGCTGTTTCTCAATGAAAAATCGGCCCTCAAATTGACATCACTTTTAATCACTCCCGTTGGATTATCGGCCAAAGCAGAATTAAAAATCACATCTTTAATACGGTAGCCCAAACCAACTATATATTCTGTTCCTTGAACTTCTGTCAATAAATTATTGTCAAAACTCATCGATAGAGCCCTATCTTTTTTCAACTCGGCTACTACTTTTACAGAGTTTTTCATCTCCATATCAAATTTTATCAATGGATTGAACTGTTCTACCAAGTTGATGTTTGAAATGATCACTTTATTAGGATAATTTCCTCCAGCATCCAGGAAGGTATCGATTTTGCCATAATCTAAATTGGAACGGAACGAGTTTACCGTATAGGAAGCTCTGTAGGCATGACGTACAGAAAAACGCTTGAACCTGTCCTTAAAGAATTTGTAACGCATCAACCCAGTATAGTTGACCGTCCAGTTTGGTATTGGAATATTCCTAAAAGCACCCAAGGAAATTCCCGAAGCATCTTTTCCTGTATAGGCCGCCATGAAAGCTGGCAACAAAACGGCTTGATTGTTTTTTCCAAAGCCCACAGGATATCCAAGGTTGGAAACCACTTTTTGATAATTCGGATCATTTGGATCATTTGGAATCGGGTTTGCATTACCTCCATATCTTGGAAAATCTGCTCCACCATAGGCACTTTCGGCCAAACGGTTGGCAATGATAAGTCTGTTTTCCCTAAACTGATCGAAAGCGGCGGAAACATTCTCATCGCTTTTTCCGAAAGCAGTTCCAATCATAATGGTGGAGATGGAGAAGTTTCCAAAATTATAAGGTGATCTAGGATTATAGGTTCCGTCTCCCGAAACATCATATTGCTCTGAAAAATTATCAAGAAAACTTCTGTTGGCAACCAAATCTATCTTAAAATCTGGAAACAAATCCACATTGGCAGTCATGTCTAACGTTCTGGACGTCACCTGTGTAAAGTTCTGATTGAAATCCTGATAATCTGTAAGCCAGCCATTTCTTGCCGCTTCATACCTTACGTCCGATTGGTCACCAAAGACAAATCCCAAAGTTGGCCTTGCAGTTCCGAAGAACCCTATTCCTGGCGTATATCCTGGCAATACCGTTCCGCCTGTTTCAACATAGTTGATCTGAACATTCTTCACACTTGTCGCAATACCTATCAAGCCATCTAGGAAAACATTTCCTTCGGTTTGGGTTTTTGCCCTTGCATTATTGACTCTCTCTCCAGGTTTTGGCGGAGCCTGATTGGCTGGTCTTGCTGGTTGCTTTTTAGCACCACTTTTCACCAAGCCAATGTATTTGTAGAATAAATCCATATTGAAAGCCGTATTCAAACGATGTGATCCATTGTTTTGAATCGTGTTTCCAAGATTGTAGTTAGAGAACGTTCCATCAGGATTTTCCTCTTCATATTGTGAAAATGCAATGGAAGCTCTCTGCCAATTGAAATCTCCTGTATAGGTATAAGTAGATTTTACAAAACTTAAAAATGGAATCTTATTGATCGGCAAATCATAGTTCACAGTAATTTGCTGGTTGTGCTGATTGGCCTCTCCAATGTTCCAATAATCTTCCCAAATACTGAAAGTATCGATTGATTCTCCGCTTTCATCAAAATAGTTTCTCACGATATTGCTGGTTGCAGCCGTATAATTTATTTTTAATGCTTTGGTTAGATTATAATTGAAACCATACTGGTAATTGAACAAATAATTCCTTCTGTAAAGAGGATCAAGTCCAAGACCCAGATTGTCCACATCTCTAAACTGCTGACGGTTGTATTGTCTGAGAATGCTTGTGCTGAAATTAATATTCGTTGGCAAATAGTTAAAATTAAAATCACTCAATAATTTCCAATAGGAGCTTTTCTTCATAAACTGTGACTGTTTGAAAGGCTCAACAGCTTTTGGCTGGAAAGTATAGGTGTAATCAACAGCAGTACGGAGTTGTTGATCCGTAAATTGCTCGATTTCGTAGTCGTGTTTTTCTATTTCATTAAAGGAATAGGAAAGCGTCAGATTTTCTGGATCATAAATATGGGGTTTTTGTTCCGGACCTCTCTCCTTCCTAACTCCAATGAAGTTAATGCTTTTGGTTTTTGTATATTCTATAGCTCTGTTTTTGATGTTTTCTCTGCTTGCAGCATCAGTAGTTATATCCAACAATTGGTCTAATTTGATATCTTGATTAAACGGATCATATTCCGGAGTTATGGTTTCCTCACCTACCGAATAATTGAAAGGAAGCGTGATGCCCCATTTTTTTGGCAATAATTTTCCCAAACTCAAATTAGTGACAATATTATACTGGTGCATGTCTTCACGGCTTCTCTCATTAGGACCGTCTTCTAATGCTCCAAAACCTATTGTACCCATTCTTCCTGTGGCAGAAATTGTTGCAAAATCGGCAATATTAGAATCCACACTCAGTACAGCGGCCATACCCCCTTTATTGTCCATTCCTGCCAATCGGAGCTCGTTGAACCATACTTCTCCTTTGACGGCTTTCTTGGTTAGATTTAAGGGTAGTGTTCCTGTATTGTTTTTTACACCAATCATCAACGTTCTTACCAACCCGAAATTAGGATTTCCTTTGATACTCAATTTAATTCTGCTGTCTTCGGGAGCAATATTTGGATCGAGCTCATAGTCGAATTTACTGTAAACGCCGTCCACATTAAATTCTTCTTGAGGAGCACTCATCGCCTTAATTTTTAAAGCCGTCAGCAAACTCATCTGAAGATCAAGTTCGTTTTCTGCTGGCCAAACCTTTTCATCTGTATTTGCATCTGTGAAACGGGTCACCATTAATGATTTTTCTACCTGATAATAATTTTGTGTAAAGTCATTACCAAAACGCAGAAATCCTGAAATTTCATTATCATTTAGTGATTCTGAAGTGTTTTCCTCCAATGCTTCGGCATGCATAAACATTTTTAAGTTCTTGAACTGACGCATGTCTACACTCACATTTTTAAACACAGCTCTAGAATCATCAACTCTCAAACCTTCACCGGCAACCCTTAATGACAACGATTGCTCGTTCTGATTGATTACCGTATTGTTATTGTACAATTGTTCCCTAACTACTCCAGGAGGTGTAACATAATTTATTGGCAGTCTATCGCCATTTTCCTGAATATTCACTGCCAAAACATCGAAAGCCGTGTTGTCTTCTGTTGGTTGAGGAACGTCTGATGGAAGTAGCGTATTGGTATATCTTCTCCACTCACCTCTCACCAAATCTAATGTTCCGAAACGAAGCGTAATATCATCAGAAAATCCTGTAAGGAACATTCTCATAAAACGTATGGATTTAAAATCTTCCAATCCTCCTATGTTTTCTTTCAACGGACCATCAATTGGAATTTTGAACTGTATCCATCGTGCCGGGATGGTGGTTTGTGATGCTCCGCCAGGAACTCTTCCTCTGGTATCTCTAATATCTGTAACATAGTTTTGACCAACCTCCATACCTTGGAACAAATCAATACTATACTGGTAATAGGCATTGATGGTGTTCATTGTATTGTCTCTGTTGATGTCCTCCACATCTGGCAGGGTAGAGTTTCCTCTGTTATTGTCGGTAACATCAACAGGTGAATTTCGTTCCAATCCGTTGTAGTTTTTATAACGCTCCAACAAGTTTCCACCAGCATCAAGATAAAACTGGTAATTATCCGCTGCAGGATCCGAAAGACCTGCAAAATTAGAAGCTCCTTCGAGTTGGGCTTCTTGTGCATCATCTATACCATCCAAACCAACATCCTGGGAAGCCCTGTTTGCTGTGTTAGTGTCAAAGGCATAGATCAGGGATTGGGAAGCTGGAACTCTACCCCAGATTGAACTCACTGTGTTTTGGGCCGAACCTGCTTCTGGCAATCCGTTTTCATATTGTTTTCTTCCATCTTTCAACACATCTTCGGAAATTTCTCCAAGATTGAAAAAGAGTTTTCCTGTATTTGTTGGCGAAGTTTCATCATTTGCATAGGGATCCATAAGCCAGAATTGAAGATATTCTACATTTCCTTGCTCGAAGTTGGTTGAACTTATGGAACGCATAATACCACCGAAATTTTCCTGTGGATTTGGCAGTGTATTTCCAACGGCCGTATTGCTGTAATTATAAGGCCCCCTTTCTTTTGGATAATATGACAAATCCAATGTATTGATAACGGTTTGCTGTCCGTCTGCAATATCGGTAACAGGAAACAATTCATCTATATAGACCCTTCTTGTTTTATTTGTGGACAAATCGGAATCTGTAATCCCACCAGGTCTTTGGCTTGAGTAGAAAATAGGATCAACTGTGTACCATGCTAATTTTGCTCTCTTAAAACCATAACTCAAATCAGTCGCACTTTCGTTAAAATTTGGGTTTGAACTGATAGGCGAAGTGGTTTGCTTAACGGGTACCGAAGCCAAACTCCAAGAGAATGCAGATCGCATATCAATTGTTGTCTGTGATCCTTCAAAATCATCTACATAGATGGTTGACTCTCCTTGAAAACGATCTCCTTTTGGAGAATCTGGCTTTAAGAAAGCAACTTCACCTCTCAAGGATAAAACAGAAGGCACGTCCGTATCGATATTAGGCAATTTGTTTACCATTCTAGTAAGGAATGACACCTCCGTAGAATAGTTTCCGTTTACTCCAAAAATTGTGTTGTTTACTGATTCCTGTCCGAAACTTGATTTTTGCGTAAAAGGCCTTTCAGACATCCTCAAGAAAGTAGCTCCCAAAAGGAATTTATCGGAGAATCTATGCTCAACATTCACCCCAAAAAATCTTCTGGTTTGTTGTCCGAAAACTGAATTATTTTCAAGTGTGATTTCAATTGGTGTGCTGGCGGCTTGAAGGGATGGATCCAAAATCTGCACCGTTCCTCTTTGGTAGTTTACAGAATAATCAATACCTTCAACCAAGCGTCTTCCTCCGGCAGTTACCGTAACAGATCCTTGTGGCACATTGAAAGCTCCAATTGATATTCCGTCGCCACCAGTGGATTTGTATCTTCCTTTAAGTTCGAATTTATTCTTATCACTGTCCTGCAAAGCCCTTGCTTGGGAATTGCTGTAGAGTGTCCTAAAGACATATTTAGCCTGATTGGCATTATACGTCAATGGATCGTCGTAATCTTCAATTGGATTATTGGATGCCAGCTTTTCGAACAAATGCCTTCCAAATGGCTCAACAGTTGTGAATATAATTCTACCATTTTGTGCATCAACGGTCAAACCTGGCACAAAATCGAAGAAACCATCTCCTCTTCCGTTTTCTTCGGGATCGTTTGTAAAATTCAATCGATCCACATTGAAAACCTTTAACAAGGGAGTTTGTTCAACGCCTTCTGGAAGTGGATTTAGATCATTTGCCTTCGTGATATAGTTCAATGGTGAAGGATCGCTGTACAAAATATTGAATCTAAAATCTTCCTGTTCCAATTGTCCTCCTGGAGCAATCTGGTAGATGTTTTTCATCATCAGGTTCCAAATGGGTCTGGTCACCTTTTGTCCGGCAATGTCTCTTTCTACAGTTGTGATACTACTTTTAAGCATCTTCAACACCAAACTTTGTGTAGATATAACTTGATTTTCGGGCTCTGGCTGGTTTTGTGGTTGAGCACCATTTGTAACGGTTGTAGATTCTACACCGCCATTACCAAATTCTCCTACCTGATACACCAAATCTCCAATTGTATATTGATAGGCAACGGCCAACACTTCATCATTTGCCAATCGTTGTTGCAACGATATATATCCTAATTGAGGGTGAAAAGTGTATTCATTTGGAGATAATTTTCTGGCATTTTCCAACTTTGCATAATCGTATCCTTCTGTAATTGTAGCCCCTGGTGCATTGAAAGAATTGCTTCCAGTAGTCACAATTTCTCTAATAGAGGGGTTTAGAATTCCTCCTCCCGTAGCTATAAGAGCCGGATTGAATCTGTTGTTTTTATTATCTGATGGCGAATCTGGTGCCGCAGTAAAGAATCCAGATGGAATTGTTGGTCCAATATTTACAATTTGAACATCGTCAAATCCCTGTAGCTGTGCTTCTCCCAAATCCTGTAAAGCAAGGATGTTCCTTGAATTATTATCGGTGGTGCTTACTCTGTTCTGCCTATTGGTTACCCAAACTTCAACCCTTGTAATCTGGACACGGCTGTTGATTAAAGGATAATTCTTTAAGGAAGAATCATATTTATTTCTAAAATACTGTGAAAGGAAAAAGTGTCTATCCGCGTCATAATCTAATGAGAAAATATCAAATTCTTGGAGCGTTCCGCCGCCTTGAGCCGTTACGGATTTTGTTTGTGATTTTTGTTCGGAGAAAATTCCAGTAATGGTCGTTTTTCCGAATTGAAATTGGGCTTTCACACCAAATAAACTCTGGGCACCACGAATCAAGGAACTGTTTAAAGGCAAGCTAACATTACCTACCTCGATTTTCTGAAGGATTTCATCTTCTGTTGGTGTATATTCCAGCTTGATCAAGTTTTGGAATGCAAAGGTAGATTCTGTGTCGTAATTGGCATTTACGTTCAATCTTGTCCCTACCTTCCCCATCAAACTCAAGCTGATCCTTTGATCGAAGTCAAAAGTGGTAACGGCTCTGTTTCTTGGAGAAAAAGAAGGATTGTCCTGTTTGGTATATCGAACACCGAGATCCATTTCTACCGATCCTGTAGGCTTTACATCAATTGTATTACTCCCGAAAATGGTTTCAAAGAAACTTGAATTCACATAATAACGTGGCAATAAATCTTTTTTATTCTCATCGGCTCCAGCCTTTTTCCCGTCGATGGCATCAGCTTTCTCTTTGAAATATTTTTTCATCGACTCACGCATCACCAAATCTTCATACTCTTTTGGAGTAAGGATTGCCGGATAATTAATGTTGTACTCGCCTACTTTGCTATTGTAGATGTAGCGATCTGAAACGGGATCATAAGTATAAGCCGAAACCACACTGGGCGGATTCTGAATCACTACCTTTCCTGTATTATAACCAATAGTATCCCTTACTTGGTCTTCATCTTCCTCGTCAACTTGTGCTTGTATGTCGAATGCAGAAAAGAAAACAAGTAGAAAAATACCTATCTTCATTACTGATTCAGTCCCCTTAAAATATAATGTTTTCAAATACTATAAATTTTTTAATGCTTGTTTTATAATGGTTTCCACGGAAGCATCCGGACTCTCTTTCACAATTTTCTCCACCACCTTTTCGGCTGATTTCCTTATGAAACCCAAAACCTCCAAAGCAGATAACGCTTCATCTCGATTTGTATTGTTTTGAGTGATAGAAACTTCATCCAAATCATACAACTTTAACACCTTGTCCTTTAGATCAAGTATCGATCGCTGTGCAGTTTTGGCTCCAATCCCTTTTATAGATTGGATTGTAGCAACATCACCCGAGGCAATTGCTTGAATAATTTGTTTAGGATCGAGCGAGGAAAGCATAGTCCTAGCTATACTGGCTCCAATTCCAGAAACAGAAAGTAGCAATTTGAAGATTTCTCTTTCTGATTTTTCTACAAAACCAAACAAGGTATGGGAATCTTCCTTTATTTGAAGATAGGTAAAGAGCTTGATGTGATCTGTTGAAGGAAGAAGTGAATAAGTATGTAAAGAGATATTAATATGATAACCCACACCTGAACAGTCTATTACGACTTCGGTTGGTGTTTTTTCTACTAATTTACCTTGTATATGTGCAATCATCAGTGTTAAGTAATTGCCAAATGTAGCAAAAATCTTTTATTGTAATGAATGTAATTGAGTATCAATGGAAAATAAAATGCAAACTATTCTGCTTGCATCTTATTTTTCTTTTCTTTTTCCTGTGCATCAACAACGGCAACAGCCGCCATATTCACCATTTCCTCAACACTGGCACCCAGTTGAAAGATATGTACAGGCTTATCCATGCCCATAATAATGGGTCCGATTGAATCAACCTTATACAATTCTTTCAGCATTTTATAATTGATGTTTGCCGCTTCTAGATTTGGAAAAATCAAGGTATTTACCTTTTTTCCTGCCAATTTGGAAAATGGAAATTTCTTTTGAAGCATTTCTGGATTCAAGGCAAAATCAGTTTGAATTTCGCCATCAACGATCAGATCTGGATAATATTTGTGCAAATAGGCCACAGCATCTCTAACTTTAGAAGCACTTTTGTTGGACGAAGAGCCAAAATTCGAATAGGAAACCATCGCCATCACAGGCTGCATACCGAACATTTTTACGGTTTTGGCCGTCATCAAAGCAATTTTTGCCAAATCATCTGCCGAAGGATCAGGATTTATGGCCGTATCCGAAAGGAACATCGGTCCACGATTGGTCATCATCATATTGGCTGTTGCAAATAATGAAATTCCGGGAGCCTTGTCTATCAATTGCATCATTGGTTTTATAACCGATGGATAACTTCTCGAATAACCTGTAACCAAAGCATCGGCTTCACCTTCGTTCACCATCATGGCTGCAAAATAATTTCGCTCACGCATCCATTTTTGGGCATCCAATAAAGAAATTCCTCTTCTTTGTCTTGACTTCCAGAAAATATCTGCAAATCGCAACCTTCTTTCATCCTCTTCGGTAGTTTTTGGATCAAAGATGGGCACTTCGGTCTCAAAGCCAAGTTCTTCTTTTAGTTCAAGGATAACTTCTTTGTTGCCTAACAGGATTGGATGTCCGATTCCCTCTTCCATTACAATCTGGGCGGCTTTCAACACATCCAGATGATCTGCCTCTGCAAAAACAATTCGCTTGGGGTCGGTTTTGGCCCTGTTGGTCAGCAGCCTCACCATTTTATTATCCGAACCCAGACGCTCTAAAAGTTCTTCTTCATATTTATCCCAATCCAAAATAGGATGTGTTGCAACGCCTGATTCCATCGCCGCTCTTGCAACCGCTGGAGCTACAACCGAAATCAACCTTGGATCGAATGGTTTTGGAATGATATATTCGCGGCCAAAATTCAGTTTGGTTTCGCCATAGGCAATGTTCACTTGTTCTGGAACAGATTCTTTTGCCAGGGAAGCCAAGGCTCTAACGGCAGCCATTTTCATAGCTTCGTTGATTTTTGTAGCACGAACGTCCAAAGCTCCTCTAAAAATATAAGGAAATCCAAGAACATTGTTCACTTGGTTAGGATGGTCGGATCTTCCTGTTGCCATAATGATATCGTGGCGTGTGGCAATCGCCAAATCATAATCGATTTCCGGGATTGGATTGGCCATTGCAAAAACAATTGGGTCGTTGGCCATCACCAAAAGCATATCGGGTGTAAGGATATTTCCAGCAGAAAGTCCGAGGAAAACATCGGCTCCTTTCAAGGCGTGCTTCAAGTCGATATTTGGAATTCCAGATGCATATCTTTTTTGCAGGTCTGACAAGTCTGTGCGTTCTGATGAAAGTACGCCGTCTTTATCAAACATGATGATGTTTTGAGGATTAACACCCAGCAAAACATACAAATTAGCACAAGCCAAGGCGGCCGAACCTGCTCCTGAAACCACGACTTTCACATCTTCAATTTTCTTGTCGGCCAATTCCAAGGCATTCAATAAGGCTGCCGAAGAAATGATGGCAGTTCCATGCTGGTCGTCGTGCATTACTGGAATGTTCAATTCTTCCACCAAGCGTCTTTCTATTTCAAAAGATTCAGGTGCCTTGATGTCTTCCAGATTGATGCCTCCAAAAGTTGGGGCTATATTTTTTACGGTTTCGATAAAAGCATCGATGTCTTTTGTACCGATTTCGATATCAAAAACATCAATATCGGCGAAAATCTTGAACAACAACGCCTTTCCTTCCATTACGGGTTTTGAGGCTTCGGGACCAATGTCACCCAGACCTAAAACGGCGGTTCCGTTGGTGATGACGGCTACAAGGTTTCCTTTGGCGGTATATTTATAAACATTGTTGACGTCTTTTGCAATTTCCAGGCAAGGCTCTGCAACACCTGGCGAATAGGCCAAGGACAAATCCCTTTGGGTGGCATATTTTTTGGTTGGAATTACCTGAATTTTCCCCGGAGTGGGTTTGGCGTGGTATAATAAAGCTTCTCTTCTTTTGCTGTACTTGTTCATTTAGAATCGTTTTTTTATTCCGACTTACAAAGGTAGAAGTCTGGATGTAAAAAGGAAACTTTTGGGTTATTATTATTGTTAATTGTTGCAAGTAAACGCATAACAAAAAAATAGAACTAGAAATCTTTGAGCACATAGGAATCTGGTACAACAAAAAAGAAGGCACGGTGCATTGAATTACAAAAACAATCGAAGAATTTAACAATCAAAACAGCATTTGTAAGAATGCAGCTTAACTTAAACTGTAATTTTTACTTGCATATCCAGTTTTGCTTAACCTCATTTATGGGCACGAGCCAGAGGCATCACGCTAGCCTTTGAAGTTATTTCCGCTCGAACCAGCTGGGGCGGGTTTTTTTATTTAAAAATTGTCTTTAAATTCTGTAAACTTTATTTTTCTTAATGCAGCATTTGTAATTTCATTTCCTTTTGGTTCTGAATCATTGCAAACATTATGTTCAGAGGTATTGAATGTTTCAAAAAATAAGTCGTTTAACTCTTTATTAAATTTAAATATAATATTTCGACTTTCTCGATGGCACATTCCACCGTAATAGGAAATTGTCAATTCACCATTTTTAATTTCTATTTCTGGAAACTGATTGTACATTTCAATAAACGTGTCCGTAAGATTATCGTTCACGATTTTTTTGGACACATTTTCTTTCGAGTCAATTATAAAGACAATTATTTGTCCTTTTTCACTATCACTTTTAGATGAAACAATTGCTACATCTGAAATTCCATCGAAATTTATATCCCCTCTTGATTCGTGTATAATAGTATATTTTTCTTTCTCGTTTTGTAAAGATTTTAGCGATTTGCAATTCGTAAAGAACAACGTCAAAAGCGTTAAAGTCAGAATTATTGTCTTATTTTTCATTTTCGACTGTTAGTTTTTTTTAGCTTGTAGGTAACTTGTTTATGACTAGCTGCGAAGTCTCCCGACTCGTACTCTCTATATTTTTTAAAATCATTCTCTATACTTCTACTTGCATGCGAAGTCTCCCGACTTCGCAGAGCTGAGGGATATTATTTTATCAAATCTAATTTCAATCTGTTTTGTTCTGTAGGTTTTTCCATTTTCCAAACATTAACATGTTTGTTCAATTCATTAGCTTTTAGCACTTTATCAATATAATCTTCAGAACAATTATATCCACATATAATATTCCTCAATGCTTTTCTATTTACATGGTATTTCCCAAACTCTTCTCTAACTAATCTCAATTCTTGTTCATAAGACCAGTTCTCTTGTTTTAGATAAAATATTTCAAAAATGTCTTCTTCATTATCAAGAAGTTCAATTGAGATTTTTTTTAGTTCTTTTTGATAATTCATAAGTCTTATTCCCTTAAAAAAATCTGAATCAAAATCTATATTATACTGAAGATATAATCCTTTGTGATTATTAGCATAATTTGCTAATAATGGCATATTTATACCAGGAAGCATTGAAAAACAAGCTATTCCTTGTTTGTTTATAAATTTAGGAATTGAATCTCGGACATTTTCTTCTATCCATTTATTACTTATTTTTTTTGCAATAAATTCTACTTTTTCTTTTCCAACTAATTTTTCAAATGCTGTGTAAAGTTTCTCAACATTGATATTTTTCAAATCAACTAAATCTGGTGTTGAATCGAATGGGTCGTTCAATAATTCACGTTTTTGAAAATAAATATATGAGCCTTTTATTTCGTCTAATGTAAAATCATTGTCATTTCTGTATCTAAAAACATATGGTTTTCCAGCTTTCTTAATTTCTTCAAACATAGTTTTTTTTTATAATATCGCCTAACATTCTGGTACTGCAGCGAGGTTTTTATCCTATAACCCTGCATCTTCTTTTTTATCAAATATAAAAAATGATTTGTATTTTGAATGCAAAGTTAGGAGACTTGGCAAAGCTGAAGGATACATATTTTCTACAAAAACTATTCTTTTTCATTACTAATCAAGTCTAGTATGTGAATAAAAACTTTGATTTAATTTTTCCGTTAAATATTTCGCAGCTTCAATTGCTCCATATTCTTTGACATCGATTGATTGTACAGGATAACCCTTTAAATAAATGATGTACTCCCCTTTTGCAAATGAATGAGCTATTTCAAGATTAATCAGTGCTTGTGTAATTTCTGAATTACTTTCATAAGTCACTATGTTTGCGAATCCACATGCTCCAATATCTCCATACTGCTTATATTTTTCTTCTGAAACGGAAAAACTAATTCTTTCTGCCTCTAATATTGCCTCTTTTACCAACTTATACGTTTCTTTACTTACTGCAATATTTTTCATTTTTGGAATCTTATTTACTGGTAGATCGTCAAACTTCACTTCCTCTATATCTATGGAAAGAGTGGACAAAGCCTCCATTGAAACTATCAAAATATTTTCCAACAACTTTAAATCATAAAGTCTGTCAAAATTTGTTGTTTGCGAATGATGTAAGTTGAGGATGTGATCTAAAATATCTTGCACCTCTTCATTTGTCTTAACAAATACAATTACAGTGCTAAAACTAATTTCATCTGTTTTAGCTATAAAAGGCATTCCTGGAAAGTCAAATTTTCCATCTAAATCAGCCCATCTCCACTCTCTTTCATGTGTCCAATCTATTTTCTTTTGCCTTTTAATACTTGTATATACATACCTATACATTTCATTAATACCAATTCCGCAATCACTCGATAATGTTCTAAGTCCTATGCCGTAGTTCGAATCGCCTTCTTTACTTTCTATATGTTTCCCACTTAAGCCATAAATAACTGGTCTCGCACCTGCTTCAAAAAGTTCTTCTTTGATAAATGCTAAACCATATGGTTCTATAGAATCAAAATCATTCCTATTCTTAGAATATTCGATTAATGCATAAAATGGCATTTCAGTAAAGCAAGCTGCGGACTTTGGACCATATATAGTAGGCGAACCTTTTCTGAATGACCAGCCGGTCTTTATTATACCATCGTGCAAAATCTTCTTTAATACACTAAATGAGTGGGCATCTGGTTCTAATCCGTAGTCATCTTCTTCATATTTCTCAGTTAAAAACAATGGCTCACCATCGAATGTAAACGAATCAGGATATGGAATATATTCGAAGTCATTTTCCCAATCATATGAAAATTCTAATGGGTCATTCTTGGGATTACGTCTATGTACAAAATGTATTATCCAATTTGACAAATCTTTTCTAGTATTATTCATTTTTAATATTTTGATAATTATTAAAGCAACTAATTTTCAGTTGTATTAGTTTTTTCCCCACATATCGAGTCAATTGTATTTACCATTATAAAATAGAGCATAACAATAAAAAGCCAAGCAGTAATAAAGAAAGAAGTTTTACCAATTACATCTGTAAAATGATTTTGAAAAAGATCATACAACATATATGAAACCAAAACATATGGAATAAAAGCCATTATTATTATTGGGATTAATAATGTCAAAACAAATACTATCTCCGAGATTGATGCCCTTTTTCGAAATAACTTAGGAAAGCCACTTGAAATCGAATAAGGTAAATACATTTTATAAACATAATTTTCTTTGATTGATTTTTTAGAGGTTAATCGCAAAAATTGATTAAATGAAATTGACGAAATGGTTTCTAAAGATGAGTTTAATTCTATTTTATGTCGCACTAATAGATTTAAATTGAAAACAATTGCTGTAAATATCATTGGAAGAATTTTACTAAACATAGGAGAATTGTCTATTGTAGCAGGACCAATTGTAAAACTAGGAATTGACGAATTACCCAAATAAAACAAAATAATTATCAAAAGCCAAAGTGAATATTTCTCTTCTTTGGAGTTTATGTCCTGCAAATTTTCATATAATTTATTACGATAGTCAGTAATTATTTCAGGATCGCTTATTGTAGCGAATAATATGAGTGCGTCTTTATCTTTCATGTAGATTTTGAATATTTTAATAAATTAGCAAAAAACATAACCCCAACAAACATAATAATTTACCCACACACTTCCACTAGGGTTTCCCCTATATTTACTCTAACCGCCTGCACCTTTACAAATTTCCACACTGCCCCAAACAAAAAAAACGGGCAAAAAGCCCGTTTCCACATATAAAATGTAAATCTATTATCGTTTAAAAGCAATTCGCTCCCCAACATGCAGGCCGTTGTTCTTCGCCAACACCCCACACATGTGAAACAGCATTCGTGCCCCAACATTTCCGTCCCAGTCGGTGTCGCCTGGTGCTACTTCCACCAGGTCAAAACCTATGATCTCCTTGCCACTATCGGCCAGCTTGCTCAACAAATAGGCCGCCTCCTCAAACGAGAAACCTCCCGGTACCGGCGTTCCCGTATTCGGGCAATACCAAGGGTACATACCATCTATATCAAAACTAATCGCCACCTTCTGTGGCAATGCGTCAATAATCGCATCGCAATGCTGGGCCCATGTCTTGCCTTCAAAAGTGGCCGCCTTCATGTCCATATCGCTAAACACCATCACACGATCCTTCTGAGCCACTTCCACTTCCTGCTCACAGAAATCACGAATCCCCACCTGCACAATCTTAGAAATCTGCGGGATTTGCAACGCATTATACATGATAGAAGCATGCGAATACTTGAAACCCTCGTAGGCAATCCTCAAATCCATGTGGGCATCCAAGTGAAGGATCCCAAAATCACTATGCTGTGTGGCCAACGCCTCATAATATCCAAGCGGTGTAGAGTGGTCGCCCCCTAGAAGCACGACTTTCTTGCCTTTTTTGGTCCAATACAAAACACGTTCTCTCACCTCATCCTTCAACTCACGACACACCAAATTGATCTTATCCAAATCCGATTGCAACGGTGGCAGGCTTTCAATCACCTCGCCACTTTCCAATGCCTCAATAATCGGTTGTGCCATGGCCTTGTATTTTTTACTGTCGGCTGCCCATTTGTCCGTTTGCTCATTCAAGTCAAGATAGATCCCCAGCTTCCAAAGCTCAGGAAACTCCTGATGGTGTAAATCCACCTGAAACGAAGCATCAAGTATAGCATCCGGTCCTTCGGATGCACCAGCACCATAGCTCACGGTAACTTCCCAAGGCACAGGAATAATCACAATATCACTCTCCTCTGCCGTAAAAGGCAACCCGAAGATACTCTCATCTGCCAATCCCGGTTGAGATGGGTCGAAGTTTTTTATTTTTTCCTCTTTGTTCATTTCTTTATCTTTAAATACAATCGTCTTTTCCCTTGCTTCTGTCTTAATACTTAATACTCCAATCTTAATACTACCCGTGCGACTGAATTCCCTGCTTCAAGATCTGCCCAAACTCATACATATCCTCAAAAGAACAATATAACGGAACTGGTGCAAGACGAATAACATTCGGTTCTCTCCAGTCTGTGATTACTCCATTCTTCATTAGGTATTCAAATAATGAACGTCCTTCTCCATGTAAGAAAACCGACAATTGAGAAGCTCTTTCTAATGGATTTGTTGGCGTAATGATTTCAAACGTACTCTTCACTTCCTTATCAATTTCATGCAGGATGAATTCCAAATAAGAAGTAATCCTATCACGTTTCTCGATCAGTTTATCCATTCCAACTTCTGCAAACATCTCTACCGATGCCAAGTAAGGTGCTAAAGTCAGGATTGGCAAGTTACTGATCTGCCACCCATCGGCTCCTTCAACAGGGTCGAATTGTGGTTCCATCTTGAAACGTCGTTCCTTGTTGTGACCCCACCAGCCTGCAAAGCGTGGCAAATCGTCATCCGTGTGGTGCTTCAAATGCACAAAGCATCCCGAAGCATTTCCAGGTCCTGAATTCATATATTTATAACTGCACCAAGCGGCGAAATCTACCTCCCAGTCGTGCAATTCAAGCTTGATGTTTCCGGCAGCGTGTGCCAAATCCCAACCTACATAAGCACCGGCTTTATGCCCAGCTTCTGTAATGGTCTTCATATCGAATACTTGTCCGGTATAATAATTTACACCTCCAATTAATACAAGTGCCAATTCGTCGCCTACTTCTTCAATCTTCGCTAAGACATCTTCCAGACGGATATTGTGTTCGCCTTCCCTACGTTGAATTTCTACAATCATATCCGATGGATCCATACCCAAATGCTGCGAGTGAAAATGCACCTGACTCTGAATCATGTATTGATCGCTTGGAAACGCTTTCGCCTCACAAAGAATCTTGAATCTTTTAGCCGTCGGGCGATAAAAAGAGACCATTAACAAGTGAAGGTTTACCGTCAAGGTATTCATTACAGTCACTTCGCTTGGCAAAGCCCCCACAATTTTACTCAACGGATTGGCAAAACGCTCGTGGTAATCCCACCAAGGTTTATCTGCATAGAAGTGACCTTCAACTGCCAGTTTTGCCCAATCGTCCATTACCTCATCTACAAAGGCTTTGGTTCTTTTGGGTTGCAATCCGAGAGAGTTTCCTGTGAAATAGATTACTTTTCTTCCGTTTACTTGTGGGAAAATAAATTCATTTCTGTAATGATGAAGGGTGTCTTGAGCATCTAGTTCTTGTGCGAATTCGCGTGTATTTTGAAAAGTCATTGGTTGTTGTTTAGATGGCCGTAAAAATAGGAAAAAAGATTGAGAGCAGGAAGTTAGACCTAATAGGTTTTGAAAACCGCTTGCATCTAATTTCTTGTTAAGCACTACATAAGAAAATAAAATTTGTATTTTTGTTTAGCCAAATTATATAAGCCATGAAGTATCCAAAATACAAATACCGTTCAGAGAAATCGTTGCACTACTATGAGTTTATAAGTGAAGGTCCAAAAGGTCGGATCAAAAAAATCATAGAATATACTGAAACGGCAACAAAAAACGTTTATAATTTAGGTTTTGGAGATTATGACGAAACGACTAAGACGTTAAGCGACATTACTGTAACTAATAATGGAGATAGTTTAAAAGTATTAGCGACAGTAGCTTCTACCGTTTATGCATTTACTCAAAAGTACCCAGAAGCTTGGGTTTTAGCAACTGGTAGTACAAATGTTAGAACACGGTTGTACAGAATGGGAATTACAAATAACCTAGCGGAAATTGCTGAAGATTTTGTAGTTTTTGGTTTTGACAGCAAAGGCAATTGGACTGAATTTATAGTTGGCGAAGATTATGAAGCCTTCCTAATAACAAAAAAAGAAAATTTAAAATAAAAGTTATGACAATAGATGAATTGAATAAATCAAAAGTTCCGATTATTGTCCTTGACAAAAAATTGGAAGAACTTAAAGGAAAAGTTTTATTTCCTGAAAAGCTAGACAAAGCAAATGAAATATTAGCTAAAGCTGGCTTACCTAAAATTTCCAAGAAAAAACAATCTTAAAATAAAATCCCGCCTCATTCCAAAGAACAAGACGGGATTTTTTTTGTATAAATTATATTTACGAAGCAATCTCCAATCGCTTGAGTAAATTTTTGTTCAAGGTATCTTTCACATAATCCCTATCGATTGCCAGCACTTTTTCGTCTGAACTTGGCAGTTCGTACATGGCATCGGTGAGGATGGCTTCGCATAACGAACGTAGTCCACGAGCTCCAAGTTTGTATTCCAACGCCTTATCTACAATATAATCCAAAGCTTCGTCAGTGATGGTGAATTCTACATCATCAATCGAGAATAACTTTTGGTATTGCTTGATTAACGCATTTTTTGGCTGTGTCAAAATGGCTCTCAAGGTTTCTCTATCCAAAGGATCCATGTGCGTCAGTACTGGCAAACGACCAATGATTTCTGGAATCAATCCGAAATCCTTGATGTCTTTTGGTATAATGTATTGCAAGAGATTGTCCTTGTCGATATTATCAGCATTTTTAGAAGTACTGTAACCAACGGCCTGACGGTTCAATCTTTTTGAAATGATTTTCTCCACGCCATCAAAAGCTCCACCTGCAATGAACAAGATGTTCTGTGTATTGACTTCGATGAATTTCTGGTCTGGATGTTTTCGACCTCCTTTTGGCGGTACGTTCACAACGGTTCCTTCCAATAATTTCAATAAAGCTTGCTGGACACCTTCTCCAGAAACATCACGTGTGATGGATGGATTGTCGCTTTTTCGTGCAATTTTATCAATTTCATCGATGAAGACGATTCCTCTTTCGGCTTTTGTCAAATCGTAATCGGCTGCTTGAAGCAAACGTGTCAGGATACTTTCTACGTCTTCTCCAACATATCCAGCTTCTGTCAGAACAGTTGCATCAACAATTGCCAAAGGGACGTCTAACATTTTTGCGATAGTCTTTGCTACCAATGTCTTTCCGGTTCCGGTTTGACCAACCATAATTATGTTGCTCTTTTCGATTTCCACCTCGTCGTTATCCTGCTGTTGCATCAAACGCTTATAGTGGTTGTAAACCGCAACCGACATTACTTTTTTGGTTTGGTCTTGGCCAATTACATATTGGTCCAAAAATGCACGGATTTCTTTAGGTTTCTTCAGAATCAAATCACCACTGGATTTCTTTGAATTCTTATTGGTTTTTAATTCTTCCAAAACAATTCCGTGTGCCTGTTCGATACACCTGTCGCAAATATGAGCACTGATACCGGCAATCAATAAATTGGTATCAGGCTTATTCCTTCCACAAAACGAACATTCTAAAACTTCTTTTGCCATTCTTTTTAGTTTGAAGATGGAAGATGGAAGATGGAAGACAGGACAACTCCCCTCTTCCATCTTCTAGCTTCCAGCTTAATTATCTTCTCAACACTTCATCGATCATTCCGTATTCTTTTGCCTCATCGGCTTTCATCCAATAGTCACGTTCGCTGTCTTTGTGAACTCTGTCGAACGACTGTCCTGAATGGTTTGAAATGATGGCATATAATTCTTCTTTCAACTTCAACATTTCTCTCAAGTTGATTTCCATATCAGTAGCAACACCTTGTGCTCCTCCTGATGGTTGGTGGATCATGACTCTTGAATGTGGCAAAGCCGAACGTTTTCCTGCAGCTCCAGCACAAAGTAAAACCGCTCCCATAGAAGCCGCCATTCCTGTACAGATTGTTGCAACATCTGGCTTGATGTATTGCATGGTGTCATAAATTCCTAGTCCAGCATAAACGCTTCCTCCTGGAGAGTTGATGTAGATTTGGATGTCTTTTGCCGCATCAGCACTTTCCAAGAATAACAATTGTGCTTGAACGATGTTTGCAATTTGATCGTCGATTCCTGTTCCTAGGAATATGATCCTGTCCATCATCAATCTTGAGAAAACGTCTAGTTGGGAAACGTTCAACTGGCGTTCTTCGATGATATATGGCGTCATGTTGGTTGGTGTCATTGCATTTACGATCTTGTCATAATATAATGCATTTACACCTTGGTGCTTTGTAGCAAATTTCTTAAACTCTTTACCGTAGTTCATATATTTTATTTTTATAATTAAAGTAAGTTTATAATTTTAATCAAAGTTTATACCTTGTTGTTTGATGTGACATTGTGTCTTGTTTCCTTTTTTAGCCCAGATAGAAGTGGAAATCCTTTTTTGTGGAAAAGCTATTTTTTCTTGCGGAAAAAGAGCGACCAGAGGAAGCTCCTTTTTGTGCTTAGAAAAAAAGCTTTTTGCAAAAAAGATTGCAACGGATAGCTGGAATGGCTTCAAACAAAAGAGCGTCAAAAAAAACTTCTGACGCTCAAATATAATGATTTTTCTTTGAAATTATTCTCCGTATGAAGCGGCGATAAATTCTTGATAGGTTACTTCCTTTACAGAAGAGCTTACTTTTTCTTTGTACAGGTTTAGCATTTTTTCGCTCATCACTTGGTCAGAAATTCTTTTTGCTTCTTCTTGGTTGGATAAAACTCTTGTTACTATTCCGTCAACATCTGCATCGGTTGGATTCATTTGTCCGAATTGTGCCATTTGTTTCTTGATCATTTCGGCAGTGTATGCCTTTAAATCTTGGAAGTTAAGTTGCAAGTTGTTTTGCGACATCACTCTTCCTTCGATCAATTGGTAACGCAACCCGTTTTCTGATTTTGCGAATTCTTCTTCTGCTTGTTCTGGCGTTAGAGGTGTTTCTCCAACGGTTTGAATCCATCTTTTTAGGAATTCAGAAGGCAAATCGAATTTTGTGCTTTTCAACAACGCTTCTGTCACGTCGTTCAAGAATTTTTGATTGGATTGTGTTTCGAACTGCTTTTCGGCATCTTCCTTGATTTTTTCCTTGATTTCTTCAACAGAAGATACATTTCCTTCTCCGAATAGTTTATCGAACAATTCTTGGTTCAATTCTGCCGGTTCACTTTCTGTGATTTCTTCGATTGTAAAATCTACATTGATATCCAAACCGTGAACATCGTCGTGGCTAACTTTCAAATAATCCATCAATTGGTGATCGTCTTCGAATAAACCTTTCGTGTTTAATGTTACAACATCTCCTACTTTTTTTCCTAAGAATAAAGCTTCAACTGCTTTTTCATCTTTGAAAATCTCCAAAGAAAATTGAGCCGGTGCGTCAATTGCTTTTTCTTCATTTCTAAAAGTTCCCGAAACGTCGTTTCCTTTTTCGAAAGTATCTTTGGCAATCATCTTACCATATTGCTTTTGGATTCTTGCTACTTGGTCTTCCAACATTTTATCGTCGGCAGAGATTTTATATTGTGTCAAGTCTTTGATCGAACCTAAATCGATATCAAAAGTTGGAGCAAGTGCTATTTCGAAATCAAATTCGATTTTCTCGGCATCCCAATTAATATTGTCGTTCTTTACAGGAAGTGGATTTCCTAATAAATCTAATTTTTCTTGTTGAAGGTATTTGGTCAAATCTTCTTGAATGGTTTTGTTTACCATATCCAAGAAAAGAGGTCTTCCGTATTTTTTTTCAATAGTGCTCATCGGAACCGTTCCTTTTCTAAAACCTGGAAGTTCCGTTTGTTTTTGATATTCCTTCAACATCTTTTCTACTTTATAAGTATAATCAGATTTATAAACTGCCACAGTTAGAACTGCATTTAGATCATCGATATTTTTTCTTGTAACATTCATTTTTTTTACGTCATAAAATTGGGTTGCAAAATTATACTTTTTTTGCAACCCAACCAAGTTCTCTTTTAAAGAATTAACAATGTTGTTTTTAATTATTTGTCTTTATCGGTAAATGCAAATGTGAGTGATTGCAAAACTGACAAAATGATACTAAAAAATAAAGCGGTCCAGAAACTGGATACTCCAAAACCGGACACAAGATTATCGCAGAGCATTATTATTACTGCATTTATGACCAACAAGAACAATCCCAATGTTATAACCGTTACAGGCAAAGTGAAAAGCACAAGTAAAGGTTTTACGAATAAATTCAACAAACCAAGCACAATGGCCACAACAATTGAAGTTACAAAACCATCAACCGTAACCCCAGGCATAAAATTCGCAATCAGCATGACCAAGATTGCTGTAACTATAATTCTAATAATCAATCCCATAATTTTTTGTTTTTGTTCTTTCAAATATAGAAAATTTGACAGAAAGTTAATCCTCAAGCAATAATAAAATTTCATACTTTTGATTACTAAACTTCTAAACCCCTATTTTATGAAAAAAACTTTACTCTTACTAGTAACTATCAGTTGCTTTTATTCCCATGCTCAATTTTGGACACCAAAAGCTACTGGATTTAGTCAGGTTAATCGTGGTGTTGATGACATTTCGATTGTAGATGATAATGTTATTTGGGCAAAAGCCTATGATGGAGCAAGCAACACTCCTCAAAACGTGAGACAATTCACCAAAAGTACGGATGGGGGAAACACTTGGACTTCCGGAGCTATCAATTTAGGAACAAATCAAAACACGTTGAACATTTCTTCGATAGTTGGAATTTCATCCACAACAGCTTGGGCAACGGCACACCCTACTTCTACCGTAAATGGTGGCGTTTGGAAAACTGTTGATGGAGGAACCACCTGGACCAAACAAACAACAGCTTTATTCAACACCACGGACTCCTTCACGAATTTTGCTTATTTCTGGGACGAAAACAATGGCGTTGCTCAAGGTGATCCCGCAAACAACTACTTTGAGATTTATACAACATCAAACGGAGGAACAACTTGGACAAGAGTTCCAAGTGCAAATATTCCAACACCTTTATCGGGTGAATATGGATATGTACACAACTATGATGTAGTAGGCGACACTATGTGGTTTGGCACCAATAAAGGACGCTTTTTCAAGTCGATCAACAAGGGTTTAAACTGGACGGTAGTGCAATCGCCAATAACTGATTTTGCAGGAACAACTATGAGTGGAAGCTATTCTTTTTCGGATGCCAACAAAGGGCTTCTTTATGCTTCTACAGGAATTCTATACAAAACAACCAACGGAGGAACAACCTGGACAGCACAAACTTATACAGGAAATGTAGGAAACAGGAATATTGAATATATTCCAGGAACAAGTACAATTGTTTCTGTTGGGACAACTCCAAATTCAACCACTTCCTATACGGCATACAGCACAGATGATGGTTTAACTTGGACGGAAACGATGAGTGGCACACAAGTAACCACATTGAAATTCAAAGATGGCAATCTTGGTTTTGGTGGCGGATTTACAATTTCTTCTACTTCTGGAGGAATCTACAAATATAATAGTACTGCTTTAGGAACGGATGTTTTTTCAAAAATCGATAATTTGATTGCCTATCCAAATCCTGCTTCAAATCTTCTAAACATTAAAGGTGGAAACTTATCTGAAATAAGTGTTTTTGACATGACAGGAAAACAAGTGATGTATCAGAAATTGAATGGCACGGATGTTTTCAGCTTGGATGTTTCGTCTTTAACTGCTGGAATGTATTTACTGCATGCGATTAATGACAATGGCTTGAAATCTTCTTTGAAATTTTCTAAACTATAATTATCAATTCAAAATAAAAAAAGGTCCTTTCTCAATTGCGAAAGGACCTTTTTTGCTTTAAGCTTATTTTAAAAAGCCAATGGTTTTCTGATAGAATTCTTTTGGGTTTTCAGCATGAAGCCAATGTCCAGAATTTGCTACGACTTCGATTTCAGCTTTTGGAAACTGACGCTTGATGGCATCATAATCTTCTTCCTTAATATAATTAGACTTTTCGCCTTTTAAAAATAATGTAGGCTTGTCATACACTAAATCTTCTGGCAAAGCTTCGCCAATATTTTCGATTTGTTTATTGAAGGCTTCCAGATTGAAACGCAAAGCGAGTTGCCCAGGCTCTTTCCAATACAGACTTTTCATCAAAAACTGTCGGGTTCCCATATCCTCTACATACTTTTTAAGGATTTCCTCTACATCAGATCTTTCCGGTTTTACAGAAAAGTCAATCGCATTCAATCCCCCTAAAATATCTTGATGGTGCTGACGGTAATATTTGGGACCTATATCAGCAATGATCAATTTATCGAGTTTTTCAGGATATTTCATTGCAAAGAACATCGCCACTTTTCCTCCCATCGAATGTCCCATCAAATCAATCTTTTCCAGATTGTTCTCTTGACAATAATCGTATAAATCCTGAACCATTAGCTCATAATTGAATTCATCCGAATGCAAACTCCGACCGTGGTTTCTCAAATCGAGCATGTGAACCTGATAGCCTTCCGATGCATATTGTGTTCCCAAAGTTTTCCAATTATCGGACATTCCTAAAAAACCGTGCATGATGACGAATGGCTTTCCTTCTCCTTCTATTTTTGAATACAACATTTTAAAAATTTTAGATTTTAGATTTTAGATTTTAGAATGCAGAAAAGCATGATTTAATTATAAAACCAGAAATCAGCATTTGTTAATCTTCAATCTCAAATTATTTCAACTTATTTAAATACATATTTACAACATTCTCCAAACCAAGATAAATCGCTTCAGAAATCAAGGCATGGCCAATTGAAACTTCCAATAAATTGGGTATATTTTGCTTGAAGAATTGAATGTTATCCAAACTCAAATCGTGTCCTGCATTGATTCCTAAACCTAAATCATTGGCTAATTTTGAAGCTTCAACATAAGGCAGAATTCCACCCTTATTTCCCAAACTGTATTGATGTGCAAAAGCTTCGGTATAAAGTTCGATCCTGTCGGTTCCTACTTCTTTTGCTCCTTCTATCATCTTCAGAATTGGATCTACAAATATTGAAACTCGGATGTCGTTTCGTTGAAATTCCTGCACAACTTCTGTTAAATAGGATTTATGAGAAACAGTGTCCCAACCGGCAGAAGATGTGATGGCACCGATTGCATCTGGAACCAAAGTTACTTGTGTTGGCTTGCATTCTAGAACCAAATCGATGAAATTATGTTGGGGATTTCCTTCAATATTATATTCCGTATAAACAATTGGCTTCAAATCTCTCGCATCCTGATAACGGATATGACGTTCGTCCGGACGTGGGTGAATTGTGATTCCTTGTCCGCCAAACTGCTGGATATCTTTGGCAACCTGCAATAAATTAGGCACATTTCCGCCACGAGCGTTTCTTAATGTGGCAATTTTATTGATGTTTACACTTAACTTTGTCATTGGAATGCTTTTTGTGAATGTTAATGAGGCAAAAATACGAAGTTAAACACCGTGTTTATGCTAAATTTTGATTAATTTGCAGTCGATTATCCACACTTTATATATGACAGAAATCACAGATTACATCAACAACGACTTTAAGGCACTGGACAGTCAGGAAACTATTGACAACGTTCAGGATTTTTTTGCAGAAGTAAATTTCTCCCATTTTCCTGTTGTCGAAGAAAGCATTTACATTGGAAGTATCGCTTCTGAAGATGTCGACACTTTTGATAGTGACAAAAAAATTTCGCACTACCGCTATACCCTCGAAGGTTTTTATGCCCGAACCAATATGATTTGGCTCGACATTATGGAAGTATTTGCCAGAAACCACACCAATGTTATTCCGGTTTTGGACGATGAGAACAAATATGTTGGATATTATGAAATTACCGACATCATCAAGTTTTTCAACGAAACTCCTTTCTTGAAAGAACAGGGCGGAATCATTATTGTCGAAAAAGCCATTACCGACTATTCGATGTCGCAAATTGCCCAGATTGTAGAAAGCAACGGAGGCCGACTTCTTGGCACTTTTGTATCTGACACCACAGTAAATACAATTCAAATTACGGTAAAAATTGGACTTGGAGGTATGAACGAAATCATCCAAACCTTTAGAAGATATGGTTATGAAATCATCTCTGAACATCAGGAAGACAATTACCTTAATGCACTGAAAGAACGATCAGATTATTTAGACAAATACCTTAATATGTAGTGTTTTGATTTGGCAATTTGTTGATTCGTTAATTCGATTAGACAAATAAAAATCAACAAATAAAAAAATCCACCAAAAAATGAAAGTTGCCATTTACGGACAATATTATCAAAACAGTACCGAACCC
The DNA here is from genome assembly GCF_031456785.1 of Flavobacterium arsenatis. Classification (NCBI taxonomy): domain Bacteria; kingdom Pseudomonadati; phylum Bacteroidota; class Flavobacteriia; order Flavobacteriales; family Flavobacteriaceae; genus Flavobacterium; species Flavobacterium arsenatis. The sequence continues at coordinate 616,567 of NZ_JAVDVI010000001.1, forward strand.
ATCATTCGGGATATTTTTGTTTTTTTTAATCAAAACAATGTCGAGATGGTTATTGAGGCTGATTTTTTGAAGATGTTATACGAAAAACAATTGATCAAGAAGGAATACAAAACCTTCAATTCATACAAGGAACTGGATTCGAGTTTTGATTTATTGTTGAGTATTGGTGGCGACGGAACGATTTTGAGAGCGGCAACACTAGTGCGGAAATCCGGAATTCCCATTTTAGGCATCAATGCGGGAAGATTAGGGTTTTTAGCCTCGGTTCAAAAGGAAAACATCGAAACGTTTCTTCAATTTGTGGTCGATAAAAAGTATACCATCTCTAAAAGAACTTTATTAAGCTTGAGTATCTCCCCAAAAAACAAAGGCATTCAGGATATTAATTTTGCGATGAATGAAATTTCAGTGAGCCGAAAAGATACCACTTCGATGATTACAATTGAAACATATCTTAACGGTGAGTATCTGAATTCCTATTGGGCCGACGGATTGATTATTGCAACTCCCACTGGATCAACAGGCTATTCCTTGAGTTGTGGAGGTCCGATTCTTACTCCAGATGTAAAAAGCCTGGTCATTACTCCTATTGCCCCACATAATTTGAATGCAAGACCTTTGGTGATTCCCGATAAAACAGAAATTCGTTTGAAAGTCACAGGACGAGAAGAACAATATCTTGTTTCGCTTGATTCAAGGATTACTTCCATCAAAAACGAATCTATTCTTACCATAAAGAAAACACCTTTCCAAATCAATATGGTCGAAATTCCCGAGGAAACTTTCCTGAAAACGCTCCGAAACAAACTTCTTTGGGGCGAAGATAAGAGGAATTAAAAACTAAATTACCTGTAAGCTATACTACAACTCACTTTATTATCGTTTGTTATTCCGTTGAATGGTTCAATAATTTACAGAATAATAACCCGTTTAGATATAATTCATCATAAATACTAAATTGTTAATCATTTAGTAGTCAGATTTCTTATATTTGCACGCTATTTTTATAACGATGAATAGACTCTTTTTATCCATAATTTGCCTCATAAGCTTTTCAGCCACTAAAGCCCAAATTCACGAAATTGGTGTTTTTGCAGGTGGAAGTAATTTTGTAGGCGATGTTGGCTCAATGACTTACCTCAAACCTAATGAACTTGCCTACGGATTAATTTATAAATGGAATAAGAGTCCCAGACATTCCTGGAGGGCATCGATAACAAATGTAAAAATCACGGCGGACGACGATAAATCGAAAGATGAAAGACGAAAACAGCGTGATTATGACTTTGAGAACACCATAAAAGAAGTATCTTTAGGGCTTGAATTTAATTTTTTTGATTTCAATTTGCACGATCTTGAAAGACAAATAACGCCTTATGTATTTTTAGGCTTGAGCTATACTCATTATAATGGATTGTATCTGGTGGACAATGGTGCCAGTGCCGATATAAGAAAAGATTCCAGCCACGGAACATTATCAGTCCCAATGGCAGTTGGTGTCAAATCGAACATTACGCCACATTGGGTTTTAGGTTTCGAAATCAGTCCGAGATATACATTTGCCGACGATATTGACGGAAGCTTTCCTAAAAACGATGCTCTTAAAGATTTTAGATTTGGAAATATAAATAGTAATGATTGGTATATTGTTTCGGGTTTTACACTAACATATACTTTTGGAAACAAGCCTTGCTACTGTGATTAAATAATGGATTTACTAGACAACATAAACAAAGATAATTTACCAAAACACCTTGCCATAATCATGGACGGGAATGGCCGTTGGGCTAAAAAACAAGGCCTAATGAGGGCTTTTGGTCATGAAAACGGTACAAAATCAGTAAGAAAAACTGTTGAGAGTTGTGCAAAACTTGGCATCGAAAATCTTACTTTATATGCCTTTTCTACCGAAAACTGGAACCGACCAAAACTTGAAGTTGATACTTTAATGAAACTGCTTATCAGTTCCTTAAAAAATGAGTTGAAAACACTTGTAGAAAACAACATCAAACTTCATACAATCGGCAATTTAGAAAAGCTTCCAAAGAGTGCTCAAAAAGAACTTTTAGAAGTAATTAACAAAACAAAAGACAACACCAGAATGACCTTAACCCTTGCATTGAGCTATGGTTCAAGGGAGGAACTCATCTCTGCAATTAAAAACATAAGTAGTAAAGTTAAAAATAATATAATTTCAATAGACGCTATTGACGAATCAATTATTAATCAGCATCTTTACACGCAAAATTTACCGGATGTAGATTTATTAATAAGAACCAGTGGCGAACATAGAATCAGTAATTTCCTTCTTTGGCAGATAGCCTATGCAGAATTATACTTTACAGACGTTCTTTGGCCAGATTTTACAGAACAAAATTTATATGAGGCTATCATTAGTTATCAAAAAAGAGAACGAAGATTCGGAAAAACAAGTGAACAAATTAAATAATTTTTTAGTGTTAAATAAAAGCATACAATTCTTCTTCACAATTCTATTTTTTGGAAGTATTTCTCAAGTAAAAGCTCAAGATAGAGTTCCTTTTGATCAAGGAACACCCTATATTTTAGCCGACATAAATGTCACTGGAAAAATAAGCTACAATGAACAAACCGTAGTAACATTTACAGGCCTTGAAAAAGGACAAAGAATTACAGTTCCCGGTGAGGAAATAAGCAACGCCATTAAGAAATTAGGAAAACTTGGTCTTTTTAGTGACATTGATTTTTTTGTCAATAAAATAGAAGGCGATAGTATTTTTTTAGAATTGAATATTAATGAGCTCCCAAAATTAAGCGAAGTAAAAATTACAGGTGTAAAGAAATCCAAAACCGAAGCACTTATAAAAGACAACAGCCTTACAAAAGGAAAAATTGTCAATGAAAACTTAGTTACCACTACAAAAAACTACATTGAAAACAAGTACAAAAAAGACGGTTTTTTCAATACCAAGGTAAACATTACAACCATTCCCGACACAACTTCTGGAAACGAAGTTAAGATGCTCGTTACTATTGACAGAGGTCAAAAAGTAAAAATCAAATCAATCGATTTTACTGGAAACGAAAAATTCACAGACCGAAAATTGCGTAATGCAATGAAAAATACCAAGCAAATCAATCCGATACGTATTTTGAAAAGATCAAAATACATCAAGGAAAAATATGAAGAAGATTTGGTTAGCGTTGTCAATAAATACAAAGAAAAAGGATACCGTGATGCAAGAATCGTTTCTGACACTGTTGCTTACAACAAGGAAAAGAATAAGATTGACATAAAAATAAATATCGAAGAAGGAAAGAAATACTATTTTGGGGATATTAAATTTTTAGGAAACACGATTTATACAGACAGGGGATTGAGTACTATGTTAGGTATAAAAAAAGGAGACGTTTACAATGGAGTTCTTTTGGAAAAAAGAATTGCCGATAAAACTAAACCCGACGGGGATGACATTACCAATTTATACCAAAACAACGGTTATTTGTTTTCACAGATCAATGCCGTGGAAGTACGAACGGAAAACGACACCATTGATTTTGAAATCAGGATTCTAGAAGGACCTTTGGCCTATTTTAATAAAATTACAGTGACCGGTAATGACAAGACCAATGATGAAGTGATTTATCGTGAACTTAGGACAAAACCAGGTCAGAAATACAGCAAGGAAGATTTGATCCGATCCATTCGTGAAATTGGAGCAATGGGATTTTTTGATCCAGAAGCTATAAATCCAGCCTTTAAAAATGTTGATCCAGCTGCCGGAACTGTTGATATCGAATGGCAATTAGTTGAAAAAGGATCCAGCCAGATTGAACTACAAGGTGGTTATGGCGGTGGAGGTTTCATCGGAACTTTAGGACTTTCTTTCAACAACTTTTCTGCACGAAATATTTTCAACAAGGATGCCTACCAACCACTTCCGATGGGAGATGGTCAAAAAGTGGCACTCCGTTTGCAAGGAAGCAGTTTTTTCCAAACCTATAGTTTGTCGTTTTCGGAGCCATGGTTTGGAGGAAAGAAACCGGTGAGTTTTAGCACTTCATTGTCATACAGTAAACAGTTCTTAAACAATTTCAGCACCAATAGTGTTGACAGAAGTAGAAGTTTCAACATCATCTCGCTTTCTGTTGGTTTGGCAAAAAGATTAAGTGTCCCGGATGACTCATTTGTTCTTTCTCAGGCCTTGAGTTTCCAATACTATGATTTAAATAATTACAACACAGGTCTGTTTAGCTTTGGAAATGGATCTTCACGAAATTTTGCCTACACGGTTGGATTAACCCGAAACAATAAAGGAACAAACCCTATTTTCCCGATGTATGGTTCAGAGTTTAGCATTACTGCAAAATTGACACCACCTTATTCATTATGGAACAATATTGATTACAAGGCTTTAGAAAACGAAAAAGACTATAAATTAAGATATGCAGGAGCTACTGGGACTTTCGACGTTAATGGACGCGAAATTAATCAAGGAGATCTAATCAAAACAAGTGGGACTGGTTATGAAATAGTTGAGGAAGTAAATTTTGCTGATGCCGATGTTGACAGATCAAAAGTAGATCAAAAGAAATTTAATTGGCTGGAATATTATAAAATTAAGATGAAAGCTGATTGGTATACAAAAATTTATGATAAATTAGTACTTCGTTCTTTAGTGGAGTTCGGTTATCTAGGAAATTACAATAGTGCAAGAGGCGACGTACCGTTTGAAAGGTTCTTTTTGGGAGGAGACGGTTTGGCCAACTTTGCATTAGATGGAAGAGAAGTTATCCAATTAAGAGGATACCCAAATCAATCTTTAACACCTTTTGATTCAACTGGAAACCAAAATGGTGCAACAATTTATAATAAATTTTCGTTAGAGCTTAGATATCCATTAACTTTGAAACAGCAAGCCTCTATTTATGTCTTGACCTTTTTTGAAGCGGGTGCTGCTTATACAGGCTTTAAAGACTACAATCCTTTTCAACTACAACGTTCGGCTGGATTTGGTTTAAGAGTATTTATGCCGGCATTTGGCTTGTTAGGTATTGATTTCGCACACGGATTTGATGCACTCCCAGGAGCAACACAAAAGAATGGATGGGAAACACATTTCATTATCGGTCAGCAATTTTAAGGAGTTTGGCACGATATTTTCTAACACAGTTTAAGTTATGAGAAAGCATTTTTTACTACTATTACTAATTACTGTAACATTTACAGCAAATGCACAAACTGCAAGAGGTATCCGTATCGGGTATATCGATATGGAATATATATTGCAAAATGTTCCTGATTTTACAGAAGCAAAAAATCAGTTGGAGCAAAAAGCTCAAAAATGGAAACAGGAGATCGAAGTAAAGAAAAATGAAATCAACAAATTAAAGGAATCTTTAAAAACCGAAAGAGTGCTCTTAACCAAGGAACTCATTGAGGAAAGAGAAGAAGAAATTTTGTTTCAAGAAACAGAACTTACTGCATTCCAAGAAAAAAGATTCGGACCTAATGGCGATCTAATAGTTCAGAAAGCTGTTATGGTAAAACCAATTCAAGACCAAGTTTTTACAGCCGTTCAAGATATAGCCGAACAAAAAAAATATGATTTTGTTTTAGACAAATCCTCAGACCTTACTGTTCTTTTTGCTGCAAAACGTTTTGACATTAGTGATGCCGTTATCAGAAGCTTGACAAGAAGTTCTAAAAGAAGTCAATTAAGCAAGAAAGAGCTTAAAGAAGAAGAAATAAAAGAATATCAGGAAGATTTGCAAGACCAAAATTCTGATTTGGCAGCACGTCAAAAAGCACTTGAAGATAAGCGAACAGCAAGAGAAAAAGCTGCTGCCGACAAGAAAGCGGAAAGAGAACGTTTGATGGAGGAAAGAAAACTTGCAGCTCAAGAAAAAAGAGAAGCCGCATTGGCAAAGAGACAACAGCTAATTGACGAGAAAAATGGCAAAAAACCAGAAGCCTCAAAACCAGAGGATGCCAAAAAAATTGGTACTGAACCTGTAAGTGAAGACAAACAAAAAACCAGCACACAGGAATCTACCAAAGTAGAAACTTTGGAAGACAAACAAGCCGCTAGAAAAGAAGCTGTTGATGCAAAAGCAAAAGAACTAGAAGAAAGGAAGAAAGCAATTGCCGATAAAAAAGCAAAAATATTAGCCGATAGAGAAGCTGCCAAAAAAGCAAAAGAGGACAAAAAAGAAACGGAGAATAAAACAGAAGAAAACAAATAACAAATAAAATTAATTACTTACTTTAAAATTGAAAATGATGAAACAATTGAAAACTTTACTACTTGCTGCAGTTTTATTTTTTGGAGCAAATCAAGTTAACGCTCAAACAAAAATAGCTCACGTTAATGTGGAAGAGATAATGACTAAAATGCCGGCAGTAATTGATGCCCAAAAGCAAATTGAAAAATTAAGTCAAACTTATGAAGCGGATTTTACTACAATGAGAAATGAGCTTCAAACAAAATTGCAAAAATATTCAACTGAAGCTGAACAGGTAACGGATGCCATAAACAAAGAACGTTCGAAAGAAGTGGAAGACATGGAAAGAAGAATCCAAGATTTTGGCCAAAATGCTCAAAAAGAGTTACAACAGAAACAAATGGACTTGATGAAACCAATCCAATTGAAGATTAAAGCTTCAATTGAAAAAGTGGGTAAAGCAAAAGGATTCCAATACGTTGCTGACATGGCAAGTTTTATTTTAGTAGATGGAACTGACTTAACTGCTGATGTAAAAAAAGATTTAGGATTTTAAAACCTTCCTAGAAATACAAAAACTGTCCATTCATTAATTTGATTGGGCAGTTTTTTTTTATATTTGTTTTTATGACTAACAATAACCCTATCGGTCTTTTTGATTCAGGAATTGGAGGGACTTCCATCTGGACCAAAATACATCAGCTGCTCCCAAACGAAAGCACAATTTACTTAGCAGACAGTAAAAACGCACCTTATGGACAAAAATCTAAAGATGAAATCATCGCACTGAGCATTAAAAATACGGAATACTTACTGAACCAAAATTCAAAGTTAATTGTCGTTGCCTGTAACACAGCAACTACAAATGCCATAAAAGAACTTAGGGCAAAATATGATGTTCCTTTTATTGGAATTGAACCAGCACTTAAACCTGCAGTGAATAATTCAGAAACTCAAGTTATAGGTATTCTTGCCACAAAAGGAACTTTAAACAGTGAGCTTTTCAATAAAGCAGTCAAACTTTATCAAGATACTACGATTATAGAGCAAATTGGCTATGGTTTAGTACAATTAATAGAAAATGGAGACATGAACTCCCCCGAAATGTTCGAATTGCTTAAAACCTATCTAAATCCTATGATTAAAGCTAATATTGATTACCTTGTTTTAGGATGTAGTCATTATCCTTACCTCATCCCTCAGATAAAAAAAATTCTGCCACCACACATCAAGATTATCGATTCTGGAGAGGCTGTTGCAAGGCAGACACATACTATTTTAAAAGAAAAGGTCGGCTTTAATGTTTCTGAAAAACCCCATACTGCCTTTTATACAAATACCGATCCTAAAGTACTGTCAGAGATTCTAAATCACGAATATCCTATTGAGGAACGGGACTTTTAATTTATTTAAACCAGCTTGAATACATCACATAATTATTCGAAATCCTTTCAATTTCTCCTGCAAAATCAGACTGATCAATGTCTTTTACTTTCTTAGCGGGAACACCCGCATAGATACTTCCTGATTCTATAACAGTATTCTGTGTTATAACTGCACCTGCAGCTACAATCGAATTGCTTCCTATAACACAATTGTCCATAACAATAGCACCCATTCCAATTAAAACATTATCGTGAACCGTACATCCGTGAACAATGGCATTGTGGCCAATGGAAACATTGTTACCGATTAATGTGGGATGTTTTTGATAGGTACAATGAATTATTGCACCATCTTGAATATTCACCTTGTTTCCTATCTTTATAAAATGTACGTCGCCCCGAATAACCGCATTAAACCACACACTGCAATTAGCACCAAAAGACACATCTCCAACAATAGTAGCATTTTCCGCTACATAGCAGTCATCCGGAATAATCGGACTCTTTCCGTTTACACTTTTTATTACCATAGATTTATTTTTAAAAAAAAGTCCCGAGATTATCGGGACTTTGAATAATATCATTACTAAAATTAGTTGATAGCAGGACAGTTACAATCCCATTTCTCTCTCTTACAGAAAAGATTGATACCTAAAGTGAATTGGTGAAAACCACCAGCATACTGAATGTCTCCTAATAAATGAGAATACTGGTATGCGAAAACTAAATTATTATAATTTAGACCAACAATTGGAGTCAAGTATTGCAAATTTTGTTTGTTCACACTTCCATTATCCTCATATTGAGTCGCGTCAAAACTTCTTCTATAAGAAAAACCACCCCAAAGTTTGCCGAATTCCAAATCTTTATAAACTTTCAAGTTCAAATCAATTGATTTCTCTTTAGTCTCATCTGTATATTGAAACAGGAAAGAAGGTTCCAATTGCAAACGATCGCTATCTCCAAAAACATATCCAGCACTGAATAATAGTTTTCTTAAATTATCCGGTTCAACATCTGTGTATATATCTCTTCTAGATTCTAGAGCGTTCTTTACTGTTAAATGAGTATAGAACTCTAAATAATTATAGGAAGCACCTATATCTACGTTAAAGTAAGAATCCTTTTGGATTGTCCCATCATTATTTGGATCGAACTCTGGTCCCCAATCACTTTGGTCTAATTGACTTTGGATCAATCCGACGCTCATACCAAATGACAACTGATTCAAATCAACATCTGATCTTGAAAACATAATGTGATGAGCATACGTTAATTTCACTCCTTTTTGAGAGTGGTATCCATTTCTGTCATTAAATAAAATGATTCCGCCTCCAGACTGTTCCCCTAAACTTCCATTAAAACTGGCTGTTTGTAATGCTGGAGCTCGATCGTCTCCAAACCATTGTTGTCTAGCAGTAAGCCTAACTTTAGCACAATTTGCGGCTCCTGCCATTGATGGATGAATCAAATAATAATTATCTGATAAATAATCTGTATAAACTGCAATACCTTCTTGCGAAAATGAAATCTGTGATATGAACAATAATAATACTAAATAGCCTTTTTTGAAATTCATCAGGGTTAACGTTTTAATGAAAAATGTGCTTTAAATTCTTTTCTAATTCCTTTTTCCTCGTAATCTAGGGTAAACCAATAATCAGTTGCAGGAAGCAGCTGTCCGTTGAAGGTACCGTCCCAGCCCAATCCCTTCGTGCTGATTTCCTTCACCAGTTTTCCGAATCGGTCAAATATATAAATTTTTGCGTTAAGTTCCTCACCGAATTCGGAAATATTCCAAGTATCGTGGATTCCGTCTCCGTTAGGGGTGAAGTACTTCGGATAGTCGATGATCGTAACCTCACCGGTTAGCACGTCGCACGCCTGTGGATCCCTTACCGTGATCGTGTGGGTGCCCTGGCTGATGTTGTCAAACACGTTGCTGTCCTGGAAGGGACCGTAATCCAGCTGGTATTCGTAGTCGCCGGCCGGTTGTGCCGTGATGGTCACCGTCGGGTTCTGCGAGAAGTAATCGTTCACCGTATAGTCGAAGCTTATCGGAGGAGATGACTGGTAGACCGTGGCAAAGGCCGTCTGTTGACACTCTGTCACTATATCGGTGATCGTAACCGAATACTGCCCTACGGCAGATGCCTCATAGAAACTGCTTGTTGCAGTAGGTATTACGCCATTTGCATCCGACCATTCGAAGGTGTATTGCCCGTCGTTCAGGCCGGTGTCGAGAACATAGGTCCTTGTAACGGCAAGGGTGATCGGATCAATACAGATATAGCCGTCCTCGATGCTCACCTGCGGCAGTTCATTCACCTCTACCGTAACCGAACCCGTTAGGGGCTGTGAACATGCATCCACTCCCGTATAGGTAACGCTCACCAATTCATAGACCGTAGTTTCTGTAAGGGTTCCTGTTGAGGCGTATGCATAACCGGAAGGGTCGATCTGTGCCGTCTCGTTGTTCAGCACCCCGGCTATGTTGTAGGTCACCACCGCTCCGGGGGTTCCCTGAAAGGTAATGCTTGAGCTCTCCCCGGAACAGATAGGGCTGGTTCCTCCGATTGAAATC